>NZ_LMPM01000001.1:2127895-2777194 GCF_001423845.1 Sphingomonas sp. Leaf357 | reverse complement strand
GGTGCCCGAGGGCATCGCGGCGGTGATCGCGACGATCCGGTCGTCGCTCGCCGCTTCCTTGACCAGCTGCGCGCCGAACACGTTCTGGTATTGCGGCGGTCCCGGCGGGGCCTTCGCCTGCGCGCCGGTGATCACGTCGAACTTCTGCACGCCGTGATATTTGTCCGCCGCCGCCTCGGCCGGTGCGTAGCCCTTGCCCTTCTTGGTCACGACATGGACCAGGATCGGCCCGTCCTCGGCATCGCGGACATTCTCGAGCACCGGGATCAGGTGATCGAGATTGTGCCCGTCGATCGGCCCGACATAATAGAAGCCCAGTTCCTCGAACAGCGTGCCGCCGGTCGCCAGCCCCCGCGCATATTCCTCCGCCTTGCCGGCCGCGTCGTGGACCCGCTTGGAGAGCTTGCGCGTCACCTTCTTGGCGAAGCTCCGCAGGCCGAGATATTCGCTGGAGGAGACCATCCGCGCGAGATACGCGCTCAAGCCCCCGACCGGCGGCGCGATCGACATGTCGTTGTCGTTCAGGATCACGACCAGCCGGTTGCCGGCGCCTTGCGCGTTGTTCATCGCCTCGTACGCCATGCCCGCCGACATCGCGCCGTCGCCGATCACCGCGATGCCCTTGCCCGGGCGGTCCGACAGCTTGTTGGCGACCCCGAAGCCCAACGCCGCCGAGATCGAGGTCGACGAATGCGCCGCGCCGAACGGATCGTACTCGCTCTCGCTGCGCTTGGTGAAGCCGCTCAGCCCCCCGCCCATGCGCAGCGTGCGGATGCGMTCGCGACGACCGGTCAGGATCTTGTGCGGATAGCATTGGTGCCCGACGTCCCACACCAGCTTGTCG
Organism: Sphingomonas sp. Leaf357; assembly: GCF_001423845.1. Lineage (NCBI taxonomy): Bacteria > Pseudomonadati > Pseudomonadota > Alphaproteobacteria > Sphingomonadales > Sphingomonadaceae > Sphingomonas > Sphingomonas sp. Leaf357. Next base: position 2,776,350 of record NZ_LMPM01000001.1, on the reverse strand, counting down.
CGCGGCGTRTCGAACACGTAATGGATCGCCACGGTCAGCTCGACCACCCCCAGCCCCGAACCRAGATGTCCCCCCGTCGTCCCCACCGCCGAGATCGTCTCCACCCGCAACTCGTCCGCCAGCTGGCGTAACTGGCCAACCTCCAGCTTACGAAGATCGGAAGGCATCGATACGGTATCGAGAAGCGGCGTGGTGCTGACGTCGGACATCGAACCGGTCTAGCCCAGCCCCAAACGCCTGTCGATTGCCNCGAAGATCGGAAGGCATCGATACGGTATCGAGAAGCGGCGTGGTGCTGACGTCGGACATCGAACCGGTCTAGCCCAGCCCCAAACGCCTGTCGATTGCCAGAACACCAAAGCTTGAAAGGTCAGGCCAAGGTGAGATCAAAAACTTCCGTTCAAAGGCGCGCGACAGGAAAGACGGCGTGTCCGAAAGCCGAGATGCGCCCGGCCGGGCACGTCGGATATTTCCAGCCGCGTTTCGTCGAGCCATTTAGCGGATGACAGTTTCGTAGCGGGAATCGAGTTCGATCGCGCGTCGTTCGTCGGCCTCGGCTTTGCGCGTATCGCCCTTTTGACGCAGCGAAATACTGCGATGATAGCGATAGCGCGCGGTGTTCGGAGCGAGGCGCACCGCTTCATCGAGATCTAAGAGGGCAAGGTTCAGATCACCGCTGCGCCGATAGGCCAAAGCGCGGTTGAGGCGAGCCGGAGCGTCGCGGGGCGCGAGCGCGATCGCGCGGTCGAACTCGGCGATCGCGCCCGTCAATTCGGCCTGCCATGCCAGCGCCAGCCCATCGGCGAGGTGGGCCGCCGCACGCCCCCTGACGCCGGGTGCGGCTGGATCGACCTGCTTTCGGCAGGCCGAGAGATCCTGTTTCGGATCGTCGATCGTGCACGCATTCCAGTCGCCGCGCCGGAGCGGTTGCTGGGAACGGACCCGTGATCCCGTGACGACGATGTCGTTATCGGGCGTCGCAACGCGCGCCGAAGCGATGGCCGGGGCGGGCGACGCAGCCATCACCTCGTTCGGGGCCGGCGGAGGAGGGGGCGGCGGCGGAGGGGGAGGCGGCGGCGGGGGGGGAGGGGGCGGTGGTGCGACATCGGCCAGCGCGTCGCTTTGCGCGCTTTCCTCCGTTCGTGAAGATAGCGCAGGCGCCATCGGAGCGGACACCATCGGCGGAGCAGGCGAGGGGGCCGCGACGATCGCAGGAACAGCCGCTCTCGGGGAAGATCGGGTCGCCAGTGGCGCGGGAGGGTTGATGACCTCCAGCGCAGCGACCGGTGGGCTGCGACCAACCGCGTTTCCCGCCATCGAAGCGCGGTCTGGTGCCGCCGTCGGCGCTTCCCGTGGGGGCGGTGACAGGCCAAGATCGCCGGACCGCCATATCGGCACGCCGATCGTCACGACCAGCGCGACCCCGGCCAGGGCAGCAATCTGCGGCCGCGCGATCCAGCCGTGCCTCGGCTTCGGCGCGACCGTACCGTGACGACCCGTCGCCGGCGCGTCGCCCGGTGCATCGAAGCGCCGCATCGACTCCGCGATCGCCGCCTCGCGCCGCGCAGGGCGGGGTGAAGGCGGATCGGGCAGAGCCGCCGCGATGTCGTCGTTGGTCGCCATCACATCGCCTGCATGGTCGTGAGCGGTCGTACGCAATGGGCGGGACGGAGCGGCATCTGCCGGGCCTTATAGCTTCAATTGTCGGCGGGTCGAATGGGCATGAGGGTGCGACGCAGAACCGCCGCACCCTCGGCCGACCTTATTGCCCGGGTTGCGGCATCGATGCCGCCGATTTGGCGGCGCGGACCAGTTGCACGAACTCCGAGCGATAGCCGAAGCTATCCTCGCCTCGCGCACCCAGCGCAATCTTCAGGACATCGTCATATCCCATCGATCCGGTGTAGCGTCCGCCGCGCAGCAGTTCCGCGAACGCCGCGACCCCGGTTGCGAAGCGCGCATCCTGCGGTGCGTCGCCGAAGCGGGCGACTTCCGAACGCCGGTCGATCGGGGTCGAGATCAGTCGGCTAGCGCTGGATTTCGGCAATTTGTAGCGGATCTTGACGAAGCCATACTCGCCGGTGCCGGGCTCTACCGTGACCGGCGTCGCCCTAGCATAACGCAGATCGCCGACCGCGCGCGGCCCGCCGACCGGTACGATCTCGTACAAGGCGGTCACCGTCTGGCCCGACCCGACATCTCCGGCATCGACCTTGTCATTGTCGAAATCCTCGCGGTTCAGCAAACGCGTTTCATATCCGATCAGGCGATATTCGGCGACGGTGGCCGGGTTGAACTCGACCTGGATCTTCACGTCCTTGGCGATCGGGAACAGCGTCGACGTCGCCTCGTCGACCAAGGTCTTCCGCGCCTCGCCGATCGTGTCGATATAGGCGGCCGCGCCGTTGCCGTTCTGCGCCAGCGCCTGCATCAGCGCATCGTTGTAATTGCCCATGCCGAAGCCCAGCACCGACAGGAACACGCCCTTGCCGCGCTCGCGCTCGATATAGCCCTTCAACTCGTCCTGATTGCTGATGCCGATATTGAAATCGCCGTCCGTCGCCAGGATCACGCGATTGACGCCCTTGGGATCGAGATTGGCCTCGGCCAGCGCATAGGCCTGGCGGATGCCTTCCGCGCCCGCCGTACCGCCGCCCGCGCCGAGCCCGTCGATCACCGCCTTGATCCTGCCTTTCTGGCTGGCCGGCGTGGGGGCGAGCGCGGTGCCGGCATATCCGGCATAGGTAACGATCGCGACGCTGTCGTCGCCGTCCAACTGGTCGAGCAGCATGGTCAGCGACTGTTTCACCAGCGGCAGCTTGTTCGGCTCGTTCATCGATCCCGACGTGTCGATGAGGAAGACGAGATTCGCGCGCGGGCGGGTCGCACGCTGGATCTCATAGCCCTTTATGCCGATGCGGACGAGCTTGCGCCCCGCCGTCCACGGGCTGGGGAAAACCGCGACATTGCTGGTGAAGGGTTGTTCCGCGGTGCGGGGGCTGGCGTAATCGTAGGGAAAATAGTTGATCATCTCTTCGGTCCGCACCGCCGCCGGCTGCGGCAGGACATTGCGGTTCAGCGAGGCGCGCGTGAACGCGTAGGAGGCGGTGTCGACATCGATCGAGAAGGTCGAGACCGGTTCCTCGCGCACGGCCTTGAACGCGTTTTGCGCGACGCTGTTGAACTTGTCGCGGCCGACATCGTGATAGGGCGTCATGTAGCTGCGCTCCATCGGCACGATGCGCGATCCAGTGACCATCACCGGTGCCGAGACCATCGGTGGAGGCGGCGGCGGGGGAGGTGGGGGCGGGGGTGGCACCATGAGTTCGGCCGTCGCTGAATCGCGCGCCGTCGTGCGTGATGCTTTCGCACTGGTGACGACGATGTCGTTGGACGCCTCGGCGGCGGCATCGGACGGGACGGCGGCGGGCGCGTCGACGCCGGTCTTGCTGCAGGATACGACGAGCATGGCGATGGCCATGGCGACGGGGCCGGTGGCAACCGCGCGGTGGAAACGGGGCATGGATTTTCTCCCAGGACAGCGGCGCAGGATCGTCCGCATATTCACTGGGACGCGCTGGCGGCTGATTTCCTTGAGAAGTTTTTTCGAATTATTTTTCGACTGGGCACACTCCGCCAGCCGGGGCCGCTTCTCACCGTTCGTGCTGACCTTGTCGCGGCACGGTTCGGGGCACCCCATTCAGGGCGCACGGGGGTGGGGTGGCGAGGTCGATCCGGTAGCGATCGAAGACTCAGCTCCCGATTATACGCCGCACTTCATGCATGCGCCAGGACACCGTCGCTTCCGCCACACCGAGGATTTCCGCCGCTTCGGCGTGGGTCAATTGCTGCCCGGCGACCAGCACCGCCGCGTCGCGATAGGCCGGCTTCAGTCTGGCGATCGCACTTTTCAGCCAGATCGCGTCATAGGCGTCGCGGCCATCGGGAGCCTTTGTAAGGCCGGCCAGCACCGCCAGCCGATCGGTGAGACCGGCGAACGAGCGCCGCCGCCGCCGGAAGTCGCGCGCCGCGTTGAACACGATGCTGCACAGCCACGTGGTGAACTTCGCCTCGCCCCGGAAATACCGGATCTTTTCGACCAAGGTGCAGCAGACGTCCTGCGCGATGTCATCGGCATCGGCGCGCGATCCGGTAAGCTGCCAGGCGAGGCCGTGAATGCGATCGTAATGTCGCCTGAGCAACGCCTCGAATGCCGCGCGATCTCCGCCGATCGCGGCGGCGATCAGGTCCGTGTCGGGAAAAACCGTGTCTTCGCCCATCAGCGCAAGGCGCTGAACGCAGGCGACCACGGCGCGGCGGCGCTAGAGATTTCTGACCCGAATGTCGCCGCGCCCGCCACGTTTAGCTCTGTGCATCATTCCCGGCGGGGATGCCATCGCGGAGAGGGGCGTGTTATCCGGACCCTCACCGACATTCGGCCTGAGCCGGTCGAGGTGCCGGTGCCATGTCTTGCCCTTCGACAGGCTCGGGCCGAACGGACGGGGACGGATGCAGGATGTATCAGGCCAGAAAATGCGCGACGAATCCATGACGGTCCCCCGGATAGATCTGCCGGGCATAGGTGATCCGCTCCGCACCCCGCCACGTCCAGCGTTCGAGTTGCATGCAGGCCTGGCCCGGCGCGACATCGAGCGCGGCGGCCAGCACTCCGTCGGCATTGATGGCGGTGATGCGATGCTCGGCCTCGGTCCAGGCGACATGATCGAGCAGCCACGAGCCGGGCGGATCAATCGCGAAATCTGCCTCGGCGGCCGACGGTACGACATCCAGATTGATCAGCCGATATTCGAGCGCATAGGGGACATGATCGGCGAGATGGCGGCATTCCATCGCGAGGATCCGTCCCGCCCCGGATGCCAGCAATATACGATCGGCGGCGGTCGCGCGGCGGGCCTCGCGGGCATTCAGCTCGAAGCCATAGGCCTTGCCCTGCGCGGCAACCTCGTTGCGGATGTCGGGGATTTCCAGCGCGGCGCGGTGGAAGCGCGGGGTGGCGACGAACGATCCGGCGCGGCGGCGGCGGTCGAGCAATCCGGCCTGGGCAAGCGCGCCTAGCGCGCGATTTACCGTCATGCGCGAGCACGCATACTCCGTCATCAATTCGTGTTCGTAGGGGATGCGGTGGCCGGGCTTCCATTCGCCCGACATGATCCGCGCCTCGATCTCGCGCCGGATACGGTCGTGAAGGGCCGGGGGCTTCACGCCAGCAGGCCCTTCATGACATCAACATAGCGCGCCGTGATGCGCTCGCGATCATGATGACGGCCACCGCTGACGCACTTGCGCCCGGCCCGCCACACGGAGTCGATATGATCGCGCGCGCCACCGAACACCCAGCTGTCGATCAGCTGGTCGCCGTGCCGCCCGACCGAGGCGGGATGACTGGGCAGAAACGAGACGAGGTCCGCCGGTGCGCCGACGGCGAGGCCGGCGCCGGATGCGCCGAGCGCTCGAGCGCCGCCCTGGAACGCCATGCTCCACAGCGTCGCACCGGTCGAGCGGCCCGGGCCATTGGATAGGACGTTGCGCATCTCGTGTGTCAGGCGCTGGCCATATTCGAGCAGGCGCAGTTCCTCGCCGGCATCGATCCGTACGTTGGAATCCGATCCGACGCCGAAGCGCCCGCCTTGCGCCTGAAACGCGCGAGCGGGGAACAGGCCATCACCCAGATTGGCCTCGGTGATCGGGCACAGCCCGACGACCGCTTCGCTGGCCGCGATCTGCCGCAACTCGGCCTCGACGACATGTGTGGCGTGGACGAGGCACCAGCGGCGATCGACCTCCGCACGATCGAACAACCATTCGACCGGTCGCTGTCCGCTCCATGCCATGCAGGCCTCAACCTCACGGGTCTGTTCGGCGATATGGATATGGATCGGAGCGTCGGGAAGAAGGGTCGTGACGACGGCCAGTTCCGCCGCCGTCACCGCGCGCAAGCTGTGCGGAGCGACGCCGATCACCGCCTGATCCAGCCCGGCGAGCGCATGGCGGCTGTCGTCGATCAGCCGCGCGAACCCGTCGAGATCGTTGACGAAGCGGGCCTGCGTGGTGCGGGGCGGGGTGCCGCCGAAATCGGCATGGGCGTAGAAGACCGGTAGCAGCGTCAGCGCAATGCCGCTCTCCTGCGCGGCGGCGGCGATCGCCGCGGCCATCGCCGCGCGATCGTCATAGGCGCGACCGTCCGGACCGTGGTGCAGATAATGGAACTCGCCGACCCGCGTGAAGCCGCTTTCGAGCATTTCGATATAGGCCAAGGCGGCGATCGCCTGCAGCGTGTCGGGATCGAGCGCGGCGACGAAGCGGTACATCGTCTCGCGCCACGTCCAGAAACTGTCTTCGCTCCGGCCGGAAACTTCGGCGAGGCCAGCCATTCCGCGCTGGAAAGCATGACTGTGGAGGTTAGGCAGGCCGGGCATGGCGGGGCCATGGCGATCGTCGCCGGGCTCGGGCTGGACGCCGAACATCACTGCGGCGATCAGGCCGTTAGCCACGTCGATCCGTACGTCTTTCCGCCACCCTTCAGGCAGCAAAGCGGATTCGAACCACAGTCGCATGTGAAGCTCCTCGACTGGATGGCTTGGGCGAATGGACAGCGCGTAGCGCGCATGGTTATGTATATACATATTCGATTCGATGCCACCCTCCACCCGGAGTTGCCGATGTTGTGCGATCGCCTTTGGACCCGCGCCCGGATCGCGACCCTGCGTGCCGATCAGCCGGGGTCCGGCGTGATCGACGATGGGGTGATCGCGGCCAAGGATGGCCGCATCGTTTATGCCGGTGCGGCGGTGGATGCGCCGAGCTTCGCGGCGGCGGATGTCGTGGACTGCGCCGGCCGGCTGATCACGCCGGGGCTGATCGATTGCCACACGCATCTCGTCCATGGCGGCAACCGCGCGCTGGAATTCGAGCAGAAACTGGCTGGCGCGTCGTATGAGGAGATCGCGCGGGCAGGGGGCGGCATTCTGTCGACGATGCGCGCCACCCGCGCGGCGAGCGAGGAGGAATTGGTCGCCAGCGCGCTGCCCCGCCTCGACGCGCTGATCGCCGAGGGCGTGACGACGATAGAGGTCAAATCGGGTTACGGTCTGTCGTTGGACGGCGAACGCAAGATGTTGCGTGCGATCCGGGCGCTGGCCGATCGGCGCGACGTCGCGATCCGCGCAACGTTCCTCGGCGCGCATGCCCTGCCGCCGGAATATGCCGGCGATCCGGATGGGTACATCGCTCTCCTATGCGACGAGATGCTTCCGGCGCTGGCGGTCGAGGGGCTCGTCGATGCAGTGGATGGGTTCTGCGAGGGCATCGGCTTCAGTCCTCAGCAGATCGCCCGCGTGCTCGAGGTCGCTGCCCGATACGAACTACCCGTGAAGCTTCACGCCGAGCAGCTCTCGAACCTCGAAGGGGCGGCGCTTGCTGCGCAGCATGGAGCCTTGTCGGCGGACCATCTCGAATATCTCTCGCCCACCGGCGTCGCCGCGATGGCGCACGCCGGCACCGTCGCGGTGCTCCTGCCGGGCGCCTATTATTTCATGCGCGAGACGCAGCTTCCGCCAATCGCCGCGCTGCGAGCCGCAGGCGTTCCGATCGCACTGGCGACCGATTGCAATCCCGGCACGTCGCCGCTCACCTCGGTCCTGCTGGCGATGAACATGGCGGCAACCCTGTTCCGGCTGACGGTCGACGAATGTCTTGCCGCGGTCACGCGGAACGCCGCGCGGGCGCTGGGGATGGCGGACGATATCGGCACGCTGGAAGCCGGCAAGTCCTGCGATCTCGCGATCTGGGACGTCGGGCGCCCGGCGGACCTGGTCTACCGCATCGGGTTCAACCCGCTGCATGCCCGTATCTGGAGAGGGAAATGAACCGCGTGATCCTGAAGAGCGGGGGCGTGTCGCTGGCCGAATGGCGTGCGGTGTATCGTGGCGCGGACATGGCGTTGGATCCCGCCAGCGGACCGACCATCGCCGCCAGCGCCGCCGGCGTGGAGCGTATCCTCGCCCGCGGCGAGCCCGTCTACGGGATTAATACCGGTTTCGGCAAACTCGCCAGCGTGCGCATCGCGTCCGAGGATCTGGCGACGCTGCAGCGGAACATCGTGCTGAGCCACGCGGCGGGCACCGGTGAATCCAGCCCGATCGCGGTGATCCGCTTGATGATGGCGCTCAAGCTCGGCAGCCTGTCGCAGGGGGCCTCCGGCGTGGCACCGGCGACGATCGCGCTGATGGAGGCGATGCTGGCGCGGGGTCTGACACCGGTGGTGCCGTGCCAGGGATCGGTCGGGGCATCGGGCGATCTCGCGCCGCTCGCGCATATGGCGGCGGCGATGATCGGGGTGGGGGAGATGTTTGTGGAGGGGCGGCGCGTGCCGGCCGACGCGGCGTTGGCGGCGGCGGGGCTCGCGCCGCTCACGCTCGGGCCGAAGGAGGGGCTGGCGCTGCTCAACGGAACGCAATTCTCCTGCGCCAACGCGCTGGCCGGTTTGTTCGAAACGGAAACCGTGTTCCGTTCGGCGCTGGTCACCGGCGCGCTCTCGACCGAGGCAGCGCGAGGGTCGGATGCGCCGTTCGATCCGCGGATCCATCGCCTGCGCGGCCATGCCGGGCAGATCGCGGTCGGAGATGCGCTGCGCGGGCTGATGCAGGGATCGGCGATCCGCGCGTCGCATCTGATCGGCGATACCCGGGTGCAGGATCCGTATTGTCTGCGCTGCCAGCCGCAGGTGATGGGCGCGGCGCTCGACATCCTGCGCCAAGCCGCGACGACGCTTGCGATCGAGGCCAATGGCGTGACCGACAATCCGTTGATCTTTCCCGATACCGACGAGGCGTTGTCCGGCGGGAATTTCCATGCCGAACCAGTGGCCTTCGCCGCCGACATCATCGCGCTGGCGATCTGCGAGATCGGATCGATTTCCGAACGCCGCATCGCGATGCTGGTCGATCCGGCGCTGTCCGGTCTGCCGGCGTTCCTGACGCCGAAGCCCGGGCTGAATTCGGGCTTCATGATCCCGCAGGTGACGGCGGCGGCGCTGGTGTCGGAGAACAAGCAGCGCGCCTATCCGGCCAGCGTGGATTCGATCCCGACCTCGGCCAATCAGGAGGACCACGTGTCGATGGCCGCGCATGGCAGCCGGCGGCTGCTGGCGATGGCGGAGAATGCCAGCGCGGTGATCGGGATCGAGGCGTTGGCGGCGGCGCAAGGCTGCGACTTTCACGCGCCGCTCAGGTCGAGCGAAGCGCTGGAGGCGGCCCGAGCGATAGTGCGGTATCGGGTACCGCACCTGGACGACGACCGCCATTTCCATCCCGATATGGAGGCGGCCAATGCGCTCGTGCGGTCGGGTGCGCTGATCGACGCGGCCGGCGTTGACCTGCCAGGGCTGGCATGACCGATTGGTTGCAGGTCTCGCCGGGCGATGCGCCGCTGGTCGTGGCATTCCCACATACCGGCACCGACATTCCTGAAAGTATCGCAAGTCGGTTTCGCTCACCCTGGCTGGCGCGCAAGGATGCGGACTGGTGGATCGACCGGCTCTATGATTTCGCCGGCGCGCTCGGCGCGACCACCGTCCGCACGACGATCTCGCGATCGGTGATAGACGTGAATCGCGACCCTTCCGGTGTGTCGCTATATCCGGGGCAGGCGACGACGGGGCTTTGTCCGATCGAGACCTTCGATGGCGAGCCGCTGTACCGGGAAGGGCCGGAACCTAGTCCGCAGGATATCGCTGAGCGGCGCGCGATATGGTTCGATCCCTATCATGCCGCGATCGCCGACGAATTGCAGCGGCTGCGGCGCCAGTATGATCGCGTCGTGTTGTACGATGCTCATTCGATCCGGTCGATCGTGCCGCGCCTGTTCGATGGTGAACTGCCGCAATTCAACATCGGCACCTTTGACGGTGCGGCCTGTGCGTCCCGACTGACGCAGGTCGTGGCCGCGCACGCGGCGTTCTCCGGCTACAGCCACGTCGTCGATGGTCGCTTCAAGGGCGGGTGGACGACGCGCCATTACGGCGAACCGGAGGCAGGGGTGCATGCCATCCAGATGGAGCTCGCCTGTCGCGGTTACATGGCCGATCCGGCGGGCGCGATCGACGAACATAGCTGGCCGGCCCCGTATGATCCTGAAACGGCCGCGCCGTTGCGCACAATATTGCGCAACATACTCACCGCCTGCATCGATTTCGCGAGAGGATCGTCATGACGCGTCTGGACAATAATCGCATCATCCGCGCCGCCACGGGCACAGACCTCACAGCGAAAGGCTGGCTGACCGAGGCACCTTTGCGGATGCTCATGAACAACCTTCATCCGGACGTGGCCGAGAACCCGCAGGAGTTGGTCGTCTATGGCGGCATCGGTCGGGCGGCGCGCGATTGGGAGAGTTTCGATCGCATCGTGGATACCCTGCGCCGCTTGGAGGATGACGAAACCCTGCTCGTACAGTCGGGCAAGCCGGTGGGGGTGTTCCGCACGCATGCCGACGCGCCGCGCGTGCTGATCGCCAATTCCAACCTCGTGCCGCATTGGGCGACCTGGGAGCATTTCAACGACCTCGATCGCAAGGGGCTGGCGATGTACGGCCAGATGACGGCGGGATCGTGGATCTATATCGGCACGCAGGGCATCGTGCAGGGCACCTACGAAACCTTTGTGGAGATGGGGCGCCAGCATTATGGCGGCACTCTTGCCGGCAAGTGGTTGTTGACGGCGGGACTTGGCGGGATGGGCGGTGCGCAACCGCTGGCGGCGGTGATGGCGGGTGCGTCGTGCCTGGCGATCGAATGCCAGCCCAGCCGGATCGAGATGCGGCTGCGTACCGGCTATCTCGATCGCGCGGCCGAAACGATCGAGGAAGCGCTCGATCTCGTCACCAATGCCACCGCGCCGATCTCGGTCGGGCTGCGCGGCAATGCGGCGGAGATACTGCCCGAACTGTTCCGGCGCGGGGTACGGCCCGATCTGCTGACCGACCAGACGTCGGCGCACGATCCAGTGAACGGGTACCTGCCCGCGGGCTGGTCGCTCAATCGCTGGTTCGCCGAGCGCGAGCGCGATCCGGCGGCGGTCGCGACGGCAGCGAAAGAGTCGATGGCGATCCATGTCCGCGCGATGCTCGATTTCCAGGCGGCGGGCGTGCCGACGGTCGATTACGGCAACAATATTCGTCAGGTCGCGCTCGACGCGGGCGTGACGAACGCGTTCGACTTCCCCGGCTTCGTGCCGGCCTATATCCGCCCGCTATTCTGTCGCGGTATCGGGCCGTTTCGCTGGGTTGCGCTGTCGGGGGATCCAGAGGACATCTATCGGACCGACTCCAAGGTGAAGGAATTGCTGCCCGACGACGCGCATCTGCACCGCTGGCTCGACATGGCACGCGACCGCATCAAGTTTCAGGGCCTGCCGGCACGCATCTGCTGGGTCGGGCTGGGCGATCGCCACCGGCTCGGCCTCGCGTTCAACGAGATGGTCGCGAGCGGCGAGTTGAAGGCACCGGTCGTGATCGGTCGCGATCACCTCGATAGCGGATCGGTCGCCAGCCCCAATCGCGAAACGGAGGCGATGCGCGACGGCTCCGACGCGGTATCGGACTGGCCCTTGCTCAATGCGCTGCTCAACACCGCGAGCGGCGCGACCTGGGTATCGCTGCATCATGGCGGTGGCGTCGGAATGGGCTTCTCGCAGCATAGCGGCATGGTGATCGTCGCCGACGGCACCGAGGCGGCGGCGAAGCGCCTGGCCCGCGTCTTGTGGAACGATCCCGCCACCGGCGTGATGCGCCACGCCGATGCGGGGTATGAGGACGCGATCGCGTGCGCAGGGGAGCAGGGGCTGGATCTGCCCTCGATTTAGAGTGGCAGACCCACGTAATTCTCGGCGATCGCGGTCTGCATCGCCTGCGATTGCGCGACGTAATCGAGTTCGGCGATCTGCATCCGCCGCTCGAACGCGCCGTCTTCGGGGAAGCGGTGCATCAGCTTGGTCAGATACCAGCTGAAGCGCTCGGCCTTCCAGATTCGCGCGAGCGCCCTGGCCTGATAGCCGGTCAATCCGCTCTCATCGCCGCGATAGTGCGCGATGAAGGCATCGGAGAGATAGGCGATATCGGAGGCAGCCAAATTGAGGCCCTTGGCCCCGGTCGGCGGCACGATGTGTGCCGAGTCCCCCGCCAGGAACAGTCGCCCGTGGCGCATCGTTTCGAACACGTAGGATCGCAAGGGCGCGATCGAGATTTCGAGTGCAGGGCCGCGAACGACCGGGCGGCTGGCAAGCGGCGCGAAGCGGCGTTCGAGTTCGTCCCAAAGCCGGTCGGCGGGCCAATCCTCGACCCGTTCGGTCAACGGCACCTGGATGTAATAGCGGCTGCGCGTCGCCGAGCGCATCGAAGCGAGCGCGAAACCGGCATCGGTGTTCGCGTAGATCAGCTCGTCATGGCAGGGCGGCACGTCGGCGAGGATGCCGAGCCAGCCGAACGGATATTCGCGCTCGTATTCGCAGGCGACCGCCGGGATCGCCTTGCGCGACGGGCCGTGGAACCCGTCGCAGCCGGCGATGAAATCGGCGTCGATTCGCTGCGTCACCCCGTCCCGGGTGAAGGTCACGAAAGGGGCATCGCCGGTCACGTCGTGCAGCACCACGTCCTTGGCCTCGAACATGATATCCAGGTCGCGCTCCGGCGCGGCGGCGATCAGGTCGCGCGTCACCTCCGTCTGGCCGTAGACGGTGACGGGCTGGCCGGTGAGCGCGCTGACGTCGATGCGGATCAGCAGGTCGTCATGGGCGAGGTTGAAGCCGTGTTCGATCAGCCCTTCGGCGTTCAGCCGGGCGTCGATGCCGAGCCGGCGCAGCAGATCGGTGGTGGTCCGTTCGAGGACCCCGGCGCGGATGCGGCTCTCGACATAGGCACGGTCCTGCCGCTCGACGATCACGCAAGCGATGCCGGCGGCACGCAACAGATGGCCGAGCAGCAGCCCCGCCGGCCCGGCACCGATGATCGCGACCCCGGTCTTCGACGGCGCTGTCACGCGAGCTGTTTCTCGAGCGCGTCGAGCACGCGGTAGCAGGGCAGAACCTGAGCGACCGACGAATTGGGTTCGCGGCCTTCGCGGATCGCGGCGATGAATTCGCGGTCCTGCAGTTCGATGCCATTCATCGACACCGCGACGTTCGACACGTCGATCTGCTCGTCCTTGCCGGTGAACAGGTCGTCGTAGCGCGCCAGATAGGTGCCGTTGTCGCAGATGTAGCGGAAGAAGGTGCCGAGCGGCCCGTCATTGTTGAAGCTCAGCGACAGGGTGCAGATCGCGCCGCTCTCCGCCTTCAACTGGATCGACATGTCCATCGCGATGCCGAGTTCGGGATGGATCGGCCCTTCGATCGCGTTGGCCTTGACGATCGGACCGGCCTGATAGGCGAACAGATCGACGGTGTGCGCGGCGTGATGCCAGAGCAGGTGATCGGTCCAGGACCGTGCCTCGCCCTTGGCGTTCATGTTCTTGCGGCGGAAGAAATAGGTCTGCACGTCCATCTGTTGGATCGCGATGTCACCCGCGACGATCTTGTCGTGGACGAACTGGTGGCTTGGATTGAAGCGTCGCGTGTGGCCGACCATGCAGGTGAGGCCGGTCTCGCGGCTCTTGGTGAGCACCGCCTCGGCATCGGCGAGGCTGTCGGCGAGCGGGATCTCGACCTGCACGTGCTTGCCCGCGTCCATGCACTGGATCGCCTGGGCGGCGTGCATCTGCGTCGGCGTGCAAAGGATGACCGCATCGACATCGTCCCGCGCGAGCGTCTCGGCGAGATCGCTCGTGGCGTGGCCGATGCCGTATTTCGCCGCGATCTCCTGCGTCGGTTCGAGGCGGCGGCCGACGAGGCTGGTGACCTCTACGCCGTCGATCAGTTTCAGGCCGTCGAGATGCTTTTCTCCAAACGCGCCGGCTCCGGCTAGGGCGATTTTCATGCGATGCCTCCAAATTCAAAAGCGTCACCCCAGCGCAGGCTGGGGTCTCGTGGTGTAGGTCGCGCCCATTGCCGCAAGGCCCCAGCCTGCCCTGGGGTGACGGTCGGGCTGGGATAAGGTTAGCCCACCGGCTCCAGCACGATATGCCCGACCGCCGTGTTACTCGCGGGCACATGATAGTGCCGATGCAGCACCTTCGTCGTCTTGCCGAGCGCGCCGCGCATGATCAGCCACATGACCATCTCGATCCCCTCCGAGCCCGTCTCGCGCAGGTATTCGATGTGCGGAATGTGGCGCAGTTCCTGCGTGTCGCCCTCCAGCCGATCGAGGAAGCGGTTGTCCCACTCGGCGTTGATCAGGCCGGCGCGCGGCCCCTGAAGCTGGTGGCTCATCCCGCCGGTGCCCCAGACCTGGACGTTCAGATCCTCCGGGAAGCTGGCGACCGCACGCGCGATCGCTTCGCCCAGCGCCCAGCAGCGATTGCCCGAGGGCGGCGGATAGGTGACGACGTTGACCGCGATCGGGATGACCTTGCACGGCCAGGCCTCGGGCTGCCCGAACATCATCGACAGGGGCACGGTCAGGCCGTGGTCGACGGTCATCTCGTTGATGATCGTCATGTCGAATTCGTCGAGGATCAGGCTCTGCGCGATGTGCCAGGCGAGATCGGGGTGGCCGATGACGGTCGGCACCTTGCGCGGCCCCCAGCCCTCGTCGGCAGGTTCGTATTCCTCGCCGCAGCCGATCGCGAAGGTCGGGATGATCTTCATGTCGAACGCCGAGGCGTGGTCGTTATAGACCAGGATCACGACGTCCGGCTTCTGTTCGGCTTCCCAGCGCTTGGTCCAGTCGTACCCGGCGAAGGCTGGCGCCCAATAGGCCTCGGCCGTCTTGTCGAGATCAACCGCGACGCCGAGGGCCGGGATATGGCTGGTCGCGACGCCGGCAGTGATGCGCGCCATTATTTGTCCTCCATGCCGGTGACGTCGGTCGCCTCGATCGCGGCGTCCGCCTCCGCCGAGGCGTTCGCCTTGATCGAGCGCACGCCTTCGGGCGACCGGCCGCCGGCGATCATCATCGCCGAATAATCCTCGACGCTCATGCCGCTCATCGTGCTGACCGCTTGCAGGAAGCTGAGGCCGTCGGTCGAGAAGACCTTGGCGAGGAAATATATGTTGCCGCCGAGATCGAGCAGGCGGTTATAGTCGCGATCCAGCACCGCCTGCTTCTGGTCGGGCGTGATCTTCCACTCATCGAGATAGGCAGCCTCGTCTGCCTTCCAGCGTTCGCGATTCTCGGGTTTCATCAGGCTCATGGCGAACTGGTTGAGCTGATAGCCCTGCCGCGCCCGCGCCGCGGTATACACGCGCGTGCCGGGGATATCCTCGAATTCGGCGAGATAGGCGTGGATGTCGCCGACGCGGGATTCAGGGTTGTCGCTCACAGCCCGCGGGCCTTCAGCTTGGTGTCGAGGCGGGGGAACACGCGGCGGGCATTGCCCTCGAAGATCGCATGCTTCTGTTCGGCGCTGACCGGCAGGGCATCGACATAGCGCTTGGTGTCGTCGAAATATTGCCCGGTCTGCGGATCGATACCGCGCACCGCGCCGACCATCTCGCTGCCGAACAGGATGTTCTTGGTATCGATCACCTCCGCCAACAGATCGATGCCCGGCTGGTGATACACGCAGGTGTCGAAATAGACGTTGTTCATCACATGCGTGTCGAGGCTCGGCTGCTTCAGCATGTCGGCCAGCCCGCGATAGCGGCCCCAATGATAGGGCACCGCGCCGCCGCCATGCGGGATGATGAAGCGCAAGGTCGGGAAATCCTTGAACAGGTCGCCCTGGATCAACTGCATGAACGCGATCGTATCGGCGGCGATGTAGAACGCGCCGGTCGCGTGCAGTGCCGGGTTGCAGCTGCCCGAGACGTGGATCATCGCCGGGACGTCCAGCTCGACCATCTTCTCGTAGAAGGGATACCAATACCGGTCGGTCAGCGCCGGGAAGGCGAAATGCCCGCCGCCGGGATCCGGGTTGAGGTTGCAGCCGATGAAGCCCAGTTCGGTGACGCAGCGTTCCAGCTCGGCGATCGACCCCGAGAGATCGGCCTCGGGGCTCTGCGGCAGCATGCAGACGCCGGCGAAGGTTTCGGGATACAGAGCGCAGACGCGCGCAATCAGGTCGTTGGAGGCGCGGCTCCACGCCACGCTGACGGCCTCGTCGCCGATATGATGGCCCATCGTCGAGGCGCGGGGCGAGAAGATCGTCATGTCCGCGCCGCGCTCCTTCAGGAGCTTCAGCTGGTTCGCCTCGATCGTCTCGCGAATCTCGTCGTCGTGGATCGCGGGGTAAGGCGGGGGCGTCTCGCCCGCCTTGAAGGCCGCCTTCTGCGCATCGCGCCACGCGTCGTGCTGTGGCGGCGCGGTGGTGTAATGGCCGTGGCAATCGATGATCATCGTCATGTGCGCGGCGTGGCGCAATGCCGGAGACGCGGCCAATCGAATGCTCTACCGCGCTATTGGTTTTGTTGAATTCTTGTCATCGCCGCTGCATCGATCAGACAATCTAGAAAGGCGCTTTGCGCGGCGGTGGGGTGCCAGTCCACGCGCGTGGAAATACCGATCGTGCGGATCCCCTGATTGCCCGGCAGCGGAATACGCGTCAGCATGCCGGTGGTTACTTCGATCGCGATCTGGTCCGGCGACAGAAGTGTCAGCAGGTCGCTGTCGACCAGCAGTCCGCGCACGACCATGACCGACCCGCACTCGATCGGCGCGGGCGGATGGTCGCGGCCTTCGAAAAGTGTTTCCCATTGCGCGCGAAGTGGCGTGCCGGCCTGGCCGACGATCCAGCCATAGAGGGCCAGATCGTCCAGCGTCGGGGCGGCCTTCCTGGTGAGCGGATGACCGGCGCGGGCGACCACGGTCAGGCGATCCCGAAACAAGGGGCGCTGTACGATCCCCGCCGGAGCCTCGTCGCGCAGCGCGCCGAGCATCAGATCGATCACGCCGTCGCGCAACGGCTCGACCAGATCACGCCACGCGCCTTCGAAGATTTCGATCGCTACGTTCGGCCCGGTGCGCAGGAATGCGCCGAGTGCATGCGGCAACACCAATGCGCGCGACAGCGGCATCGCGCCGATCGCCAGCCGGGCGGGCTGCCCGGCATCGCCAGCGATCTCGCTGAGGCCGGCGGCGATCTCGCTGGCGGCGAGCCGAAGGCCGCGGGCGAAGCGCTTGCCGACGATGCTGAGGGCAACGCCACGTCCGCGACGCTCGACCAGTGCAACGCCGCAAATCTGCTCCAGGTCGCGCACTGCCCGGTGCAAAGCGGGTTGCGACAGACCGGTCGCGCGCGCGGCATCCACGAAACTTCCGGCATCGGCGAGCTGCAGAAAGGCGTGCATCTGGGTCGTCGTCATCAACGCCTCCGGCCGCGCGAAGCCGCGTGAGGATCCGCGGAACGCGGCGCGCGTCGCGGCGGATAGCTGGGCGAAGGCGGCATCGACGCGTTCCGCCAGCATCCGGCCCGCGGGCGTCGGCGTCACACCGTCGCTGCGCCGGTCGAACAGCGTAGCGCCGATGCGGCGCTCGAGTTTCGCCAGCCCCTGAGTCAGCGCCGGTTGCGACAGGTTGACCGCGGATGCTGCGGCGCTCATCGTGCCGTGCGTCGCGATGACGGAAAGGGCACGCAGGTGGCGCAGGTTGAGGTCGAATACCGAGATCATCCACCAGCTTTAGCAAAAACTTATTGCCGTGCCAGGATATCGATTGGCCGCTGGGCAGTTCGTCCCGCCATGGCCAAATCGAGGAGAACATCATGGCTGGTCGGGTCGTCACCAATATCGCGCGGGCGGATCCCGCGGTCATCGCCGGCCTTGCCGCCGCCGGTGTCGCCACCGTGCATGAGGCGCAGGGGCGGATCGGTCTACTCGGTTCGCGGTTGCGGCCGATCTACGCTGGCGCGCGGATCGCTGGATCGGCCGTGACGATCTCATCCCCGCCTGGCGACAACTGGATGCTGCACGTCGCGATCGAGCAGTTGCAGGAGGGCGATATCCTCGTACTGGCTCCGACCAGCCCGTGCGAGGACGGCTATTTCGGCGATCTGCTCGCCACCTCCGCGATGGCGCGTGGCTGTCGCGGACTGGTGATCGACGCCGGCGTGCGCGATGTCCGCGATCTGACGCAGATGGGCTTTCCGGTCTGGTCGAACGCGGTGTTCGCACAAGGCACGATCAAGGCGACGTTGGGATCGGTGAACGTGGCTATCGTCTGCGCCGGTGCGGCGATCGCGGCGGGCGACGTGATCGTCGCCGACGATGACGGCGTCTGCGTCGTGAAGCGTGTCGATGCCGCAGCGGTGTTGGCCGCGGCGCAGATGCGTGAGGCGAACGAGGAATCCAAGCGTCAGCGGCTTGCGGCGGGCGAACTCGGCCTCGACATCTACGACATGCGCGGCAAGCTCGCGGCATTGGGCCTGACCTATGAGTGACGGCATCGCGTGCATGTGGATGCGCGGCGGCACGTCGAAGGGCGGATTTTTCCTGCGTGACGATCTGCCCGCCGACACGGTCCAACGCGATGCGATCCTGCTCCGCGTCATGGGATCTCCGGACCTGCGCCAGATCGATGGCATGGGTGGTGCCGACCCGCTGACATCCAAGGTTGCGATCGTGGCCGAGTCGACCCGCGACGGCGTCGATGTCGATTACCTCTTCCTTCAGGTGTTCGTGGATCAGGCGATCGTCAGCGATCGGCAGAATTGCGGCAATATCCTGGCCGGCATCGGCCCGTTCGCGATCGAGCGCGGGCTGGTCGCGGCGCAGGACGGGGAGACGAAGGTCGCGATCTTCATGGAGAATACCGGACAGATTGCCGTCGCCACCGTTGCGACGCCGGGCGGCATCGTCACCTACGCCGGCGACGCGCGGATCGATGGCGTGCCGGGCAGTGCGGCACCGGTATCGCTGGAATTCCGAGACACCGCCGGGTCGTCGTGCGGGGCCTTGCTCCCCACGGGCAATGCGGCCGATACGATCGATGGCGTCGCCTGCACGTTGATCGACAACGGCATGCCGTGTGTCGTGCTGCGTGCCGAGGATGTCGGGGCGACCGGTTATGAGGATCGCGAGACGCTCGACGCGGCGGACGCCGTCAAGGCTAGGATAGAGGCGATCCGCCTGCAGGCCGGGCCGCTGATGAACCTCGGCGATGTCGCCGATGCGTCCGTACCCAAGATGATGCTGGTCGCGCCGCCGCAAAACGGCGGGGCGGTGACGGTGCGCAGCTTTATCCCCAAACGCGCTCATGCCTCGATCGGCGTGCTCGGCGCGGTGAGTGTCGCGACCGCCTGCCTGATCGACGGATCGCCCGCCGCCGCCGTCGCACAGGCTACCGACGGCAAGGTGAAGACGCTGTCGGTCGAACATCCGACCGGCGAGATGACCTGCGTGTTGTCGCTGGACGATGACGGGCAGGTGGCGACCGCCGCCCTGTTGCGGACGGCGCGGAAACTAAT
Organism: Sphingomonas sp. Leaf357; assembly: GCF_001423845.1. Classification (NCBI taxonomy): domain Bacteria; kingdom Pseudomonadati; phylum Pseudomonadota; class Alphaproteobacteria; order Sphingomonadales; family Sphingomonadaceae; genus Sphingomonas; species Sphingomonas sp. Leaf357. Next base: position 2,756,840 of record NZ_LMPM01000001.1, on the reverse strand, counting down.
GGACGGAGAGGTGTTCGCATGAGTGTCGATGCGCAGGGGCGGATCCGGAGCTGGACCCAGACGCCGTCCAAACCCCGCTTCGTGCCGCCCGCCGGCGCGGTTGACGCACATTGCCACGTGTTCGGTCCCGCCGATCGCTTCCCGTTCAGCGCCAAGGCCAAATATCTGCCGCAGGATGCCGGATCGGAAATGCTGTTCGCGTTGCGCGATCGACTGGGCTTCGCCCGCAACGTGATCGTGCAGGCGAGCTGTCACGGCACCGACAATGCCGCCGTGCTGGATGCCATTGCACGATCGGACGAACGGGCGCGGGGCGTCGCAGTGGTGGATCCCGCGATCGATGCGACCGCGTTGCAGGGGTTGCACGACGGCGGCGTGCGCGGCATCCGCTTCAACTTCCTGAAGCGGTTGGTCGACGATGCGCCGAAGGATCGGTTTCTCGACGTCGCGGGGCGCCTGCCGGCGGGCTGGCATGTGGTGGTGTATTTCGAGGCGGATATCCTGGAGGAGCTTCGCCCGTTCCTCGATGCGATTCCGGTGCCGATCGTCATCGATCACATGGGGCGTCCGGATGTCGCGCAGGGGCCGGACGGTGCCGATATGCGCGCGTTCCGCGCGCTGCTGGATTCACGGGACGAGGTCTATTTCAAGGCGACCTGCCCAGATCGGCTCGATGCCGCGGGGCTGCCCTGGGATGCGTTCGTCGATGCAGTCGCGCCTCTGGTCGCCGATTATCCCGATCGCGTGATCTGGGGTACGGACTGGCCGCACCCGAACATGCAGGATGCGATCCCGGACGATGGCGCTCTGGTCGATATCATCCCGCGCATCGCGCCGACGGCAGAATTGCAGCGCAAGATGCTCGTGGACACTCCAATGCGGCTGTACTGGTCGGATTTGGCATCGGTACCGACACCGTGACGTTCGCGGCGTCGATTATCCGGCAGGGAGGATCGACGCGCCGCCGAACCAACGGGCGCGCCATCGCGAAATACTCCGGTTTGGAGAGAACCAAATCGGGATGGCTGGCGAGATCGTCAGGATTTCGATTTCGGACAAACACGCCGGCTGGTCTGCCCGCTCCCGATCAAAAAGTCGCTCGATCTCACGTCGAAATGCCTCGATCTGCAAGCAAATCAGGCGTCAGGTTGCGGTGTTGTACAATATCGCCTTCATCCGCAGCAGCCACCCGCCGACGGTATCGAGCCCCGACGGGGTAAGGCGGATCATGGTCGAGCGGCGGTCGCTCGGCCTTTCGTACATCTCGAGCAAACCGCGAGCGGACAGCAGATTGATCCATCTGAGGGCCGTCGTGCGCGGAACGCCCGCCGCCGCGCAGCACGCGCCCGACGTCGTGCCGCGGTCTTCCTGATGGTCGATGAAGAGACGCAGCACGATGTTTGTGGCGGGATCCACGAACAGCGCGGGATCGAAAAAGGCCGCCGTAGCCTCCTGTCCGGCGGCGATCCTCCGGGCCAGAGCAAGCGGTGTGATCTCTTCGGGGATGGCTTCGATATTTCTGGTGTTGCCGAGTTCGATCGCTACCGCATCCAGGTCCGTACATAAAGCTTTGATGCGGCCAACCAGACGATCGTTACTGCCGCTGTCCATAAGATATAGTCCAAGCTCTTCGGTGCTTTAGTCCGGACATGACCTATCCGATCCGATCGCGGGGCGAAACCCGCGCCCGGTGCTTGAGCTGGTCAACAGAGCGTCTGACGCCAGCACCGCGCGATCTATCGCGAACCGGGTTTGCCGTCGTCAACGCACCGCGCTGTCAGCGGCCTGCACCAGCAAGCGGGGGAAGACAGCCTCCAGCGGCTTGGTATCGGGCAAGATGTAGACGTAAGCGCCCTTTTTCTGAGCGAGCGGGCGGAGCACTCTGCCGTAGAAGGTCATGGGCACGTTGATGCACCCGAAGGTTATGCGGTTGTCGTCCGGTGTGGGTGACAGCATTCGTTCGCGGCGGCGCTCCTTTTTACTCGCGCCTTTTGGAATCGGGTGCAGCGCCACGGAGGTGGCGTAATCGACCCACAAGATCCGTTCCCGTCCAGCGGCCAGTCCGAATTTGGCGAGGAAACGCCCCGCGGGCGTCGTCTTTTCGGCGGGGCCGATTTCGGCGAGATTCTTGCTGCCGATGCCGGGCGTGGCGTCGTCGCCGACCGCCACGCCGATCAACACCGGGACCGCACCGAGCGAGGTCCCCTTTGCACTGAACGGGAAAAGCGCGGCATTCGTCTTGTCGACGATGATGTACGGCAATCCTCTGTTGTCGCCCGAGGCCGCGATCCAATCGGCGACACGAATGGTCGCGGACGATGGGATCATCGCTGCTTCAGCCTCCTGGCCTGTGAGCCGCAGGGGCGGCTGGGCCGTCTCCACCGACTGAGCGCTGGCCAAGCCAGGGGCGAATAAAGCAAACCCGGCTAGCGCCAGAAGAACGTTCACCATCTATTCCAGCGCTCAAATGTAATCGGTCGCTCCACCCAGGAACGACCGATACGGGACAATGACACGATCAGCAAAGGCTGCCCGGTATCAGTTGCGCGGGCGCTTCCGCTGTTTTTCCTGCACCTGCAAGCGCTGATCGATGCCGTCCACCCGGCCGGTGATCTGATCGAGACGCTGACCATTGTTCTGCGCCTGCCCGGATGCAGCCTGCGCCTCGGCCAGCGCAGACTTGGCCGTGCCGTCGGTCTGCTGCAATCTTGTCTCCAGCGAGTCGACGCGCTGGCTGACGGGCGCGATCTGCTCGCGCACATAGGATTTCGTAGCGCAGCCGCCAAGGCCGACCGCGCCCGCCAAAATCACAAAGGCTGGGGCAAGTTTCGTCATAGATTGCGACATCATGTTTTTTCCAATCGTTAACCAACCGAATCATTCCAAGCCCAGCGCCGGTGTCCCGACAATCCGATTCTGTTCAGTCGTGCATCTTACCGGGCCAGCGGATGTCGGCGAGATGCGCGCGATCGTCAGCCTTTCCGGCGATATCACAGGCATCGACGCGTCTCGCGCGCGGGCAAGAAAGCCGCGCGGCGCTGCCCTCAGTCCTTTGATCGCCGCTTCGGTTCGACAGCAAATGGATCGATCGGGATATCGTCGTCCCGTTCCGCCCGGTCGGCCTTGATCCCGGGGTTCGCGCGCTGAATTTCGACGCAACGGCGCAACTCCGCCACCGCCGCGCCGCTACCGGCGAGGTTCAGCTTCTCTACGGCCACATCGCCACGATCAATGTCGAGGAACTCGGAGGTGGCGAAGAAGGACGGGAATTCCGTTTCGAAATTCGTGACGAACCCTTGCTTGCCATCCGCCGCCATGCCCACCGCAGGGTGTTTGGAATAAACGCCTTTCGACAGACGGAAATTCAGCTCCAAGCGATCCTTCGACCGGATCGACCAATTCCGATTCAGCACCGAGAGATGGTTGGACCCGTCGATATCCAGCCCCAAAAGCAGCGTTGTCGCCCCGGGCCGATCGTATTCCTTGGTCACAAAGCAGCCTTTCCGGTCCTTGCTGGCCGCCACCGCCCAGCCACCGACATTCCGCGCGGAATAGCTGCGGGCGGACGCATGAGCGGTCGCGCACAGTCCGGTACCCACGATGACCGAAAGGAGTGCGGGCCGGACAGCTGCCCCTAGCCGTGCATGCAGCATCTCACGCATTCGGCGGACATCCGATCGATCGTTGCGACATCGCCATGGCTGCATTCCTTCGAGTCGACTTTAACCGGCGGCGGCGAGATAGGCCACGCCTTCGGCCGGGGCCGGGCCCGATGTCATGTTGGGGAGCTATCAGGTTTCAAGCAACGCCGCGACCAAGGCCAGCACGCGCTCGGCAAGCTCGGCGCGGCAGATCAGCAGATCGGGCAGATACGGGTCGGCACAATTGTAGACCAGGGGCGATCCATCGACGCGGCTCACGTGCAGCCCCGCGGCTTGCGCCACCGCGATGGGGGCGCAATTATCCCACTCATATTGGCCGCCGGTGTGCAGATAGATGTCCGCCTCGCCGCGCACCACGGCCATCGCCTTGGCCCCGGCGGAGCCCATCGGCACGAGATCGGCGCCGAATGCCTCGGCCACCGCAAGCGCCTCGCGCGCGGGGCGCGTGCGGCTGACAAGCATGCGCAGCGGCGTGCCGGCGGGCTTCAGCGGCTGCGGCGCGCCGGACGTCAGGGTGAGGCCAAGCCCCGGCAGCGCGACCGCGCCGACCGTGGCGACGCCGTCGATCGACAAGGCGACATGCACCGCCCAGTCGGTGCGGCCTTCGCCATATTCGCGCGTGCCGTCGAGCGGATCGACGATCCAGGCGCGACGGACCGAGCAGCGGTTGATGTCGTCCTTTTCCTCCTCGGACAGGACCGCGTCGTCGGGGCGTGCGGCTTTCAGCGCACGCATCAGAAAGGTGTTGGCCTGTTCGTCACCGGCCTTGCCCAAATCCTTGCCGGTGAGGCCGCTCCCGGCCTGAAGGCCGAGCAGGATCTCGCCCGCTTCGGTCGCCAGACGCTCGGCGAGCTTCACGTCGCTTTCGATGATCGTCATTTTCATGGTCACTTCAGGGGCATGATCTTGCGGACGATGAACTCGGCGGCTTCGGCCGGAGTCATCTCGACCGTGTTGACCCGAATTTCTGCGTTCAGCGGGGCTTCGTACGGGCTGTCGATGCCGGTGAAGTTCTTCAGATCGCCGGCACGGGCCTTCTTGTACAATCCCTTCACGTCGCGCTGTTCGGCCACCTCCAGCGGCGTATCGACGAAGATCTCGATGAACTCGCCCTGCGGCAACATCGCCCGGATCATGTCGCGTTCGGCGCGGAAAGGTGAAATGAACGCGGTGAGGACGATCAGGCCCGCATCCGCCATCAGCTTCGCGACCTCGCCCACGCGGCGGATGTTCTCGATCCGGTCGGCCTCGGTGAAACCGAGATCCTTGTTGAGCCCATGGCGGACATTGTCGCCGTCGAGCAGGAAGGTGTGGCGGTTCATCAGGTTGAGCGACTTCTCGACCTCGTTGGCGATGGTCGATTTGCCCGAGCCCGACAGGCCGGTGAACCACAGGACGCGGGGGCGTTGGTTCTTCAGATCGGCATGCGCAACGCGGCCGATGTCGGTCGCCTGCCAATGCACGTTCTGGGCGCGGCGCAGCGAAAAGTGCAGCATGCCCGCCGCGACGGTCGCGTTGGTGATCTTGTCGATCAATATGAAGCCGCCGAGGGTGCGGTTCTGCGTATAGGGTTCGAACACGATCGCGCGGTCGGTGGTGATCTCCGCCACGCCGATCGCGTTCAACTCCAGAGTCCTGGCCGCCAGATGCTCCATCGTGTTCACGTTGACCTGATATTTCGGCTCCTGCACGGTCGCCGACACGAGCTGCGTGCCGAGCTTCAGCCAGTAGGCCCGGCCGACGACGAGGGGATCGTCGTCCATCCAGACGATCGTCGTCTCGAACTGGTCGGCCGTTTCGGGCGGGGCATCGGCGGCGGCAATGACGTTGCCGCGCGAGCAATCGATCTCGTCGGCGAAGCAGAGGGTGACCGACTGGCTGGCGACGGCTTCATTCAGATCGCCGCCGAGCGTGACCACGCGGCTGATCGTGCTGGTCTTGCCGCCGGGCAACACGCGGATCGCATCGCCCGGCTTGACCGTGCCGGTCGCCACTTGCCCCGAAAAGCCGCGAAAATCGAGGTTGGGGCGGTTGACCCATTGCACCGGCATGCGGAACGGCCGCGCCTGATCCTCGTCCACGCCGACCTCGACGCTTTCGAGATGCTCGATCAGCGTCGGGCCGGAATACCACGGCATGTTGTCCGACTTCAGAGATACGTTGTCGCCCTTGAAGCCCGAGATCGGCATCGGCGTGAACGCGGTAATGCCGATCTCGCGCGCGAACGCGGTGTAATCGGCGAGGATCGCGTCGTATTTCGCCTGATCGTAGCCGATCAGGTCCATCTTGTTAATCGCCAGAACCAAATTTTTGATGCCGATCAGGTGTGCCAGATAGGAATGTCGGCGGGTCTGCGTCAGTACGCCCTTGCGCGCATCGATCAGGATCACGGCGAGATCCGCGGTGGATGCGCCCGTCACCATGTTGCGGGTATATTGCTCGTGGCCGGGCGTGTCGGCGACGATGAATTTGCGTTTCTCGGTCGAGAAGAAGCGGTAGGCGACATCGATCGTGATGCCCTGTTCGCGCTCGGCCGCCAAACCATCGACCAGCAGGGCAAAGTCGATCTCTCCGCCCTGCGTGCCGACGCGCTTGCTGTCGGCCTCGAGCGCGGCGAGTTGGTCCTCGAAAATCATTTTCGAATCGTAGAGCAGGCGTCCGATCAGCGTGGATTTGCCGTCATCGACCGAGCCGCAGGTGATGAAGCGCAGCATCGTCTTGTGCTGATGCCGGTCGAGATAGGTGTCGATATCCTCGGCGATCAGCGCTTCGGCTTGGTAGACGGAGTCTTGGGATGCGATGTCGTTCATGTCTTTATCTCGTTATCCCGGCGGAGGCCGGGATCGCCATGTCGAGGGCGCGCACATCACGTCGAGCGAACCCGGCCTCCGCCGGGGTCGACGCCACGTCATGCATGGGCGTGACGTGGCGCGTCAAAAATACCCCTCCTGCTTCTTCTTCTCCATGCCTGCCCCGCCAGCGTCCTTGTCGATCGCGCGGCCCTGACGTTCGCTGGTGGTGGTCAGCAGCGTCTCCTGGATGATTTCGGACAGGGTAGAGGCCGTGCTTTCGACCGCGCCGGTCAGCGGGTAGCAGCCCAATGTGCGGAAGCGGATCGAACGTTCGACCGGAACCTCGCCGGGCGCGAGCGGGAAGCGTTCGTCATCCACCATCAGCAACATACCGTCGCGTTGGACCGTTGGGCGATTGCCGGCAAAATAGAGCGGGACGATCGGCACGTCGTTCAACTGGATGTATTGCCACACGTCGAGTTCGGTCCAGTTGCTGATGGGAAAGACGCGGATGCTCTCGCCCTTCGATTTTCGCGCGTTGTAGAGGTTCCACAATTCCGGGCGCTGGCGCTTCGGATCCCAGCCGTGGCTGGCGGTGCGGAATGAAAAGATGCGTTCCTTGGCGCGAGACTTCTCCTCGTCACGCCGCGCGCCGCCGAACGCCGCGTCGAAGCCGTATTTATCCAGCGCCTGCTTCAGCCCTTCGGTCTTCCACATGTCGGTGTGCAGCGCGCCGTGATCGAACGGGTTGATGCCGCGTTCGATCGCTTCGGGATTTTGATAGACCAGCAACTCCATCCCGGCATCACGCGCAGCCTTTTCGCGCAGTTCGTACATCGCGCGGAATTTCCACGTCGTATCCACATGCAGCAGAGGGAAGGGCGGGGGCGAGGGGTAGAAGGCCTTGCGCGCGAGGTGCAGCATGACGGCAGAATCCTTGCCCACCGAGTAGAGCATCACCGGCTTGTCCGCCTCGGCGACGACCTCGCGCATGATGTGGATCGCCTCCGCTTCGAGCCGTTCCAGATGGGTAAGTGTTCGCGTCATCGTGTCATGTCTCCGCGGAGGCCATGCCTCGGACGGAAAGGTCCGGCAATCAATCCATTCTTGGGGGTGGGGATGTGCTGCTATCTTCCAAGCGACGGTAGCGCTGCCATCGATCGTCGAGCTTGTGCATTATCGAGTGGTATGACGGTCCTTGTCGGAGGCGGTCGGGCCGATTAGGCGAGGGGAATGGCGACGAACGACATGGAACCCGCCGGGCGCAGGCCCCGCGCCGGCTCGCGCGGCCCGACGGTGTCGGATGTCGCGCGTCTGGCCGGGGTTTCGCCGATGACGGTCTCGCGCGTGATCAATTCCGAGCCAAATGTCCTGCCGCCGACGCGCGACAAGGTGCTCACGGCGATTGCAACGCTCGGCTACGTACCGAACCCGGCCGCACGCAGCCTGGCGGGCGGACAGCAATGCCGCATCGCTCTGCTCCACGCCAATCCGAGCGCGGCCTATCTCAGCGAGTTCCTGATGGGCAGTCTCGCACAGGCGAGTCTGGTCGACTTGCAACTGGTCGTCGAGCATTGCGATCTGTCGGACGCGCCTCAAGCGCTGGTTCGGCGGCTATCAGCACACCGCGTCGATGCGGTGTTGGTGCCGCCGCCGCTCTGCGACGATGCCGAGCTGCTGGCGGCGCTGCTCGCGGCAGGATTGCCGATGGCGCAGATCGCCACCGGGCGGCCGGTCGCCTTCGCGCATGCCGTCACGATCGACGATGAACGGGCGGCCTACGCGATGACCGCGCATCTGATCGCGCTCGGGCATCGCCGCATCGGTTTTATCGCCGGGGCCGTGGACCAGACCGCGAGCGCGGCGCGCCGTGCCGGTTACGACCGGGCGCTGGCCGAGGCAAAGATTCCTGCCGATCCCGACCTGGCGGTGCAGGGCGACTTCACCTATCGCTCGGGCCTGAGCGCCGCCGAAACTCTACTGGCGCTGGTGCAGCGCCCAACTGCGATTTTTGCCAGCAATGACGACATGGCCGCCGCCGCCGTGGCGGTCGCGCATCGCCACCAACTGGATGTGCCGGCCGACCTGTCGGTCTGCGGTTTCGACGACACGGCGATGTCGACCACGATCTGGCCCGAGATCACCACCATCCATCAGCCGATCGCCGACATGGCGCGGCAGGCGACGGCCCTGCTAACGGAAACGGTGCGCGGTCGACCCGCCGCGGGCGATCCCGACGTCCAGCACGTGCGACTCGATTTCGAGGTGATCTGTCGTGCCTCCGATGGGCCACCCCGGGCCGCTTGACTCCACACGCCTGCTGGTCATGTTAGGGCTCACGACGCAATGGCGGGCGGGGATGAGATTGCGCACACCACTGGCGAACGCGAGAGCCTGACCTTCATCTGCCTGATCTTGGCCGTTGCGACGATCGGCGGTTTCATTTTCGGTTACGATTCGGGCGCGATCAACGGCACGCAGGAAGGTCTGCGGCATGCGCAGATCGCGATCGGTCGTGGGTACGACCACAATTTCTGTCTCGACAAGGGCATGACGCTGGAGCCGCAGTTGGCTGCCCGGCTGGAAGATCTCACCTCCGGCCGGCGTCTGGATGTGTTGACGACCGAACCCGGGCTGCAACTCTACACCGCAAATGCCTTCGACGGCAGCGTGCGCGGCAAGCAGGGGGTTCTGTATCGCATGGGCGACGGAATCGCGCTGGAGCCCCAGAAATTTCCCGATACCCCCAACCAGCCGGCGTTCGGATCGGCTCGCCTGGATCCCGGCCGGAGTTATCGCCACACGATGATTTATCGCCTGTCCGTCATCAGCTGAAGGGCGATGGAACCGGTTACTTGGCGGTCGCCAAAACGGGCTCTAGCCGCGCTGCCAACAGCGCATCGAACGCGGCGGCGGAACACAGGCCTTGCGTCCGCAACGCGAAGCACCCCTTGATCGGCATGATGCTGTACATCGGGCGCGTCGACGTCAGCGTCCGGATACCGTCCAGCGTCTGGGATCGATACGCCGCGCGGACGTAACGGTGCCCGGCGGAGTCGACGAGCCGCTCGAGGATGATCGCGCCGCCGGGCGAGGGGTCGTCGGCCGCCAATCCCGGAACGCGCCAGTGCAGGTCGAGCAATCCGGCGAAGCTGGCGATATTGGTGTCGTGGCCCGACACCATCGTCACGGCGGCGGCACCGGACCGTGTGTCGCTGATTGCGCGGCGCATCAAAGCGCCGATCCCCGACATGTTGCGCGCGGCGACATAAAGCGGGCGAGCAAGCAGCTGGAATTCGACCGCATGAAGTTCCGATGCGCGGGCGATATCGCCGGGCGTGGCGCGGCCCCAGCCGACCTCCGCCATCGGCTTGCCATCCGCATATTCGAGCAGCAGGATCTGGGCGACGGTCGAAGCGCGATCGAGCACGCCCGCCAGCTTGGGACGACTGTCCGGCTTGGTCGGTGCCAGGCCGGAAGGCTCGCGCGGCAGCCCGCAGGCTTCTTTCGCCGGGCCGCAAAGGATCGCATCGAGCCGCGCGAGCACCGGCTGTAGACGACGCTCATGTGCGGCGATGCCGCCCGTTCCGGCGTCGGCCAACACGGCGGCGCGGGCCTGCGCGGCGTCGAACGCCACGGCACCCTCGTCGATCGGCGAGAATAATGTATCGGGCTGGTCCTGCGGCCGGTGGACGATATCGACCGTACAGCCGGGCGCGATTGCCGCTGCCCACACCGTCGCGGTGGCAATGGTGCGCTGATCGCTGTCGGCAACTATGCGTACGGCATTTTGCCTGCATCCGGCCTTCGGCAACAGCCCGTCGGCGATGAAACGCGTCCGATCGGCCGCCCCAAGCCGTTTCAGGGCTTCGGCCCCGTGGGGGGTAAGGTAGCCTGGGGCGACCGGCCAGGTCGGCCATGGCTCGGCCGCGACCCCGGCTGGCATCGGCGGTGCCTTGGTCGGCGGGCGCACCCCGTGGCGCATCAAAATGACCACGCGATCGACGCGCAACCCGTTCGCCCGCGCGGGTGTCCGTGCATCGGCCGCCCCGCCGGCACCCAGAACCAGCATTGCTGCCGTGAAGTATCCGATCCAACGCATCGTCTGCTCCTAGAAATGCAGCTGCGCGCCCCAGCGAAAGCTGACGTCGTAGCGTTCGCGCTCGACCAGTTGCGCCTTCGTGCCGATGTACCGCCGCCACGGCGCATCGGTAAGGTTCGTCGCGCTCGCGAAGAACGTCAACTGGGGGGTGACCTGGTAGCTCGCATTGACGTCGAGCTGGCCGTTATTGTCGGTATATTGGTCGAGCGCTGGGGTGGCGCCCAGCGTGTCGAGATAGGCCGAACGATAGGAATAGGCCGCACGTATCGCGAAGCCGTATTTCTCGTAGAAGATCTGCGCGCTGCCGACATTCTTGGACTGAAGAAACAAGGGAATGTCGCCGGTGCGCGGAATCGGGCCCTGGATCGTGCCGTTTCCATTGCCCTCGATCCGCGTATAGTTCGCCGCCACGCCGAAGCCGTCGAGCGGCGAGGGCAGGAACGTGAAGCGGCTCTGCAGATTGACCTCCACGCCGTACACCTTGGCCCGGTCGATATTGAGCGGGGTCGAGACGCTGGCATTAATCAACGCCTGTCCCGCGAAGGTGCCGGTCTGGCCGAGCAGCACCTGCGCGTAGATCGGATCGTCGAGCCGCTTGTAGAATCCTCCGATTGAGATCAGCCCTTGGCCGGGCAGATAATATTCGATCGCGCCGTCGAAGTTCAGCGCCTTGTAAGGCTTAAGGTTCGGATTGCCCTGCGCGACCGAGTTCGGGCTGGTGGTCAGATCGACCGAGACGTACGGCGCAAGCTGCGCGTAATTGGGCCGGCCGATCGATGTCGTCACAGCGGCGCGCAGGACCAGATTGTCGGTCGCATCGTAGCGCGCGTTGAGGCCCGGAAACACGTCGGTATATTGCTTCGACCCGAAGCTGTTGAAGTCTGAATTGATCGCCGACGTCGCGGTGATCAGCTTGGCCTTGGTGCGATCGCGGGTCGATTCCACGCGGACGCCAGGCACCAAGGTGAATTTGTCGAACTTCAGCGTCGCCATGGCATCACCGGCGACGATCCGTTCCTTGACGTCATAATCGTTGGCCAGGCTGTTGTTGAGCGAACTCGCCGTGTTGAGCGTGATGGTGCCTGGATTGGCGGCGAGGAAGGCCTGCGCCGTGTCGTACCCAATCCGCGGCCCGAACGTATAGTCGCTGCCATAGAAGCTGGTGTCGCCAAGATAGGAGACATTGGCGAGCGTGAACGTACGACCACTGGTCAAGCCATAGGTCACGTAATCGCGATTGTTGGTCTTGTGTCGGTCGAGATATTTCGCGCCGATCTTGATCGACGATGCGCCGCCCCCGATCGCGATCGGCAGGGTGTAATCGATCCGCCCCTGCGCCAGCTTCTCGACCGCGAGGCGCTGATCGTAATTGACGCTGTTCAGCGTGAACGCCGTCTGCGCCACGGCGTTGGTCTGGACGAAATCGTACGGAGTATCAGACACATCGTAGTTGACCGTCAGCGCGGTGCCGCCGGTGCGGAAATTATATTCCGATCGCAACGGATCGCGCTTTTCGGCGCGGGTGTAGCCGCCGCTGATCGCCAGCGTACCGGTGCCCAGCAACGTCTCGCCACCACCCTGTATCGATTTCGTATTGTCCTTTTCCTGCCGGCGTCGGACGCGCACGCTGCCACGGCCGCGAAAGGTGCCGGTGGTCGCGGTCTGGTTGGTGAACGCGGATTCGTTGTCGATGATGAACTGGTCGCGCGTCTCGTTGTCGTCGAATTTCGAATAGGTGCCGCGCAGGAACAGCTTGGTCGTGTCGCTCGGCCGCCAGTCGAGATTGAGCACGACGCCGGTGCGCTTGCGCGTCAGATTATAGTCGCGCAGGCCATATTGGTCGGGCACGACGAAGCCGTTGGCGGGAACGGGCACACGATAATTGGTCGAGCCCTGGAAATTCTCCGATTCGATCGGTCGTTCGGAATGGTTGACCGACAGAACCGCGCCGAACTGCCCGTCCGGCCCGAACAATCCGCCGATCTGCGCGTCCGCCTCGTAAGGATGCGCCCTGTTGAGCTTCGACCAGCCGTACGCGATGCGGGCATCGGCGAAGTATCGTTTGTGGCGATCGAATGCCGACAGGGTGCGGATATCGACGGAACCGCCGATCGCATTGGCGTCCTGGTCGGCGGTCAGCGACTTGGTCACGACCACCGCGTTGATCAGCGCCGAGGGGATGTCGTCGAGCTTGACCTGGCGGCCTTCCGGTTCGGGCGCCGGCAGCGTCATGCCGTTCAGCGTGACGTTGACGAGATCCGGATTGATGCCGCGAATGATGACGTAGCGCCCTTCGCCCTGATCGTTGGCGACCGACACGCCGGGCAGGCGGCGCACCGCTTCGGCGACGTTCTGGTCGGGCAGCTTGCCGACATCGTTGGCATAGATCGCCTCGACGAAATTATCCGACTTGCGCTTTTCCTGGAGCGCGCGGCGTTCGCCGGCACGCGTGCCGGTGACGACGATGTCCGCCGTATCGGGCACATCCGCAGTCTCTGGCGTCCCGGCCATATCCTGGGCCGATGCCGTACCCACCAGCAGGCTGCTCACCGCAGCGCTGGCAACCAGCGCGACCTTCAACGTCCTAATCACGATATTCCCCCGGGCCAATCGCGGCCGCGCCGGCCTTACGGAGCGTCCGCGACAAATCGGCGAACATCCGGTGACAGATTTAAGACAGCGATCGCGCCTCGATCAGGACATCACGGCTTTGGCAATCTCCTGCCGGATGACGGTCAATCGTCGCCGACCGACGCATACCAATCGGCATATGGCGTGGTGCGCGCCATCCGTCGCGTGAGATCGGGAGCGTCGTCGTCCCACCACACCGGGCCGCGCTCGCCCAACAAGGTTTTTGCCCTGCCGACGGCTTCATGGGCGCTGTTTTCCGCATCCTTGTCGCCGGTCCGCCTCGCCGCCGCGACCGCACGGCGGGCATCCATCAGCTGGCCCACCAGATCCGCACGCCGTTCGTCAGCGAGGCGTGGATCGGACGCTCGCCACAATCTCCCGCGAACGACGAGGTAGCGGCCATCGGGCGTCGTCAGCGGCGGACTGCGCTCTTGGCTCATGCGTGCATCGCCGCTCGGCGCGAGGATTTGTCCCCCGTCGCGACAGTGCATGGCCTGTCCGGAACCGGAACGGCATCTCGGAAGACGTTCACGCGGATGGCGGTTTGCGCAGAGCATGCGCGCGCACCTCTTCCAGATGATGGCGCATTCTCGTTGCCGCTTGATCGGCATCGCCCACGGCAATGGCATCCACGACGGCATGATATTTGACGAGCACGCCGCGCGCACGCGCCGGGGTGGTATCGCTGCCGTAAGTCGCCTCGAGCAGTTGGAGAATGCCCCGCAGGACCACCGCCAGCGCGACGTTGCGCGCGACCCGCGCCAGTTCGGCGTGGAAGGTGCCGAGCAGCCGCGCGAACCCGGCACCGTCCGCGACGGTATCGGCCGCGCCGGTCAGGAGCGCACGCAGATGCTCGACGTCGAGCGCACTGGCCCGCTCGGCGGCGAGCCGGGTGATCATCGCCTCGGTCGCGATCTGCGCCTCGATCAGATCGCCGCGCGAGACGCCCAGCAGCGTCATCTGGATCGCCAGCGCATCGGCGAACCGGCCGAGTTCGGCGACGGCGATGCGGATGCCGCCGCCGGCACCGCGGCGGATCTCTATCACACCGGTCGCCGACAGCGTCCGCAACGCATCGCGCATCGCCATGCGGCTGACCGCGAAGGCCTGAGCCAACGACGCCTCGCTGCCGAGATAGTCGCCGGGTTTCAGCTCGCCGGCGAACAGTTGGTCGCGAATCTGCGCGATGATGTCTGCGGAGAGCGTTCCCTCACTCCGGGCCTCGCGCCACGTTCCGCGATGGGGAAGGTCTGCCATGGTCGTCATAAACCACCAAGCCGCGACGCGGTCGAGGCCCGTCTAAATATGATATATTTGATTGACGATGCGGCGCGGCGGGTGCCATGACATCTCCGCCAAAGATGGCCTCGGGCCGGTGCAGGAGAGCGATATGGACGCGGCGCAGAACGAACTGTTGACGCGGGTCGGGCCCGGAACGCCGATGGGCGACGTCCTGCGCCGCTACTGGTTTCCGATCGCCGGCGTCAGCGAGTTCGACACGCAACGCATCAGGGCGATCCGCCTGATGGGCGAGGATCTGGTCGTCTATCGCGACCTGAGCGGCAATTTCGGGTTGATAGAGCGGCAATGCGCGCACCGTCGGGCCGACTTGTCCTACGGCTTCGTCGAAAAATGCGGGCTGCGATGCAGTTATCACGGCTGGGCCTATGACCAGGGCGGCCAGTGCGTCGAGATGCCGTTCGAGGATACGGTCGTCCCCAAGGCCAGGTACCGGGACAAGATAAGGATCAAGGCCTATCCGGTCCGGGCGCATGCCGGATTGCTCTGGACCTATATGGGGCCGGCACCCGCGCCCGAACTGCCCGATTGGGAGCCGTTCGGCTGGCAGAACGGCTTCCGTCAGATCGTCATTTCCGAACTGCCGTGCAACTGGCTGCAGGCGCAGGAAAATTCGATCGACCCGGTGCATTTCGAGTGGATGCACATGAATTGGGGGCGGCGCCAGGAGGACGAGAATGCCGAACTCGGGCCCCGGCACATGGAAATCGCGTTCGACGAATTCGAATACGGCCTGATCTACAAGCGCAAACGCGAAGATCTGATGGAAAAGCATGCGATGTGGACCGTCGGTCGCGTGTGCCTGTGGCCCAACGCCTTCTATCTCGGCGACCATTTCGAATGGCGTATCCCGATCGACGACGAAAACATGCTCAGCATCGGCTGGATGTTCAATCGCGTGCCCAACGAACAGGAGCCGTATGTGCAGGATCGCATCCCGACTTGGCGCGGCCCGATCGTCGATCCCGAGACCGGTCGCTGGCATAGCCGCCATGTGATGAACCAGGATTTCGTCGCCTGGGTTGGGCAGGGCGTGATTGCCGACCGCACCAAGGAAAAGCTCGGGCTCAGCGACCGGGGCATCCAGATGTTGCGCAAGCAATTGCTGAAGGACATTGCCGCCGTCGCGAAGGGCGAGGATCCCAAGGGTATCATTCGTGATCTCGCCAAAGCGGGCAACGTCGAACTGCCGACGGCGGAACGCGATCTGTTGGTCGGGGGCGCGTCGCTCGCTTCCTTCATGAACCACCCGTTCTTCGGCCACCATATGCACGAGTTCCTGTTCCAGGCCGGCCAACCGCGCGAGGTCTGGGAGGAGTTCTGCGCGGCGATGGGGATTGCGCCGGGCGAGGGACATGGCGCTCCGCCCCCCGCCGCGCGGTTCGGCGTCGCCGTCAAGGAGGAAGAAACCGCGGAAGCCTGAGCGGCGACCGCCGCAGGCCTTCGCTTTACCCCAAGGTCTGCCGCCACAGGAACAGCTTTTCCTGCGTGGCGCGGTCCGAATAGCTGAACAGCACAAGGTCGCTGTCGGCGAGAAAGCGTCGTTCGGACCAGGAGGGCACGACCACGATCTCGCCCGGGGTAAGGGGGAAGGACTTGCCGTCGATGACTAGCGTGCCGGTGCCCTCGACTACCACGTTGATCATGCCGTCGCTGGAGTGTGCCGGCGCGGTCTCGAACCCGGCGGGGACCAGTCTGGCGAAGGCGGACATCGTCGCCATCACCGGACCGCCGTCGACCGGATTGGTGAACTCCATCAGATAGGCATCGTGCGCGTGCGGGGTTTCGCTGCGGCGCAGCACTTCCAGCGTCTCGCGCCAGTCGGCGAATTTGTAGATGAACAGCGGGTTGCCCTGGCCGGCAAGCCGCCCGGCATGCACCGGACGCATATTGCGACCCCAGCGCATGGCCGCATCGCCCGCGGGCCGCGAGGTCGGCCACGCGCCGCGATCCTCGCGATGTTCGGCGAAGCTCGCATCGAGCATCTGGACCAGCGGGATGTCGAGCCCGTCGAGCCAGATCATCGGCTCGTCGGTCTCGTTGCCGTGATCGTGCCAGAGCCAGGCCGGGGTCAGGATCAGATCGTGCTTCTGCATATACGCCCGCTCGCCGTCCAACGCGGTGAATGCACCTTCGCCCTGCATGATGAAGCGTAGCGCGTTCTGCGCATGGCGGTGCGCCGGGGCGACCTCGCCGGGCAGGATCAGTTGGAGCCCGGCATACAGCGTGTTGGTGATTCTCGACTGGCCGGGAAGCGCGGGGTTTTCGAGGATCAGCACGCGGCGCTCGGCCTCCGCCGCGGTGATGAGTTCGCCTGCTTCGATCAACAGCGGTTGGACGCGATCGAAGCTCCATGCCGCAGGAACGGCCGGGGTGCGCGGCGTCGGCGTCACCAGGGCGGACAGTACGGCCCATAAAGGTGCCAGCGCCTCCGGCTTCAGCCGATCGTAGAAGTCGTTGCGCGCCGCCTCGAGATTGGTCGGCATTCCAGTGATCGTGGCCATGACGGAAAATGTCCTCTTTATGCTTGCGTCGGCATACGCTCTTGTCCACGGTTTTTCCAGACAATCGTCAGAGGACTGATCATGCCGCATGTTTTCACCCTGCCCGAACGCCCTGCCGCCGCCATCGCGGGAACCGACGATACCTTCCCGGTCGGCCGCATCATCTGCATCGGTCGCAACTACGAGGCGCATGCCCGCGAGATGGGGAAGGATCCGAACCGCGAGGCACCGTTCTTCTTTGCCAAATGGGCCGACGCGCTGACGCCCAATGGCGCGACGATCCCGTATCCGCCCGAAACGAAGAACTACCATTTCGAGGGCGAACTCGTCATCGCGATCGGCAAGGAAGGCGCGAAAGTCAGCGAGGCCGACGCGCTGGGCCTGGTGTTCGGCTACGCCGTGGGGCTCGATATGACGCGGCGCGACCTGCAATTCGAAGCGCGCGACAAGGGCCGGCCGTGGGAGATCGGCAAGAATTTCGCCTTTTCGGCACCGATGGCGGCGATCCGCCCGGTGAGCGAGGGCCATGTCGCGTCCGGCGCGATCCAGTTGCGCGTGAACGGGGACCTGAAGCAGGACGGCGACGTCCGCGACCTGATCTGGGATTGTGCCGAACAGATCGCCTATGTCAGCCGCTTCGAACGCCTGCTGCCGGGGGACCTGATCTTCACCGGCACGCCCGCGGGCGTGGGTGCGGTGGTGCCGGGTGACGCGATCGACGTGACGATCGAGGGTCTGGCACCGCTTCGGGTGACGATCGGCGAGACCGAGGCGGATTTCGCATGATCCTGCACGACTTCCCGCTGTCTTCGGCGAGTTACCGCGTGCGCATCGCCCTCAATCTCAAGGGGCTGGCATATGAAAAACGCAATTACGTGCTGCGCGCGGGCGAGCATCGCATGCCTGCGTACCGGGCGGTCAATCCCGCCGGGCTCGTCCCGACGCTGGAAACCGACGGGGTGCGACTCGGGCAGAGCCTGGCGATCATCGAATATCTCGACTCCGTCTGCCCGACACCGCGGATGATCCCCTCGGATCCGATCGTGCGCGCGCGGGCGATGGAGATGGCGCTGACGATCGCTTGCGACATCCACCCGATCAACAATCTGCGGGTGTTGCAATATCTCGAGCATGAGATGGGACAGGACAAGGCGGCGGTCGACGGCTGGTATCGTCATTGGGTGGAGCAGGGTTTCGCGACGCTGGAAGCGCTGCTGCCCGACACGCCGTTCGCCGGGGGCGAGGCGCCCGACATCGTCGATGCCTGTCTGGTGCCGCAGATATACAATGCACGCCGCTTCAAGGTCGATCTGGCGCCATTTCCGAGGCTCACGGCGATGGCGGATCGCGCCGGCGCATTGCCTGCGTTTCTAGAAGCTGCCCCGCCTGCCGCCTGAAAAGGCCGGTGTTGCTCGTCATACGTTCTCTCCACGTTTGGGGGAGAACGGTGCCATTTCCAAGCGGGGCGGCCGATCGTAGTTCAGCGACGCTTTTTCGCCGTGTTCGGCACTCCACTCGGTTCGGCTCGGATCGGCGCCCGGGTCTGCTCGTTGAACATTTCGACGAACTGTTCCAGCAAGCTCAGGAACTTGGCCGCGTCCTTGGCCGAAAACGGCTCAAGCGCGCGTTCGCGTGCGCGTTGCGCTGGTTGTGAAACCCGATCGAGGATCGCGTGCCCCGCGTCCGAAAGCGTGATGATCTTCCGCCGCCGGTCGATCGGGTCGTCACGGCGCTCGATATAGCCCGAATCCGCCAGTTTGCTGACGACGAGCGCCGTTGTCGACCGGTCGATACCGACCAGAGTCGCGATGCCCACCTGATCGAGGCTTCCGCGCGCTCGCAGGGCCAACATCGTACCGAATTGCGTGGTGGTGAGGCCGAGTTCCGCGGTCTCTTCGAGAAAGAGCGCCACGCTGATCTGGTGCGCCCGCCGCAGCAGGAAGCCTGGTCGCCCGTAAAGCGAGTCCAACGATTCCCCGCCCGGTTCTCCATCCTGCACCATGCTTAAGCCTCACGAATTTCAGTCCTCCGCCGCTATTAGCCGATCTGTCCGGTCGTGTAAGCCGCTCGCCGGTCAGGCAGGATTCGGGTGCTGCAGGCTGAAACCGGCAACCTGCTTGTACCGGTCGGAAAGGTCGCGCAGTTCGTGCTGCGATATATAGTCCTCGAGATTGTCGAAGGGACGATCGCCGACCAGTTCCTCGACCTTCAGGTTGATGATGTCTGGCGGGCTGGTACGGTTGGTGCGCACGATCTCGGCCGTCGCCGGGCGGCGTTCCGCCTCATATGTCGCGAACGCGGCGCGCGGATCCTCGCTGCAAGCGAGCAGGTCGGCCAGCGTGCGCACGTCGATCAGCGCCTGCGCCGACCCGTTCGATCCGCGCGGATACATCGGGTGCGCGGCGTCGCCGGCGAACGTCACGCGACCGAACGTCCAGCGCTCGACCGGATCCTTGTCCACCATCGGATATTCGAGCACGGTCTCGGCATCGCGGATCAGCTGGCCGACGTCGAGCCAGTCGAACCTGAAGCTCTCGTAGATCGGCAGGAAGTCGGCGCGGTCGCCTGTCGTGTTCCAGTCGTTGCGATGCGCACGCTCGGTTTCGATCTCGGCGATCCAGTTGATCAGCTGGTCACCTGTTCCGTCGATATCGTCGACGATCGGATAGACGACGATCTTGCCGGTCTTGATCGATCCGATCCGCATATAGGTTCGCCCCCCCAGGATCGGCCGGTGACGGGTCACGCCGCGCCACGTGTTGATGCCGGTGAACGCGACCGTCTCGTCGGGGTAGAACAGGCGCCGCACCGCCGAATTGACGCCGTCGCAGGCGATCGCGACGGCGGCGGTGACCGCCGGGCGCGACGATCCGTCCGACGTCGCCCGGAAGTGCAGCGTGACGTCGGCGTCGGTCTGGTCGAGGCCCACGAACTGATGATCGCAGGCCACGGCATCCGCGCCGAGCCGCTCGCGCACCGCCGCAAGCAGGATGCCGTGCAGCCGCCCGCGATGGATACCGACTTCGGGCTGGGGATAGCCGGCGAGCTTCCCGCGCGGCTCGCCGAACAGTTTCTGCCCGAAGCGGTTGAAGAACGCGCTCTCCCGATTCTCGATGCCGGTCGCGAGCACGGTACCCGCCAGGCCAAGCGTCGCGATCTCGCGCATGCCGTGCGGCAGCAGCGTGATGCCGACGCCGATCTCGGCGATCTCGGGTGCCGCCTCGTAGACCCGGCACGCAATGCCGTCGCGATGCAGGCCCAGCGCGAGGGCAAGCCCGGCGATCCCGCCGCCGATGATCGCGATGCTGCTCGGGGTATCCATGACCGGTCCGTCCTAAATGGGTTGCACGTCGGACCAGCATATAATATCAGACGTCTGACAATGTCGAGACCGATCGATTCATGCCGGGATTGGCGGAGAGGGCCAGATGATCATTGATTGCCACGGGCATGTGAGCGCCCCGCCCGAACTGTGGGCATACAAGTCCGCCGTCCTGTCGCATCGCGGCAGCCACGGGCGCGGCGGCGTCCGCGTCACCGACGACCAGATCCGGGCGGCGGCGAACAAGAAGGAGATGGCGCCGTGCGGGCATCTCGACATGCTGCACCGGCACGGCACCGATCTGCAGCTGATCTCGCCGCGCCCGTTCCAGATGATGTCGAGCTTCGAGCCGGGCCGGGCGGTCCATTGGTTCGTTGAAGAGTGCAATACGATCATCCACCGCAACGTCACGCTGTTTCCCGACAGGTTCGTCGGCATCTGCGGTCTGCCGCAGGTCGCGGGCGAGCCGATCGAGAACACCTTCGCCGAGTTCGACCGCTGCGTGTCGCTTGGGTTCAAGGGCTGCCTGCTCAACCCCGATCCCTATGAGAATAGCGGCACCCACCCGCCGGGGCTAGGCGAGCGTTACTGGTATCCGCTGTACGAGAAGTTGTGCGAACTCGATCTGCCGGCGCACATTCACGCGACCGGATCGCGGCAGGACCGCGAGCCCTATTCCTTGCATTTCATCAACGAGGAGACGACCGCGGTCTACAACCTCGTCAATTCGGACGTGTTCACCGACTTCCCCGATCTCAAGATCGTCGTCAGCCATGGCGGCGGTGCGATCCCCTATCAGATCGGCCGTTTC
Organism: Sphingomonas sp. Leaf357; assembly: GCF_001423845.1. Classification (NCBI taxonomy): domain Bacteria; kingdom Pseudomonadati; phylum Pseudomonadota; class Alphaproteobacteria; order Sphingomonadales; family Sphingomonadaceae; genus Sphingomonas; species Sphingomonas sp. Leaf357. Next base: position 2,735,717 of record NZ_LMPM01000001.1, on the reverse strand, counting down.
ATCGCCGGCAACATCTATGCCGGCAAGGACTTCCGCGAGAATTTCTCCAAACTCTATTTCGATACTGTGCTGTATACCGAAGGCGCGCTCCGGCTGCTGATCGAGACGGTCGGCGCAGACCATTGCCTGTTCGGATCTGAATGCCCGGGGGTCGGATCGCAATACGATCCGCAAGGCTCGCAGGTCCGGACGATGGATGACATCGCGCCGACCATCGCCGGATTCGACTGGCTGTCGGACGCGGACAAGAAGCTCATCTTCGAGGACAATGCGCGCCGGGTCTTCAAGCTCGACGTCTGATAGCGGAGAATAGGTCATGGCAGAGATCGTACTCGGCATGTGGACCACCCACGGCCCGACATTGTCGACCACGCCCGACGAATGGTTGCTGCGGCTGCCCGCCGATCACGCCAACAAGGCGCATTGGTATCAGACGGGCCGCTATGACTTCGCGACGCTGGTCGAGATGCGTAAGAGCGAGGGGTTGGCCGAGAAGAGTTCGCTCGATGAGCGGACGAAGCGCAATGCCGCCTGCCGGGCCGCGATGAACGAGATGGCCGACGTGTATGCGGCCACCGGGTCGGACGTCGCGGTGATCTTCGGCAACGACCAGCAGGAACTGTTCAACGACGCCCTGATGCCGGCGTTCACCGTCTTCAACGGCGAGGCGGTGTGGAACGAGCCTTCGTCGGACGAGCAGGCGGCGCGCCATCCGCCCGGCATCCATGCCGCCGAACCGGGGCATAAGCCGCCGGTCTATACCGAATATCCCGGGCATCCCGAACTCGCCAATTACCTGATCGGGGATCTCGTCTCGAACGGCTTCGACATCACGCGCGCGAGCAAGCTGCCGCGGCTGGAGAACCACTGGCACAGCGGTATCGGCCACGCCTTCGGCTTCGTCTATCGCCAGATCATGCGCGATCAGGTGTGTCCGCACGTTCCCATAATCACCAACACCTTCTTCCCGCCGAACCAGCCGACCGCGCGGCGCTGCTTCGAGATGGGGCGCACCGTGGGCCGGGCCCTCAAGGCCTGGAAATCGGATGCGCGGATCGCGATCTTCGGCTCCGGGGGCATGTCGCATTTCGTCATCGACGAGGCATTCGACCGGAAGATCTTCGACGCGCTCGCGGCGCGCGATGCCGAGACGCTGTGTGCGATCGGCGAGGATTGGCTGCAATCCGGGACCAGCGAATTGAAGAACTGGATCGCCGCCGCCGGCGCGCTGTTCGAGACCGATCTGGCCGGCGAGGTGGTCGATTACCAGCCCTGCTACCGGTCCGAAGCCGGCACCGGCACGGCCAACGGCTTCGTCTACTGGAACTGAGATGGATGACTTCGCCACCCGCCTTGCGCGGCTCGATGCCTGTGCGATCTCCGATGCGCTCGATCAACTGGGTTTGCCCCCGTCGGTAACGGGGCTGGGGTCGCATGCCGCACGGGGCCGTGTCTCCGGATCGATCATCACCGTCAAGCTCGCGGCGGGCAAGCCGCCCGAGGGCACGACGCCGCGTCACCTGTGCACCACCGCGATCGACTTGGCGCAGCCCGGGCAGGTGATCGTGGTCGAGCAGCGCACCGGTATCGAGTGCGCCGGCTGGGGTGGCATCCTGTCCAACGCGGCGCGCGGGCGCGGGGTGTCCGGCGTGATCGTCGAGGGCCTCGCGCGCGATGTCGATGAGGCTGCCGATATCGGCTTCCCGGTCTATGCCCGGGGCAGCACGGCCCGCACCGCGCGTGGCCGCATCTACGAGACGGCGACGGGCGAACCCATCACGGTGGGCGATCTCACCGTCGCGACCGGAGACTGGGTGATCGCGGATGGCAGCGGCGCGGCGTTCGTGCCCGCCGACCGCATCGCCGACGTGCTTGCCGCCGCCGAACGGATCGCCGCGCGCGAGGGCGGCATGACCAAGGCGGTTCTCGCCGGCCATCCCGTGTCGACCGTGATGGGCGGGGATTACGAACATCTGCTGGAGACGTTTGCATGAGCGAGGGGCGAGTGACCGACACCAACGTGGCACGCGCGGCGAAGCTGGAGACCGCGACGCTCAGCGACGCGCTCGACAAGCTCGGCATCGCCGGACAATGCCTCGGCATCAAGCCGCTGGACCACAAGTTTCGCTTGGCGGGGCGTGCCTTCACATTGGCCTATGCCCCGGTCGGCCACCCGCTCGGCACGGTCGGCGATTTCATCGACGACGTGCCCGAGGGCCATGTCGTGGTGATCGATAATGGCGGCCGGCCCGACGCGACGGTGTGGGGCGACATCCTGACCTTCACCGCCGACAAACGCGGTTTGGGCGGCACGGTGATCGACGGGGCGTGCCGCGACACGCATCTGGCGCTCGACCTCGGCTATCCGATGTACAGCCGCAGCTATTCGATGCGCACCGGCAAGGACCGGGTGCAGCTCGACGCGACTCAGGTGATCGTGACGATCGGCGACGTGCGTGTTGCGCCGGGCGACATCGTGCGCGGCGATTCGGACGGCGTCGTGGTGATCCCCGCCGATCGCGAGAACGAGGTACTCGACGCCGCCGAGACGATCGACGCTGCCGAGATGCGGATTCGCGATGCCATCGCCGGCGGGCTGCGGCTCGACGAGGCGCGCAAGGCTCAGCAATACCACCTGCTCCAGCGCCGCGACGCGCAATGACCTACAGCGCCGAACAGCTGGCCGAAGCGACCCGGCTCGGCGCTGCGACGTTGCACGAGGCGGCGGGGCGGATCGGCGCGCTGCCCTCCGCAATCAAGCCGGTCGCATCCGAGATGCGCATCGCGGGACCAGCCTTCACCGTGCATATTCCCGCCGGCGACAATCTGTGGATCCACCGGGCGCTCTATCAGGCCGCGCCAGGCGACGTGCTGGTCGTCTCGACCAGTGGCGGTACCGAATGGGGCTATTGGGGTGACATCCTCAACACCGCGGCGATTGCGCAGCGGCTTGGCGGGCTGGTGATCGATGGCGGCGTGCGCGATGTTTCCGCGCTGTTGACGATGCCGTTTCCGGTCTTCTCCAACGGCATCTGCATCAACGGCACGATCAAGGGTTATGACGCGACCGCATGGATGCGCCAGCCGATCCGGATCGGCGCGGTCGTCGTACGGCAGGGCGACCTGATCGTGGGCGATCGCGACGGCGTCGTTGCGCTGCCCGAAGCGGTCGTGGCGGACGCGCTGGTGCGCGGCGCGGCGCGCGAGCGCGACGAGACCGAAAAGATCGCTCGCATCACCGCCGGCGAGCGGACCATCGACATCTACGGTTTCGGCGAGAGGGGGGGCGTACTAGCGTGTGACCCGATTACAGGCGCGTTTTCCTCGTGGAGAGGGTAGTTGCTGCATCCCTCTGCGTTGAAGCGGTCGAGTAGCGACCCGATCCGTTTCCATGTTGCCTCTGCGATTAGTTCATCAGCTTTTCGGAGTAGCGTCTTGAGCTTGAAGAACATCTGTTCGATCGGGTGAGGTTGGGACTATATGGCAGCAAGAACGGAAAATGGGCGCCGGCCTTGCGGGTCGCCTGGCGGACGACTTGGCCCATGACGGAGCGCGGCGATGAAGATGACGTTCGCCCGCGACAGTGCTGGAGCTTGGCCACCAGACGCTCGCCGCGCAGGGATCGCCAGTGGGCCCGGGTCATGTTCGGTCTCGCTCACGTCTCGTCGATAAGGACGAGGCGGCGCGGATCGGCTCATGCCGATGGCGTCGCCAACGTTCCTGCTTGCGGGCCAAGTCCGGCCACTTTTGCTCGGCTGCGTGCAGGCATTTTGAACGTCAGTCCCGCCTGCCGGTAGGAAACGCGAGGCCGCCTCGTAGCTGACCCGCACGTAGCGCGCCGTCAGCTAGGCGACGATCGTCCGCAACCTCAGGTACGGACTCTCGGCGATCCGCGCCAGCAACTACTCTCAGTCGCCTGCAAGAGCCGTCCGCCAGAAGCCACCCGTCGGGCGCGCCGATGCATCGCCGGTTGTGCGCTGCCGATATGACCAGTGTACCGCCGTCGCCACGCGCACCCCGAAACGCGTAGCCGCCCCGCAAAACGTCGCTCCCGACGCACGCATGACACAACACTTTGCCGAAAATCCTGAGAATAGGAAAGCGCCATCGCCGTCGGCCTTCTACCAGGCCAGCGGCTTGACCCACATGTTATTCAGTAGGAAAACTTTCAATTCGTCAGGTACGATCGCGCTTTGGCGACCGTGGGTGGCAAGAGCCGGCGACATTGTCTCGTCGGTCGAGGTCTAGTTCCATCTTCAATTTCTTTCTTCTTGATGGGCAGCTGAAACGCTGAGACCTGTAAGTCCCCAAGGTACTCCTGCCCATGCTAGGTCCTAAGCGGAACTGTCGGTCGAGTACAATCCTCATCGCGTGCCGATGCGCTGCCGCGCATGGTATTCCCGCGGGCAAGATCGATCAGGTGTCTCCGGAAGTGCCGTGCCCGCGAAACCGTGATGGCGGCACTCCGAAATGTTTGCGGAACGCGGCGGTGAAGTTGGTCGGTTCCGAAAATCCCAGCGCGATCGCGATCGATCCGATCGAGTTTGCCGGGTCGCGGAGCATTTCGCATGCCTTTTGCATGCGTTGATCCAGACAGTATTGCTGCAGCGACAGGCCAAACATCTGGCGAAATCCGAGTTGCAATTTGTTGCGATTCAGCCCCGTCATCGCCGCCGCGTCTTTCAGCAAGATGCCCTCCGCCGCCACGGCATCGGCGTGATTGCGGAGCGCTACGAGGGCGCGACGATCGTTAGCCCCCAAACGGATGGCGGCACGCGTTCCGACGGGTTGTCGCTCCCAAGATTGCAGCGCCTGCCTGACCGTGTCGAGGGCGAGCGCTTTGACCTGAACCCGGCGCCAATTGTCCGAGCCTTCCAACGTGAACATCCTGCTCGCCAGTGCGAGGGTGGCCCGATCGAGCGGGAATTGGCCGATGACGGTCTGGTCCCGTTGCCAATTGGAGAACAGCGCAGGTGGCAGGTCCGTCGCGTCAAGGCCAAGCGTCTCGCCCAGAAAGCGCCGGGACATGTTGATCGCGCAGAATTTATATGCGGTATCGCGGCGAAATACCCCCGTTAGGCTCGATCCGGACGGCTGGATGATGAATGTGCAAGTGGATGCCTTTTCGTGCAGCATTGCGTTCGCCGCACTGTACAGAGCTCCCCCCAAAAATGCGAAGCGCAGGCGCAGGCAGTCTTCGGCCGCAGAGGCTGTCAGGCGCCACGCACGCGACACAAATCCGTCCATAAGATGGACGCAGCATCCAGGGTCGGTAGCGTAAAATCGTTCGCCACCGCTTGCAAACATATTGGGGATGGCATCGGACGGCGTGACCGGACGGTGATCCAGGTGCATGGATACCGGTGTGCCCGAGACCGCAGGATCCCGTGCGATCAGCCAGCGCAGCTTCGCATCGACCGTCGATTCCTGGGCCCAAATCGCCTCGCTCGCCGGAAACAGGCCAGTCGGTGATGCTGATTTCATCATTCCATGCTGTGTACATCTTGTTCTCGAGCACGCCAAGCATAGCATCGTAACGCTAACGTCACATCCGACAGGACGTTGCAGAGGCTGATGGCATCACCGGGAACGGGAAACGATGAAACAGGATTTTATTGCGCAGCTACGCAAAAATGGCAGCTTGGTGGCAGCATGCATCCTTTGCACGTCAACGGCACATGCACAATCCAACGCAAGTCCCACGGAGTCCGAGGCCACGGGCGACATCATCGTCACCGCCCAGAAGAAGAGCGAGCGTCTGCGGGATGTGCCGCTGGCCGTATCGGCTATCCTGGGTGACGTTCTGGCGGAGCGTAATCAGGTGAGGTTGCAGGATTACTTCGCGACCGTTCCGGGCCTGAATATCAGCGCGCAGGGCAATGGGCAGGTCAACGTGGCGGTCCGCGGTATTACCACCGGCCAGACCACCAATCCGGCGGTCGGAATCGTTATCGACGACGTTCCGTTCGGCTCGAGTAGCGTCCTCGGATACGGGTCGCGCATCATTCCCGACCTCGATCCCGCGACGCTCGACCGCGTCGAAGTGCTGCGCGGCCCGCAGGGGACGTTGTATGGCGCGAGCAGCATCGGCGGCTTGATCAAATTCGTCACCAAGGATCCGTCGACAGCCGGCGGCGAAGGCCGAGTGGAAGGCGGGATCAACAGCGTTGCGCATGGCGCGATGGGCTTTTCAGGCCGTGGTTCAATCAATGTGCCGCTCGGCACGACGCTGGCGGTGCGTGCCAGCGGTTTCTATCGCCGTGACGGCGGCTATGTCGATAATCTGACCACCGGCCAGAAAGACGTCAATCGCACCGATACTTATGGTGGTCATATCGCATTGCTGTGGCGGCCCGTGGATCCGTTGACCATCAAGCTTGCCGCGCTGCTGCAAAACGTCGAAGGTGACGGCTCGGGAGATACCGACACCGATTATCGCACCCAGCCCTTGTTCGGTGACTTGACGCAGCGGCGTGTTCCCGGCGCTGACCATTATGACTTTCGGTCGCGCCTCTATTCCGCCACCTTGTCCTATGATTTCGGCGCAGCGACGCTGACATCTCTTAGCAGCCTAGGCACGAGTGACTACCGCGCCTCCGTGGAATCGACATCGCGCTATGGTGACTTGGCCGATTCGGTTTCCGGCGTGCCCGGTGCGGCGCTCGTCAACGATTTCCATACGCGCAAGTTCAGCCAAGAAGTGCGCCTGGCAGGGGAGGGCGCGGTCCTGGACTGGCTGGTTGGCGGATTCTACACCGACGAGAAGACCGACGCCGATCAGAAAATCTTCGCGCTGGCCGCGACCGGTGCCAATCGCGGGTTGTTGCTCGAAGCCCTCTTTCCGAGCACGTTCCGCGAATATGCCGGTTTTGCCGCACTGACCGTGAAGCTCGGCGAGCGGTTTGATATCCAGTTCGGCGGCCGTTACGGCAGCAACAGGCAGGTCTACACAGAAATCGGCAGCGGGCCGCTGGCCGGCGATTATCGCCTCGACCAGACGTCAAAGGACAGCAAGTTCACTTATCAGGTCACCCCGAGGTTGCGGCTCAACCCCAATCTCATGATCTACGGGCGTCTCGCGACCGGCTATCGGGTCGGCGGCCCCAACCCGCTGTCGACGGCGGACGCGACCTCGGCAGGCGTGCCCAAGGAATTCGGCCCCGACACGACGACCAATTACGAATTGGGCGTGAAAGGCAGTCTGCCCGATCGCAGCGTCTCGTTCGATGTCTCGGTCTATCGGATCGATTGGAAAAACATCCAGTTGGCGCTGACCAACCCGACCAACGGCTTCTTCTATTTCATCAACGGTCCGCAGGCGAAGAGCCAGGGCGTCGAGGCCAGTGTAACGCTGGCGCCGGCCAAGGGCACGAGCTTCGTTCTGAACGCGGCCTATAACGACGCGCGGCTGACCAGGGATTTGCCGACCGGCAGCGGCTATGGTTTCGCGGGAGACCGCCTGCCATTCAGCGGAGACCTTTCCGCCAGTGCGGCGTTCGATCAGGATTTCACGCTGGGTGCCGATACCACGGCGTTCCTCGGCGGCACGGTGACGCTGGTCGACGATCGCAAAGGCGAATTCGGCGCCAACGCCGCCGCTCCGCGTGTGGAATATCCCGGCTATGCCACGCTCGATCTGCGCACCGGGGTGAAATATGAGGGCTGGTCGCTGACTGCGTTCGCCACCAACCTGACCGATCAGCGCGGTGTCGTCGGCGCGACCGCTAATGCGCGCCGCGTCACTGTCACCACCTCCTTTGGCGTGAACTACATCCGGCCTCGCACGGTCGGATTGTCCATCGCCAAAACGTTCTGATCGGTGAGCGAGGAGAATCAGAAGACGGACGTCGTGGCTGCATTGCCTCCGTTGTCGACGGATTTAGACTGGCCTGATGACCTGACGCCGTTCGACCCGTTCGACGTGGGCATCCAAACGTCGCCTTATGCGCATTACCGATGGATGCGGGCCAACGCGCCCGTCATTCGTGCCGGCAACTCCGATGCGCCGCTGTATATCGTCAGCCGTTTCGCTGACGTGACCGCGGCCTTGCGCAACGCGGCGGTCTTTCTGTCGCAACCGCCCGGCGCGGTAGTGCCGCCGGGATTTCTGCTGAGCCTTGATGCGCCCGACCATCCGCGCCTGCGGCAGATGGCGAGCAAGGCGTTTACGCCCCGCGCGGTTCAGGAGTTCACGCCGCGGATCGCCGAGCTGATCGCGAAACGTTGGAATGTCGTTCTCCAAAATGGCGGCGGTGAAGTCATGGGGCTGTTTGCCAGTCCGCTGACCATCAGCGTCATTTCCACCCTGCTTGGAGTACCCGTAGAACATTCGGCGCAGATGCGCGATTGGACTACGAAAATCCTGGACTATGTGGCGATCCTGCTGCGCGGCGTGCCCGGCGGTGCGGACGATGCCGCCTATGTGGCGTTGACATCTTACATTGGCAACGTGCTCGACGCAGCCAGCGACAGCCAGGCCGACAATGTTGTGAGTAACCTCGCAAGGCTTCGGGCGAGCGGCGAACTGACAGCCGAGGAAGCGTCCGGCTTCGCCGCACTGATCTTCATGGCCGGGCACGAGACGACGACGTTGCTGACGGGAAACTGCCTCGACTTCCTCAGCCACAATCCCGTGTGGTTGCCGTTTCTGCGGACCGAAAAAGGGGCCGCAGCCTTCCTGAACGAGATGCTACGATATCGCCCGCCGGTGCATCGGCTCTCCCGGTTTGTGGGCGAGGATACGGTCCTCGGCGGATATCGCTTGCCGGCAGGTGCGAGCGTGCGCCTCCTCGTCGCATCGGCCAATCGCGACGATACGGCATTTCCGGATGGCGACACCTTCGACCCGGCACGCTCCAATGCGGCGCATGCGGCATTCGGGTATGGGCCACATATGTGCATGGGCTCGTGGCTGGCGCGGCTGGAGGTTCGTCTGATTCTCGAGCGGATCGGTGCGACAGTGTCGGATATGAAGCCCGATCCGACGATCGAGACCGAGGCATTGACAGGCGGCGCCTTCGCAACAGTCGGCCTGAAGAATCTGGGTTTAAGCGTTACCCCACTTCGCAACGTCACGTAAAATGGGTTGGTGCATGAGGATCAAGGCGGATGCGCCGTCACAGGAGAGTGCATTCGCATGGCCATGTCCGCACACGATACCGTCACCCGAATCTACGCGCGGCTGATGCGCGCCGGCAGTGGCAAGCCGTACGACGCCACCGATCTCTGCACGCCCGACGGCGGACGAACCATGTTTTTCATCGGCAAGGTCTGCGGCGCCGACGTCACCGAAACCCCGCGATCGGTGGTGTATCGCGACGACCGGTCCGGCGATCTTGTCTCCCTGCACGATGGGCCCGCCAAGCTGCTTACACTGTCCGCCATATCGGGCCGTCTCGCTTTTGCGGTGAGCAACGCCGATGGGGCGGACCGGCTGGTCGTGATGGCGTCCGACGGATCGGTCGAGGACGAGTTTTGCACGCTCGGAAGACTCGAACAGATCGATTGGTCGCCGGACGATACCGCGCTCCTGCTGCTGGTGGCCGGTCCCGGTACAGATACCACCACGCTTGCCGGATCGGTCAGCGTCGGACGGCACGATACGGCATCATCCTGGGATCCCGTGATCGATGATGGGGCACCGGACCCAGACGATTGGCGTCACCTATCGATTTACCGTCCAAGCAAGGGGGCGCCGGCGACTTCGTTGCCAGTTCCCGGCATGGTGTGGGAGGCATCGTGGTGCGGCGATACGGCCATCGTTGTGCTGCGCAGCGATCGCAGCGGCGAGGCCGCTTGGTATCGCGCCTCCCTTGCGATGCTGGACCTCACCTCCCTCAAGCTGCGTCCGCTATTGGAACCCGCCGATCAGATCGGCCATGTCCGGGGTGCACCCGATGGCCGAAGCGTCGTCTTCGTCGAGGGCGTGGCAAGCGATCGCGGCATCGTCTGCGGCAGCCTGAAGCGCATCGACGCATGCGGCGGGGCAGTCGACTGGCTCGATACGGGCAGGGCCGAAATCACATCGGTTGCGTGGCGAGGCCATAGCCTGCATCTGGCCGGACAGCGCGGCCTGACCACGGTGATCGCGGATCATGACCTGACGCCGGCGGGATACGCCGAACTCTGGTCGGCCGACGATTGGTCTTGCGGCGCGCAGTTCCCGACATCGCGGCCGAGCGGGGCGGCGGGCGCGGTCGCCGTGCTGGAAAGCCAGACCAGCGCACCGCGCTTGGCGGCAATCGGCGTCGACGGGATCGAGGTCATCCGCGTCCTGGCCGACGGCAATGATCGCGGTGATGGCGTCATGACGACGGTCCGCTGGCCCGCACCGGACGGCAGCGAAATCGAGGGATTGCTGGTGCGGCCGGTAGGCGCGGCCGGCCCGTTGCCGACGGTCGTCGAAATCCATGGCGGCCCGGTCTGGGCGTTTCGCGCGCGTTGGGAAGGGCGGCAGCGCGCCGCGCCGGCGCTGATCGCGAACGGCGTCGCGATGTTTTACCCCAACCCCCGGGGCAGCAGCGGTCGCGGGCAGGATTTTGCGCGCGCAGTGCTTGGCGACATGGGCGGGGCCGATGCCGGAGACATCATCGCGGGGATCGAATATCTGATTGCCCAGCGACTGGCGGACCCAGAGAGGATCGGCCTGACCGGATCAAGCTATGGCGGCTATATGTCGGCCCTGCTGCCCAAGCTGATGCCGCAGATTGCGGCAGCGGTCTGCATCTCGCCAGTCAGCAACTGGTTCAGCCAGCATTTCACGTCCAACATGCCGATCCTGGAAGACCTCTTCCTCGGCGGCAGGCCCGCCACGCTCAGCAACACCTACGTCGGGCGCAGTCCTGCCCTGTCTGCGGCAAAGACCCAGGCGGCTACGTTGATCCTCGCCGGCGCGCTCGACCGCTGCACACCGATCGGCCAGTCGATCGAACTGCATCGATCGTTGCTCGAGCAGGGATCGTCGAGCATGCTGATGACCTATCCAATGGACGGACATAGCCTGCGCGGCCCTCGCAGCTACATCGACAGCGCCGCGCGCGTTCTCGACTGGTTCACGCGGCACATGTCGGCATGAGGAGCATCCTGCGCCCGGCCGGTTTCCTGGGCCTCGATGCCTGCGAATGGGCAACGATCGCGATCGCTCTAGCCGCAGCGACACTGCCGGCGGTGTTGCCGCTGATGGTCGGCGTCCTAGCCCGACAGTTCGGTATGGGGTTGGATCAGGCCGGGTATGTCATCGCCATCAACATGGGCAGTATCCTGCTCGGCTCGCTGGCCTGCGCCGTGCTGGGCCGACGATTTTCCTGGTTCGCGCTGATCGTGGGCGGATTGCTGGTCATGACCGCGGGCAACGTGCTGACGTTGAGCACCAGCGGGCTGACCGCGCTGGTGGCGACGCGGCTGATCTCGGGGCTTGGCGAAGGCGTCGTCGCCGCATGCTGCTATGCGCTGATGGGACAGGCCCGACTGCCCGGCCGGTCGATCGCGATCTATGCCGGCGGCCAATCGATCGTTGGCGCGGCAGCGATGGCGGTACTGCCGACGCTGATCGCGCATCATGGCTGGCATGTGTTCTACCTGTTGGTGGTGTTCGCGGCGCTCCCGGCGTTCGCGCTCGTGCCACTCGCAGTGCGCGGCCGCGAGCAGGTCCAGCGCGCTGCCGGTGCGGGACGACCGGCGTTGAATATCTCGGCATTTGGCGGGCTGCTGGCGATCTTCGTTTTCTTCGTCGGTCTGGCGATGGTCTGGGCGTTCATGGAGCGGCTGGGCAGCGCCCGGCACTTGAGTTTGTTGCAGCTGTCGGCCGCGATGTCGGCATCGTCCCTGGCGGGCCTGGCCGGGTCGCTGGCGTCCGGTGCCGTGACCGACCGCCTGCGCCTCGGCATCGGGCTGGGCTTCGGTATCGCATTGATCGTCGCTAGTCTGGTGATGATGTTCGTCGGTGGATTCGCTCCGTTCACGGTTGGGGTCTGCGGCCTCTATTTTGCCTGGACGTTCCAGTTTCCATTCTTGTTCGAATGCCTTGTCGCTGTTGATCGCGACGGCCGCGCCACCGTCCTGACGCCGGTTGCCACGGGTGGCGGCTTGACAATCGGCCCCGCCATCGGTGGCTTCGTCTTGCAGAACGGCAGTTTGTCGTTGCTGTGCTTGACGTGTCTGGCGCTGACGCTGGCGGGAACGGTCTTGGCGTGGCGCATCGGCGGCAAGAGGCGTTCCGCGGCGGTCGAAGAAGCGACAGCGTAACGGCGTAGGCGTGAACACAGTGCCCCTGCGTCGCAAACGATCAGGCCGGTGTCGCGCCCGCCTCCCGCCGCAGCTGCAGCCGCTTAGTTTCCAGCAGCGATCGCAGGACGGTTTCCTGCTCGGGCGTGGACCGCTGCCCGGTCAGCACCTCGTTGTAGAACGGTGCCAGTCGAATACGTTCTTCCAGATCCTCCTGGATCGCCAGCGCGTAATAGCCGATCTGGTGGAAATATACCACACGCGCACGGACCAGCGACTCGTCTGGACCCATCCCCATTTTGCGAAAGTGGTTCTGCAACAAGGCGACCCAAGCATCGTCGGTTTCGTGGACCAGCCGCGCCACATCGGGGCTTTTGCGCGCCCAGGCGCGGATGGCGGTATCGACTTGCGGCACGATCGGATCTTCGCCCAGCCAAATGTGCATGACCTCTACGAAGTCAGGTGGATTGGTTGCCCACCGCGCGGAAATCTCCTCGATCTCGCGCAGGTTGTGCCCGCGCCAATCATCAAGCAGCGCATCGAGCAAGGCCTCGCGGTCTTCGAAATGCCAGTAGAAGCTGCCGCGTGTGACGTGCATCAGTTTGGCGAGCCGATCGACCTTGACGTCGTCGATGCCGGATTTGACCAGCACTTTCTGCGCCACCGCCACCCAATCGTCGCGGGTCAATCTTCGGCCAAACGCCATATCTTTGCTCCAGTCCCGATAATCAGACGAATACTCGAGCGGATACAGGGAGCCGCGGCTAAGCGGAAGCACCACAAGGATCGCGACGGCGCAAATGGTGAAGTCGCGCCGGGTCCGGGAGGGGGGGGCAGGGCTGTGATGGATGGCACCGGATCCCTGCTGTTCGACGTACCACTCCGATCCGGCATGGTGTTCAGTTCGGAAGCGTTCCTGACACACACCCGTGTGGGGGCGGCAACGTTCGAACAGAACTTCATCATCACGGACACCGGGACCGAGTTGCTGACGAAGACACCGATGATCTTCTGGTAAGCGTCGTTCGACTATTAGGTCGATAGCGGGGCGGTCACAATCGTTTCAGGCATCCCCTGCTCGTCGCGTGGAGGACGAGTGGGGCGGCTGCGATCGCTCGCCCCCGCGACCAATTGCGCCATTTCGGCTAGATAGGTCTTCACGAACAGCGCCGTTTCGCTCTCGAGCAGAGTATAGGGTCCAGGCCGGTAAGCGACCGATCGCACGCCCGCCGCATTATCCTCGACAATGCGCTTGTCCTGCACAGTCGTCACGTCCCACATCCAGCTTACGGCATCGACGTCGATCGTCTCCGGATCGGCTTCTTCATCGACCAGCCAAGTCAGGATCATATTCGTCTGCTCGGGTCCGAGTGGTACGATTTGGACGAGGGTCGCATAGTCGTTGGCCGCGCTCACGAACGCCAACCGGCCGAGTCGGACCTGGGTCTCGCCACCGTCGAAGACGGCATAGTCACCCATCAGCGCGGCCACCGGCTTTCCGTCGCGCGATAGGCTGAGGCGGCCAGATCCGATCGGCCACCTATTGATCCGATACGGCACGCGCGCGAGGCCGCCATCGGCATCGACCCGCGCGTTGAACGATCCGTCCGCGCTGACCTCCTCGCGCCAGAGCGCAACATTCTCGTGCCAGGCCGCCGCCTTTCGGTCGTCGCGAACGGCACTGACGCTGACGTGGCCGTTCGCGCTGAAATATTCCGGATGAGCGGGACGGCAATGGTAGCATTCATAAGCGTTCTCGACGACGAGCTTCCAATTGGCGTTGGTCGGGTACGATTTGCGCGCGACGATGCGCGCCCGGGCCAGTCCGTGCCGCCGGAGCATCGGTGTCAGTCCGGCGATCGCGGGCTCGATGTCCGGCAGATCCTTTCCAGCGGGCACGCAGAAGATCAGCCCCTCGACGACGCGTACCGGAACGGCATGAAGGCCGAGTTTGGCCGGATCCACCCCCTCAGGCACGTCTTGGCGGCTCTGCAATTCTCCCGTCAGGCGGAAGGACCAGGCGTGATACGGACATACCAGGAAGGGCGCACGGCCATCGGTCTTGCATAGCCGAGATCCGCGATGCGTACATACGTTGTAATAGGCATGGACGTCCGTGTCGCTCGCCCGCACGACGATGATCGACTGGCCGTAGAGCTCGCGGACGATATAGCTGCCCTTGGCCGGTACTTCGCTGATGTGCCCCACTACCGTCCACTGGCGAGCTATCCACTCGTTCTCCTCGAAAGCGTAGATGTCGGGATCGATGTAGAACGGCTGTTCGAGCGACCAGTCCGGGCGCTGCCGGGCGAGCAACGATGTGAGCGTGGCGAGGTCTGTCATCTGCGGTCCCTTGACGCGATACATCTGGCGACGGCCAACTGGTCGAGCAGCATACAATACTGTATGGTGTGGACGGTTATAGTGTCAATTGTGCTAATAGGCCGATGCTGGACGTGGCTTGATCAGATCGGTTCGCTCACCGGCGCTCGAGCAGAGCCTGCCGAAGCACTGCTTTTCCACGCCTCTGATCGGCATGAACAGTTGAGCTCTTGGACAAGTTTGACGCATCGAGGTGAGGGGCTAAGGCCGTCGAGAGCAAGTCTAATCGAAAACTATTGTCTGCCGTCCGTTCAACATCACCCGGTGATCGACCTGCCAGCGTACTGCCCGCGCCAGCACAGAACATTCGACTTCCTCGCCGATCGCAACCAGATCGTCGGCGGTGCGCGCATGGCTGACGCGTCGTGTTTCCTGTTCGATGATCGGCCCTTCGTCGAGATCGGTGGTCACGTAATGGGCGGTCGCTCCGATGATCTTCACGCCGCGTGCATGGGCCTGATGATATGGCTTCGCGCCCTTGAAGCTGGGGAGGAAGCTGTGATGGATGTTGATGCAGCGACCTGACACGACTTCGCAGAGCCGGGGCGAGAGGATTTGCATGTATCGTGCGAGGACCACCAGATCGACTGCCAGACCGTCGAACATCGCAATGATCTGGGCCTCCTGCTCGGCCTTGGTGTCCTTCGTGATCGGCAAATGGTGATAGGGCAGGCCGTGCCACTCGGTGATTCCCCGCATATCGTCATGGTTCGATACGACGCCCACGATATCGATCGGCAAGTGACCGCTCCGCCAGCGGTGCAGCAGGTCGTGAAGACAGTGGCCGAATTTCGAGACCAGGATCAGCACGCGCGGCCGGACGGCGCAATCGAACACCCGAGCCTCCATCTCGAACCGCGCCGCGATCGGCGCGATGCCCGTGCGCAAATCTTCGACCGTCGGCGGCACCGCGCCTTCCGCGGCGAACGTCACGCGCATGAAGAAGGCCCCTGTGCCTGAATCCTGGTGCTGGTGCGCCTCGACGATCGAGCATTCCCCGTCCGACAGCCATGTCGCCACGCTGGCAACGATACCGCGCCGGTCGGGGCATCGGATGGTAAGGGTATAGGTGGGGTACATCAATCCACGTCCTGGGAGCGAAATTCGATCGCGGCATCCTCGAACCAAAGATCGAGATGCCGTGCGTAGCTGGCGTCGGCATAGACGTGGAACACGTCTTGACCGGGGACGCGATCGATGATGACGAAGATTTGTGCGAGCGATGACTGGGCGCAGCGTCCCTCGCCGAAGACGCGCGGATGAAGGTCTAACGGGCAGCCCTTCGCGATCAAGTCGCGGGCGCGGCGCCCTTCGACGGCATAGACGACAAGGCCTGCGCCGACATCCGCGAGATGCGCGACCCTAGTCCCCCGCGCTGCATTGTGGAACGCGCCGCGGTCGAGCGGGCGACTGACGAGCATCCACTCGCCCGGTGCGAGCACGAGCGCCCGCGGCGCTTCGCCTGCGGCATGATTGGTTGTGCGGGGCAGCACGATGTCCAGAGCCTGGCACAGCCCGCTGAGCAGCGCGTCGTCATGGCCGCGCAGGCGCACGATCTGGATTGCCGGTGTGACCAGCCGCCGAACCCCGACGCCATGGGCGACAACGTTCAAATGATCCTCAGCCACGCAGACGCTCCCCGGCGGCATCGTAGAACGTCGGTGAGACCACCGTGGCTGTGTGCGTCGTGCCACCGCCCTCAATCCGCACCGTTTCGCCCATCCGAGCAAACCCGCCGCGCAGCATGCCGAGCGCGACCGGATGCTTCAGCGTCGGGCTAAAGGCGCTCGACGTGACATAGCCTTCGCTATGGCGCGTGCCGGTCGTATCGGGCGCGGTCGCATGACCGCCGATCGGTAGCGGCGGTGCTCCGGCAGGCGAAGCGAAGCCGACGAATTGCAAGCGATCGGCCCGTTGGTCCTCGGCGCGCATCAGCGAACGCTTGCCGATGAAGTCGTTGCCCTTTTTCAGGACATGCGACCATCCGACATCGAGCGCGTTGGTGGTGCCGTCTGTGTCGACGCCGATGTGCAGGTATCCCTTTTCGGTCCGCAGCACCATCCAGGCGTCGATGCCGACCGGCGTCAGCCCATGCCCCGCCCCGACCTCCATCAGCTTCGTCCACAGAGCTGACGTGCTGGTCGCGGGTACATTGATTTCGTAGGAGGTCTCGCCGCTATAGCTGACGCGGAACATCCGCGTCGGCAGGCCCGCGATCGTCCCTTCGGCGAAGCTCATGTGCGGAAAGTCGTCCAGGGGAACCGTGGTCCCGGTCTCGTGCACG
This sequence comes from Sphingomonas sp. Leaf357, assembly GCF_001423845.1. Lineage (NCBI taxonomy): Bacteria > Pseudomonadati > Pseudomonadota > Alphaproteobacteria > Sphingomonadales > Sphingomonadaceae > Sphingomonas > Sphingomonas sp. Leaf357. The sequence goes on along the minus strand of NZ_LMPM01000001.1, from coordinate 2,718,829 downwards.
ATATGGCGTGCCTGGGGACCGGTGATCGTCAGGACGCCCCAGGCCGACGTTACGGGCGCGACCAGCACGTCCAAGTCGAGCCACTCGCACTGGAGCCATTCCTCCATCCACGCCGCGATCCTCTCGGCACCGCCGCTCGACGTGCAGATAAGGAAATGGTCGTCGCCCAGCCGCGTCGTCACGCCGTCGTCGATGACGACGCCCAGTTCGTTCAGCATCAGGCCGTAACGGACTTTGCCCCGCTTCAGCGTCGACATGGTGTTGGCATAGACGAGGTCGAGGAAACGGCCGGCGTCAGGCCCTGTCACCTCGATCTTGCCCAGCGGCGACCCCTCGAAAAGCCCGGCTGTCCGGCGCACTGTTCGAGCCTCGCGCTGTTCGGCATCGTGCGGGCTCTCGCCACTGCGCGGATAATAAGCCGGGCGCATCCAGCCGCCATAATCCTCGAACACCGCGCCGGCCGAGACGTGATCGTCGTGCGCCGGCATATGGCGGCGCGGTCGAAACAGCTCGCCGCGATTGCGCGCCGCCATCGCGCCGAGCGGCACGGGCGTGAAGGGATAGCGATAGCGGGTATGGCCGGTCTCTTGCACGCTGCGACCGGTCAGCGCGCCGAGAATGGCGAGAGCATTCACGTTCGAGGTCTTGCCCTGATCCACCGCCATGCCGAGCGTCGTGTAGCGCTTGAGATGTTCGACCGACCGGAAGGATTCGCGCGCCGACAAGGCGATGTCGGTGACGCTGACATCGTTCTGGAAATCGACGAACGCCTTGCTCCGCCCGGCGTCGATTGACCAGCACGGCATCAACGATGCCTCGGCACGTTCGTTGGCGACCACGGGCTTTGCATCAGACGCGGGCGCAAACCCAATGGCCATCGCCGCCGCCGCGCCTGCCGTCGTGCCCGATTGCACGGCAGCGTGCGTAGAAAACGCGCCCGCGGCGGCACCGACGGAGCATTCGTTTTGGACCGAGTGGTCAGGGACGAAGGCTGCAATGTCTTCGGCGTATCGCGTGGTACCGCCCGACTGGCTGAACAGATGCGTCGTCGGATTAAAGCCGCCCGACATGGCGAGATGATCACAGGCGATCCATTCCTGGCCGTGGCTAGTACGGACCTGCGCGCCGGACAGGCGGTTGCGGCCGCGCGTGTCGATCACCGCGCCGCCAGCGATCGATCGAATGCCACGTTGGCTCAGCGCGTTCGCCAGATCCGAAGCCACGGTTTCGCGTACATCGACGACCGCCGCGATCGTAACGCCGCTGTCGGCCAGCGGGAATGCGGTGCGATAGGCAGAGTCGTTGTTCGTGAACACGAGTCCCCGGCGGCCCGCTAGCGCCGCGAACCGGCGGGCGTAATGGCGTACCGCCGAGGCGAGCATGATGCCGGGCCGGTCGTTGCCTGGAAACACCAGCGGTCGCTCGATGGCTCCGGTGGCGAGCACGACGCGCGCCGCGCGGACCTGCCATGTCCGGTAACGCGCCCGGGTCGGGTCGGCGGCGCATGCCATCTCGTTACCGAGCTGCTGCACCATCGTCAGGCTGTTATGGTCGTGATAACCCAGTACGGTCGTGCGCAACAGCAGCTTGGCATCATGCCGCCCTGCAATGTGTTCACCCACCCGCGTGGCCCAAGCGTCCCCGTTCTCGCCATCGATGACGATTTCGTCGTACAGCAGGGCACCGCCCAGACTGAAATCTTGCTCTGCCAGGATGACGCGGGCACCGGCGGCCGACGCCGCGTCAGCGGCGGCGAGGCCGGCCGGGCCACCGCCCACCACCAGAACGTCGCAATGCGCGTATCGGCTTTCGTAACGGTCCGGATCGACGTCTGTCGCGACCTTGCCGAGCCCAGCGGCGCGACGGATGATGCCCTCGTACAGGTGCCAATCCGGCCACATGAACGTCTTGTAGTAGAAGCCCGCAGGAAGAAAGCGCGCGACCAGATTGTTGATGCCGCCGACGTCGAACCGGCTGTTTGGAAAGCAGTTGACCGGCTTGGCCACCAGTCCGTCATAGAGGAGCACCTCGGTCGCGCGCATGCTGGGCGTTGAGCGCGCGCCCTGGCCCAGCTGTACCAGCGCGTTGCTCTCCTCGACACCCGCAGCGATGATGCCGCGCGGACGGTGATATTTGAAAGATCTGCCCACCAGCGTGATGCCATTCGCCATCAGCGCGGATGCCAGCGTATCCCCTGCATAGCCCGTATAGCTGCGTTTCTCCCAAGTGAAACTCAGCGGCCGGGATCGATCGACGCGTCCGCCGGCGGCGACGCGAGCTGTTTGCCCGCCCGTCACAGCCCGTCGCTTCCGTCGAAGGCGACCGGCGGACGCTCGTGCATCGCATAGATCGCTTCGATGCGATGCGTGACGGTGTGACGCGCCACGTTGAACCAGCGCCGGCAGCCGAAGGCGTGGACCCAGCGTTCGTAATGCACGCCCTTGGGGTTGCTACGCGCGAACAAGTACGCGCTCCAGTCGGTATCCGATACGGTTTCGGCGGGGCCGGGCCGGCTGACATGGCTTTCACCACCGCACCGGAACTCCAGTTCGTCGCGTGGCCCGCACAGGGGGCAATTGATCAGCAGCATGGTTCGTCCCTCAATGCGCGATGCCGGAGGCGGCGGCTTCGTCAATCAGCGCGCCGGTCGAAAAGCGCGCAAGCGAGAAGGGCGCTGCCAGGGGATGCGGCGCGCCGGTCGCCATGTGGTGCGCCAGCAGCGTGCCGCCTGCCGGGATCGCCTTGAACCCGCCCGTGCCCCAGCCGCAATTGATCAGGAGATTGGGGATTGGTGTCGCCCCGAGGATCGGGCTCGAATCCTGCACGACATCGACGATGCCGGCCCATTGCCGCAACAACCGCACACGCCCCAAGCGCGGAAACTGCTGCGCCACGGCGCCCAGCACGTTGCGCGCCATCGGCATGTTCCCGCGTTGCGCATAGGATGGGTAGAGATCGAGGGCGCCACCGATCACCAGTCCGCCCTTGTCGGACTGGCTGAGATAGACTCCGGTGGCCAGCGACAGCACGACGGTATCGAGCACCGGTTTTAGGGGTTCGGTGACGAAGGCCTGCAACGCATAGCTGGTGACGGGCAGGCGAAAGCCCGCCATTTCGGCAAGCGTGGTCGAATGTCCCGCCACCGCGAGTGCGACCGAGCGGGCGGCGATCGGTCCGCGGCTCGTATCGACGCCAGCGATCGTGCCGTCGGTCGCGCGGCGAAATCCGGTCACCTCGCATTGCTGGATGATGTCGACTCCCAGTGCGTCTGCGGCGCGCGCATAGCCCCATGCTACGGCATCATGGCGTGCCGTGCCGGCCCGTTTCTGCAGAAAGCCGCCCATCACCGGGAAGCGTGCTTCCGGCGACATGTCGAGGATCGGCACTCTGCGCGCGATCTCTTTGGTGTCGACCATGACGGTATCGACGCCGTTTATGCGCATCGCTTTGACCCAGCGGGCGGCGGCTTCCAGATCGTGCCGGCTGTGCGCCAGCGTGATCATCCCGCGCTGGCTGAACATCACGTTGTAGTTCAGTTCACGAGCCAGCCCTTCGTAGAGCTTGAGCGACATGTCATAGAGCGCAGCGCTCTCGCGGTAATAATAATTCGAACGAATGACCGTCGTGTTGCGGCCCGTGTTGCCACCCCCCAACCAGCCCTTTTCCAGCACGGCGACGTTGCGCATGCCGTGGGTCTTGGCGAGGTAGTAAGCCGTGGCCAAGCCGTGGCCGCCGCCGCCAACGATAATGGCGTCATAGGCGGCCCTGGGCTCGGGATTGCGCCAGGCCTCGCCCCAGCCGCTCTGACTTCGCAGGCCTTCCCGCACTACGCGCCAGCCCGAATAGTCCAGCTTTGCCAACGGAACCACCTCGCGAACATACACAACTGTATGTAAGACTTGTATGGCGGGGCTTACTGAGATTGCAAGGATCTTGTGCACGGAGGCGATCGGGCGTGCGGTCGCACATCGTTGCGCACCGGGCCGCGCCGCGCGCATCGAGCCGACATCGCGGCGCACGGCACCTCCGGTGACGCATCCGGGACACCTTACGGCCCTGCTTGCCAGCGCCGTAAGGCTTGGAGATTCCGACAGCGCATTCCAGTCGTTGGTGGAGCCGTGTCCTAGCTCAGTCGGATACCGCAATCCGAAGTTTCAGGGGTCACCGACCGTTTGCGGTACGTTCTGGCATTCGCATTTGTCGGTCGAGGTAGTGCCCGTGTCAGTCCAAGCTGTCCCGGCCGGTGGGTCGGCACATACCACCGGTCCCGCAACTTCAATGATTTGGTGACCCCTACGGGAATCGAACCCGTGCTTCAGCCGTGAAAGGGCCGCGTCCTAACCGCTAGACGAAGGGGCCATGCCGGCAGCGCCGGTTGGTTGGAGGCGGTTAGGGAAATGCGCCGCGCTGGTCAACCCGCTGATTTGTCCGTTTGGTTAATCGGCCCAGGCGGCGTCGTCCAGATGGAGTTCCGCCGCCGGTTTCGCGCCCCAATCGTCGATCTTCACCCGGCCCGCGAGCCAGAGTCGCCGATGGGGCGGCGCGCCGAGCAGCGCGGCGCCGAGCGAGGTATCGGCTTGGCGGAAGGCGACGGCTTTCAGCGACCGGCCGTCGTCGCCGGCGATGATGACCCGGACATGGCCGTTGCCGACGATCTCTGCCTTGATGATCCGCACCGGGCCGGCGACGATCCGGGGCTGGGGCCAGCCCATGCCGTAGGGGCCGCCTTTGTCCAGAGCTTCGACCAGCGCGGGGGTGACGCCACCGGGGGCGAGCAGGGCGTCGAGCAGCAGGGCGCGATCGCCGATCGAGCGGGTGACGGCGTCGGCGAGGCGAGTTTCGAGGAAGTCGCCGAACGCGGCCAACTGGTCCTCGGCGATCGTCAGGCCGGCCGCCATCGCATGGCCGCCGCCGGCGACGAGCAGGCCGCTATCCTTGGCCGACAGCACCGCCGCGCCGAGATCGACGCCCGAGATCGATCGGCCCGATCCCTTGCCGATGCCATTTTCGTCCAGGGCGATGACGATCGCCGGGCGGCCGTATTTCTCCTTCAGGCGGCCGGCGACGATGCCGATCACGCCGGCGTGCCAGCCACGCCCGGCGACGACGAGCACCGCACGCTCCTTCGCCACGCCGGCCAGAGCGTCGGCGGCCTCCTGCACGATCCCCTCGATCGCGCGCCGCTCCTCGTTCAGCCGATCGAGTTCGGCGGCGATTGCGGCGGCCTCCTGCGGTTCGCGCGTGGTGAGCAGGCGCACGCCGAGATCGGACTTGCCGACGCGGCCGCCGGCATTGATGCGCGGACCCAATGCGAAGCCGAGATCCTGCGCGGTCGGCGCGCGGGTGAGGCGGCTGGCGGAGATCAGGGCGTTGAGGCCGATATTTCGTCGCTGCGCCATCACTTTCAGCCCCTGCGCGACAAAGGCGCGGTTGAGCCCGCGGAGTTGCGCCACGTCGGCGACGGTGCCCAGGGCGACGATGTCGAGCAGATCGAGCAGGCGCGGTTCGGCTGTGTCGGCGAAGGCACCGCGCGCGCGCATCACGCGAATCAGCGCCGCACCGAGCAGGAAGGCGACGCCGACCGCCGCGAGATGACCGTGCGCCGCGCCGTCCGTCTCGTCGAGCCGGTTCGGATTCACCAGCGCATGGGCGTGCGGCAAGGCGAGCGTGCATTTGTGATGATCCACGACGATCACGTCGACCCCGGCGTCGCGCGCGGCTTCGAGCGCGTCGAACGCCTGCGCGCCGCAATCGACCGTGACGATCAGGTCCGCGCCCTCCGCCTTCAGGCGCAGCATCGCGGCACCGGACGGGCCATAGCCTTCGATCAGGCGATCGGGGATATAGGCCTTCGCCTCCAGCCCGAGATCGCGCAGCAGCAGGATCATCAGCGCGGCGGAGGTCGCGCCGTCCACGTCGTAATCGCCGAAGACGGTGACCGATTCTTTGTGCGCGATCGCATCGGCAAGCCGTTCGGCCGCCTTGTCCATATCGCGGAAGATCGACGGATCGGGCATGAAGGTGCGGATGCTGGGGGCCTTGTGCGCCTCCAGATCCTCGCGCGGGCAGCCGCGGGCGAGCAGCAATTGCGTGACGAGATCGTCGGGCGCGAAGCCGGGATCGCGCGTGTCGGTTTCCAGCGCGCGCCAGCGCCACGGCTGGCCGAGAATCGACCGGGTGATGTTCAGGACGGTGTTCATGATGTGACCGAAGGCTTAGACGAGCGGCGAACGGTTAGGAAGGACGGCGACATGACGGCGGCATTGCTGGGCGCGAACGATCCGTCGCCGGTACAGGTGATCAATCCGGGCGGCGCCTCGCCTTTCCTGCTGATCGGCGATCATGCCGGGAAGCTGGTGCCCGAGAGCCTCGCCGGATTGGGCCTGCCGCCGCAGGAACTCGCGCGACACATCGGCTGGGATATCGGCATCGGCGAACTGGGGCCGATGCTGGCCGAGGCGCTGGACGCGGTGTTCGTACGGCAGACCTATTCGCGCCTCGTGATCGACTGCAATCGCGATCCGGCGCGGGCCGATGCGATGCCCGAGGTGAGCGACCTGACCGTCGTGCCGGGCAATCGCGATCTGGATGCAGCCCAGCGCGCGGCGCGCGTGGCGGTGATCCACACGCCGTATCAGGAAGCGATCGGCGCGGAGATCGCGCGGCGCGATGCGGCGGGGCAGGGGACGATCCTGGTGGCGCTGCACAGCTTCACCCCGATGTTGCGAAGCGCGGGGCAGACCGTAACGCGGCCGTGGGAGATCGGCGTGCTGCACGATGGCGGCGATACCGCGTTCGCGCAGGCGCTGCTCGCGGCGTTGCGGGCCGACGATACGCTGACGGTCGGCGACAACGAGCCCTACAGCATGGACGCGATCGACTACACCGTGCCGCGCCATGCCTATCCTGCGCGCCGCCCCTATGCCGAGATCGAGGTGCGGCAGGATCTGATCGGCACGGCCGCCGGATGCGCGGACTGGTCGGCACGGCTGGCGGCGGTGTTGCGCGCGGCAGCCTCCGGCATCGGCGGGCGCTGAGCCGTGCCGAACTGGATCTGGCTGTCGGTGGCGATCCTGTCGGAAGTGATCGCCACGTCCTTCCTGAAATCGGCGGAAGGGTTCACGCGACCCTGGCCGTTGCTGATCGTGGTGGTCGGCTATGCCGCCGCTTTCTATTTCCTGTCCTTCGCGCTGCGATCGATCCCGATCGGCGTCGCCTATGCGATCTGGTCCGGCGCGGGCGTCGTGCTGGTCACGGCGGTGGCGTGGATCGCCTATGCCCAGAAGCTCGACACGACCGCGCTGGCCGCGATCGGGCTGATCGTGACCGGCGTCGTGATCCTGAACCTGCGCACCGGGCACGGCTGAGCGCGGAGCGCCGCCTCGCGCGGATTTCGTTTGCGCGGCGCAGCATTTCCACTAAGGGCGCACTCGAAACCGGATGCGAACCATCCGGCTTCGCATGATCGCGCCGGTGCCCCGCAAGGGGCTCAAATGTGGAATGCGGTGCGGGAGGGGTTCCTCCCAAAGCCGCGGCTGTCCCTGCAACTGTAAGCGGAGAGCGCGATGCACATGTCCTGTCCAGGCCCTTCGAACGGGGGCCGGCGGGACGGCCACTGGATCGAGACGATCTGGGAAGGCGTGCATCGAGCCGTGACCCGTGAGCCAGGAGACCTGCCGGCGCTGTCGCTCATGCTCTCGCGTCCAGGGGATGGCCGAGGCACGGAACGAGTCCGTTCGAGCGACGAATCGGGTTCTGGCGAAGCCATGCTTTGCCGGCGGCCCGAACCGTGCGGCCGGGGCCGCACACGGTGTCGAGGCAGCCGGGCTCCGCGTCCGTTCGGCTGAACCGTCGCCGTCGTTCGCGTTTCGCCACGCGACACACGGCCCCAGTCGCGTCGTCCAGAATGGCGCGGGGGGACTGAACATCATGAAGACCGTTTTCGTATCTCTGCTGGCGCTTGTCGCCGCCACGCCTGCGCTCGCCCAGAGCGACGCCTCGCTGCCGCCCAAGGATGCCGAGGGCAACGACATCACCGTCACCGCATCCCGCTCGGGCGAGGGCATCGCGGTGAAGGATCTGCCGGCCTCGGTCACGGTGCTGAGCAGCGAGCAGATGGAGGAGCGCCAGACCCGCATCGTCTCCGACATCCTGCGCGACGTGCCGGGCGTCGCCGTCAACCGCTCGATCGGCGGCCTGACCGACATCCGCATTCGCGGCAGCGAAGCCAATCACGTGCTCGTCCTGATCGACGGGATCGAGGCGTCCGACCCTTATCAGGGCCAATACGATTTCGGCACGCTGATCGCCGACGACAAGGCGCGGATCGAAGTGCTGCGCGGGCAGCAATCGTCGCTCTACGGATCGGACGCGATCGGCGGCGTGATCCAGTATATCACGCCCACCGGCACCGAATCGCAGGGCCTGAGCGCTCGCGTCGAGGGCGGATCGTTCGGCACGGCGGCGGGCGCGGCGCGCTTCGGCGGGGTTGCGGGCACGCTGGATTATGCACTGTCCGGCACGCTCTATCGCACCAACGGCACGCCGACCGCGCGGGATGGCACGCGCGACGTGGGGTACACTGGCGTCGGCGCGAGCGCGAAAGTGAACTGGACGCCGTCCGACATCTTCAAGCTGACCGGCGTGGGTCGCTACAGCTATACCGATGCGCTGAGCAACGACACGGCGTTTTCCGGGCCGAAGTTCGGCTATATCGTCGACACGCCGGGCACGCATTTCCGCAACAAGGCCTATTACGGCCTGCTGCGCGCAGCATTGTCGCTGGCCGACGGCAAGTGGAACACCGCGCTGACCGGGCAGATCGCCGACACGACGCGGACCGGCTACAGCGCGTTCGGCGTGGATTATGGCGACAAGGGCCGCCGCTACAAGGGATCGCTCGAATCGAGCTTCCAGTTCGGCAGTGACGAGTTCCGCAGCAAGCTGACCGGCGCGGTGGATTACGAGCGCGAGGAATTCCAGAACACGGTGGCTTCTCCGTTTTCGTTCAGCGGGCGCAAATCGACCGAGAATTGGGGGTTCGTCGGCCAGTATGAGGGCACGATCGCCGATGCGCTGGTGCTGGGTGCGTCGATCCGTCGCGACCAGAACGATCGCTTCGCCGACGTGACGACCTATCGCCTGCAGGCCGGATATCGCTTGCCGTCCGGTTTGCGCGCGCACGGCGCGTACGGCACCGGCGTCAAGAATCCGGGCTATTTCGAACTCTTCGCCTATGCGGACGGCCGCTATATCGGCAACCCGAATTTGAAGCCGGAAAAGTCGAAAGGCTGGGAAGCGGGCCTCGACCAGGAATTCGCCGGCGGCAAGGCGAAGATCGGTGCGACCTATTTTGACAGCAAGTTGGAAGACGAGATCTACACGACCTTCCCGGCGCCGACCTTCGTTGCATCGCCGGCCAACCGCACTACCCTGTCGCGGCAGAAGGGCGTCGAAGTGTTCGCCTCGGCCCAACCGATCGATCAGCTTCGCTTCGACATTGCGTACACCTATCTGCATGCGCGGGAGAACGGCACGGTCGAGGTGCGCCGCCCGAACCATATCGGCAGCTTCAACACGACCGTGTTCAGCATGGACAAAAAATTCTCGACCACGCTGACCGTGCGCTACAACGGCCGGCAGGACGATGTCGCCTTTACCGATCCGAGCTTCATTCCGGTACGGGTGAGCTTGCAGGAATATGTGCTGGTGAACCTGAACGCCGAATATAAATTGAGCGATCGCTTTTCGGTCTTCGGCCGGGTCGAGAATCTGTTCAACGAGCGCTACGAAGAGGTGTTCAGCTTCGCCACGCCGGGGCGCGGTGCTTACGGCGGCGTGAAGGCACGCTTCTGATGAAGGTGCGGCCGGCATGGCTCGCGTTGCTGTCGCCCGCGCTTCTGGGCGGCTGCACCGCGAGCGTGCCGGCCGCGTCCGTTCCGGTCGCACGGCCGATGCGGGTGATGAGCTTGAACCAGTGCACCGACCAATTGGTGCTGGCGCTGCTGCCGCCTAGCCGGATCGCTTCGGTGACGTGGCTGTCGCGCGATCCGCGCTATTCGGCGCAAGTCGCGGCGGCGCGACGCGTGGCGGCCAATCACGGCAGCGTCGAGGAGGTCGCGCGGGCGCGGCCCGATCTGATCGTGACCGATACCTTCTCCAATCCTGGCGGGCGCGCGATGTTGCGGCGGCTGGGCTATCCGGTGCTCGAACTGGCGGATTCCGGTGATGTCGCAGGGATACGACGCAACGTCGGCGTGCTGGCGGCGGCGCTCGGCGAGCGCGCGCGCGGCGAGGCGATGATCGCGCGGATGGATGCGCAACTGGCACCGGTGCGCAGCGCAAGGCCGATCACTGTCGCCGCCTGGGGGCGGGACGGCATGAGCGACAGTCCTTTTCTCTCAGCGATCGTCGCTGCCGCCGGACTGACCAGCGTGGGATCACGCGGCGGGATCGAGGCCTTGTTGCGGGCGAAGCCGGATTTCCTGGTCCGCGGCGTGGCCGACCCACGTGAGGGGTCGTTGGGCGATAACGTCAGCGGTCATCCATTGGTGCGGCGTTTCTGGCCGGCGGCGAAGCGGCTGACCGTGGCGCAATCGGCGACGATCTGCGGCACGCCGGCGATCGGCGACGCTGCGGTCGACCTGCGGCGACAGGTGGCGGCGGTGACATCTTGAGCGCGCGCTGGCTGATCGTGTTGGTAGGTGCCTTGGTGGCACTGGCCTTCGTGTCCCTGCTCGCCGGATCGGTCTGGATGACGCCAGGCGAAGTGATCCAAGCATTGGCGGCACCGCGCGATAGTCTCGCACGGCTGATCGTGATCGAGGTGCGTTTGCCGCGTGTGGTGCTGGCGGTGTTGGTCGGCGGCATCCTCGGGCTTTCGGGGGCGGTGTTGCAGGGGCTGCTGCGCAATCCACTGGCCGAGCCTGGGTTGCTCGGCGTGTCGTCGGGCGCGTCGCTCGGCGCGGTGATCGCGATCTATTACGGGTTCGCCGCCAGTTTCGGACTGGCGACGCCGGTGTTCGCGATGGTCGGGGCGCTGGTGACGGCGGGCGTGGCGTTCGCGCTGTCGCGGCGCGGGGGTACGCTGTCGCTGATCCTTGCGGGCGTGGCGATGTCGAGCATTGCGGGGGCGGGGGTGAGCCTCGCGCTCAATCTCGCGCCCAATCCTTTCGCGGCCTACGAGATCATGACGTGGTTGATGGGGTCGCTGAGGGATCGCAGTTGGGATCATGTGCTGCTTGCCGGGCCGTTCATCGCCGTAGGCGCTGCACTGTTGCTCCTGACCGGCCGCGCGCTCGACGCGCTGACGCTGGGCGAGGCGCAGGCGGAGAGTTTGGGCGTGCATCTCGGGCGGGCGCGGCTGTTCGCGCTGCTCGGCACGGCGCTGGGCGTCGGCGCGGCGACGGCGGTGACCGGGGCGATCGGGTTCGTCGGGCTGGTCGCGCCGCATATCGTGCGGCCGCTGGTCGGGCATCGGCCGGGTGCCACTTTGCTGCCGGCGGCGATCGTAGGTGCGCTGGTCGTGCTGGCCGCCGATCTGGCGACAAGGATCCTGGATTTCGGCACGGAGATCCATCTCGGCGTGTTCGTGTCGGTGATCGGGGCACCGTTCTTCCTGTGGCTGGTGCTGCACGTGCGGAGAACCGCGCCGTGAGCGACCTTGTGTTGACTGGTATCGCCGTGCGGCGGGGCGGGCGCGTGGTGCTCGACGCCGCCGATGCGCATTTCGCGGCGGGGCGGCTGACGGCGGTGATCGGGCCGAACGGCGCGGGTAAATCGACGTTGCTGGAGGTCGCCGCCGGCTTGCTGGCGCCGGAGGCGGGTAGCGTGACGCTGGGCGGTCAGGCGCTGTCCTCCTTGTCGCGGAAGGTGCTGGCCACGCGGCGCGCCTATCTGCCGCAGAACCCGCGGATCGATTGGGCGATCAGCGTGGAGCGCGTCGTCGCTTTGGGGCTGATCGCGCATCTGCCGGCCTTCGGGGGGCTGCCCGGATCGTGGCGGCCGAAGATCGATGCGGCGCTCGCGCGCTACGATCTGGCGGATCTGCGCGACCGTCCGGCGACACAGCTGTCGGGCGGCGAGCTGGCCCGCGTGATGCTCGCCCGCGCGACGGTGGGCGAGCCGGAGCTTCTGATCGTCGATGAGCCCACTGCCGGGCTCGATCCGCGCCACGCGCTCGATGCGGGACGGCGGTTGCGCGCGCTGGCCGATGGCGGCTGCACGGTGATCGTGGCGTTGCACGATCTCGATTTGGCGATGCGCATCGCCGACGATGTGGTTGCGGTGAAGGGCGCGCAGGTCGTCGGGCAGGGCGGGGCGGATGCGATGTTTACCGATGCCAGGCTCGGCACGCTTTACGATGTCGAGGCTCGGGTGATCCGACAGGATGGCGGGGCGACGATCCGCTTCGTTTGAGCGGCACCTGCTATATCTCAAAGAATATAGTATGGGTCAATTAATGAAATCCCGATATAACTTCATGCCGCTGAAGGTATCAATGCTCCGCATCGTTTCGCATGCACGATGCGTTACACTCGCCATGCGTAGTGAAACAGTTCGGCAAGGCGGTGCATCGGCGTCGTCCATCATGGGCCGAAACGGAAGGGGCGAGATATCATGGAAACATCCGGCGAAGTCGAGGTTTCGCGCCGCGGGATCCTGGTCGGCGGTGCCGCGGTGGCGGCATTGAGCGCGGTGCCGGAGGCGCAGGCCGCGAGGCCCGCCACGCAGGCTGCGCCCGAGACCATGAAGGTGTCGCTACAGGTCAACGGTAAGCGTCGCGACCTGGTCGTCGATACCCGCACCACCCTGCTTGATGCGTTGCGCGAGAATCTGCACCTGACGGGCACCAAGAAGGGTTGCGACCACGGCCAATGCGGCGCTTGCACCGTTTTGGTCGACGGCGTGCGGATCAATTCCTGTCTGACGCTCGCGGTGATGCACGAAGGCGATAAGGTCACCACGATCGAAGGGCTGGGAACGCCCGACAATCTGCACGCGATGCAGGCGGCGTTCGTCAAGCACGATGGGTATCAGTGCGGATATTGCACGCCGGGCCAGATTTGTTCGGCGGTGGCGGTGCTTGACGAGATCAAGGCCGGCGTGCCGAGCCATGTCAGCGCCAGCCTGGTCGACAGGCCCAAGGTCACGAACGATGAGATGCGCGAGCGGATGAGCGGCAACATCTGCCGCTGCGGTGCCTATTCGAACATCCTCGAGGCGATGACCGAAGTCGCCCAGGGTCGAGAGGGGGCCAAAGCATGAAGCCGTTCACCTATACCCGTGCAACGTCGCCTGCCGAAGCGGCGGCGGCGGTCGCCCGCACCCCCGGCGCGAAGTTCATCGCCGGCGGCACCAACCTGCTCGACCTGATGAAATTGCAGATCGAGACGCCCGCGCATCTGATCGACGTGCAGGATCTGAAGCTCGATCGGATCGAGAAGACGAAGGACGGCGGCCTGCGCATCGGCGCGCTCGTTAAGAACACCGCTTTGGCGTCCGACGAGACGGTGCGGCGCGATTATGGCGTGCTCAGCCGGTCGCTGCTCGCCGGGGCTTCGGGTCAGTTGCGCAACAAGGCAACGACGGCGGGCAATCTGCTGCAGCGTACGCGCTGTCCGTATTTCTACGACACCAACCAGGCGTGCAACAAGCGCAAGCCCGGGTCCGGCTGCGCCGCGATCGGTGGATTCAGCCGGCAATTGGGCGTGATCGGCACGAGCGACGCGTGCATCGCGACTCATCCGAGCGACATGGCCGTGGCGATGCGCGTGCTGGATGCGAGCGTCGAGACGGTGAAGGCCGATGGCGCGACGCGCAGCATCCCGATGGCGGATTTCCATCGCTTGCCCGGCAACACGCCGCATATCGAAACCGCCTTGATGCCGGGCGAACTGATCACGGCCGTGACCTTGCCCAAGCCGATCGGCGGCATGCATCTTTATCACAAGGTGCGGGATCGTTCGTCCTACGCATTCGCGCTGATCTCGGTGGCGGCGGTGGTGCAGCAGGACGGCACGGGCCGCGTCGCGGTCGGCGGCGTGGCACATCGGCCCTGGCGGGTCGAGGCGGCGGAGGCGGATCTACCGCGCGGTGCGCGGGCGGTGGCGAGCGGATTGCTGGCCGGCGCGAAACCGTCTCACGAAAACGCATTCAAGCTTCCGCTGGTCGAGCGCACGCTCGCCGCGGTCCTGGCCGAAGCGAAGGGCTGACCCATGAAATTCGACACACCAGCAGGCCGGAACCCGATCGACCAGTTGAAGGTCGTCGGCAAGCCGCACGATCGCATCGACGGCAAGTACAAGACCACCGGAACGGCACCCTATGCCTATGAACGCCACGACGTCGCGTCCGATCAGGCGTACGGCTACATCGTCGGATCGGCGATCGCCAAGGGCAGAATCACCTCGATCAACCTAGCCGACGCCAAAACCGCCCCCGGTGTCCTGACGATCGTAACGGCGCAGAACGCCGGCAAGTTGGCCAAGGGCAATTTCAACACCGCCAAATTGTTGGGCGGGCCAGATATCGAGCATTACCATCAGGCGATTGCCGTGGTCGTGGCGGAAACGTTCGAGCAGGCCCGTGCCGCGGCCGCATTGGTGCGAGTTGAATATGCTCGCGAGGCTGGCGGCTTCGATCTCGCCGCCGCCAAGGACAAGGCTACCAAGCCAGCCGGTGGCGGCTTTGGCGGGGAAGCGGATTCCAGCTTTGGCGATTTCGCTTCGGGTTATGCAGCCGCGCCGATCAAGCTCGACCAGACCTACACGACACCCGATCACAGCCATGCGATGATGGAGCCGCATGCGACGATCGCTGCTTGGGAGGGCGACAAGCTGACGCTGTGGACCTCGAACCAGATGATCGCCTGGAGCAAGGGCGACGTCGCCAAGACGCTCGGCATTCCGAAGGAGAATGTCCGACTCGATTCGCCCTATGTCGGCGGCGGGTTCGGTGGAAAGCTGTTCGTGCGCGCCGACGCGATCATGGCGGCGCTGGGCGCGAAAGCAGCCGGGCGGCCGGTAAAGATCGCGTTGCCGCGTCCCTTCATGATCAACAACACGACGCATCGGCCCGCTACGATCCAGCGCATCCGTTTGGGTGCCGACAAGACCGGCAAGCTGATCGCGATCGGGCACCAGAGCTGGTCGGGCGATCTGCCCGGCGGCGGGCTGGAGACGGCGGCCGCACAGACCAAGATCCTCTATGCCGGTGCGAACCGCATCACGCAGCAACGGCTGGCGGTGCTCGATCTGCCCGAGGGCAATGCCATGCGGGCGCCTGGCGAGGCACCGGGCTTGATGGCGCTGGAAATAGCGATGGATGAACTGGCCGAGAAGCTGGGCATCGATCCGATCGAGCTTCGCGTCATCAACGATACTCAGGTCGATCCGGAAAAGCCGGAGCGTAAATTCTCGCAACGGCAGTTGATCGAATGCCTGCGCACGGGTGCGGACAAGTTCGGCTGGGCGCAGCGACACGCAAAGCCGGCGATGGTCCGCGACGGACGCTGGCTGATTGGCATGGGCGTGGCTGCGGGATATCGCGGCAGCCTGCTGATGAAATCCGCCGCGCGGGTGCGCCTCGACGCCAAGGGGATCGTCACGGTGGAAACCGACATGACCGATATCGGTACCGGCACCTATACAATCCTGGCGCAGACGGCGGCCGAGATGATGGGCATCGACCTTGATCAGGTGAAGGTGGTTCTAGGCGATTCCGATCATCCCGCGTCGGCCGGCTCGGGCGGGCAATGGGGGGCGAACAATTCGACCTCCGGCGTATATGCCGCCTGCGTGAAACTGCGCGAAACGGTGGCGCAGAAGCTCGGCTTCAATTCCGCCGACGTGCAGTTCAGCGCCGGCAAGGTGACATCGGGTAATCGCAGCGCAAAGCTGGGGGATGCCGCCAAGGATGGCGAGATCGTCGCCGAGGACGCGATCGAATATGGTGATCTCGACAAGAAATATCAGCAGGCGACGTTCGCCGGTCATTTCGTCGAGGTCGCGGTGGACAGCTATACCGGCGTAACGCGCATTCGTCGTATGCTCGCGGTATGCGCGGCGGGGCGGATCATCAATCCGAAATCGGCGCGCAGCCAGGTGATCGGCGCGATGACCATGGGCGTCGGCGCGGCGTTGATGGAGGAACTGGCGGTCGACAAGCGCTTCGGCTTCTTCGTCAATCACGATCTCGCCGGATACGAGGTCCCTGTGCATGCGGATATTCCGCACCAGGAAGTGATCTTTCTCGATGAGGTCGATCCGCTGTCCTCACCGATGAAGGCCAAGGGTGTCGGCGAGCTCGGCCTGTGTGGCGTTGGCGCGGCGATTGCCAATGCCATATACAATGCGACTGGCGTGCGAGTGCGAGATTATCCGATGACGTTGGAGAAGCATCTGGATCGTTTGCCGGCGGTGGCTTGAATGCATGTTTCGAACGCTCGGCCGATCCTCTCGTTTGATCGGTTCTTCGCATATCTTCACCCTGGGCAGTGTTTGGGGTGAAGATATGCTTCAGGCCGATGCCTGCCGCACCCGGTTCGCGACAAGATCGTCCACCACGTTCGGGTCCGCCAACGTGCTGGTATCCCCCAGGCTCGACAGATCGCCCTCGGCGATCTTGCGCAGGATGCGGCGCATGATCTTGCCCGAACGGGTCTTGGGCAGGCCGGGGGTGAACTGGATCGCGTCGGGCGTGGCGATCGGACCGATTTCCTGGCGGACCCATTTCACCAGATCGCGGCGCAGCTCATCGGTCGGGTTCTCGCCGGCGTTGAGGGTTACATAAGCATAGATCCCCTGGCCCTTGAGATCGTGCGGAAAGCCCACGACGGCGGCCTCCGCAACGGTCTTGTGCAGGACCAGAGCGGATTCGACCTCGGCCGTGCCCATGCGGTGGCCGCTGACGTTGATCACGTCGTCCACGCGCCCGGTGATCCAGTAATAGCCGTCGGCATCGCGGCGGCAGCCGTCTCCGGTGAAATACGTGCCGGGATAGGTGCTGAAATAGGTCTGGAAGAAGCGGTCGTGATCGCCCCACACGGTGCGCATCTGCCCCGGCCAGCTCCGCGCGATGACGAGATTGCCCTCGGCCGCGCCTTCCATCATCTTGCCCTCGGCATCCACAAGTTTGGGTTCGACGCCGAAGAACGGGTGGCTGGCACTGCCCGGCTTCAATGCGGTCGCGCCGGGCAGGGGGGTGATCATGTGTCCGCCGGTCTCGGTCTGCCACCAAGTATCGACGATCGGGCAGCGCCCGCCGCCGACGACCTCATGATACCAGCGCCAGGCCTCGGGATTGATCGGTTCGCCGACGGTGCCGAGGAGTTTTAGTGAGGAGCGGTTGGTTGAGGTGACATAAGTGTCGCCTTCCTTCATCAGCGCGCGCAGCGCGGTCGGCGCGGTGTAGAGCTGGTTGACCTTGTGGCGATCGACCACCTCCCAAATGCGCGACGGACTAGGCCAGTTGGGCACGCCTTCGTACATCAAGGTCGTCGCGCCGTTGGCGAGCGGGCCGTAGACGATGTAGCTGTGGCCGGTGACCCAGCCGATGTCGGCGGCGCACCAGTAGATGTCGCCGGCGCGGTAATCGAACACCAGTTCGTGCGTCAGACTGGCCCAGAGCAGATAGCCGCCGGTGGAGTGCAGCACGCCCTTGGGCTTGCCGGTCGATCCCGATGTGTAGAGGATGAACAACGGATCCTCGGCATTCATCGGTTCGGGCGCGCAATCGGCGGACGCGTCCGCCATCAGATCGCCATAATAGAAATCGCGTCCTTCGGTCATTGGAACGTCGCCGCCGGTCGCCTTCACGACGATCACCGTGTCGAGGCAGGAGGTCAGCTTGGCCGCGGCATCGACATTGGTCTTGAGCGCGACCGCCTTGCCGCCGCGCCGGCCTTCGTCGGCGGTGATGACGATGCGCGAATCGCAATCGGTGATCCGGCCGGCCAGCGCATCGGGCGAGAAGCCGCCGAACACGATCGAATGCACCGCGCCGATGCGGGTGCAGGCGAGCATCGCCACCGCCGCCTCCGGAATCATCGGCAGGTAGAGCGTGACCCGGTCGCCCTTGCGAACGCCCCTGGCCTTCAGGACATTGGCGAACTTGCAGACCTCGACGTGGAGTTCGGCATAGGTGATGTGGCGCGGGGTCGCCTTCGGATCGTCGGGCTCCCAGATGATCGCGACCGTGTCGCCGCGCTCGGCCAGATGGCGATCGAGGCAATTGGCGGAGACGTTGAGCACGCCATCGGCGAACCAGCGGACGGCGAAATTCTCTTCGCCAAAATCGCTTTCGTCGGCGCGCGTGGGTGCGGTCATCCAATCGAGCCGCTGCGCCTGTTCGAGCCAATAGCCGGTGGGGTCGGCGAGTGAGCGCGCGTAATCGGCGGCATAGGTCGCGGCATCGATACGGGCGCTGTTCGCCCATTCCGCTGGCACCGGATAGATGTCGTCGCTCACAAACTCTCCTCTAGTTCAGGCGGATGCCGATCCACAGCGTCCGCGGCGTGCCGAGATCGATCGAGCCCGCCTGGTTGCGGGTGACGACCGTCTCGTCGAAGATGTTCTCCGCGCGGCCGACCAGCGAGACATGCCTGGCGATCGGCACCCGGACGACCGCATCTACCGTCAATGCAGCGCGGAGTATATCGGTCTGGAGGTCGTCTTCATATTGTTTGCCGACGTAGCGGACAGTGCCGGAGAGCGACCAGTCGGTGGCGGGTGCCCAACCCAATGTCGCGCTGGCGGCCTGGCGCGGGCTTTGCGCGGGCACGAAGCCGTTCAGCCCGATCGACGCGCCGCTCGCACGGACATGGGCGTCGCTGAACGCATATGAGGCATCGAGGAAGATCGGTCCGCGTATGACGCCGGCGGTGATCTCCACGCCCTTTGCCACGACCGCATCGACATTGCGGCGCTGGCGCAGGTTGGTGCCGATCGTCACATTGGCGATGGCGTCGTCGAGGCGGTTGTAGAAGGCGGTGACGCCGATCTTCACACCCTTGGCCGGGGTCAGGTCCGCGCCGCCTTCGAACCCGCGCAGCTTTTCCAGGCCCAGAGCGGCATTGGCTTGAGTCGTGACCGGAAACACTACGAACGGACGGTAGAGTTCGTTGAGCGTCGGAAGACGGAAGCCGGTATAGCCCGCGACGCGCAACGCCACCGCATCGGTCGCGCGAAACAGCGCGCCGGCGCGTCCGGTCGCCTCCACGCCGTTGCGATCGCCATAGCGTTGATCGGTGGTGACGCTGCCGGCATTGGTCTTCTCGCGGAAGAAGCCGTCGGTGATGGTCCAGCGATCGCCGCGCAGCCCGCCGGTCAGGATCAATCGGCCGATCGTCCAGTCGTCCTCGACGAACAGGCCGGTGGTGCTGGTGTCGCCGCCGGCATTGCGCCGCGCGGTGACCAGGCCGGTGACGGTGCTGTAGGCGTCTTCGAACAGCTGGCCGTCCGCCTTGCGCGCGTCCACGCCGATGCGCAGGACGTGATCCGGTCCGACCGGAGGACGGATCTCGATCTTGCCGCCGATGCCGGTGGAGGGCGTGTTGCGCTGATCGAGGCTGAGGCGGAAATTCGTGCTGCTGATCACCCTGTTGCTGAAGTTGCGCGCCTGAACATAGGCCAACGCATCGATCTGCCAGCGCCCGCGATGGACCAGCCGTATGCTTGCATCCTCGCCCTGCGAGGAACTGTCGGCACCGGCGAAGCGCAACGTGCGATTGTCACCGAACAGCAGGCCACGAAATTGCAATTCGGTGTCGGCATCGACCGGGGCCACGGCGCGCAGTCCGGCGGACCAGTCGCGATAGCGCGCGCGGACCGTGGCGGGGACGCGCTGATCGCCAGGCGTAGTGAAGAAGCCATCGCCGCGTTCGAACCGGCCCGACAGGGTGGCGAAGCCGCCGCCGAGATCGGGCGAGACCGAGCCGGCCACGCTCATCGCATTATTGCTGCCGTAAAAGGCGCTGCCGGAATAGTTCGGCAGATCGGCGCGCGTTGCGCTGACCAGTTCGACCGTGCCGGCCACCGCGCCGGCCCCGAACGGCCCGGATCCACCCCCGCGCGTGATGCGCACGCCGGACAGGCGATCCGCCGACAAGGCGGTGAACGGGATATAGCCGAAGAACGGATCGGCCAGCGGTACGCCATCGAGCAGCACGAGCGCGCGGCTCGACGCGTTGCCGCCGAGCGCGCGGAGCGTAACGCCCTGCGCGGAGGGGTTGGCCGATCGGCTGTCCGACCGGCGGAATTGCTGGAAGCCGGCAACGTCCTTCAGGACATTCTCGACCCGGTCGGAAGCCTCGTCGTTCAGGCGGGCGCGGTCGATGATCGATGAGCCATAGGCTGGCGTGCCGGGCGGCAAGGGCAGGCCGGAGCCGAGCACGACGATCTCGCTTTCGTCCTCTGACGCGGGCGGCGCGGTCTGGGCCAAGGCCGGTAGCGGCAGCAGCAGAGCGATCAGGGGCAATCCGAAGAAGCGGCGCATCGAGAACATGGACTTTCGGAAAAAAAGAGAAGGGCGGCCCGAACGACGGACCGCCTTAGTGGTTTTAGAGCGTACGAACATTCAGTCTTTTTGCGGTCCACTCGCCGGTCGTATCCGTCCCCCCGGACTTGTTCCGGGGTCCACCGTGTCGGCAGCCTGATCATCAACCTCATGGTTCTGGTCAAGCCGCTTGGTTGACCCTGGAACGGGTCCAGGGTGACGGCTGGGCGATGGGTAATGCAAGCACCGCACGCCTAAGTCGATATATCGCTCTTTGCGGCCACGCTTCGGAGAGACAGGATCACGCCCGATGCGGGCAGGTAGCCGCGCTTTGCGAACGGCAAGTCGAACTATGCTCGCTAAATCCCATTCGTTCGATAGGAATAGTGTCGTTACGGCGCGAGACTGGTTTCGGGTCGATACGGTTCAACCATGCGAGGAGTTCTCGATGATGCGTTGCCATTATCTCCATCGGCCCCCCGGGACGCGCTGTCGCCCCTGAGGCCCTGACGGCCATTCACCCATCGTAGCAGCCTGAGCGCCCTACCGGCGCAATGGTGACGCTGTGTCCGCTCCGCACGCTTATCCGGCTTGCGGGACGGGATAGCTGCGCCCGCAGCAGATGGCCGACGACACACGACGATTACCGAACAACTCTTCCAAAACCATAAGGGGAAGGGCAGCGATGACGCATGCCTATCGACGACTGAAACTCATCGCCGGCGCAGCGCCCCTGGCATTTGCTGCGCAGCATGCGGCCGCGCAGACCGCCGCACCGATCAAGATCGCGAGCGCGGATCCGGCCGCGCCCGCCACCGCGCCGGAATCGCTGACGACCGATGCGGAGCCGTCCAGCGAGGTCATCGTCACCGCTCGTCGGCGCGAGGAACGCGCGCAGGACGTGCCGATCGCGTTGAGCGTCGTGGGCAGCGAGCAGCTGGCGGCGCGGGGCGATTTCCGGCTCGATCAGGTGCAGCAATTGGTGCCGTCCCTGCAGGTGTTCAGCTTCAATCCGCGCAACACCAACATCAATATCCGCGGTCTCGGATCGAACGTGGCGCTGACCAATGATGGGTTGGAAAACGGCGTCGGCGTCTATGTCGACAACGTCTATTACGGGCGCGTCGGGCAGAGCCAGTTCGATCTGGTCGATCTCGATCATGTCGAGGTGCTGCGCGGGCCGCAGGGCACGTTGTTCGGCAAGAACACCACGGCGGGCGCGATCAACATCAGTTCGAAACTGCCCAAGTTCGATTGGGGCTTCGACGGGCAGGCGGATGTCGGCAATTACGATTTCTCTCAGCTGCGCGGATCGCTCACCGGGCCGCTGATCGACGGGCTTGCCGCTTTCCGGCTGAGCGGTGCCTATACCGACCGTGGCGGCTTCCTCTACGATACGACGACCAAGCGCGACGTGCACGATTATCGCAACGCGACGATCCGTGGGCAGTTGTTGCTGACGCCGGCGCCGAACCTGACGGTGCGGCTGATCGGCGACTGGGGGCAGCAGGACCAGAATTGCTGCATCAACGTGCTGGTCGGCAGCTTCGGCACCTACGACAATGGCGCGGCGATCGCGAACACCTTCGCCGATCGCACGACGCGGTTGGGCTATACGCCGCCGCCGTTCGATCCCTTCGCCCGACGGACCGACGCCAATTCGCGGTTCCAGGCGAACATGAACACCTGGGGCCTGTCGGGCGAGATCAATTACGATATCGGCCCGGCGACGATCACGTCGGTTACGGCCGGAAGGCGCTGGAACTGGTATCCGGGCAACGACAGCGATTACACCGCTTTGTCGATCAACCTGCAGAGCCAGCAGCAGAATTTCCAGCGCCAGTTCAGCCAGGAAGTGCGCATCGCCTCCAACGGCAAGAATATCATCGATTATGTCGGCGGGCTCTATTATTTCTACCAGAACGTCATCGGGCGCGGGACGACCGAATACGGCGCGGATGCGGGCGCGGCGCTGTACCCCACCGTGCCGGTGGCGGTCGCCAACATCGCGGCAAACGGCCTGCTTACCAACTCGCAATCCGACCCGCACACGCGCAGTTTCGCGGTGTTCGGGCAGGGGGTGTGGCATATCGACCCCGCGCTCAGCCTGACCTTGGGCCTGCGCTACACCCATGAAGACAAATGGGGATCGTACAGCAGCACTCGCGTGTTCGCGCAACCGACGACCGGCTTGAACGCCACGCAGCTCGCGCAGGTCGCCACGATCCGCAACACGTTGAGTCCGATCGCCGCCTTCGACGTCTCGGCTAAGAACGATAGCCTGTCGGGCCTCGCGACCCTCGGCTGGAAACCCTCCGACGATGTGCTGCTCTACGCGACCTATTCGCGCGGTTCGAAATCGCAGGGGCTGAACCTCACCAATCTGCCCGCGGGGGTGTCGGCACTGGTCGAGCCCGAGAAGGTCAACAATTACGAGATCGGCGTGAAGTCGCAATTCTTTGATCGCGCGGTCACGGTGAACCTGGCTGCGTACCAGACCGACGTCACGCAATATCAGACGACGATCGTGCAGCAGATCATCGGCACCACGACGTACATCAACTATATCGCGAACATCCCCAAGGTCCGCTCGCGCGGGTTCGAGGGCGATGCCGCGTGGCAGATCGACCGCCATTTCGGCGTGACCGGATCGATCGCGTACACCGACGCGACCTATGTCGATTATCCGAACGGCCCAGCGCCGGTCGAACAACTGAACCTGGGCCAGGTGCGCAGCATGACCGGACAGCCACTCGCGGGCGTGCCGAAATGGTCGGCGGCGCTGGGCAGTGACGGCACCGTGCCGCTCCGCAAGGGCGTGGACCTCTACGGCCATGCCGACTGGTCGTACCGCTCGTCTTATTACACCGTTGCCAGCAACAGCCGGTACGGGCTCGTGCCGGGTTATGACGTGGTCAACGCGCGGGTCGGGGTGCGTCTTGCCGACGGCAGATACGATCTGTCGCTATGGGCGCGAAACCTGCTGAACAACGAGTATTTCCAGACGCTGAGCGTGCTCAATTACGGCCTCGTCACCGCGACATTGGGCGATCCGCGCACCTTCGGCGCCACCTTCCGGGTCAAATTCTAGTCAGGAGTGGCAGATGGCCAGCATCCCCTATTTCGCGCACGTCGCGGACACGCCGCAACCATCCAACGCGCGAAGCGATCGACCGGACGGATTGCGTCTGCTCGGCTTCGGGTCGCTCGCAATCCCGATCGCGGGGGCGGGCCTGCCGCTCGTGCTATTCGTGCCGCAATTGTATGCGACGCACTACGGATTGTCGCTGGCGGCGATAGGTCTGGTGTTCTTCATTGGTCGCTTCTGGGATGTGGTGAGCGATCCGCTCGTTGGCGCATTGAGCGACCGGACGCGCAGCCGGTTCGGGCGGCGGCGGCCATGGATCGCGGCGGGCGGCGTGCTGTTCGGCGTCGGATCGACCCTGTTGTTCTTTCCGCCCGATATCGTCTCTCCGCTCTATCTCGGAGTGGTACTGTTCATCTTCTACAGCGGCTGGACGATGATCGAGATTCCCTTCTCCGCCTGGGCGGGGGAGTTGTCCGGCGAGTATCACGAACGCACGCGCGTGGTGACCTATCAGGCGACGATGCGCGCGATCGGGCTGGTGCTGACGCTGATCCTGCCGACCTTGCTCGAACAGGTCCGCCCGGCCGATATCGCGCTGAAGCTGCACGTCGTCGGCGGGTTCATCCTGATCACGTTGGCGCCGACCTTGCTGCTCACATTGTTCGCGTTGCCGGAACCGGCGCGCCCGATCGAGCGCCTGCCGCGTGCGCGCTTCTGGCAGACCGCGACGTTGATCCTGCGCGACCGGCTGCTACTGCGCGTGCTCGCCTCCGATACCGTGGTGACGGCGGGGCAATCGATCCGCGCCGGGCTGATCGTGTTCTTCGCGGTCAATTACATGGGGCTGCCGGCCTGGGCGAGCGGGCTGTACCTGCTGCAATTCACGTTCGGTATCCTCGCTGGGCCGATCTGGCTCGCGATCGGCAAGCGCCACGGCAAACGGCGCACCGCGATCGCCGGGGAACTGGCGCAGGCGGCGATCAATATCGGCCTGATCGCGGTCTTCCCCGGCATGCTGTGGCTACTGATCGCGCTCGCCGTGGCGCAAGGGCTTACACAAGGGTCGGGCAACCTGATGCTGCGCGCGATGGTCGCCGACGTGGCCGATGCGCACGAGTTGGAGACCGGACACAACCGCACCGGCCTGTTCTTCTCGGTGTTCAGCCTGACGATGAAGCTGGGGCCGGCGATCGGCATCGGGCTCGCGCTGCCTTTGGTCGCGTGGTTCGGTTTCCAGCCCAAGGGCCATAGCTGCCCGGAATCGTTGGAGGCGCTGAAATACGTCTTCGCGCTCGGCCCGGCGCTCGCACACATCGTCGCCGCTTCGCTGATCTGGCGCTTTCCGCTGGACGAGGCCGCGCACACCGAGATCCGGCGCGCGCTGGATACCCGCGCTGCGACCTGAGTGTTCCCCCCGTACCACCGCAGAGAGAAGGAGAAGTGCCATGACTGCCTTGATCCACCATTTCGACAATGTGAAAGACGCCGACAATCCGCTGGACGTCGTGCCCGTGGGCGGACGCATCGGGGCCGAGATCCGGGGCGTTAAGCTCGACGGCGATCTCGACGAACCGACCGTCGCGGCGATCCGTGCGTCGCTGCTGCGCCACAAGGTTATCTTCTTTCGGGGCCAGACGCACCTGACCGACGAAAGCCACGAGGCGTTCGCCGCCAGGCTGGGCGAGCCGCTGGCGCATCCTACCGTGCCGGTGGCGGAAGGATCGCGCTTCCTGCTGGAACTCAACTCGAAGGAAGGCGAGGCGGCATCCGCCTGGCATACCGACATCACGTTCCTGCCGGCCTTTCCGTCCGCATCGATTCTGCGCTCGCTGATCATCCCGCCGGCGGGTGGCGATACGCTCTGGGCGAACGGCGCGGCGGCCTATGCCGATCTGCCCGCCCCGCTCAAGGCGCTCGCCGACCGGCTGCGCGCGATCCACACCAATGCCTATGATTATGCCGCCTCGCGACCCGAAGCATCCGAAGACCAGATCAAACGCCATCGCGAGATTTTCGCCTCGACGGTATACGAGACCGAGCATCCGGTGGTGCACGTCCACCCCGAGACGCAGGAACGCGTGCTGTTGCTGGGCAATTTCGTGAAGTCGTTCGTGGGGCTCAACCGCGATGACTCCGCGCGCATCTTCAGCCTGTTGCAGGATCATATCACCAAGCCGGAGAATACCGTGCGCTGGCGCTGGAACCCGGGCGACGTGGCGATCTGGGACAATCGCGCGACGCAGCACCGCGCCATCGCCGATTTCGGCAAGCAGCGCCGCCTGCTGCGCCGCGCGACGATCGCGGGGCAGGTGCCGGTGGGCGTCGATGGCTCCGGCAGCCGGGTGGTGAAGCCCGAGCCGCAGCTGGAACTCGTCGCGGCGGAGTGATCAGTATGGCATCGTCACCCCGGACTTGGTCCGGGGTCCACCAGGCGGCGTGCTTCGAAGCAAGAGATTAGAACGACAAGCATGCGGCACGGTGGACCCCGGAACAGGTCCGGGGTGACGTTGTGTTTTTGGCAAAGCGGAGCGCTCTTCGCGTTCGATGTCCCAAGAGGCAATGATGAAGAAACGATATCTGTTACTGTCCGCGACGGCGGTGCTGGCTCCATTGGCGCTTCTTCAAGGGGCGGCGCCGGCCGCCCCGGCCAGGGCGGCGGACCCGGCGCGCAAGCCGAACATACTCATCATCGTCGCGGACGATCTCGGCTATTCCGATGTAGGGGCGTTCGGGGGCGAGATCCGGACGCCTAACCTCGATGCGCTCGCCTCGCGCGGGTTGAAGCTCACCGGCTTCCATTCCGCCCCGGCCTGTTCGCCGACCCGTTCGATGCTGCTGTCGGGCACCGACAACCATCTCGCCGGGCTCGGCAATATGAGCGAGTTGCTCGCGCCCAATCAGCGCGGCCAGCGCGGCTATGAGGGCTATCTGCCGAGCGATATCGTATCGCTGGCGGATCGGCTGCACGATCTGAATTACGCGACGTTGATGTCGGGCAAATGGCATCTCGGCACACGGGCCGAGGATAGCCCGGCGCGGCACGGCTTCGACCAGAGCTTCGATCTCGCACAGGGTGGCGGCAACCATTACGGGCTCGATATCTCGAAGAAGCCCGGCGATTTCGGCACGACCTATTGGGAGAACGGCCAGCAGCTCGCCACGCTGCCCGCCAACTTCTATTCGTCGGACACCTATGCGACCAAGTTGATCGAATTCCTCGGCAAGGCGGACAAGACCAAGCCGTTCTTCGCCTATCTCACTTTCACCGCGCCACACTGGCCGCTTCAGGCACCTGACGAGGATGTCGCGCGCTACAAGGGCAAATACGATGCCGGGTTCGAGGTGCTGCGCGAACACCGGCTGGCGCGGCAAAAGGCGCTGGGGCTGATTCCTCAGAACGTCGTCGCGCATCCGATCGAGGTGCTGAAGGGCAGCAAGCGTTGGGCCGATCTGTCGCCACTGGAAAAGGCCGAACATTCGCGCGCCATGGAGATCTATGCGGCGATGGTAGACCGGATGGACCAGAATGTCGGCCGCGTGATCGCGCATCTGAAGGCCACCGGCCAGTACGACAACACGATCATCCTGTTCACTGCCGACAATGGGGCGGAGGGACTGGATGTCGCGCGCGCGGAAATTCCCGGCCTGTCGCTGCGCGTGAAGGCTGCCGACAATCGGCTGGAGAATTGGGGCAAGCCGACATCGTATATCGGCTATGGCCCCGGTTGGGCGCAGGCGGCGACCGCGCCGTCCTGGCTCTACAAGGGTTTCACCACCGAGGGCGGCACCCGAGTGGCGGCGTTCATCGACTGGCCGGGCGGCAAGCGCAGCGGCGTCTCGGGCGTGTACGGCACGGTGATGGACGTGGTGCCGACCTTGGTCGAGGCGGCGGGCGGCGAATGGCGCGGTAGCAGCTATGCCGGCCGTACGGTGCAGCCGGTGCGTGGGTCGAGTTGGCGGCCCTATCTCACAGGGGCGGCGAAACGCGTTCATGCGCCGGACGAGCACGTCGCCAGCGAATTGTTCGGTCGCCGCGCGGTGCGGCAGGGCGACTGGAAGGCGGTCAATCTCGGTGACGGCTGGCGGTTGTTCAACCTCGCCGACGATCCCGGCGAGACCCGCGATCTCGCCAAAAGCGAGCCGAAGCGGCTGGCTGCGCTCGCCGCCGCCTGGGACGGTTATGGCAAGCAGGTGGGGGTGATCCTGCCCTCCACGCCGGCGACGTTCCCGTGATCCGGCCGCTGCTGCTGGTGGTCGGCGCGCTGGCACTGCTCGGGGCGGATGCACGACCGGTGCCGGCGCGATCCGCCGTCGCGCAGCGCTGCGGCGGCGATCGCAGCGACGGCAGCGTGCTGGTGCCCGCCAGCCGGTTCGCGATCGGCAGCGATCGTTTCTATCCCGAGGAAGGCCCGCCGACGCCGGTCGAGGTCGACGCCTTTCGGATCGATGCACATGAAGTCACCAACCGCCAGTTCGCCGCCTTCGTCGCGGCGACCGGCTATGTCACCGAGGCCGAGCGGCCGAACGGCGGCGCGTTCGTGTTCGTGCCACCGCGCCTGCCAGGCGATACGCCGGACCCGGCCGAATGGTGGCGCTTCGTGCGCGGTGCGAACTGGCGGCATCCGCACGGGCCGCATACCGATCTGAAGGGCCGTTCAGAGCAGCCGGTGGTCGATGTGACCTATGCCGATGCGGCTGCTTACGCTCGCTGGTCGCGGCGGGCGCTGCCTAGTGAAGAGCAGTTCGAGGCGGCCGCCCGCTTCGGTCTGCGCGATCCCGATGCTCGGCCCGATGCGCGCCACGCCAACACCTGGCAGGGGAATTTTCCGAACCGGAACAGCGGCGAGGACGGTTTTGTCGGCCCCGCGCCGGTTGGGTGCTTCGAGCCGAACGGGGTCGGCGCGTACGATTTGATCGGCAATGTGTGGGAATGGACCAAGAGCTGGTATCTCCCCGGCCACGGCGCGTTCGCGACCGGCGACGGCACACCCGGCAACCCGAGCTTCGATCCGCGCCAGCCCGGCGCGCGGGCGCGCGTGATCAAGGGCGGATCGTTCCTGTGCGCGAGCAATTATTGCGCCCGCTACCGGCCCGCCGCGCGGCATGCGCAGGAGGAGACGCTGGCCGCGTCGCATCTGGGGTTCCGGACGGTCGCGTTGGGACGTTCTAGATAGAGTGGATCGGCGCGAGCGGGGCGATGTACGCCACCGCGCGATCGTCGTCCGATGCCACGCGCGGATCGAGCAGGGCAAGATAGGCCAGCAGGCGTTCCTCTGCCGCCGTGCCGGTGCTCGATCGATTGCTCGGGTGATCGGATGACGGTGCGCTAAGATCGACGAACCGGCTGCCCCAACGGTCGGCGAGGGCCAGCACCTGTTCGACATACAGGGTCACGTCGTTTGCCACGATCGACGGGAAGGGCAGGCGGTGCGTGGGGCCGGTGCTGGCGCTCGCCGCGATCGGTGCTTGGCCGAGTTCAACATGCAGCGGGGAGCGGAACACCGCGCCGCGCACCGCATCCAAATAGCTGCGCGGCGAGAGCTGTGCCCACCACGCCACCGCCAGGCACGCGACGCCGCGCGCGACGATCACCGCCGGTATGGAGCGGCGAGCGAAGGCCGCGTCGAGCTGCAAGGCCCAGCGTCCGTTATGGAATTTGGCCAGGTCCAGTTCGACATGGTTTACCGCGTTCGGCAGCTTGGGGTCGCCCTTTGCGGTCACCAGGATCGGTTGGACTTGATCGGACGCGAAATCCATTACGGCTCTCCCTGTTCGGGCGCGCGGTGTCGGTCTGCCATTATGGGCGCGCCGACTCCGACTACGCCCCCCGCAGGAGAGGCTATTCCTACCGTGGCGGAGGACAATGGGGTTGCGCCGGATCGCCGCGCCGCTGCGCCGAGTGGATTTCACCCGCCGGGTTCCGCCCGGTCGCGCTTCGCCAACGTGCCGCCGAATCGAGCGTAGAGCGTCGGCAGGACGAACAACGTCAGCAACGTCGCAGAAATCAGGCCGCCGATGACTACGGTGGCGAGCGGCTTCTGCACCTCCGCGCCGGCACCGTGGCCGAGTGCCATCGGCACGAACCCGAGCGACGCGACGAGCGCGGTCATCATCACCGGTCGCAGGCGGAGCAGCGCGCCTTCCCGCGCCGCCTGCGCACGATCCATCCCCTGTCGCCTCAGATCCTGGATCGAGCTGACCATGACCAAGCCGTTGAGCACGGCGACGCCGGACAGCGCGATGAATCCGACTGCCGCCGATACCGAGAACGGCATGCCGCGCAGCACGAGCGCGAGGATGCCGCCGACCAGCGCGAGCGGAACGCCGGTGAACACCAGGGCGGCGTCCCGGACCGATCCGAGCGCGCCGTAGAGTAGCAGCATGATGACCGCGAAGCAGATCGGCACGACGATCGACAGCCGCGCGCGGGCGGCGGCCAGATTTTCGAACTGACCGCCCCATTCGAGATAGGTGCCGGGGGACAAAGCGACCTGTGCATCGAGCGCCGCCCGTGCGTCGGCGACGACGCCGGCGACGTCGCGCCCACGCACGTTCGCCTGCACGACCACCCGCCGCTTGCCGTTCTCGCGGCTGATCTGGTTCGGACCGTCGCCGATCGCGATGTCCGCGACGCTGGCGAGCGGCACGAACGCTCCGCTCGCGGTCGGCACCGGCAATTGCCCGAGCGTCGGCAGATCCGAGCGGGAGGCCTCCGCCAACCGGATCACGACCGGAAAGCGCCGGTCGCCCTCGAAGATCATGCCGGCCTGCCGCCCGCCGATCGTGGCGGACACGAGATCCTGCACGTCGCCCGCCGTGACGCCGACTCGGGCCATCGCATCGCGGTTCGGACGGATGTCGAGCAAAGGCAGTCCCTCGGTCTGCTCGACGCGCACGTCCGCCGCGCCGCGCACCTTGCGCAACACCTCCGCGATGCGAACGGCGCTGGCGTTCATCTGCGCGAAGTCGTCGCCGAAAACCTTCACCGCGATATCCCCGCGCACGCCAGCGATCAGCTCGTTGAAGCGCATCTGGATCGGCTGGGTGATCTCATACGCATTGCCGGGGATGGTCGAGACCTTCTTCTCGATCCGCTCGACCAGGTCGCTTTTGGGCAAAGACGGGTCGGGCCACTGGGCGCGGGGTTTGAGCATGACGAACGTGTCGGTAGCGTTGGGCGGCATCGGGTCGGACGCGATCTCCGACGTGCCGGTGCGCGAGAAGGCGTATTCGACCTCCGGTTCGCGCGAGATGATCTTCTCGACCGCGAACTGCATCTGCTGGCTCTGCTGCACCGACGTGCCGGGCGGTCGCCACGCCTGTACGAGGATGTCGCCCTCATCGAGCTGCGGCAGGAATTCCTGCCCCAAAGTGGAGAAGGCCAGAGCCGCGAGCACCACGCCGACGAGCGCGCCGCCGATCGTGAGGCTCGGCCTGCGCATCGCGACGTCCAGGCCGGGTTCGTAGCGGCGTTTGATCGCAGCTATGATCCGGCTTTCCTTCTCGTCGACCCGCCCGCCCAGGAACGCGGCGATCGCCGCGGGAACGAACGTGACGGAAAGGACGAAAGCGAACAGCAGCGCGATGATGACGGTCAGCGCCATCGGCTCGAACATCTTGCCCTCGACGCCCGAAAAGGTGAGCAACGGGGTGTAGACGAGGACGATGATCGCCTGTCCGTAGAGCGACGGGCGGATCATCTCGCGCGCCGACGCCGCGACCACGGCGAGGCGTTCGCTCAACGGCAAGGGGTCGCCCGCCTCATGCTGCCGCTCGCGGAGCCGCCGCAGCGCATTCTCGACGATGATCACTGCACCATCGACGATCAGGCCGAAATCGAGCGCGCCGAGACTCATCAGGTTAGCGGACACGCCGGCACGCAGCATGCCGGTCGCGGTCAGCATCATCGTGATCGGGATAACGAAAGCGGCGATCAGCGCGGCGCGGAAATTGCCGAGCAGGGCGAACAGGACAACGATCACCAACAGCGCGCCCTCGGCCAAATTGCGGGCGACGGTGGCGATGGTCGAGTTGACCAATTCGGTGCGGTCGAGCACCGGCTTGGCGACGATGTCGGTCGGCAGCGATCGACCGATCGCCTTGAGCCGGTCCGCCACCGCCGTCGCGACCGTGCGGCTGTTCTCGCGAATGCGCATCACGGCGGTGCCGACGACCACCTCGTGCCCGTTTTCCGATGCCGAGCCGGTGCGGATGCCTTGGCCCGCGCGCACCTCAGCCACCTGACTGAGCAAGACCGGCACGCCCTCGTGCGAGGTCACGACGGTGCGCGCGAGTTCGTCGGCGGTGCGGACGCGGGCGTCGGACCTGACGAACAGGCCGGCACCGTTCAGATCGACCGTGCCCGCGCCGACGCTGGTGTTGCTGCGCTCGAGCGCGGTCGCCAGGTCGCCGACGGTGAGGCGCATCGCGGCGAGCCGCTGCATATCCGGAATGACGAGATATTCGCGATCGTAACCGCCGAGCGAATCCACGCCGGCCACCCCCTCGGTGCCGCGCAATTGCGGCGCGACGATCCATTCCTGCACGGTGTGCAGATAGGTCGCCTTGTCGGCCTCGCTGACGAGATGCTCGCCCTCCGGCGTGATATAGCTGCCGTCGCGTTGCAGGCCGGGTTCGCCGTCGCGGTGCCGGACCTGATCGAGTTCGCGATATTCGACCGTCCACATGAAGATGTCGCCAAGACCGGTGGCGATCGGCCCCATTTCCGGCATGACGCCGGCGGGAAGCCGCCGCTCGGCCATTCGCATCCGCTCGGCGACCTGCGCGCGGGCGAAATAGATATCGGTGGAATCGGAGAACACCGCCGTGATCTGCGCGAAGCCGTTGCGGTTCAGCGAGCGGGTGAATTCCAGCCCCGGAATACCGGCGAGCGAGGTTTCGATCGTGAACGACACCTGCCGCTCGATCTGGTCGGGCGACAGCGACGGCGCGAGGACGTTCACCTGCACCTGATTGTTGGTGATATCCGGCACGGCATCGATCGGCAGACGTTGCAGAGCGAAGATGCCGGTCAGGGCGGCGATGACGGTGAGCAGCAGGACGAGCCAGCGGCGTTCGACCGAGAAGGTGACGAGACGGGAGATCATGGGTTCACATCTCCATTTCGCCGCTCTTGCCGAGTTCGGCCTTGAGCGTGAAGGAGTTGGTGGTGGCGATCCGCTCGCGACCGGTGAGGCCCGAGGTGATGACGACCTGATCGCCGTTGCGGCGGCCGGTTCTGACGGGCAGCGCGTGGAAGCCAGTCGGCGTGCGGGCGAATACGATCGTGCGGTTTTCCAGCGACTGTATCGCGGTGGAGGGCACCGCGATGCTGCGGTCCCCGGTGGCTGGCAGCAGGAATGCCGCCTTCACCGGCTCGCCGACGCGCCACTGGCCCGTCCGATTGTCCAGCGCGGCGATGATCTGGACGAGGCGCGTGCCATCGTCGAGCACCGGCGAGACGAAGGTAACGCTGCCTTGCTGCCGCCGGCCGGCAGCGGTGACCTCGACCGGAATGCCGGGGCGGACGCGCCCGGCATCGGCCGGGGACACCGACGCCGTAATCGTGACGCGCCCCAGATTGGCGACGCGGTAGAGTTCGGCATTGGCGTCGACCGTCTGGCCGAGCGTCGCGGGGCGGGCGATCACCTGCCCCGAAATCGGCGAGCGCATCGCGATGCGATTGAGCGCTCCGCCGCCCCCGCCGGTCGCGCCGAGTTGTTGTTGCGCCAGGCGAAGCGCGATGCCCGCCTCGGTCGCTGCCGTGCGGGCCGCGAGCAGATCCTGTTCCGGCGAGACGCGTTCGTCAAACAGGCGTTGTTCGCGCCGAAGGTTGGACTGCGCCAATGCCAGCCGCGCCCGTGCCGCTTGCACCTCGGCGTTCAGCGATGCGGCCTCGCGGCTTTCAATCACGGCGAGCGCGTCGCCCTGGCGAACGGGCTGGCCAAGGTTGCGGGTCAGCGCGACCAAGCGACCGCCGATCGTCGCGGAGACGATCTGCAATCCTTGCGGATCGGCCTGGACGAGCGCCGGCACTTCTAGCGCGCCGGCGACGCCGCCGACCGTCGGGATCGCGACTTCGATCCCGGCATCGGCGATCTGGCGCGCGGTGAGCGTAACGGCATCCTTGTCTGCCGTGTTCCCCGCGCTGTTTTCCATTCCCGCCATGGCGTCGGGCTTGTCCTCGATCTTGCCGCCACAGGCACCGAGCGCCAGCGGAATCAGCGTAGACGCGAGCGCGGCTTTGATCATGCTGTTCATCGTGTGTCCTTCAAGAGTGGGGGTGCCGGGGCGACCAGGCGTTCGAGCCGCGCCTCGGCATCGTGATAGGCGGCCAGCGCATCGATCGCGGCCGAGCGGGTTTCGGCCAGCGTGCGTTCGGCCTCGAGCAGATCGAGCTGGCCGAATTTGCCCTCGCGGTATCCGATGCGGGCGATACGCGCCGCCTCCTGCGCGGCGGTAAGGGTCGGCCCGGTGGTGTTGCGGGCAGTGATCGCGGCGTTAGCGGCATCTGCTCGCGCGGTGGCGATCGCCTGTGCCGCATCGAGCATAGCGACGCGCCGGTTGGCACCCGCCTGCTGGCGCTGGGCGGAGGCCATGTCGAT
Source organism: Sphingomonas sp. Leaf357 (assembly GCF_001423845.1). Taxonomy (NCBI): domain Bacteria; kingdom Pseudomonadati; phylum Pseudomonadota; class Alphaproteobacteria; order Sphingomonadales; family Sphingomonadaceae; genus Sphingomonas; species Sphingomonas sp. Leaf357. The sequence continues at coordinate 2,684,644 of NZ_LMPM01000001.1, read as the reverse complement.
CGCGGCCCGGCCGTTGTTGAAGAAGGGTAGCGGCACCGAGACGCTGAACACGCCGGCGATATCCTTGCTCGCCTGGATCCGCCGCGCCGCCGCGCCGATCGTGATGTTCGGCACGCGCTGGCTGCGGGCGAGCCGGACCTGTGCGGTGGCCGTGGACAGATCCGCCCGCGCGGCGATGGCGGCGAGCGTATCGCCGATGTTCACCGCGCGTGTCGGCACTGCCATATCGACGCGGTCGAACCACCCGACATCAAGCCGGCTCGTCATCTGACCCGTCAGCAGCGCAAGGTTGTCGATCGCGACCTGCGCGGAGCGTTCGGCCCGCTCGGCGGCCCCTTGCGCCGTCAAGCGGGCGACGTCCGCGCGCTGCTCCTCGAGCGGCGATGCGCGGCCCGCAGCCACGCGCACCCGAGCGGCGCGCAAGAGTTCGGTCGCGATCCCGACCTGATCACGGGCATTGGCGGCGCGGCGCTGGCTGGCGATCGCGGCGCCGTAAGCCTGGGTCACGCGCAAGCGCAGATCGGCTCCGGCGATCACGGTGTCCAGTTCCGCTCGCCCGAGTTGCGCGTCGGCAAGCGCGACGCGCGCGGAACGCTTGCCGCCCAACTCGATCGGCAGCGACAGGCCGGCGGTCGTCTCGGACGAGCGCAGGCCGCGATAGGTGCCGGACCCGGCGACGTTCTCGGTCATCGCCTCGAACGACGGATTGGGTCGGAGACCGGCGATCGTGCGCTGCGCCTGCGCCGCCCGGACGCCGGATTGCGAGGCCTCGATTGTCGGAGAGGAGGCGCCGGCCGCGGCCAGCGCGTCGGCCAACGTCAGCGGCGGCTCGGCGGACGCCGACGCCTGACCTTGCGCCTGCAGCGAAGATGCGCAGGCGCCAGCGACCAGAACGGCCGCAAAGATGCGATACATGGAATACTCCTGACAGGGTCATGATCGGGCGCGATCCGCGCGCCCGCGTGACGTGTCAGGCTTTGGGTGGGCGCAGGGCCTGTTCGAGCTCGCGGCCGGCCAGCGTTTCACCGCGCTGCGCGACGAACACGCGCGGAAGAGCAACCGGTGCGGCAGCGATGGCGCTGGTCATCGGCGTGCCGACATGATGGCCGTGGCAGCTGAGATGACGCGGACAATCCTTGTCGCAATCGGCCGGCTCCTGATTGCCATCGCAATAGACTGGCTCGTGCGCTGCCGCCGACATTTCGGGGCAGGGGCCGACTTCCACAGCCTGCGCCATGCCGGTCCACCCGGAGACCAGCATGATAAGGGAGAGGAAGAGAACCAGCTTGCGCATCGACCCAGCCATAGCATCACTTCCGGCCGATGTAATCTTCTTCGTAGAGCTTCGGTGATCGACGCAGGGCGGGCATCGCGTCGTTCCTCTGGGTGGATCGAAATTCAGGCGTCGGCGGGTTTGAGAGCGGTGTCCCCCAACTAATCCGTCGCCCCGGACTGGTTCCGGGATACACCAGCGGATTTCGAGATGGAAAATGGCATGCTTGCGGACCGCTCGGCACGGTGGCCCCCGTAACGAGTCCGGGGTGACGGACAAATTGATATAAGCTCGATGCGACAACGAAGGTCGATTGGCTCACAGCCGGACATTGTAACAAAATATTTCTCGAAACAGCGCCAATTTGGTGAACCGAATATGAACGAAGCCGTTCAGGCCGGAATGTCGGTATCGCGCCTAGGGTGCGGCCAAATGGCAGCCGGGATGACCGGGACGCTTCAATCCAAGGTGAGTGAGAGAATTTGATGGCGACCCGTGCGATGGCCTCACCGGCCGCCAGCTCTGATGAAACGAAGCGTGCCAAGGGGGCGCTGCAGGCGCTCAATTTCTTCATGGCGGATATGCAGGCCGGGATCGGCCCGTTCCTGGGCGTCTTCCTGCAGCAAAAGGGCTGGACGGCCGGCCCGATCGGCACCGTGATGACCGCCGGCGGGGTCGCCGGCATGATCATGACGGTGCCGGCCGGAGCGTTCATCGACCATACCGAGAAGAAGCGGCTCGTCGTCATCGTCACGGGCATCTGCACCGTCATGGCGTCGTTCCTGATCCTGCTGTCGCAATCCGGTCTGGTCGTTACCGTCAGCCAGGTCGCGACCGCCATCGCCGGGGCCGCGATCGGTCCGGCGGTGACCGGCATGACGCTGGGGATCGTCCGGCAGAACGGGTTCAACGCGCAGAACGGGCGCAACCAGGCCTGGAACCATGCCGGCAATATGGTGGGTGCGGGCCTGTCGGGCTATCTCGGCTGGAAGTTCGGCATGCCGGCGATCTTCTATCTTGCCGCCGTGTTCGGCGTGCTGGCGATCATCGCCGTGCTGACCATCCCGGAAAAGGCGATCGACCATCGTGCGGCACGGGGGCTGGAAGGCAAGGCCGGGAAAGGCGAAAAGGACGAGAAGGGCGGGCAGGCCGAGGGTTTCAAGACGCTGTTGCGGAACAAGCCGATGCTGATCCTCGCCGCCTCGCTGGCCTGCTTCCATCTCGGCAACGGTGCGATGCTGCCGCTGTACGGGCTCGCGGTCGTCGGCGCGGGCAAGGGCAATGCCGCCCTGTTCGTCGCCGAAACGGTAATGGTCGCGCAGGCGGTGATGATCGTCACCGCGCTGATCGCGATGCGGATGGCGGCGGGCCGGGGCTATTGGCTCGTCATGCTGATATCGTTCGCGGCCTTGCCGTTGCGCGGGATGCTGGCGGGGACGTTCATCGAGCATTGGGGCGTATGGCCGGTGCAGGCGCTGGACGGGATCGGCGCGGGATTGCAGAGCGTCGCAGTGCCGGGCCTGGTCGCCTGCCTGCTCAACGGCACGGGACGCGTGAATGTCGGGCAGGGGGCGGTGATGACGATCCAGGGCCTCGGCGCGTCGCTCAGCCCCGCGATCGGCGGCTGGCTGGCGCAGGAACTCGGCTATCACGTTGCCTTCTACATCCTCGGCAGCTTCGCGCTGATCAGCGTCGGCCTGTGGGTCGGTTTCGCCGGAACGCTGCGACCGGCCTGCGCGGGCACCGGTGATGACGGAGCGGAGGAACGATCGTGACCGCGTCGATCAGCTGGGTTCATATCGGCGATCTGCATATGGACGAAGCGGACGGCTTGATCAGCAAACCGCGCCTTCAGGCGATCGTCGCCGAGATCGAAACGCATATCGGCGCGGCCGCGGATTTCATCTTCCTGCCGGGCGACAATGCGAACCATGCCACGCCCGAGCAATATCGGCATATCACTGAGGCGCTGGCACCGCTCGGCCTACCCTGGCGAGCGATCCCGGGCGATCACGATTTCGAGGGCGGAGATCTGGTCAATTACGAAGCTGCCTTCCCGGAGGTGAATCGCCCTGAAGCCGAGGTGATCGCGGGACATCGCTGCATCTTTCTCGACATGATCTCGGCCGGTGCCGGCGGCCCGGATTTCCGGCTGACGATGCATCACCGTAACCGATTGCTGGAGGAACTGGCGCGCGCCGAAGCGGAGCGGCAGACCCCGATCGTGTTCATGCACGCCTATCCCGGCGATCTCGCCGCCGATGGCGAAACGATCGCGCAGACCTTCGCCGACGCGCGCGTCGCGTTCGTCGCTACCGGCCATACGCATTACAACGAGCTGCTCAACGACGGCCGCGTCGTCTACGGCGCGACGCGCTCGATCGCGCAGATCGAGGAGGGCGACGGACAGCCGGGCTATGCGCTCATCACGGTGCATGATCGCGTCCCGAGCTGGCGCTTCAAGCGCCTCGGCACGCCGTGGCCGTTCGTCCAGATCGCGGCGCCGGCCGATTACCGGATGGTCACGCGGCCGGCCGACCCGCGACAGGTGCCGCGTCCGGGCGAGGTCGAGGTGGTCGCGAAAGTGTACGGCTGGTCCGGCGAATCCGTCACTCTACGGATCGGAGACGAGGACCACGCGATGACATGCGCTACGGAGAACGGCCTGATGCGGGCCACCGTGGCACTTGAGGCCGGCCTGCACACGCTCTTCGTTGCATCCGGCGAGGATCGCGACACTATCCGTGTGCTGGTGCGGGCGGAGGACGATATTCCGCGCCGGGGCGTTCCGATCGCGCCGGGGCGGGACATACACGCGATCGGTGCCTGGCCCGAACACGGGATCGAGGGCACGCAGCTCGGCCCGAACAAGAACGGGCGGCATTGGTGATCCTGGCATCGGGTGTGACCTGGGGAATCTGCGCCGCCGCGACTGCTGGTGTGATCTCGCGGCCGTTCCGCTGGCCCGAAGCGATCTGGGCCGTGTCCGGTGCTGCGCTGTTGCTGATCTTCGGGCTGATGCCGCCGGGCGCGGCGCTCGGCGCGGTGGGCAAGGGGATGGACGTCTATCTGTTCCTGATCGGCATGATGCTGCTCAGCGAAACGGCGCGCGAACAGGGGCTGTTCGACTGGGTCGCCGCGACCGCGGCGATCAGGGCCCGGGGGTCGACGCTCCGGTTGTTCACCCTGGTCTATGTCACAGGGATCGTCACGACGACGTTTCTGTCCAACGATGCGACCGCGGTCGTGCTGACCCCGGCGGTCTACGCCGCTGCGCGGAAGGCCAAGGCCGAGCCGCTCCCCTTGCTGTTCGCCTGCGCGCTGATCGCCAATGCCGCGAGCTTCGTGCTGCCGATCTCGAACCCGGCGAATCTGGTCCTCTACGGCGGGAAGATGCCGCCGCTCGGGCAATGGTTCGGATCGTTCGCGCTGCCGTCGCTGGCCGCGATCCTCGTCACCTATCTGGCGCTGCGTTGGGTGGAGCGGAAGCGGCTGGTGGGGGCGTGCGACTGCGACGTCGATCGCGCCCCGCTGTCGACTGGCGGCAAGGCGGCATTCGGCGGGATCGCCGCGACAGCGATCGTGCTGATCGTCATGTCGGCGTTCGATCTGCCGCTGGGGCTGCCGACATGCATTGCCGGTGTCGCGACCATGCTGGGGGTCTGCGCCCTGGCCGGGCGTTCGCCATTCAAGGTCGCGGCATCGGTGTCATGGAGCGTGTTGCCGCTGGTCGCCGGGCTGTTCGTGCTGGTCGAGGCGCTGGACCGGACGGAGGTGATCGGCCATGTCGCGCAGGCGTTGCGGGAGGCGGCGGCCGACCCCGCCCGCGCCGCCGCCGTTTCGGGCACGATCCTCGCCTTCGGTTCGAACCTGATGAACAACCTGCCGGCGGGCCTCGTCGCCAGCACCGCCGTGGCGCAGGCGCATCCGCCCCGATTGGTCGTCGACGCCCTGCTGATCGGCGTCGATCTGGGGCCCAATTTGTCGATCACCGGATCGCTCGCGACGATTCTCTGGCTCCAGGCGATCCGCCGGGAGGGTGAGGATGTCGGCTTCTGGCGCTTCCTCAAGGTGGGGGCGGCGACGATGATCCCGGCGCTCGCCGCGGCGCTTGGAGCACGCCTGCTCATCGGCTGAGCGAGGCCGCGGGCCGCAGCCCGATGAACGGTCGCAGCCAGCCGATCCGGCGCCCAATATCGTAGAACAGCCAGCAGCCGATCGCCGTGGCGGGCACGAGGAGCGCAAACTCGGCTGTGGCACCGATGTTCAGCGGCTTCAGCCAGGCCTCCACGACGACGATGATCGTCTGATGGATGATGTAGAAGGGAAATGTCGCCTCGGCGAGGGTGGCGCGCCAGCGATGGTCGCGGTTCCAGAAACTCTCGGCGATGCCGATCAGCGCGGCGATCGCGGTCCATGTCTCCAGATGGCGGACGATCCGGTACGTCCAGACCACCTCGGCGCTGTCGGGAAAGGTGAAATCGGGCCAGCGGAGCAGCAGCGCCGCGATCATGGCGAAGCACAGTCCCGCGACCGCCGCCGCCGTCCGCCAATGCCTGGCAAAGGCCGCCAGCACCACAGGCGATCCGGCCAGGCCGAAACCGAACAGGAACGCCGGGACGTAACGCAGATGCGCGACGCCATCGTTGATCAGGTCGTGCGTGTCTTCGGGCCGATGAAACAACACGGTTTCGATCAGCAGCAGATACGCCGCCGGCACCGCGATCGCGCGCCAGCCCGCGAAGACCCGGTCGAACAATGCCTGGCCGCGCGAGGACCGGTTCAGCCACATCGTCACCACCAGCGCCGCCGTGTACACCCACAGGTACAGCACGAACCAAAGGTGGTTCCAGGTCGGCAGGACGATGCCGTCGAGCGTGCCGAAGCGGAAATAGTCCCGCGTCCAGAAGTGGAGGAAGCCGGCCGCATAGCCATGCTGCGTCGACAGTTCGACCCAGGCCTGGGGCGGCACGATGACCGCGATACCGAACGCCAGCGGCACGATCAGGCGGGCGGTGCGATTGCGGAAGAACGCGCCGATGCCGCGCGACTTCGCCGCCAGTGCCCGGCTGGCATAGCCGGATACGACGAACAGCAAGGTCAACCGCCACGGGCTGGTCAGGAACATCGGGATCTCGGCCCACGCGATCGGCTGCGCCGTCTTCACTTGGAAGCCCCATGGCACGAACACCATGCCGACATGATAGAGGATCAGCAGGCCGAACGCCCCGATCCTCAGCCAGTCCATTCCGTAATGCCGCTCCATATTCGCCTCCGAAATCCGTGATCAGGCAAGGGTGGCGGGGGACGGGAACGGGCACTATCACCGAGGGATGGCAGGCGGATCGGCAGGGATGGCGGCGGGGCGACCGGGGACGAGCGGCGGCTGGCGCGGGATGAACGGGGCGCAGCGCCGGATCTTCATCCTGTTCGTCGCCGGGTTTCTGGCCGTCGTGGCGTTGATCCTCATAGCGAACGCCGAATCGACGATCAGCGATCTGGCCGTCTCGGGTGCGCGCATCGCACCGCATTTGGTCTGGTCGTGGGAATGGAGCAGCATGATCGGGTGGCTGAGCCTGTACCCGTTGCTGTGGTGGGCCGTGGCGCGGTTCAAGCCACCGCGATCGTCCTGGCCGCTCGCGATAGTGCTTCTGATCGGCGGGGCTGTCCTGGTCTCCGGCTGGCATATCGCGGTCATGGTGGCGATCCGGCACGTCTATTACGAGGCCACGGGATACGGTCCGTACCGGTTCTTCGGCGTGATCGGCGACCGCCTGCTCTACGAGTTCCGGAAGGACGTTTCGACCTACGTGCAATTCGTGGCGATGGCGGCGCTGGTCCAGTGGCTGATCGTGCGTGCCGCAGAACCGCAGGCTACCGAGGCGGCTCGAACCCTGATCGTTCAGGACGGCAGCATTCGCCATGCCATTCCGGTCGCAGAGATCGACGCGATTCGTGCGGCCGGGAATTACGTCGAGATCGTGTGGCAGGGGAGGACGGTGCTGCACAGGACGACGCTCACCGCGACCGAGGCCGAACTCGGCGACGCCTTCGTTCGCATCCATCGCGCCTTGCTGGTCCGGCGAGACGCCATCCGCCGCATCTCGTCGGACAGATCGGGCGATTTCGTCGTGACGTTGCACGACGGAGCGGAATTTCGCGGCAGTCGCCGGTATCGCGGTGCCGTCGAAAATCTATAGGCGCCGGTCGCGCCAGGCAGCACCGACCCCAGCCACGAAGTCGTAGGGAATTGCGGCGGCTTCGCGCAGCCACATCTTCGTCTGCAATTGCCGGGAGCCGCGTGCGGCAAGGCGCACCGGGCGGCTCGCAAGCCCCATCAGACGGAACAGCATGCGGACACGCGGCTGATGATAGGCATCCGTACAGGTCAGGATCGCGGCATAATTGTGGGCCCGGGCATAGGCCGACGCGGCTCGAACCGTCTGAAGCGTGTCGGCGCTGATGTCGTCCAGGATGAGCCGGTCGGCGGACACGGCACCGTCCAGCATTTCGGCCATCACCGTGGCTTCGGACGGCGGATGCGTTCCGACGCCGCCCGACAGGAAGAGGTCCACGTTCGGGTCCGCCTCGGCGACCGCGGCGGCATATCCCACGCGTCGCGCCAGCGCCGGGCTCGCGCTGCCATCGGTGCGGACGGCCGCCCCGAACACGACGGCAAGCGTGCGTCCGGCTTGAGAAGTGTCGTCGATCATGACGGCCACGTAGCCGAGCCGGCCATGATCCGATACTCCCTTCGCTTTCAGGGGCTAACCGCGCCGGGCGGTCGGCCTGCTGCCGAGCTGATCCAGCGCATCTGCATTGTCCCGCCCCCAATCGTGGAGCAGTTCGATCGGCTCCACGAAACGCACGCCGAGCGGGGTGAGGCGATATTCCACCGCTGGCGGGACGGCGCTCTGCACGTGCCGCGTGAGCAACCCGGTCTCTTCCATTTCGCGCAGCGTCTGGGTCAGCATCTTCTTCGAGATGCCCGGCAGGGTCCGCTGCAGCGCGCCCGGCCGCGCGACGCCGTCATGCCGCACATGGATCGTATGGAGCACCATGCTGGTCCATTTGGTGGCGAACAGCGCCAGCACCCGGCGCGGCGCGCAATCCTCCCGCCACTCGTCCGCGATCGTGCCCGGTTGCATCTCTGGTTACCTTTAGGTGTCTACGTCCCCGAATGGTGCCGTCTAGAAGCTCGGGCCGGCGCTGCCTAGATCAATGGCGATCGGAAGGAAACGAGCATGATAAGAACGGCACTGGTGGTTGGAGCGAGTGGCATCGTCGGCAGTGCGACGGCGGCGCTGTTGGCAGAGCAGGGCTGGGCCGTTCATGGCCTGGCGCGGCGCCAGATCAAACAGGCCGGCGTTCGACCGCTGTCCGTCGACCTGCACGACGCGACAGGGACGGCGGCGGCGTTGAGCGAGCTGCAGCCCGACGCGGTGTTCATCACCACCTGGGCCCGACAGGACAGCGAGGCCGAGAACATCCGCGTCAACGCCGCGATGGTTCGCAACCTGCTCGACGGTCTGCCGAAACCGCGTGGTCCGCGCCATGTCGCGCTGGTGACCGGACTGAAACACTATCTCGGCCCGTTCGAGGCCTATGGAAAAGGTGCCCTGCCGCAGACGCCGTTTCGCGAGGAACAAGGGCGGCTGGATGTGGAGAACTTCTATTACGCGCAGGAGGACGAGATCTTCGCCGCCGCAAAGCGTGACGGCTTCACCTGGAGCGTGCATCGCCCGCACACCGTGATCGGCCAGGCCGTGGGCAATGCGATGAACATGGGCACCACGTTGGCGGTCTACGCGACCCTGTGCCGCGAAACGCGGAGGCCCTTCACCTTTCCGGGCTCCGCGGCGCAGTGGTACGGCCTGACCGACATGACCGACGCCCGTCAACTCGCCCGGCATCTTCTATGGGCGACCGAAACGGACGCGGCGCACGATCAGGCTTTCAACATCGTCAACGGGGACGTCTTTCGCTGGCAATGGATGTGGGAACGGATTGCCGAGTGGTTCGGGATCGCAGCGGCGCCGTTCGACGGCACGGTGCGTCCGCTCGAAATACAGATGGCTGAAGATGCCGAGCTGTGGCGGGCGATTGCGGCGCGCGAGGGGCTGGCCGAGCCCGATCTGTCGCGGCTTGCCTCTCCCTGGCACACCGATGCCGATCTCGGCCGGCCGATCGAAGTGGTGACCGATATGTCGAAAAGCCGGCGCTTCGGGTTCACGGCATACCAGCCTACGGACGATGCCTTTTTCGATCTGTTTGCAAGGCTTCGCCTGGATCGTCTGATTCCCTGACGCTGCCGTCATGAAACTTTTTCGACGCCCGAAGGTTGTCGGCTGATGGGGATGAAAACAACTTCGGGTTCGAGGATAGGGCGTTTCGGAAGATCGCATGCCCGCAAGGTTCTGGTTCTACTCCCGGCTGCCTTACTAACCGCCGGTCTATCCTATAGTCTGTCCTCACCGACCAACGGATCGCTGATCGCCGCGGCGCTTGCCGATCCCTTGTCTGTTTTCGCCGATCGATCGCCAGGCACCAGGACGTCGGCGGCGCTCAATCAGACGAAGAAGGCGCGGGCACACGATAAGAACGCGTCGCGCGCGGTGGCGGCCCTTCCCCCCAGCGAACGCGTGCTGAGCAATGTCCGGACCCGGCCGCCTGCCGCCGTGTCGGACGCCCCGCAATATACCGACGCGCTCCTGACAACGCCGTTGGCGACCGATGGCGCGGCGATCATCCCCGACATCGGAGTGCTTCCGCCGGTCTCGGTCGCACCCACCGGCGTCGGATCGATCCCGGGGTTCGTACCTGGCGGTGTGGGGTTCCTGCCTGGCGGCGGCGGCGGTGGAGTTACCCCGGTCGAACCGGGCGTGCCGGGCGTGCCGGAACCCTCGACCTGGATGATGTTGATCGCAGGGTTCTTTGCGATTGGCTGGGCGTTGCGCGCCAAGTCGCGCGGCTTTTTCGGGGAGCGTGAGCGGATCTCGGGATGAATGGCGCGGGTCAGCGACCTTCGTCTTCGATCTGGCCGTATTTCATCGTCGCCATTGTTCTGTGCATAGGCGTGATCGTGATTTGGTCGGCCGCCGCCGACCGTAGAGAGGTCGAGACTGTGCGGGTCCAGCCCGCTCCGGTCGGATCGCGGATCCGCTATCCCGTCGGGCGTTATCCGAAACTCGTGTCGCCAGACGGTAGCGTTCACGAGGTTCGGAGCATACTCAACGAACGCAAACCGATTCGGTTCGGCGACTATGTCTGGAACGACGGCGGCGTCCCGAAGGGGCCGGCCTGGATCCGGGTTGATCTGGCGCGCCAGACCATGTCGGTCTTTCGCGCAGGGCATGAAATCGGGTCGGCGGTCATCCTGTTCGGCACCGACGGCAAGCCGACGCCGTCCGGCGTGTTTCCGGTCCTCGCCAAAGCGGAGACGCATCGCTCTTCACTGTATGATGCGGAGATGCCGTTCATGCTTCGGCTGACCGGCGACGGAGTCGCCATCCATGCGAGCAATGTCCGACAGGGATCGGCCACGCATGGTTGCGTCGGCATTCCGGAAGGGTTCGCTCGGCTGGTCTTCGCGGAAATGCGGCGCGGTGACGAAGTCGTCATCATGCCGGAGAGTGGCAACGGCGCGCCGGGGCGGAGCTAGGCGGCATCGGGCACGGTTTTGAAGGCCACGAGAACCGGCACCCCGGGCTCGATTGGTCCGAGGCCGGTCTACATCCCTTGCGCGAGAACTGCCTAACGCCCCCCTAACCACAGCCTGAAACCTCGTTGAGAGGGGATCGTGTCACCTTTTCCGTCCTGGACGGGAGATGGATCGATGCACGGTGGATACGCGCTGCGACGGCTGGCGGCTTTCTCGTTTCTGAGTGTCGCGGCGCCGATGCTGATGGGCGCGACCAGTCTCGCGCAATTCTTCGACGCGCGGATCCTGGCCGTCCATAACCGCGAGCGCGCGACACTTGGGATCGCGCCGCTGCGCTGGAATGCCGATCTGGCGGTATCCGCTCAGCGCTGGGCCGACCATCTGGCCGCCACCGGATCGTTCGAACATGCGCCCGAACGGCCGACCGATCCGCAAGGGGAGAACCTGTGGGCGGGGACGAAGGGCTATTACCCGCTCGAGGCGAGGATCGAGGCGTGGATCCGCGAAAAGCGCTACTTCAAGCCGGGGACGTTTCCGGACAACAGCGTCACCGGCAAGGTGGCCGATGTTGGGCACTACACCCAGCTGATGTGGCGGGACACGCGTGAGGTCGGCTGCGCACAGGCGACCAGCGCGCGCGAGGACGTGTTCGTCTGCCGCTACAGCAGCGCGGGCAATTATATCGGCGAACGGGCCTTCTGACCGCGCATAAATTTCAGTCTTTTCCGGATCATCGGGCAAAGTTCGCCGTGACCCGTTCAGCTTGAGGCTCTATGAGCCGAAGCATGAGCGGGCGGCAGTGCGACCTTTGCAGATGGACAGACCGATGAACTACGGACGCCGTTTCACCCGCCGGATCGGCCCCGCGCTGACTCCGGCGCTGACGATCGCCGCGCTGATCGCGCCAGTGCCCGGTTTTGCGCAGCAGGCGATCGTGGTGCCCCGGCCACTGCTCAGCCCCGCCGTCGTGCTCCCGACCTTGACCGATGCCCAGGCAGCTTTGCTCGCCACGCTGATCGATCGCGATTCGATCGCGCAGGGGTTGCAGGAAAGCGCGACGCCGCGCGCCGTTCCGCTGGATCGCGATGCTTTGGTGCGCGCCGCGTTGGATCATGCGAGCGCGGTGCATGCCGGGCGGCTGATCGAGGACGATTTCCAGCTTGAATGGGGCATCAGGCCCCCGGCCTATGATCCCTTGCCCGCATTCGCCGCCGCCGTGGCTGGCGACCGGCTGGCGAGCTGGATCGCGTCGCTGCCACCGCCTTATGCCGGCTACGATACTTTGGTCGCCGGGCTCGCGCGGTATCGCGCGCTGGCTGCGGCGGGTGGCTGGACCGCGCTTGCCGGTACGGACCTGAAGCTCGCCGCCAGCGGCCCGGCGGTCGCGGCGTTGCGGAAGCGGATCGCGATCGAGGATGCCGCGTTCGACGCGACTGGGGACCGCTACGATACCGCTTTGGCCGAGGCGGTGCGCCGCGCGCAGCAACGCTATGGGCTGAACCCCACCGGCGCGGCGGGTACCCAGACGATTGCCGCGCTGAACGTGCCGGTCGAGGCGCGCATTCGCCAGATCATGGCCAATATGGAGCGCTGGCGCTGGCTGCCGGGCGTACTGCCGAAGAACCGCATTCAGGTGAACATCGCCGCGGCGGTGCTGACCGTGTTCGAGGGCGATACGCCCGTGATGTCGATGAAGGCGGTGACGGGTCGGCCGGGCGCGGAGACGCCGATGCTCGTGTCGCAGATCCACAGCGTCGTGCTCAACCCGCCCTGGAACGTGCCGTCGTCGATCGCCAACCGCGAATTGTGGCCGAAGGAGAAGGCCAAGCCCGGTTATCTCAAGCGCAACGGCTTCCGCATCATCGACACCGGGGATGGCGGCAAGCGGCTGCAGCAATCCTCGGAGCGCAGCGCCCTGGGCAAGTTCAAGTTCGACTTCGACAACCGGTTCGCCGTTTATCTGCACGATACGCCCGCGCAATCCGGCTTCGCCAAGTTCGACCGGCTGTCGAGCCATGGCTGCGTACGGCTGGAAAAGCCCGCCGATCTCGCGAAGCTCCTGCTCAAGAACACGCCCGAATGGTCGCCCGACGTGATCGATGCTACCGTCGAGGAGGGCAAGACGGTGCGCGCCAGCATGTCCGACCGCGAGGCGGTCTACCTGCTGTACTGGACCGCATTCGCCAATGCGAACGGCGTGGTGAGCTTCCGCAATGATCCCTATCGCTGGGATGGAACGCTCGCGAGCAAGATCGAAACCCGACAGGCGCGCCAGGCGCTCGCCTCGCTGTGAGAGACACGATGATCAAACCGACCCGTTCGCCCAAACTCGTCACTGTTCTGCTGTTGGCCTGTGCGCTGGCCGCCTGTTCGCGTGACGAACCCGAGCGCGCGCCGGAGAACGACGTTCAGCAGATCGAGGACCTACCGCCGACACCGACCCCTACGCCCAGCCCGACACGGGTCGCACTGCCGGCACCCGACGCGACGGTTCAGTCCAACGCCATGGACGAGTTGACCGAGGCGCCCCCGGAGCCGGACGAGCAGATGCTGGACGACGCGGCCGCGTCCGGCATGACGTCGCGGGCCTCACGCAGCGATCCAGCGCCGCAACAGACACCGGCCGAGGTCGTGGAGCAAAAATAAACGGCGGTTCTTAAGGTCTCGCTCGCGTCTTCGCGGCCTTTACTCTCTTGCTCGGGGTTACCGTTTCGTCGCGCGATTTTGGACGCCGAACGACCGGCGGGATGAAGCCGAGTTCGAGCAGGTTGGCGACACGCAGATCCCGATCGGCCGCGGTTCGCGCGCCCAGGACGATCACGACGATGCGAACGCCCTTCCGCTTGGCGGAGGCCGCGAGATTGTAGCCCGCGTCGATCGTGTATCCGGTCTTGATGCCATCGACCCCGGTGACCTTGCCGAGCAGATGATTGTGGTTGCGCATCGTCCGCGTATTCCAGCTCACTTTGCGCGTCCCGAAGACGTCGTAATATTCGGGATAGCGATGAATGAGCGCAAGCGATAAGGTCGCCATGTCACGCGCCGTCGTGCGATTGCCGGGGTTCTTGAGCCCGGTCGCATTGGCGAAGTGGGTGTTGCGCAATCCAAGACGACCGGCGGTCGCGTTCATGCGGGACACGAATCGATTTTCGCTGCCCCCCAGGGCCTCGGCCATCGCGACGGTGACGTCGTTGGCGGAATCCACGGCCATGATGCGGAGCGCGTTGCGCACAGATAGGGTCTTGCCCGGGGCGATTCCGAGACGCGAGGGCGGTTGATTGGCCGCATGGCGAGAAATCCGGATCGACGTGTTCGGTTTCACGTCTCCTCTGGCCAAGGCCTCGAAGGTCAGGAACATCGTCATCATCTTGGTCAGCGATGCCGGTGCCCGAACCCGCTCGGGGGCATCGCGATAGAGGGTTGCGCCGGTCGCGGCGTTCACCACCAGCGCGGACACGGGCGGCAAGCCCTTTGGCCGGGCTTCTGCGATCGTCGGAAACGCGGTAATCGTCACCGCCGCCATCGTCAGTCGCAACGCTGCGTTGCGCATCACCATCCACATAAAGTCACTCAGTCGTTCGAATCGTCACGGCTCGGTATCTTATGGGCGAGGTCGGCAGAACTGCCGATGAACGTATCGAGCGGGTAGAGTAGGAGGGAGCGAAAGCCGGAACGTCAGCGGACGACGGTATCGCGCTTCATCGGCGCGAGCTTCGCCAGCAGACGGTTCTGCGCGAAGAACGGCACCTTCTCCTGCCGCATCGCCGCCTGAAGGTTCTCGACCAACGCATTGAAATCGGCGGTCTGTAGGCCGAGATCCTTGTGCGAGGCCTTCATGTCCCGCCCGGTATAATCGCATCCACCATTCAGGATGAAGCAGAACTGCTCCTTCAGCGTGCGCCGCAGGCGCACCATATCCTGGCCTTTGAAGATATCGGAAATGCGCGGATCGGCGATGCTCCGCGTCACCAGCTCATCGACAACGCGCGCGATCCCGGCCTTACCGTGAAAGGCCCGGAGCATGCCCGGCCCGGCAAACGGCGTCGCCCCGGCATTGGCGTTGCTCTGCGTGTAGGGATCGACCGGGTCTTCCGGCGGGGGAATGGGCGTTGCCTGCAAGCCGAGCAGGGCGGCAAGAACGATGCTTATCACTGAGTCCGGCTCCGCTTAGAAACTGCCCTGCAGCGACAGGAAAGCGCCGCGCTGACGCCGCACCGTAGCGATATCGCCGAGATCGGCATAGGCTGCGGTGAACGCGACATTCCTGGAAACAGACCAGGCGGCGAATGCGTCCAGAGCGCGCTGCTCGCGTGCGAAACCGAGATTGCTCGGCCGAGTGCGCACTTCCGCGCCGACGAGCAGGTTGCGCTTGATCAGCATCCCCGCCGATCCTTCGAATTGCGGCTTGTATCGGTTTTTCAGATCCCCGCCGAAGCCGAGCAAGCCGAACTGATTGGCCTTGGTGAACCGAACGGTCGCATCGACCACCAGCGACCTCGACAGGATCACCTTGGTCGCGGCGACGTAGAAATCGGTGCCGTTCGATTGCTTTCCGCCAACCGCCGCGATGATCGGTGCCTTGTCGGCGCGCTTGTGCTGAACGCCGATCGAAATCTGCGGCAGGATCCTGTCCTGATCGTACAGCGCGCTCCCCGAGATCCTCACCTTCACGCCGTAGACGTCCTGACCGAACTTGAAGCCTTTGCCCAAGCCAAGCGCCGCGCCCGCCTGTCGCGTATCGAAAGTCTGCCGCGCATAGGAAATCTCGACCCGATCCCTGATGCCGATGGCGACCCCCGCGCTGGCGAGATCGAAATCGGGGAGCGCGACATAGGTGGCGTGCACTTTGCCACCGATCCCGGCATCCGTTTCGTTTCCGGCGATCAGCGCCCAGGTGGCCAGGCCGCCGCCCGCTGCGCCCTCGATGCTGCTAACGCCACCGGTCAGCAACATCTTGCCGCCCTGGCGCATCTCACCCGCCACCGCCGGCCCGGCCATCGCGACGGCGATCAGAGCCGTCACCAGCCGAATCAGCATTTGGGCAAACATCGAGAATAGGCTCCGGAGTACAATGACATCCCGCTCATGGCCCCCGATGGTTAGCGTCCCATGAAGATGCGGTTTACTCGTCGGAAAGGCTCTCAGGCCTATGTCCGGCTATGCTGTTCCGTGCTTACCTCGCCCTGTTGGCGACCGCTGTTACCCCCGTCGCCGCGCACGCCGCGACCGCCAATATCGACGTACGCGGAGCGGACGGGAAACCGCTCGTCGGTGCCGTCGTGATGATCGATACGCCGAAAAAACCTGCCGCCCCGATCCGGTTCGATTGGGGCACGGCGATGGCCCAGCGCAACATCCAGTTCGATCCGCACGTCCTGATCGTTCCGATCGGCTCCACCGTGACCTTCCCGAATTTCGACAAGGTCCGGCACCACGTCTATTCCTTCTCCAAGGCCAAGAAGTTCGACCTGAAGCTGTACGGCAAGGACGATACGCGTAGTGTCGTCTTCGATCATACCGGTGCGGTCGCGCTCGGCTGCAACATCCATGATCAGATGAGCGCCTTCATCATCGTCGTCGACACGCCGTTCGCGGTGCAGACCGACGCCGCTGGCCACGCCACGATTTCCAACCTGCCGGCCGGCGGTGCCACGGTTCGCGTCTGGCACCCGTCGATCCGCGCGGCCGACAACATGCTGGCGCAAGCGGCGACGATCGGCGCGGGCGGTTTCACCAACACCTATACGATCACGGGCAAGTGACCCGCGCCCTCGCGATCGCGCCGATCGTCGCGCGGCTGTTCGACTTCCGTCATCTCCGCACCCGGCTGGCCGTGCTGTATGCCGGGTTGTTCGCTATCGCGCTGATCGTGGTCGCGATCGTCGCACAGGTGATGATCCGGGCCCATGCCCAGGCCTCGGTGCGCGCGGAGCTTTCGACCAGCGGCACGGTCTATGATCGCATCTGGGCGCTGCGCGCGAAATCCTTGACCGGTTCGGCCGACGTGCTGGCCCGCGATTTCGGCTTTCGTACTGCCGTGGCGAGCGGGGACCGTCCGACGATCGCCTCGGCCGTCGCCAATCTGCGTACCCGCGCCGGCGTCGCCAATGCCTTCGTCGTGGAGACGAGCGGTGACGTGATCGGCGATGGACCGGCCGATCTGCGCGCGGCGCTGACGGCGCTGCCGTCCAGGTTCGTCAATGGCACCAACAATGCCGTGATCGCGAGCGGCGCGGGCACATACCGTCTGATCGTGGCGCCGATCATGGCCCCTGTGCAGATCGGCCAGGTGGTCTTCGCCGTGCCGCTCGACGCCGCCGAGATGCGGGCGCTCGAACGCCTGTCGGCGATCCCGCTCACCGCGACGATGCTCCATCGCCGCGCCGATGGCCATTGGGCCACCACCGATCGAGTCGCCGCCGGCGACGCCGCGCTCGACCGGTTCGTGGCCGGCGCGATCCAGTCGGCGGGTGCGGCCCCGGCGACGCTCGATTTGCCGGGCGGAAAGTCCTTTGCGCTCGCCATCCCGCTTGCCGGACGCGGCACGACGCCCGAGGCGGCGTTGCTGCTCAGCTATCCGCTGGACAAGGCGCTCGCCTCCTACCGCTCGCTACAGATCGGGATCGCGCTGGCCGGCGTGATGGGCCTGATCCTCGTGCTGCTCGGCAGCCGTCGCCTCGCCAGCGGCATCGCCCGCCCGATCGCCGCGCTCGACGCCGCCGCCAAAGCTTTGGAGGAAGGCTCGCGGGCCGAACTCAAGGTCGAGGGATCGGACGAGATCGCTCGCCTCGCCGAGAGCTTCAACACGATGTCGGCCGGCATCCTGGAGCGCGAACATCGCATCACGCATCTCGCGTTCCACGATTCGCTGACCGGCCTGCCCAACCGCACCTATTTCCGTCAGCAGCTGGAATCGGCGCTGATCCGTTCGCCAAAGATGGGCGAGAAAGCGGCGGTGCTGTGCCTCGATCTCGACGGGTTCAAGGGTGTCAACGATACGCTCGGCCACCCGATCGGCGATGCGCTGCTGCGTCAGGTCGGACTCATGCTCGCCGATCTCGTGCGGGACGGCACCGTCTCGCGGCTGGGCGGCGACGAGTTCGCCATCATCCTCGCCGGCCGTCTCGACGACGATCGCCCCCGTGCGCTGTCGCAGGAGATCATCGACCAATTCCGCAAACCCGTGCTGGTCGATGGCCACCAGATCGCCACCGGTGTCAGCATCGGCATTGCGATCGGACCGGGCGACGGTGCCGATGCGGATCTGCTGCTGAAAAGCGCCGACCTCGCTTTATACCGCGCCAAGCAGGACGGCCGCGGCGTGTTCCGGTTCTTCGAACCCGCGCTGGACGCTGCCGCGCGCAAGCGCCGGCAGCTCGAACTGGACCTGCGCGAGGCGATCCTTACCGGCCAGTTCCGCCTGAACTACCAGCCGATCTTCGATCTGGCGAAGGATCGGATCGGCTGCTTCGAATCGCTGCTCCGCTGGGAACATCCCGTGCGCGGTAACGTGTCTCCGGTGGAATTCATCCCGGTGGCGGAGGAAACCGGCCTCATCGTCGCGATCGGCGAATGGGTGATGCACGAGGCATGTCGGCAGGCGGCGGAATGGCCTGCCCATGTCCGGGTCGCGGTCAACGTCTCGCCGCTGCAATTCCGCAATTCCGGTTTCTCGAACATCATCTTCCAGGCGTTGACCCGCAGCGGCCTGCCGGCGAACCGGCTGGAGATCGAGATCACCGAATCCGTCTTCCTCGATGGCGAGACCGGCGTGCTGCAGGTGCTGCACCAACTGCGCGGCATGGGCGTACGCATCGCGCTGGACGATTTCGGCACCGGCTATTCCTCGCTCAGCTATCTCCGCAGCTTCCCTTTCGACAAGATCAAGATCGACAAATCGTTCGTCGATCGGGTCGCACAGGACGAAAGCTCGGCCGCGATCGTCCATGCCATCGTCGATCTCGCGCGGGCGCTGAAGATGGAGACTACCGCCGAGGGCGTCGAGGACCGCGAACAGCTCAACGAGCTGCGCGGGCAGGGCTGTTCGAGTATCCAGGGTTATTGGTTCAGCCGCCCGATCGAAGGCGACGCCGTTATGGACATGCTGGCGGGGAAGATGTCGGCCGCGGCTTAAGGCATAGGCGAGGCGGCCGGCTTACGCTTCGCCGTCACGCATCCTGCAAGAAACTTAACCCCTCAGGTCTCGCCCTCGCAGCAATGGCCGTCAGGGCGGCACGGCGGCCATCGCCTCGCGCGTCCATATGGCGAGCCTGGGAAAGCTCGCCACGCGTTTCGAGCAACGCGTTCATGTCCAGGGTCGCGGCCGGCGTCGGCAGCCTCCCGATATTGTTTCGAGCAGTGCGTGATCTGCCAAGCAGAATAATTGCCCGGCCGCCCGTCGTCGCCAAGCCCGATCACATCAGGATCCTTGCCGTGCAACTCGGCCCCGTCGAGTCGATGCGCATCACGCATGGCGGTGGTGCTGGTATTGGCGGCCTGATCCGGGGCACCCGCCGTGGTCAGGTAGCTTTCCGGTCGCGCTTGAGCTTTTTGGCGAGGCTCCATTTATGGACCTCGGTCGGGCCGTCATAGATGCGGAACGCGCGGATTTCGCGGAACACCTGCTCGACGATCGTATCGCCCGTCACGCCCGTGCCGCCCATCACCTGAACGCATTTGTCGGCGACGCGCATCAGTGCTTCCGACACCGCGACCTTCGTCATCGAGCTTTCCGCACCGCCCGCCGCGCCGCTGTCGAGCACGCCGGCACACCAATCGATCATCAATTCCGCCTGCTTCAGGTCGATCAGATTTTCCGCCAGCATGAAGCCGACGCCTTCGTGATCGATCAGCGGCTTGCCGAAGGCGTGGCGACGGCAGGCATAGTCCGTGGCGATCTCGTTCGCGCGGAGACACGCGCCGAGCCAGCGCATGCAATGCGACAGGCGCGCCGGGGCGAGGCGGATCTGAGCATATTTGAAGCCCTCGCCGCTATGTCCCAGCATCTGGTCGGCGGGAACGCGAAGATTGTCGATCTTCACCACCGCATGCCCGCCGGGCATCGACGAATCGATCGTGTCGAGTATGCGTTCGATCGTGATCGCGGGATCGGGCAGATCGACCAGGAACATGCACGCGCCGTCCTCGGACTTGGCCATGACGATGCCGACCTTCGCCCCCTCCGCACCGGTGATGAAAGCCTTGCGCCCGTTCACGACCCAGTGATTGCCGTCCATCACCGCGGTCGTCTTCATCATCGACGGGTCTGATCCCGCGCCGCCCTCCTCGGCCAATTCGGTCATGAAGAAGGCCGATCGCGCGTCGCCGGCGACCAAGGGGTCGAGGAAGCGCTTCTTCTGCTCCGCGCTGCCGACCTTGCCGAGCAGGAACATGTTGCCCTCGTCCGGTGCGGCGGTGTTGACCGCGATCGGGCCGAGCGGCGACAGGCCGGACTGACGCAGCACGAACGCCGTTTCGCGTTGATCGAGGTGACTGCCACCGGGCAAAATGTGCGGCGTCAGCACGCCGGCGGCGCGCGCCAGCCCGCGCAATTCACTGACCAGCGCGTCGGACGGCCCGTGCGGACCGCATCGGGGGTCGCGTTCGTAGGGAGCGACCACGCCGCGCACGAACGCCTCCACCCGCGCGCCGATCGTTAGGGCGCGCTCGCTGGGGCCGGTCACGCCGGGGGCTGGGTCGCTCATTCCGTTTCTCCTATTCGTTCGGCTCAAGACTGCGTTTAAGCCGCGCCGTTCCTGTCCCGGCACATGACACGCCCATCTCGATCGTCTCTACGACGGCATCGCGGCGCGGCCGTGGCCGATCACGGCGCGGCGAGCTCGCCTAGCGCGGCGCGGAGATCATCCACATAGGGCGCGAATCCCGCGACCAGCGCGTCCGCATCGCGGTTGATCGGTCTGCGCACCTGTTCAGCGCTAGGCGTGAAGACCGGGCGATCGGATTCGTGGAAGCGCAGGCATTCGGGCGCGAAGGGCAGGCCTAGATGATCGAGCAGATTCCGCACCGTCGCTTCGGTATCGTCGATCAGATCGGCAAGCCGGACGCGCTGGATCCGCCCCGGGCGGACCGCGTCGAAATGAGCGATCAGACGATCGTAGGAGCGATACGCATCGACCAAGCTGTCGATGGCATAGGTGAACGACGCGCCTCGGGCAAAATGCTGACGAAACATCGACAGGCAGTTCGCAAGCGGGTCGCGCCGCGTGTCGATGATCCGCGCATTCGGCAGGATGAGCTGGATCAGGCCGATATGCAGCCAGTTCGACCATTGCTTGTCCAGGAAATGCGGGCGATCGGTGCGCCGCTTGGCGGCGACGCCACTCAAATATGCCGCCCCGAGCGCGCGAAGTTCGTCCGGCCCGCAATCGGCAAGGCTTTGGGGGTAGGGGGGCTTGCCCGGCCGCTCGGCGTCATCGAGCGTGCGGACGATCAGGCCCAGTTCGGGCAGTTCCTGCGTCCCCTCGATCATCGGATGCGCGGACAGGATTTGCTCCAAGAGCGTCGATCCGCTGCGGGGCATGCCAAGGATGAAGATCGGGGCACGTGACGGATCGCCCGATCCTTCGTGCCGTGCCAGAAATTCGGGCGTGAAGAGAGCGATCGCGCGATCGACCAGTTCCGAGGCGGTAACGCCCGGCACCTCGGGCTGGACGCGCAACCGATCGCGGTTGGCGACTCGGTAGGCTGCCATGGCCGCGCCATAATCGCCGCGATCCTCGAGCGCTCGGGCGAGCGCGAAATTGAGATGGTACCGATCGTGATCTGTTGGCGCTTTCGAAGCTAAAAGCGCGCGTATGGTCACGATGTCGTCGTCCTTGAGCGCGCCGACCTTCAGATTGGCGAGCTGCCACCAGGCGTCCCCTTGATGTGGGATCAGCGCGATGACCCCGCGATAGGCGGCGGCGGCATCCTCGGCTCGACGGAGTGGCCGTAGCTTATGCCCATAGTCCAAGAGGATGTCGGCGCGTCCCGGATGCGCCTTTGCCAACGCCGCATTGATTTCAACGGCACCGCCGACATCGCCCTGGCCGACCAGCGCCCCCGCACGAAGGCGAAGATATTCGACGTTGTTCGGCATCGCGCGCAGCAGGTGGGCCGTCTCTGTCAGCGCCTCTTCAAAGCTTCCCCGCATCAGGCATGCCACGGCGAGCCGATAGCGCGCTTCGGCGAACGCAGGCACGATCTCGACCGCGTGACGGAGCGCGCGTTCGGCGTCGTCATACTTGCCGATCGCGACCATGGCCTTGCCGAGCAGGTGGAGCGCCGCGGGATCGTCCGGGTCACCGGCGAGATGCTGGGTGAGCAGAAATTCCGCCGAGCCGAAATCGCGCCGCTCGATCGAAGCCTCGATGCTGCGCAATACGGGGTGCGTCAAAGGGGCGGAAAGATAACGCTGGAACGCTTTGGCAGCGCCCTTGCGATCGCCCCTGGCCAACAGCTTGGCGGCGCGACGGCGCCAGTCCAGCGGCGCATCCGGCCTGCGTGGGGTCTGCCCTGAAACCATTGGTTTTCCCATGGCCGAAGCTCTTAGACCGAAACAGCAAAAAGCCGCCAGTCTTTCGACCGGCGGCTTTCCCTTCGCGCGATAATGGCGAAATTAGGCGAACTTGACCGTCGTCTTGACGCTGCGCTTGCGCGCAGCCGCACCGATCATGCCGAAGCCGAGGATCATCATGCCCCAGGTTGCCGGCTCGGGAACCGCGCCACCAACAGCGGCCACGGTCAGCGCGGCGCCCGAATTCTCGTAGACGAGCTGCGTGATCGTCGCCGGGAAGCCTAGGCCGGTGCCCGTGCCGGTGCTGGTCGTGATGCGAGCATAACCGTAATTGGTCTGCCCGGTGGCTTCGTTAAGGAAGCTGAAGCCGAGGACATGGTTACCGGCGGTCTGGAACAGAGTGCCCAGAGTCTGGAACTGATTGAACTGGCCCGCCGATCCGATGACGGTGCCTGCAGCCAGATCGCGGGCGATCGCGGTCGTGCCGGGAGTTCCCGTGGCGAGAATGCCGTAGGGCGAGCCGGTGCCGTAAAAGGTCAGTCCGGCGTTATTGTTGTAGGGGTTGAAATCCCAGCCCGACACTGCGGCGCCGGACGTGCCGGTCGCGCCCGTCACGACGTTGATGTAGATGCCATCGATCGTGTTCGGCACGTTGATGACGACGTTCGATACCACCACAGCGGCCTGAGCCACGGACGGAAGGCTCATCAGCGCAGTTGCAGCCAGCAGGCTTTTCGTGATCATTTTCATTTCAGTATCCCCATATTACGCGCGCCCCATTGCACGCTCCCGCCGATACTTGAGCAATAAGCGTGCCAGTGGCGGATTCGCTGAGGTTCAAACCAAAAAAAATCGCGGTGATGCCGATGTGTAAAATAAATTTACACTTTTTATTAAGGATTTTGTGGGCTCGGTTCTTGTCGTCTGTTCGAGTTCGGGCTTTTGATCTGAGTGTTTCGCCGGAACTCTCAGAACATGAAAAGACTATTGGCGGGCAAGCACTCGGTGACGCTTTCCAGTCTTTAATGGACACTGGCGGCTTGGCGCCCTTCGGCTAGCAGCCTTCCGAACTCACTCCGACTCAAGACGCCCAACGCGACGACCGTTCCCGCCAGGAAGGCAGGCGTGCCCTGAAAGCCCAAGCCGAAGGCGGCACGCCGAGTGGAGCTCAGTTGATGCTCTATCTCCGGCGCATATGCCTGCAGATCACCCTGCACCCTCCGCCAGTCGCCTCCCGACCGCACGACGCATTCACGCAGGATTGCGTCGTCGAGCAGGCGTCGCTCCGCCATCAGGCAGGAATGCAGCTTGGGATAGATGCCCTGCCGGTCCGCGGCGATCGCGACACGTGCGGCTCGCTCCGATCGGGCTCCGAAGATAGGCCAATCCCTATACACCACGCGAACGTGGCCATCTTCCGCGATCGCGGCCGCCATCGCGGGCTCGGCGAGTTTGCACGCCGGGCATTGGTAATCGGTGAACACTACCAACGTCAGCGTCGGTTCGGGCGGAGATCGGGATGGAACGGCTCGGTCGTTCAAAATGCTCGCCACCGTCTGGTTCGCACCCAGATCACGGCCGACCGGCACCGAGCGCCGTAAAATACTTCCGATCCCGAGACCCAGCAGAACCAGGATCGCTAGAACGGTCAACTGCTGGAAGGATAGGGGAGTTTTCATCGAGCCAACACCTGCAGCTTACGCGGATCGCATCGAACGAAATGACTCCCCGTTAAGCAACACCGCTTCTAACGGGTTTCGTAACTCTTCACCCCAGATATCATCGCGCTGGAGCCGCGTCCTCTCGATGACCAAGCGACCTATTGGTCGAAGTCACTCTGGCCTGCCCGCGTGCCGTGAAGTTGCGCCCAGAGTTGCTGCGTTCCCGCCTCTTGAGCTCGATTGACGTATTGCGAAGCCACCAGCCATCCCTTGATCGGCCTGAGTGGCAACAAGGTTCCGAGCGCCATGAAGGGTACCGACGTGACCAGATGCACCCATGCCGGGGGATCGAATGCCACCTGGATCCAGACGACGAACGCGATCAGCGGCAGCGCGATGACGCAGAGCGAGAAGAATGCCGGCCCGTCGTCCGGAGCAGCGAAGCGATAGTCGAGCGCGCAATGGTCGCAGCGATCGGCGATCTTCAGCCAGGACTTGAACATCGGTCCCACGCCGCAGCGCGGACAAAGCCCTTTCCAGCCACAGCGCATGATCCAGAGGAATTTGCCCTTGCCGTCGCCGTGTCCGACGGGCACCTGATCTGACTGGTTCATGATGTTGTAGATAGACTGCCGATCCGTAACCGCCATGAGACAAATTGTCTCACGCCGACCATATCGTCTCGTGTCAGCAAGACGATGCACGTTGCTGCCGTCGATGATGCGTGCGTCAGCTGCGGGGTTGATTGAACAGATCGCTGATCGATTCATCGAAATGCGCATCCATCATCGCCGTTGCCGCTATGGGGTCGCGATCGGCTATCGCGCTGGCGATGGACTGGTGATGCGCGAGCATCAAATCCTGTTGCTCGATATCGGTACGGGTGCGCCATGCCGTCGGCACGGCGACCAGCATCAGCGCTTCGAACGATCGGACGATCTGCAGGAACAGGGCATTTCCGCTGGCCTGGGCGATGGCCTGGTGAAACGCGATGTCGTGACGGGTTCGGGCGGCAAGATCGTTGCGATCGACGATCATCGCCGCCGCCAGATCGGTGATCAGCCGGGCTTCGGTGCCGCTGCGGTTGCGTGCGGCGAGTTCGGCGGTGCGCAATTCCAGCGTCCGCCGCACATCCCACACATCGGCGACGGAAATCTGCGCGGTGGCCACGGCGTGGTCGAGCGAGGCGCTCATCACCATGCCGTCGATCGCCGCGACGCGGGCCCGGCGGCCGTTGGCGACGTCGATCTGGCGTAGGGCCGCCAACGCGCCGAATGCCTCGCGCATGACCGCGCGGCTCACGCCCAGGTCGGCAGCGAAATGTCCTTCGCCGGGCAGCGTGTCGCCCGGCTTGAGATTGTTCGACCGGATATGATCGCGCACCCGGCGCACCGCCTGATCGACCAGACTGCCGCCGATCGCCGAGACGACGTTCATGCCGCCATCGCCGTGGCGCGCAGGCGGGAGGGAACCACGCCATAGCGACGCGAGAAGGCGCGCGTGAAGCTCGCATTGCTGAGATATCCGCAGGCATAGCCGACCGACGATACGGGCAGGTCGGTTGCCAGCAACATCTGCCGTGCCCCGCCAAGCCGGCGCTCGGAGATCGCGTCGGCGACACTCAGGCCGAATAGCGCGCGAAACCCGCTCGTCAGCTTGACCCGGTTCACCCCGCAGGTGCCCGCGATCGTATCGAGCGTCAGCTTCTCCCGCCATTGTTCGTCGATGATCTGTCGCGCATGGACGATCCGTCGCGTATCGCGTTCCGACAAGGTGGCGTCGGCATTGGCTGGCACCAGCGCGTCGCCGAGCAGGGCGGTGAAGCTTTCGCAGAGCAATTCGATGCTCTTCGCGCCGCGAAGGGTGATGCCTGCCGCGCCGTCCAGCGGGCAATCGCGAACCGCCAGGGCGATGCTGCGCAGATCGCTGGGCAGATGATATGTTGCCGGAACAGTCGGAACATGTCCGAACAAGCGGCGGCAGGCGTCTTCGGTAACGCAGAGTCGCAGCGCGACGGCATCATTCGTCTCACCGGCCGTCTGGACCGCCATGACCGGCAGTTCGCCGAGGCTGAACGCCAGTACGACGGGGGAATCGAGCCCGAGCTCCTCAATCACGCCGGGGCCGACGATCGCCATCATTTCGGGCGATACCGTTATGCGTTCCATGCCGCCTCTCCTTGAAGCCTTCCTAAACCTATCGGATAGGTTGGGCAATAGCTATCTTACAGGTGCGCGACGCATGGCGACGTAGAACGAACCGAATGCCAGACAACTCGTGATCATGCCGACCAACGTCAGGCTCACCGCGAGATGCTGCTCGCCGCCGAGCAGAAGACTGACCCAGCCGACCAATGGCGGCGCGACGCCGTATCCGACGAGCCCGGCAAACGCGATGAACGCGCCGAGGCACAGGCCACGCAGCTCGTTGGGCAGCAGCACCGTGATCGCAACCGAGGTGATCAGCCCGGTGATCGTGCCGGCGAGGATTAACGTACCGAGCGCCAGCGCAAAGATCGGGATCGACCCGCTTAAGGGGAACAGCGCGGCGGGGATCCCGATCGCCGCGGCCGCGACCGCGCCGATCAGCAAGCCGCCGCGTCGGCCGCTCTTCTGGCCCAGGTCGGCAACGATGCCGCCGAGCAGGGCGCCCGCGATGCCGGTACCGAGCAGCAACGCGCCCATCCAGCCGCCGAACTGCTGCGGCGTCAGGCCGAAGTAGCGGGTGAGCATCGGAGACGCCCAGATGCCTGCCGCGGCATCGGCCATCACCACCGACACCTGGCCAAGAAACAGCGGGATCAGGAATGCGCGGCGCGCCCATAGCTCGTCGGCCACGACCCGGAATGCCGCGCGCGGCCCGGCCGCCACCTCGTGGCGCGCAGGCTCGGCGATCAGGAACAGCGGCAGGCTGGCGAGGGCCGCGATGGCCGCCAGCGCGAAATGTGCCTCGCGCCACGGCAAGCCGCCCTTGAAGAGGTTGAAACCGCCCGCGAAGATCCCGAACAACCAACCGGTCAGCGCGAAAGCGCAGGCGAGCCCGAGCGATTTGCCGAGCGTCACCATCAGCATCGCGCGCCCGCGCTGCGCCGGAGCGCACATGTCGGCCGCCAGCGACAACGCCGCGGTGAGCCCACCGGTGGTCGCCACGCCGGTCATCATGCGGGCGACGAACAAGGTCGGCACGTTGCCGGCGAGGGCGGTCAGCAGCGATCCGCCGACCGCCAGCAGGGAGAACAATAGCATCAGCCGCATCCGGTTCCAGCGATCGACCAGAATGCCGATCGGGATCGAGAACAAGACCAGCGGCACGGCCGCGCCGACGCCCTGGATCAGCCCGAGCGTGACGTCGCTCAGGCCCAGTTCGGCCTTTGCTCCGTCCTGCACCGTGCTGAACGACCCCATCTGCGTGAAGCCGACCGCCAGCGCGAGTGCGAGTACCAGCAGGCCGGGAACGGCGTGACCGAACCGCTGGTCGCTTGGCTGGTCGTTCACAGGGAGAAGATCTTGCCGGGGTTGAACAGGTCCTGCGGATCGAGCGCGCGTTTCAGCGTACGCATCACCTCCACGGCCTCGCCGAGTTCGGCGACGAGCCAATCCTGCTTGCCGATGCCGATGCCATGTTCGCCGGTGCACGTCCCGTCCATCCGCAGAGCGCGCTGGACCAGCCTGGCGTTGATCCCCTCGACCTCGTGCAACTCCTCCGTCGAATTCGGGTCCATCGAGAAGATCACGTGGAAATTGCCGTCCCCGACATGGCCTAGGATCGTCGCGGGCACCGTGCCGGCCTCAAGATCGCGTTTCGTCTCAAGGATGCATTCGGGCAATCGGCTGATCGGGACGCAGACGTCGGTCGTCCAGCCGACCGCTCCCGGACGGACGTTGACGGCAGCGTAATAGGCCTCGTGCCGCGCCTTCCACAGCTTGGCGCGCTCCTCGGGCAGGTTGGACCATTGGAACTCACCGCCGCCGTTCGCCGCGGCCAGATCGCGCACCAGCGTCACCTGTTCCTCGACCCCGGCGGGTGAGCCGTGGAATTCGAAGAACAGGGTCGTCACCTCGGGATAGCCGAGCTTCGACCAGGCGTTGACCGCCGCCATCTGCTTGTCGTCGAGGATCTCCACCCGTGCGAGCGGGACGCCGCACTGGATCGACTGCACGACGGTGTCGACCGCGCCTTGCAGGCTGTCGAAGCCGCAGACCGCCGAGCTGATCGTCTCCGGAATGGGGTGCAACCGGAGCGTCACCTCCGTGATGATCCCGAGCGTACCTTCCGATCCGACGAACAGGCGGGTCAAATCGTATCCTGCCGCGGATTTGCGCGCCCTAGTGGCGGTCTTGATCGCCTTGCCGTCCGGGGTGACGACGGTCAGCGACAATACGGCTTCGCGCATCGTGCCGTAGCGCACCGCGTTGGTACCACTGGCGCGGGTCGAGGCCATGCCACCGATCGTGGCGTTGGCGCCGGGATCGATCGGGAAGAACAGGCCCTGATCGCGCAAGTGGACGTTCAGTTCCTCGCGCCGCACCCCGGCCTGCACCGTACAGTCGAAATCCTCGGCATGGACCGCGACGATCTCGGTCATCCGCGACAGGTTGACGCTCACACCGCCGCGCACCGCCAGAGCATTGCCTTCGATCGACGTGCCCGCACCGTATGGAACGATCGGCACGCCGGCCGCCGTGCACAATTTGACCAGATCGACCACCTCTTCGGTCGACTGGGCGAACACGACCGCGTCCGGCGGCATCGGCGCGAAATGCGCTTCGCTCGCGCCATGCTGGGCACGGGCCGCTTCGCCCGTGTCCAGCGCGTCGCCGAAACGCTGCCGCAGCGCCGCGACGAAGCCGGGATCGAGCGGCGGACGGGCATGGATTTTGTCGATATGCATGAATTCGTCCTTTGCCCGGCTCTTCCGATCAGAAGCGGAACGCTGCTTCCAGGCCGATCGTGCGAGGCTGGATGTAGGATGCGTTATACACCTGTCCGGCGGTGTTGCTCGGCGCGAGACCTGCCGCCGAAACGACGTTGATCGCGCGTTTGTCGGTCAGGTTGCGAGCGAACGCCGAGAGCGACCAGGCACCGTCACCGACGCCCGCGCGCAGATCGAACGTCGTATAGTCGTTCAGGCGTTTGGGGAATTTCTGGCTGTAATCGGAATTGCGATTGCCGACATAGTTCGCACTGCCGCCGATATTCGCCTTCATCGTGCCGCTCAGCGGGATGTCGTAATCGGCGGTGAACGACCCCGCGAGCCGTGGAACGTAGGGCAGGCGATCACCGTCCACCCCGCCGGCCGCCGGTGCGGCGGTGATCAGCTTGGCATCGGTATAGCCCGCATTCAGGCCGAAGTTCAGGCCAGCGACCGGGCGGTAGCGCAACGTCGCCTCTGCCCCCTGGCTGCGCGCCTTGCCGCCATTGACGAAGAAGTTGAACCCGGCGGCGCTGGTCTGGATCTGGATGTCCTTCCAGTTGGTGTAGAACAGTGCGGCATCGATGCTGAGCGAGCGATCCGCGGTCTGCCCCTTGAATCCGATCTCGTATTGGGTCAGCCGGTCGGGTGCGAACGTGTCCGGCGCGACGAACACGCTGGGCGGCGGCACCGCATTCGGTCCGCCAGGGCGATAGCCAGATGCGACCCGACCGTAGACCATCGCGTTTTCGGAGAACTTGAACCGCGGCGAGACGAGATAGGTGGCGATGTTCGCCTTTTCCTGTCCCGTGTTGATGCGGCGCGCGCCGATGATCAGGCCGGCATAATCCTGGAAATAATCCTGCTTGTCATGGCTGTAGCGAACACCGCCGAGGATATCGAACTTGTCGCCGAGATGCACGGTCGCGTTTCCGAAGAGCGAATATTCCTCGTACTTCGACAGGATCGCCGCGGTCACGATATTGGGCAAGGCCACCGTCGCACCGGTCGTCGTCAGAAACGGATCGAAGCTCGGAATGCGGTTGGAATCCTGTTCGTGCGTCCAATAGAAACCGGCCTGCAGATCGAGCAGCCCGTTGGCGACGCCGTTCGCATTGGCGCGAAGTTCTTCCGACCAGCGTTCGGTGCGCGTGTTCTGCGTCGATCGCACGCCGAGCGTGGGAATGCCGAACAGCCCGCCGAGCAGCGCCCCGAAGCTGCGCGTGGCGTCGTTCACCTGGCTGAGCGCCGTGTGCTGATACGTGGTGGAAGAGACCAGATCGATCGCGCCGAGATCGGCGCGCAACGTGGCGTTGTACAGGCGGAACTTGATGAAGCTGCCCTCCACCACGTTGCGGTTCTGCGTCAGCCGGCCGAACAGGGGTTGCAGCGTCACCGCGTCGACGTCGACGGTGTTCAGGCCCCGCGTCGTGGTGTCCTGGCCGATCGCCGAGAGATCGAGTCGCACGTCCGGCCCCAGCTTCATCGCCAGCACCGCCCGCCCGCCACGCACCGTGGCCCGGTTGACGTCTTTGCGCCCGATGCGTGCGTTGACGTTGTCGATGTAACCGGCGTCGCGCCGATAGAAGCCGCTGACATGGAAGGTCAACTGATCGGTGACGAGCGGCACGTTGATCACGCCGCGACCGGCATATCCCGTACCGCCGTGCGCGACATTGGTGACATTGCCGGAAACGCGCCCTCCGAGATCGGTGAAGCTGGGCGATGTGGTCGCGAACTTCAGCAGGCCACCGACGGCACCCGCGCCGTAGAGCGTGCCCTGCGGACCCTTCAGCACTTCGATCTGCGACAGGTCGGAGGGGTCGAGATCGGGCGTCGTGGTGCTGCCGCCGGTATAGGCGTTGACCGATCCGATCGGTGCCTCGTCGATATAATAGCCGGTCGAAGACGCCGATTGCGCCGCGCCGGTTGTGATGCCGCGCAACGTGACCTGCGACTGGCCGGTGCGCACCGACGTCAGCGACAGGCCGGGCACGCGGGTGGCGTAATCGGAGAAGCGAACCACGCCCTGTTTGGTCAGATCGGTCGCCGAGACCACGGAGACGGATGCCGGCACGTCCTGCAACCGCTCGCTACGCTTTTGCGCGGTAACGACGATCTCGGCTGTGTCGCTGGTGTCCGAAGTAGGCGTCGCTTGAGCGGCGGTCGCATCCTGCGCAACGGCGGCGACCGGAAGGAGTGCCACGAACGCGGCACCGGTCAACAGCGCGCGCTTGGTGAAATATTGAAAGCCCGACATCGTCTCTCCCTTGAAGACGCTGTCCCGCGCCTATCTTATCGTCCAACCTATCAGGTAGGTGAAGACGTCCTATCAGATAGCGAAGGTCGTGCACCCAGCATGACTATGCCGATCGGATGCCCGATTGTGCTGGAGAGAATTGGCCGGAGCAGGGATGGGTAGTCAGATCAGTCCGGACTTCACGATCCGGCCTAAATGATGGGCGCTTGCCTTCGGCGTACGCTTGAACGTCTTGCGATCAACCGCGACCAACCCGAAGCGATGGTCGTATCCCCGCGTCCACTCGTAATTGTCGAGCAGGGACCAATGCAGATAGCCGCGCAGGTCGATCCCGTCGGCAAGGCACTGCCGCACCTCAGCCAGCGTCGCATCGATGAAGGCGATGCGGCGCGCATCGTCGCCGGTGGCGATACCGCTTTCGGTAATGAAAACGGGCTTACCGCTCGCTTGCGCGGCGTAGCGCACCATCGCACCAAGAGCGGGCGGATAATATTCGTAGCCGGAATCGGTCTGCTCGGCACCGGTCGGCACGGGCAGGGCGCCATCCGGACCGATCATCACGCGCGTATAGGTCTGCACGCCGATGAAGTCGGACGGCACCGAGGGTTCGAGCCACGTGTCGTACAACGCACGATTGAGCGCCGCCACTTTCGCCGTCCCCCCGGTGGCAGGCTGGAATTCCTGCATCGACAGGCTGATGCCAACCTTTGCCGGGCCTGCTGCCTTGATCGCGGCATAGGCCTTGACATGGGCGATGCGGGTCGGCGGCTCGATCCGCACGGCATCCGCGAAGATCCAGGAGCCGAAACGATCCGACCCGCAGGCTCTCGCGGAGGCGGCGAGCATGCGATCGATCAGCGGCCGCGCCTTCTCGGACCCGGGCGCCAGCACCGTGATGAGGCGCGGGGCATTGATCTCGTTGAAGGTTGTGGCGGCGGTCAACAGCGATCCGAAATGACCCGCAGCGGTGCCCGCGAAGCGAGCGAACAGATCCGGCGCGTCGGGCGCCTCGAAGCCGCCCCGCGCGGCGAACCAGCGCGGCGTCGTGAAGTGACAGAATGTCACCATCGGCGACAGGCCGAGCGCGTGGCATGTTTCCAGCATGGTTTTGTAGTGATCGAGTTCGGCCAGCGAGAACACGCCGGGGCGAGGTTCGATCCGCGCCCATTCGATTCCGAAACGATAGCAGTTGAAGCCCAGCGAGGCTGCGATCCGCATGTCCTCGCCATAGCGATGATAGCTGTCGCAGGCATCGCCGGACGGCTCACGAAATAGCGTGCCCGGGACAGTCTCGTTCAGCCACATGTCCGAATTGACGTTGTTGCCTTCGCTCTGATGGGCGGAGATCGCCGATCCCCACAGGAAGCCCTTTGGCACTTTCCGGTGCCCAGGCGGCGCGGCGGCCGCAACGCCGGGAACTCCGGCCAAGGTCAGCGCGCCCAGCCCGGAAATTACGGTCCGCCTATCCATCTCTCTGTCCTTACCAGCAGCTATAGCCGCCGTCGGCGAGCACGATGCTGCCGGTCATCAGGCTGGCCGCATCGGATGCCAGGAAGAGCACGACGGCGGCGACTTCCTCAGGTTCTCCCAGTCGCGCCTGTGGCGTGCCGTCGATCCAGCGGCGATACATTTCGGATTGCTGGTCGGCAAAGGCGTTGAGCGGTGTCGCGATATAAGTCGGCGCGACGGCGTTGACGCGAACGCCGCGATCCGCCCATTCGGCGGCGAGGCTCTTGGTCAATTGATGCACCGCCGCCTTGGAGGCATTGTAATGCGCCTGGCCCTGCGGGCGATTGACGATCACGCCGGACATCGATCCGATATTGACGATGCTGCCCGATCCCGCCGCCAGCATGTGCCGCCCGAACGCGCGGGCACACCAGAAACTGCCGTTCAGATTGACGTCGAGCACGGCACGCCAGCGCGCATCCTCCATTTCCTCGGCGGCGATCTCGCTCAGCGCGATGCCGGCATTGTTGATCAGGATGTCGATCCGTCCGGTGCGGGCGATCAACGCATCGGCGGCAGCGGTGACGGCGTCGGGGTCGGTCACGTCCAGCCGCAGGCCGGTAACGTCACGACCCTTGGCGGCAAGCGTCTCACACGCTTTGGCTAAGGCGGCCGGGTCGAGATCGGCGATGGTGACGCTCGCGCCGGCCTCGGCCAGGGCATCGGCAACGCACCAGCCGATGCCCTGCGCGCCGCCGGTGACGAACGCGACCCGGCCGTCGAGGCGGAACCTGTCGAGATACATGATCCGTCTCCCGTCAGGACAGATAGGGCGCGGCGGGCATCGGCGGCTCGGTCACCGTTTCTCCGCGCGCCAATTGATACACCTGCCGCGTATCGGCCTCGAATGCCGGCCACGGCAGATAGCCATCGGTCGCGAAGCGGACCCACAAGGCATGGATGCGGGATGCCAGTTCCTGCGGTGGCGCGGTGCCGGTGAGTCCTTCGGGGCCGGTGGTGACGGAGAGGCAATCGAACACGAACGGCAGTTCCATACCGTGCGCCGCACCGAGCCCGCCGCCTGCCGGAGACTGCCATTCGAATTCGTACATGTGCGTGGTGCCGCGATGCGCCGCGGCGAACATTCGTGCCGGCCAGCGGAACACCAGGTCGGTGGTCGCATCGACGAACACGTCGCCGATCGGCCGTTTGCCCGCGCCATAGGCCTTCAGCACGCTCCACGCGCGCGGCATCGACTTACGCAGCACGAACCACGCCAGCAACCGCCCGATCTTGGCCTTCACCCCGGTCGGCACGAAATAGAGGTTCATTTCCTCGGCATTGCTGCCGATCAGCACCTGGATATCCGCGCCCACGCCCTTTTCCAGCGCGGCGACCGGCTTGTCGGGGAGAACGTCGTCTCCGAACACCGGCACGAACCGACTGATGCCGAACACCGGCTCGCGACCCTGCGCATCGCGCAGATCGATGCGGGCGGTGGGTTTGGACACCGCCTCGACCGCGTCGAGACCCGCATCCGGGCCGACAGCGCGGAAGCCCGCCGCGTCCGGGGACACGTTAAGCAACCCCGCGACCTTTTTCACCAGCCGCTGCGCGACCGAGATGTCTCGAACCATCGCGCCATGTCCGCTCTGCACGATCGCGCGACCGAACAGGCCTTGTGCCAGTGGCGACGCGATCAGGTCGGCGATCGCCATCGCACCGGCGGACTCGCCGAACACGGTGACATTGGTCGGGTCGCCTCCAAACGCCGCGATGTTATCCCGCACCCAGGTGAGCGCGGCGATCATGTCGCGGAGGCCGAGGTTGGTCGGCACGCCGGGAATGGGCAGGAAGCCGTCGATGCCGAGCCGGTAATTGATCGCGACATACACGATGCCGTCGCGCGCGAAGGTCGTGCCGTCCTGAACCGACGCATCCTTGCTGCCGACGACGAAGCCGCCGCCGTGAATGAACACCATCACCGGGCGCCCGGCGGCATCGACCGGCGCGACGACGTTGAGCGTCAGATAATCGTCGCCGCGTGCCTGGCCATCGCCGACCAGGGGTATGATGTCGAGGCCCGGAAAGTCCTTGATCCGCTGCGGTGCGCTTGCTCCGCGCATCGTGGCGTCGCGCTCGCCGCTCCATGGATCGACCGGAGCGGGCGGGGCAAAGCGTCGTTCCCCGACCGGCGGTGCGGCATAGGGGATAGCGAAGAAGCTGCGCACGCCGCCGTCGCGCGTTCCAACTATCGTGCCGGCGGTCAGGACGACGCGCTCGTCGTTGATCATGCTGCTGTCCATCGACATGTCCTATTGGCTCGCGGCCGGAGACGTTGCGGCTTCGCCGGTGATCCCGTCCCACAAGGCGCGGATCGCGGGGTCGGGGTCCGCGACGAGATGCGGCACCTGGTCGTACACCATCGTCTGACGGCGGCCGGTTTCGTACCGCGGCCAGCTCGGCAGGCCGCCACCGGACGGCACGCCTGTCCGCGCGAAGGTCGCGAAACTGTGCTGGAACATCCTCACCATGGCGGCTGGCGGCGTCGCGCCGACCAATTCCGGCGAGGTGGCGAGCGCATCGAACAGGAATGGCAGTTCGATTCCGTGCGGCGAGCGCAATGCGCCGCCCAGAACCGGCGTCTGCCAATCGGTGCGGTACATCCAGACCGCGCCGCCGTTGTTCGCTGCCTGCCGCGCTGCCAGCACCTGCGCGCTGTGCGTGAAACCATAGTCGGTGAAGATGCTAGCGAAGATCTGCGATGCCGTATCCGTTGGGCGTCGCGCCTTGTACGCGGCCATCGTGCGATCGACGTTCGGTGCGCCGACCATGGGCGTGATCGCCGTTCGCACCATCGCCTCGTCCATCTTCGGCCACATCGGATTGGCGATCAGGATCGACGTCGCCTCGTCGCGGGCGGTTCCGATCAGCAGGGGAATGCGAGCGGCGGCTTTCGGCGCGTCAGGGGTGAAGAGCTGGCGCGGTACGGTCTGCCCGTCGATCCATGGCTTGAACGACAGGATCCCGACCGCATCGACGGCCGCCGTCAGATCGGCAAGCGGAACGTCACGCAATTTCGCCGCCTCGGTCGTCTTCAGGTTGAGCCTGGCGAGCAGCTTGTCGCGCTGCGCCAAGGCCTCGGCGGGAGTCTGCTCCTTGAGCGATCCGCCGCTCTCGATGATCGCCTTGTGGAAGAGCCCCTCGGCGGTCGGCATTGCCAGTAGCACGGAGATCTTCGCCCCGCCGCCCGATTGACCGAACACCGTCACGTTCGCCGGATCGCCGCCGAACCGCGCGATGTTCGCTTTGATCCAGCGCAGCGCCTGGACGATGTCGAGCTGCCCGACATTGGCGGGTGCGCCGTCGATCCCGAGGTTCAGATAGCCAAGGGCGTTCAGCCGGTGGTTCAGGCTGACCACCACGACGCCCTCGTTGCGCGCCAGACCGGCGCCGTCGTATAGCGGATCATTGGCAGATCCGAAGCCGTATCCGCCGCCGTGAATCCAGACCATCACCGGGCGGTGCGGCTTGGCGCGTGATGGCGTCCAGACGTTGAGCACCAGGCAATCCTCGCCCGCCGGATCTGCCGAAAATTTGATCAGATCGTGCGGCACTTTATGGTCGGTCTGCGGGCACCGTTTCCCCATCGCCGTCGCCGCACGGACCCCGGTCCATTTCTCGGGCGGGCGGGGTGCCTGGAAGCGATGCGCTCCACCGGTGTCCGCACCATATGGAATGCCGAGATACGCTTCGACATGATCGACGATTTTGCCCTCGATCCGACCGTCGACAATTGCGACCTGTGGCCCGCTGGCCGCCGCCATTGTCGGAGCCATTGCGCCGATCATACCTGCAACCAGCATCGCTTTTATGCCCATATCCGACCACGTCCTTTACGTCGCTGAACGCTATCGATGCATGTCCGCCAACAAACCAGCCGCCGGTCCGGGGGATCAAACCTAAATGCCGATCTGCATGATCGCGGATAAGGCGGCAGGACTGACCGCGCCGGGGATGCGGGCGTCGGTGAGCCGCGAATCTTGTCGACGTTGAGGCACCGGCGGAATTTTGCGGCAATCGCGGCGCTTTTGCTACGGCAACGCGACGGGGATGCGACGGCGACGCGACACGAAGGTCACAAGATCGCAGCACCGGCGCGATACTGGCGCGACAGGCGCGCGACACGTGCGCTCCAGAGGCGCGCCGGGATGGTGACGGGCGCGGGCGGTGGAAGTTCACACAAAGTCACACGATCCGAGCATGTGCGCCGGGGATGCTTCGACCAAGAGGCTTTGCAGCGCGCGCCGGATGGTGGCGACGCCGATGGGCGGTATCAACGACGCAAGGAGCGGAGCTGGATAATAGCGCGGCTCGGACTTTGTAGGACAGATCGAAAACGGATTTTAATGATACACTACGGCCATCGCCGCGCTCCGATCGCTGCCACGCCGATCATGGTCCGTCGCAGCAGCACACGGCCAACGGCCTCGCGGGGTGGCCGGCCATCGCATTGCTCGCAGCTTCGCGAAAAAGGCGCGAAAATGATGTCGATCGGCCATGCGAAACGACGAAGAAAACGGACGGGACAGCCGATGATTTGGGCTGGAGCTGCGCAAATTCGCAATGCTCACAGCAAAAAGCCGCCAGCCCTAGGGCCAGCGGCTTCTCGTTCGCGTGACGAAGCGAAATTTAGGCGAACTTGACCGTGGTCTTGACGTTGCGCTTGCGGGCAGCGGCACCGACCATGCCGAAGCCGAGAACCATCAGGCCCCAGGTTGCGGGCTCAGGCACAGCAGCCGTAGCGATCGTCAGGTTGTAGGTACCGAAGTCCTGGTTGTCGAAGCCCGTGATGACGGCGGTGTAGGTCACCGACGGATCGAGCGTGAACGTGAAGCCCGACTGCGTCAGGCTACCGCTGAGATCGTCGTTGAACGCGACGAGGTTCGTCAGCGGCGACGCCGGGTTGAAGGCACCGGCGTACAGCGCCAGGAAGGGATCGTACAGCGCGGTCGTG
Source organism: Sphingomonas sp. Leaf357 (assembly GCF_001423845.1). Lineage (NCBI taxonomy): Bacteria > Pseudomonadati > Pseudomonadota > Alphaproteobacteria > Sphingomonadales > Sphingomonadaceae > Sphingomonas > Sphingomonas sp. Leaf357. Next base: position 2,646,896 of record NZ_LMPM01000001.1, on the reverse strand, counting down.
CTGGTCAGCAGGAACGTGTACGAACCGCCAGCGAGCGGCGAGAACAGGAAGGTGTTGTACGCCACTGCCGTACCGACGGCCGACGTCGAGGTGAGGGTGGTCGGACGGTTGAAAACCGGGCCGCCGCTGGTGTCACCGATGACCGTGTAGACGACGGCAGCGTTGGCTGCCGGGGCGGCTGCGACGGTGAAAGCAGCAACTGCGGCGGCGGTAGCGATCTTGGACATGAAGCTCATGGTAGCACCTTATGGTTGCGGGATAATCCCGAGTTCAAACGTTATCGGTGACCACTAAGCATGACTCGTGCCAACCGCGAAAAAGCGCGGTTTCCAAGACCTCATCAAGGCCAGTTGTAATCGTCAGCGACAGGTGGCGAGCGAAAACGCGCGATACTCAGCGACCCGGCCATGAACGACAGACGGAGTTCACCGATCTCTCATCGGCTCGCTCGGTGATGCGGTTGCCGTTCGTACATCGGCATTTTTAATAAGGTAATCGCGGCATCTGCTCGCTATCGCGCGTCGCCAAGGACACCGTGATCGCTGAAGGGCCAACGGCGGCCCCGAATGGTAGGTCATGCCGCCCCCATTTTTGGGGCTTCGCTCACGGAAGGAAGCGCCGCAACCTTGCGCACGTTCGGTGCTCCGCCCATCGTTTTCGTTGGGCGTCGCGGCAACGAGAACGGCCAACGTCCCAGGGTATCAGAAGCTGCCGCCTAAATATTCCGCCTAAAATCCATGATCTAGCCACCGACTTTCATCACCGATGCGAAGATGGAGGACGACGGATCACCCGGCTCGTCCTTTGCCCTTGAGAGCATCCTCCGCAGCTTTGGCAGCGTCATTGATGGCCTTGTTGGCGGCATTCGCTGCAGCTTGAGCCGCCTTTGCCGCGTCGTCGGCGACCTTCTTGGCGTCCTGGGCGGCCTTTTCCTGAGCCTTTGCCAAATCGGCGGCGAGTTTCGCGGCCGCTTTTTCCGCTGCCTTGGAAATGTCGTCGGCGAGTTTTGCGGCTTGATCCGCTGCAGCCTTGGCTGCCGCATCGGCCGCCTTCGCCGCATCCTTCGATGCTTGTTCCGCCGCCTTGTCGGATGCTGCTTTCGCCGCATCCTTGGCGGCTTTGTCGGCATCCGCTTGCGCCGCGTCAGCAGCGGCCTTCGCCGCCTTCTTGGCCGCATCGTCGGCGTCCTTCGCGGCCTTCTCCGCGAGTTTGCCTGCATCCTTGGAGGCTTGTTCGGCAGCATCCCTGGCAGATTTTTCCGCGTCTTTCAGAGCCTTTGCCGCCTGATCCGCCGCTGCTTTGGCAGCATCCTTGGCGGCCTTGTCGGCCTGTGCCTGAGCAACGGCGGTGATCGCCTTTGCGGCATCGTCGCTTGCTTTGGCGGCATCTCGAGCGGCTCTTTCGGCATCCGCTTGGGCGATGGGATCGCCAAGTGCGGCCGCAGCTTTCGCCGCCGCCTGGGCCGCCGCCGTCGCCGCCTGATCGGCCAGGCCCTGAGCCGCGGCGAGAGACGCCGCTTTGGCAGCCCGGTCCGCTTCGGCCGCCGCCGCATCGTTTCCGGCGTTCTGAGCCGCCGTCGCCGCGGCGGCCGATGCACGGGCGGCGGCATCTGCCGCGTCTTGCGACGTCCGATCTGCGGCGGCCTTGGCGGCATCCTCGGCGGCCCTGATCGCTGCGGCCGCTTCGGCATCGGCCTGCGCGCGCGTGGCGGCTTTGGCGATACGGTCCGCCTCGGCCTTGGCCGCAGTGTCGGCGGCGGCGGCGGCTGCAACCGCGGCATTCTGCGCGGCCAGCTTGGCGGCGGCGGATTCGGCCTCACCGTTCACCTTGTCGGCATTGGCCTGCGCGCTGGCGGAAGCAGCACGCTGTGCGGCTGCATCCGCAAGCTGCGCCGCCTGATCGGCGTCCGCCTTGGCTTGCGCAGCGGCTGCGGCAGCCGCGTTCTGGCTTTCGGCGGCGAGATTTGCCTTTTCCTGCGCCTCGCTGGCGGCGATCGATTTGCTGGCCGTCGCGACGGATTTGATCGCAGACGAGGACGCTTCGGTCGTCGTCTTCGTTACCGTTGCCAATTCGGCGACGTCGGCATTCCCGCTGATCGTTCCGCTCACCAGTCCGCCGGTGACGGTGGCGAGCGAGACAGGTGCTTCATATACCGCCACCGCGATCGCCGGTGTCTCCGCCGGCGCAGCGGCGGTAACGAGCGGGGTGGCGGGTGCCGGCGCGGCGATCGTCGGGGCGGCGGGCGATTCGAGAACGCGCGTCACGCCTGCGGTCTCGACGCGCATACGGTACAGATCCTGCGCGCCGACCATCGCGACCGATCCCGGCCGCAAAAGATCGTGCGCTCCGCCATCAGGCGTGGCCACATCGACCGCGCCCTCGAGCACCTGCACCGAAGCACCCTTCGACGTAATGCCGACCGAGAAGGTCGTGCCCTTCACGACGGCCGCAAGATAAGGCGTCTTGACCTCGAAATGCGGCGTCATCTTCTTCTTGATCATGAAGACGATGTTGCCGACTTCGGCGAACACCTGCGTGAACCCGGTCGCCTGGACCTCGGCAGGCAAGCGCAGCCGCGACGAGGCGGCGACCATCATATATTCGGTCCCGCGCACCAGCACGGCGCGACTGCCGGGGCCGGTGGTCACCGTATCGCCGGCGGCCACCTGTAAGCCGCGCGCCGCGACCTTCGTCACGCCGCTATGCGCGATCTGAACATTGCCACTCGTTTCGCTGACCTTCCAGCCGAGGTCGTTGGCCATTGCCATCGACGAGCAGCTTGCTGCCAGAACAGCGATCAAGTGTTTACGCAAAACGTCTCTCCAACCCGGTCTCGATACCGAGGCGCTAGGGGGCAGACTTTGCGATGGTGTTCAACGACGCGGTAAAGAGGGTTTTTACTAACATTGCGCGTCTAACGTTTTGGAAACGCTTGACCGCTAACCCCGTCCTTCTGGAATTCGGGGATCTTGGATGCGGCGTGGGTTGGGTGGAATTTTACTGGCGGCCGCGATGTTCTGCGCGTCGGGAGCCGCGGCGCAGGTAGGGCTCAACCAGGCCGATCCTTCGATCGTCGTGCGCTCTCTGCCGAAGCCCGCAGCCCCCGCCGTCGAGCCCGATCCGCTCGTCATCACCGAACCCTCCACGGTGATCGGGTTGGCGCGAACCGGGACGCCGAGGATCGCATCCGCGATCGTGGTGATCGGCGCGCCGGAGATTGCGCGCAGTGCATTCGCCGAGGCGATCATGCCGTATATCGGCCGCGACTTGCCCGCCGCGGCCTTATCCAGTTTGGCCAGTGACATCGCCAATGGCGCTCGCAAGGCCGGTTACCCTTTCGCAAGCGCATGGGTTGAGCCGCAGACCATGGCGGACGGCATCCTGCGCGTGAAGCTGGATGCGGGCACGCTTTCGGCGGTTCGGGTGATCGGCGCGAACAACGCCCTGGCCGACCGACTCCTGACGAAATCGCTGGTGACGGGTCGCGCTGTTCGCCGCGAGACGCTGGAACGGGCGATCCTGCTGGTCGGGGACATTCCTGGCGTTTCGGTGGTGGAAAGCCGGTACATCCGTCAGGACGGCTTCGGCATCCTGCTCGTCACGATCAAGCAGGATCGCGTCGGAGCCTATGCGCAGGTCGACAATCGCGGCAGCACGGAGGTCGGGCCGATCCGGTCCACCGTGCTGGGCAGCCTGCGCGGCCTCTTGCAGCCGGGTGACGAATTGGGCCTGATCAGCGCGCAGACGCCGTTCCAGCCTTCGGAATTCTTCTTCGTTCGCGGGCGGTATACGAGTCCGCTGAGCGCGGCCGGCACGACGCTGTCCGTTTCAGGGTCCTACGGACGGGCACATCCCGGCGCGTCGCTGCTGCCCTTGCGGGTGATCGGCGAAAGCGTGGACGGCAGCCTGAGCTTGTCGATGCCGCTGATTCGTGGGCAGAAAAAGAGCATGTGGGCGAATGTGGAACTGCGCGGCCTGCGCAGCCACCAGACGTTGCTCGGCAGCGATCTGCGGGACGACCGGCTGGCGACGTTGACTGGCGCACTGAACGGCAACAGCCGCTTCGGGCCGGGCGTTCTGCGCGGTTCGGTCGCGTTGGTCGCCGGTTTGCCGGTTCCTGGCGTGACGCATGAGGGCGACCTGCGCACGTCCCGCAGCGATGGCGATGCGCGGTTCCTGACCGTGAATTACGATCTGGAATGGGTGGTTCCCTTGGCGTCCCGCTTCAGCATCGCCGTGTCGTCACAGGCGCAGATCGCGTCGCGCCCGCTGCTTGCCACGATGGAGATCGGTGTCGGTGGCCCATCGTTCGGGCGCGGTTACGATTATGCGGAGCGGACGGGCGATAACGGAATTCTCGGCGGTGCGGAGTTGCGGATGAATTTGGGCCGCGTCGTTCGCAATGTGATCGATCGCGCGCAAATTTACGGTGCCGTCGATGGCGGCTATGTCGGCAATCTGCGCAACGGATCGGGTGGTGGCGCCCTGCTCTCCACCGCGGCCGGGCTACGTCTGGGGCGCGGCCGTCTGGACGGGATGCTGGAGGTGGCGCTCCCGCTGAACGAGGATCGGTTCGACACCAGGAACCGCCAGCCGCGCATCTCCTTCCGACTTTCGCGCGTGTTCTGATGCGGATGGGTCGTCTTCGTGGCAGGGTGATGCGCGTGCGTCCGTCGTCGTGGATGATCCTGGCGGCCACGGCCTTTTTCGGGCTATATCTATCGCTGAGCATGACCGGCGCGGCAATGGACCGGGCGCTTTCGCCGGCGCGTTTCGGCATCCTGCATCGCGCCGCCAGCGGCACGGTCGTCATCGTCGAGATGGACGCTCAAAGTACGGCAGTGATCAAGCGCTGGCCGTGGTCCCGTTCCTATTACGCCGCCGCCGTGGACCGGCTGCGTGAAGCGGGTGCCTCACCGATCGTGTTCGATGTCGAGTTCTCCTCTTCATCGGATTCTGGCGGGGATCGCGCGTTCGCCGCCGCGCTGGCGCGGGCGGAGGGCAGGGTCGTGCTCCCGACGTTCGGGCAGACCGCGAATTCGACCGATCAACGCACGATCGATGCGTTGCCGATTCCCGAATTCCGCTCGCATGCCGCTCTGGCATCGGTGAATATCGCGCCCGATCCGGATGGTCAGGTGCGCACAATGCCGTTCGGTACGATGACCGCAGGCGTTCCGCGGCCGTCATTGTCGGCCTATATCGCGCAACGGTCGGGTGCCGCAGATACCGGCTTTCCGATCGACATGTCGATCGATCCGGCGACGATCCCTCGGCTCAGCTTTATCGATGTCGTCCGGGGGCGCTTCGACCCAGCCACGGTGCGCGGCCACAGCGTCCTTATCGGGGCGACCGCGATCGAGATGGGCGACCGGTACGGAACACCGCAATGGGGCGTCATTCCCGGTGTCGTGGTGCAGGCGATGGCGGCGGAAACGCTGTTGCGCGGGGTGCCGGGGGAGGGAGCGGCGCTCGTGCCGTATCTGATCGCGCTGCTTGCGGCCGCCGCGATGGTGGCGGCGGCATCGACCCGACGCCTGCTGTTCGCCAGCGCCCTGTCGCTTTCTGTAACCGTCGCAGTCGTCTTGGCGGTGCAGCACTGGCTGTTGGTCACCTACCCGCTGGCCGTCGCACTTGGCATGATCTTTCTGGCCGGCATCGCTTGTGCGTTGCGCGACGTCAGCGACAGTTTCAGGCTGCAGCGGACGATCGACGAAGCGACTGGATTGCCCAATGCGCGTGCGATGTCCGCGGTCGTCGACACGACCGACGCAATTACGCTGATCGCGATCCAGATCGACAATTACGATAGCCTGTTGGCGGTGCTGGGCGTCCGCGGGACGAGCGATGTCGTGACACGCGTATCCGAGAGGCTTGCGCTGATCGCCGACGAGCGGCGCGTGTTTCGTACCAGCGAGCGGCAACTGGCCTTCACATTGCCGGCCGATCAGCCGATCGAGGATACCCTAGACGGCCTTCGCCTCGTGTTGCGCCAGCCGGTCGAGGTCGCCGGACGCCGGGTCGACGTCGCTGCCTCGGCAGGTGTGTCGTCGGGAACGGACACCGTCGAACACCTGCTGGTCGAAGCGGCGATCGCGGCCGACGATGCGGCGAGGGCAGGGGTCTTCTGGCGCAGCAGCACCCACGAAACCGAGGATCGCGACGTCGCCATATCACTGATGGGCGAACTGGACGACGCCTTGGCCGCCGACCAGATCGAGGTCTTCTATCAACCCAAATACAACCTGCGCGAAGATCGCATCACCAGCGTCGAGGCGCTGGTCCGCTGGCAACATCCGCAGCGTGGCTTCATCGGACCCGATCTGTTCATTCCGCTGGCGGAAAAGACCAACCGCATCGAGCCGATGACGCTTCATGTTTTGCGCAGGGTCGTCCGCGATCTGGCGGCGTGGCGATCTACGCATGCCGACGTCACGGCCGCGGTCAACATCTCTGCAAACCTGTTGTCCGACGCGTCGTTCAACACCAGGGTCGAGGCGATCCTGCGGGCTTCAGGCTTGCCGAATTCGTCTCTGGTGTTCGAAGTCACCGAGTCCGCGACCATGTCGGACCCGGTCAGCGCGATCGCCGCGCTGAAGCGGTATCGTGATCTTGGCATCGCCGTGTCGATGGACGATTATGGCACGGGCCAATCGACGCTGACCTATCTCCGCCAGTTGCCGCTCAGCGAGTTGAAGATCGACCGGAGCTTCGTGCAGCACGCTCACCGCAATGCCAACGATGCGCTGCTCGTACGATCGACCATAGAATTAGCGCATAACCTCGGCCTGAAAGTGGTTGCGGAAGGCGTGGAAGATGTCGACTGCCTCGCATTCCTGCGCGATTGCGGGTGCGACCTGATCCAGGGCTATCTCATCTCGCGTCCCGTACCGCTGCCCCGGTTGCTGCAATTGCTCGATGCGAGCATTGCTCAGGTCGCGTGAGATGCAGTCGTTCGCATTCGCCCCGCTTGTCTTGGTGGAATGGTGGCCGCAGATCGTCGCCAGTATCGCCACAGACCCTGCTGAAAAGGGCGCCTAGGAGGATGAGGTAGGTGGTCGCTAATTCGAACGGGCGACCAGACGGCACACGATCGTGGTGAACGCAATCACAACTCTGTGCGCACTTTCCACAATTCGGGGAACAGCACGACATCGAGCATGCGGCGCAGGTAGGAGACACCGCCCGTACCTCCTGTGCCGGTCTTCAGGCCGATGATCCGCTCGACGGTCGTTACGTGATTGAAGCGCCAGCGACGGAAATAATCCTCAAGATCGACGAGCTTTTCGGCCAGTTCGTACAACGCCCAATGCGCTTCCGGCGCGCGATAGATCGCCGCCCAGCTGGCCAGCACCGCAGGATTTTCCGTGCGTGTCTCGCGCCAGTCGCTCCGCGTCGCATCGATGCCGATGTCGAAGCCCCGGCGGGCGATCAGCCGAAGTGCCTCGTCGTACAGGCTCGGCGCACCAAGGATCGCTTCCAGCATGCCCGTAGTATCGGTGCGGTGGGCGTGGGGCTTGAGCATCGCCAGGTTGCGGTTGCCGAGCAGGAATTCGACCGCGCGATACTGATGCGACTGGAAGCCGGACGACTGGCCGAGCGAATCCCGGAACATCGTATATTCGCTCGGGGTCATCGTGCGCAGCACGTCCCAAGCGCCGTTCAACTGTTCGAAGATGCGCGACACGCGGGACAGCATCTTGAACGCCGGTTGCAGCCGATCCTCGCGGATCGCCGCGATCGCCGAGCGAAGTTCGTGGATGGCCAGCTTCATCCACAGTTCGGAGGTCTGATGCTGAATGATGAACAGCATCTCGTCATGCGCGGTGGACAGCGGCGACTGGGCGTCGAGCACCGTTTCGAGGCGGAGATAATCGCCATAGGACATGCGCCCGTCGAACGACATCTGCGCACCTTCCGCCGCCGGATCGTATGGGCATCCGCTCATGTCACGAGTCCTTGCTTGCGAAATTCCGGCGCGTCCCAGGCGCGCGTGTTCATCACGTCGGCGATGATGTCGACCGCCGCGACGATATCGCTCTCGCCGATATAGAGCGGGGTCAGGCCGAAGCGCAGGATGTCGGGCGCGCGGAAATCGCCGATCACGCCGCGCGCGATCAATGCCTGCATGATCGCATAGCCGTCCGGGTGCCGGAATGACACCTGGCTGCCGCGCACGCCGCCGTCGCGCGGCGAGGCAAGCACGAGGTCCGGACACCGCGCTTCCACCTCGGTGATGAACAGGTCGGACAGGCGCAGCGACGCCGCGCGGATGTCGCCCATATCCACATCGTCCCACACGTCGAGCGCGGCATCGAGCGCGGCGAGCGCTAGGATCGGCGGCGTGCCGACGCGCATCCGCTCAATCCCGGCACCGGGCCGATAGGACACATCGAACGCGAAGGGTGCCGCATGGCCCATCCACCCCGACAAGGCCGGCCGCGCGACGTCCGCCAGGCGGGGCGCGACATAGATGAAGGCCGGCGATCCGGGGCCGCCGTTGAGATATTTGTACGTGCAGCCGACCGCGAAATCGGCATCGGCCGCGGCGACATCGACCGGCAGCGCGCCGGCCGAATGCGCGAGATCCCAGATCACCAGCGCGCCCATCGCATGCGCCTTGGCGATCAGCGCCGGCATGTCGTGTCGGCGCCCGGTGCGGTAATCGACCTCGGTGATCATCACCACCGCAACGCTCTCGTCGATCGCGCTTGCGACATCCTCGGGCGCGACGATCCTGAGATCGTGGCCGCGCCCGAGCGAGGCGAGCAACCCTTCGGCCATATACAGATCGGTCGGGAAATTACCGCTGTCCGACAGCACCACGCGGCGTGTCGGCACGAGATCGAGCGCCGAGGCGAGCGCCTGATAGACCTTGATCGACAGCGTGTCGCCCATTACGACGCTGCCTTTTGGCGCGCCGATCAGCCGGCCGACCCGGTCGCCGACGCGGCGCGGCAGGGTTATCCAGCCGGCATCGTTCCAGGCGCGGATTAGCTGCTCGCCCCATTCGGCGGCGACCGCGTCCGCCAGCCGCGCGTGCACGCCGCGCGGCAGCGGACCCAGCGAATTGCCGTCGAGATAGATCACGCCGGCCGGAAGCTCGAACAGCGCGCGCGTGGCGGTGAAGTCGGTCAAGGCTGGGTCTCCGGATGGCGCAGGGCGGAACGCTGGATCTTGCCGGTCGCGGTCTTGGGCAGCGCGCCGAGAAACACGATCTCGCGCGGATATTTGTACGGCGCGATCTGCGCCTTCACATGGTCCTGCAGTGCCTTGGCGAGCGCCGCCCCGGCTTCATGTCCCGGGGCAACGACGATGAACGCCTTCACTTTCATGCCGCGATCGGGGCATGGCGCGCCGATGACCGCGCATTCCCGTACCGCCGGATGCGCGCACAAGGCGTTTTCCACCTCCGGCGCGCCGATATTGTAGCCGCTTGACACGATCATGTCGTCGGAGCGCGCGACGAAGTGGAAATAGCCATCCTCGTCGCGCCGGTAGGTGTCGCCGGTGACGTTCCAGCCGTCGACGACATAGACTTGTTGGCGATCCTCGTCGTCGAGGTAACGGCAGCCGGTCGGGCCGCGCACCGCCAGCCGCCCGGTGCCGCTCGCCATCGGCTGGTTGGTCTCGTCGAGCACGGTAACATCGTATCCTGGCACCGCACGACCGGTCGCGCCGGGCCGAATGTCGGATCCGGAGGCCGAGACGAAGACGTGCATCATCTCGGTCGCGCCGATACCGTCGACGATCTCAAGCCTCGTCGCCGCGCGCCAGGCATGCCAGACGTTTGCTGGCAGATGCTCGCCGGCGGAGACGCAGGTCCGCAGCGATCTTGGTACGTCGGTCAGGCCGGTGAGCATCGCCTTGTATGCGGTGGGCGCGGTGGCCAGGATATTGACGCCCATCCGCTCCACCGCATCGATCAGCGCCGAGGGGGTCGTGTTCTCAAGCGTCACGGCCGTGCCGCCGAAGCGCAGCGGGAAGATCAGTTGCATGCCAAGGCCGAAGGTGAACGCGATCGGCGCGGAACATAGCCAGCGATCTCCGGCGCGCGGCGCGAGAACTTGCCGAGCGAAAGAATCGGCGGGGGCAAGAATGTCGCGGTGATACTGGATGCAGCCCTTGGGCGTGCCGGTGGTACCTGACGTGAAGGCGATCAGTGCCGGGTCGTCGCGGTGCGTGGCGACGGCGTCGAAGCCGGGGGCGACGGCGGCCATCCGCGCTTCGAGTTCGCCGGTGCCGGCATCGCCATCATAGACCAAAGTCGAACGCAGCGTCGGGCAGGTCGCTTGCGCCGTTCTGAAATCGGCCAGGCAGCGGCTGTCGACGATCGCATGGCTGACCGCCGCCCGCGCGACGATATCCGCGATCTCGCCCGCGCGCAGGATCGGCATGGTCGCGACCACCACGCCCCCGGCCTTGAGGATACCGAGCCAGGCGGCGAACATCGTCGCGGTATTGGCCCCGCGAAGCAGCACCCGGTTGCCGGGAACCAACCCCGCCTGCTCGACCAGCACGCGAGCGATGGCATCCGACCGCTCGTGCAGTTCGCCGTAGCGCCAGCTAACGCTATCATTGGCGATCGCGACCATGTTGGGGTCAATCCCGTCCAACAAAGCGACCGCGGAGTTCAGGCGCTCCGGATAGTCGAGCAAGCGGAATTCCGGTTGGAGCGATGGAGGCGGCAGTCGGTCGCGCACGAACGTGTCGACATGCGCGCTGGTCATGGCAGCGGCACCATCGCGGTTGTTTCGATCTCCAGCTTGGCGGTCGGTTCGATCAGGCCTGCGACGATCACCACCGCCATCGTCGGAAAATTGCGGCCCAGCAACTCGCGATAGATCGCGCCGACCTCGCGGGCCGATGCGAGATAGTCGTTGCGATCGGTGATGTACCACGTCATCCGGACGATATGCTCGGGCGCGGCGCCGCCCTCCGCCAGGATCGCCAGCGTGTTGACCAGTATTTGGCGGAACTGGCCCGCGAAGTCGGTCGCGACGAAGTTTTCCTGCGCGTCCCAGCCGATCACGCCGGCGGTGAAAACGGTTCTGCCGGTCGCGGCGATGCCGTTGGCATAGCCTTTGGGCCGGTCCCAGCCGGCGGGCTGCAGGATCTCGTGAACGCTCATCGCATCGTCTCCTCGATCCGCGCGCGCCAGTCGTTCGGCCAGGGCAGCGGGCGCATCGTCGTCATGTCGATCAGCACCTGGGTATAGCGGGTGGTCAGGCGATGCTCGTTGCCGCAGCGCATCTCGAGCACGAAATCGATCGAACTGGTGCCCAGCCTGTCGACGCGGAGCGTGAAATCGAGCCAGTCCCCCAGGCGGCTGACACTGACAAAGCTGGTCACCAATTCGACCGTGGGCAGCGCTCGGTGCAGCTCCAGGTGGAGGATGCTGCGTGGCACGCCGAGTACGATTTCGGTCCAGTCCTCGATCACCCCGTCGGCCAGTTCGAACAGGCTTGGATAATAAGCGATCCCCGCCGCATCGCAGTGTGCGAAGCGCAGTCGACGGCGGGCAGGGAAGGGGCGGCTCATCGCCGATATGCCTTCAGATGCTCGCGGGCGATCACCACACGTTGGACCTCGGAGGCGCCTTCGTAGATCCGGAGCGCCCGTACTTCGCGGTAGAGCGCCTCGACGGTGGCCCCGACCGTAACCCCCATGCCGCCGAACAATTGCACCGCCTTGTCGATCACTTGCTGCGCACTGTCGGTGGCGTGCAGCTTGGCCAGAGCGGCTTCGCGCGTGTTCCTGACGCCCTGCACATCGCGCAGCCAGGCGGCCCGGTAGATCAGCAAGGCGGCGGTATCCACGTCGAGCACCATGTCGGCGAGCGTCGCCTGAGTCACGGCATTGTCGGAGAGCATGCCGTCGCCAAGCTTGCGGGTCAGCGCGCGTTCCGTCGCCTCGTCGAGCGCACGACGGGCGCAACCGAGCGCGGCGGCCCCGACGGTGGTGCGGAAGATATCGAGCGTCGCCATCGCCTGGGCGAAGCCTCGCCCGGGTTCGCCGAGTAGCGCATCGTGGCCGAGCCGGACGTTGTCGAACCGCAACGTCGCCAGCGGATGTGGCGCGATGACCTCAATCCGCTCACTCGCGTCCAGCCCCGCGGCGTTGGCATCCAGAATGAAGGTCGAGACGCCCTTAGCGCCCGGGGCCTCGCCGGTGCGCGCGAACAGGACGTAGAAATCGGCGATACCGCCGTTCGAGATATAGGTTTTTGCACCGTTCACCACATAATCATCGCCGTTGAGCGTCGCAGTGGTTTCCATCGCCGCGACGTCCGACCCCGAGGCTGGTTCGGTCAACGCGAAGGCCGCGATCTTCTCGCCGCGCGCGACGGCCGGCAGATACGCCTGTTTCTGCGCCTCGGTGCCGAACAAGGTGATCGTGCCCGACCCCAAGCCCTGCATCGCGAAGACGAAGTCGGCGAGGCCGGAATGGCGGGCGAGCGTCTCGCGGATGAGCGCCAGCGAGCGAACGTCGAGCGTTTCCAGCGCGCCGCCATAGGCCGCCGGCACGCAATAGCGCAGCCAGCCGCCATCGCCGAGTTTGCGTACCAGCGCGCGGCATTCGGCATCGACGTCGTCGCTGTGGGACGCGTTGACGTTTCCCACGCACCACGCTTCCAGTGCGTCGCCCAACTTACGATGCGCGGTATCGAAGAACGGCCAGTCGAGAAAGCTGCGGTCGGCCATCAATTGCCCTCGAACACCGGCGTGCGCTTTTCCGCAAACGCCTCGAAGGCGCGGCGGAAATCGCCGGTCGCCATGCAGATCGCCTGCGCCTGCGCCTCCATCTCGATCGCGGTGTCGATGCCGACCGCCCATTCGGTCGCGAGCTGGGTCTTGGTAATGCCGTGCGCGAACGTTGGGCCGCTCGCCAGCGACCGCGCCAGCGCGGTCGCCTCGTCGATCAGCGCAGGCCGTTCGACCAGACGGTTGTGGAAGCCCCAGCGCTCGCCCTCGGCCGCCGTCATGACGCGTCCGGTATAGAGCAGTTCGGACGCGCGCCCCTGCCCGATGATGCGCGGCAGCAGCGCGCAGGCGCCCATATCGCATCCGGCCAGGCCGACCCGGGTGAACAGGAACGCTGTCTTCGTCTCGGGCGTCGCGAGCCGCAGATCCGAGGCCATCGCCATGATCGCCCCCGCGCCGACGCACACGCCGTCCAAAGCGGCGATGATCGGCTGGGGGCATCCCCGCATGGCCTTGACGAGATCGCCCGTCATTCGTGTAAACTTCAGGAGCTCGGGCATCGCCATACCGGTCAGCGGGCCGATGATTTCGTGAACGTCGCCGCCGGACGAGAAATTGCCGCCCGCGCCGGTGACGATCACTGCCTTGACCGCGTCGGCATAGACCAAGGCACGAAACGCGTCGCGCAGCTCGGCGTAACTCTCGAACGTCAGCGGATTCTTGCGCTCCGGCCGGTTGAGCGTGACGGTCGCGACGCCGTCGTCGAAGGCCCAGCCGAAATTGGTGGGCGCGAAGGTCGCCGGGTTCATGGCCGTTCCTTTCGGGTCGCCTCGCCGAGCGAGGCCTTGAGGTGGCCGAGCGCGGCATAGAGCCCGTCGCGCTCGGAGGTGTCGAGGCTGGAGAACAGATCGTCGATCCAGCCGTGATGCGCCGCCGCCATGACCGAGAACTGCGCGCGGCCGGCCGGGGTGAGGCTGACGACTGACGATCTCTTGTCGGTCGGGTGCGATGCCGTCAGGACCAGGGCATCCCGGCGCAGCGACTGGACGATCGCCGTCACGTTGCCGTTCGAGACGAGCAGCGCCTTCGACAATTCGCCCATCGTCATGCCGCCGTCGCTGCGATCGAGCGCGGCCAGCACGTCGAAACGGGGCAACGTGCTGGCGAACTCGCCACCGAGGCGGCGCTGGACCAGCTTCTCGATGGTCATCGTGCAGCTCAGCAGCCGCAGCCAGATGCGCACGCTGGCGCGGTCGTCGAGCCCGCCGCCATGCTTTTCCGAGATGGCGAGGTTCGTGGTCATTGCGTTTCTCCGCCCGATACCGAAATCGTCTGGCCGGTGATCGACGCACTGCCCGGCCGGCACAGCCAGACGACGGCATCGGCGACCTCGCGCGGTTGAATCAGCCGGCCCTGCGGGTTGAAGCGCGTCAGTTCGGCCACCGCCTCATCGGCGCTGCGCCCCGTCGCGCTGCGGATCTTGTCCACGGCGTCAGCGACGATCGCGGTGTCGGTGAAGCCGGGGCAAACTGCATTGACGGTAATATTCGTCCCGGCGAGCTCGAGCGCGAGCGCGCGCGTAAGGCCGACCGCGCCATGCTTCGCTGCGGTATAGGCGGCGGTATAGGCATAGCCGCGCAGGCCCGCGGTCGAGGCGATCGTGACGATCCGGCCGGCTTGCGCCTCTCTAAGATCGGGCAGCGCCGACTGGCAGCAATGAAATAGCGCATCGAGGTTGACGGCCATGATGCGGCGCCAGTCATTCTCGGCAACGCGGCCGAAAGGACCGCTACCGGCCATGCCGGCATTGTTGACCAGGATCGCGATCGGGCCATGCGCGGCGCGCGCCGTCGCAAAGGCGCGATCGACCTCCGCGCGCACCGATACGTCGGCCCCGGCCACGCACGCGCCGCCGATCTGCGCGGCGACGGCATCAAGCGGCGCGCGCCGCCGTCCGACCAGCGTCAGGACCGCGCCCTGCTCGGCAAGCGTGCGAGCGATCTCGGCGCCGATCCCGGTGCCGCCGCCGGTGACGATTGCGTGAAGACCCGCGAGAGCCGTCACGCGCGCCCCTCCATTTCGGCGGTGCGCGCAAGGTTGCGCGTGATCTGCGCCTGGCCACCAAGATAGGGTGGTGGGACGAAGATGTTTGCATGCCCGGCGCCGGCGGCGGCGCGCAACGTCCACATCGGGTCGATCAGGTGCGGCCGCGCGAGCGCGACGAGATCGGCGCGGCCCGCGGCTAGGATCGAGTTGACGTGGTCGGGTTCGAAGATGTTGCCCACCGCCATCGTCGCGACCTTCGCCTCGTTGCGGACGCGATCCGCGAACGGGGTCTGGAACATCCGGCCATAGACCGGTTTCGCGTCGGCCCAGGTCTGCCCGGCCGACACGTCGATCAGATCGGCTCCGGCATCCGCGAACGCCCGTCCGATCGCGACCGCCTCGCCGGGCGTCACCCCATCGTCGCCAGACCAATCGTTGGCGGAGATGCGCACCGACATCGGACGTTCGGCGGGCCACGCCGCCCGCATCGCCACGAACACTTCCAACGGAAAACGCAGCCGGTTCTCCAGGCTGCCGCCGTATTCATCGGTGCGCCTGTTCATCAGCGGCGTGATGAAACTCGACAGCAGATAGCCGTGCGCGGCGTGAAGCTCGACCATGTCGAACCCGGCGTCCGCTGCTCGGTGCGTAGCGGCGACGAACGCCTCGCGAACCGCGTCCATGTCGGCACGCGTCATGGGCCGCGGGATCTGGTTGGCCGTGTCCCAAGGCACGTCCGACGCCGCCAGCAGCGGCCAGTTGCCTGTGTCGAGCGGGATGTCATACCCCTCCCAGCCGACCTTGGTCGAGCCCTTGGGGCCGGCGTGGCCAAGCTGCAGACAGATCTTCGCTGCACTGTTGTCATGCACGAAATCGGTGATCCGCCGCCACCCGGCGACATGGGCATCGTCATACATGCCCGGGCAGCCGGGCGTGATTCGCGCGTTGGCCGTCACGCAGGTCATCTCGGTGAACACAAGGCCCGCGCCCCCTTGCGCGCGCGCGCCGTAATGGACGAGATGGAAATCGCCGGGTGTGCCGTCGGTCGCCGAATAGGTCGCCATCGGCGACACGACGACACGGTTGGCCAGCGTCATCTCGCGCAGCCGGTAGGGCACGAACATCGGCGCGACCGCCGCATCCGCGCCGCCCGCGAACCAGCGCTCGACCCCCTCCAGCCACGCCGGATCGCGCAGTCGCAGATTCTCGTGGCTGACGCGCTGCGAGCGGGTCAGCAGCGAATAGGCGAACTGGATCGGCTCGAAGCCGAGGTAGCGGTCGAGCGTCTCGAACCATTCGGTCGAGTTGCGCGCGCTGTTCTGCAGCTTGAGCACCTCGACGGTGCGCTCGGTCTGATATTCGGCCAGCGCCCGGTCGCGCGAGAGGCCCGGCCGATTGAGCACCTCGGCAAGCTTGATCGCATCCTCAAGCGCCAGCTTGGTGCCCGATCCGATCGAGAAGTGCGCGGTGTGCGCGGCATCGCCCATCAGGATCAGCTTGTCGTAGTTCCAGCGGTCGCACAGCACGCGCGGAAAATTGATCCAGGCCGCCGACCCGCGCAGGTGCGCGGCGTTGGTCATCAGCGCATGACCATCCAGATGACGCGCGAAGATCGTCTCGCACCGGGCGATCGCCGCGGGCTGGTCCATCGTGTCGAAGCCAAGCCCTGCCCAGGTATCGGGCGCGCATTCGACGATGAACGTCGAGAGATCGTCGGCGAAGCGATAGGCGTGCGCCCAGATCCAACCCGCCGCGGTCTTCTCGAACGCGAAGGTGAAGGCGTCGAACGTCTTGTGCGTGCCCAGCCAGACAAACTTGTTGCGGCGGATGTCGATATCGACGCCGAAATGCTCGGCGTAGCGCTTGCGCAAGCGGCTGTTGAGACCGTCGGCGGCTATCACCAGATCGTAATCGGCATAGTCGGCGAGATCGTCGCTCGACTCGGCCTCGAAATGCAGGACCACGCCGAGGTCGCGGGCACGCTCTGTCAGGATCTCAAGCAGGCGCTTGCGACCGATGCCGATGAACCCATGTCCGGACGATCGGATCGCCGTTCCCTCGATCGACACGTCGATGTCGTCCCAATGCGCGAACTCGTCGGCGATCGCACGCCCGCTGACAGCGTCGTTCGCCATCAGATTCTCGACAGTCTGGTCGGAGAAGACAACGCCCCAGCCGAACGTCTCGCCGGCGCGATTGCGCTCGAACACCTCAATCTGGTGCGCTGGCTCGCGCACTTTCATCGAGATGGCGAAATACAGGCCCGCCGGCCCGCCGCCCACGCACGCAACACGCATCAGTCCGCCTCCAATTCGTTCAAGCTTGAAGCAGTTTTTAGTCGGTTGCAAGGCGCAGAACGAATGGAAATTGGCCATACACCCCTGGGAAGGCCTGCTTTGCCCGACACACACCCCACCAATGACGAAGTGGCTTCGGCGCGATGGCGTGTGTGCTGCAAGAAAACGACGCCGACAGGATCACGTTATCGCTTGGCACGATGTTCTTGGCAGGCGAGTCGTGCGGTATACCAAGACGTGAAAATGCGCGGTGCGGTTGTCGATCGGGGCGGTAGTCGAGCCAACTCGGGACTGAGGAATCTGCGGGGTATGTTCTGGTTCGACGCGGATAACGAGGACAGCGACCGAATGCCAATAGTGTGGTTGCGGCCTGAGGTTGGAGCCGACCTCATGCATGTAACCGCAAAACGTGACCTTGAGAGCAAAAGAACGCCGACAGTGCATTTATGCCGCTCGGCATTTGAGCCGCCCTATTAATGTCAAAGGGGCCATGCCAAACGAGTAGATGACAAGAATAAATCTATGAGGTAGCGCCCAAAAAAACGGGGGGCGCAATGTTTATCAAGCATTTTTCTACAGTTTTTGGCAGCGCGCTGGTTCTGGCGTTGACAGCATGTGGCGGCGGCGGTGCGGGCAGTTCACCTGCTGTAGTGGCGCCCACCCCGACGCCCACGCCGACCCCCACACCTAT
Organism: Sphingomonas sp. Leaf357; assembly: GCF_001423845.1. Lineage (NCBI taxonomy): Bacteria > Pseudomonadati > Pseudomonadota > Alphaproteobacteria > Sphingomonadales > Sphingomonadaceae > Sphingomonas > Sphingomonas sp. Leaf357. The sequence goes on along the minus strand of NZ_LMPM01000001.1, from coordinate 2,629,158 downwards.
CCCCACCGAGAAGGCCCAATTCAAGATGGGCGGCAACAATGTGGATATCGCCAATGTCGCGAAATTCGACACGCCGTGGGCCGTCAACTTCCTGCCTGATGGCCGGATGCTGGTGACCGAGGCTTTCGATGGCATCCGTTTGGTGACCCAGCTTGGAGTGGTCTCTGCGCCGCTTGCGGGGCTGCCGGAAAGTCTGAACGTTCCCTTCGATGTGGTTGCCAGCCCGAACTTTGCGACCGACCGCACGATCTTCCTAAGTTTTGCTGAGGTAGGTCCAGGCGGAACCCATATTACGCGAACAACGAATCCCACTGGCCCGCAGGGTTTAGCGGTGTTGGTGGCAACGCTGAACACGCCGACAGGCGGCGTTCCGTCGCTGAGCAATGTCCGAGTGATTTGGCGACAGTCCCCCCTTGTCGTCGCGCTGGGAGAGTATGGGGGGAAACTGGCTTTTTCGCCCGATGGGAAATATCTGTATATCACCGCCGGTGATCGCTCGACATTTACACCGGCGCAATCGCTTGAGAACAGTATAGGTAAAACCCTTCGCATATTTCCTGATGGGAGCATCCCACCGGATAACCCTGGCGTGGGCAAGCCGGGTGTCTCGACAGATATTTACAGCTTGGGGCATCGTAATTCCTATGGAATCGCGTTCGATGCGACCGGTCAGCTTTGGGAAAGTGAGCATGGACCAAAGGGCGGCGACGAATTAAATTATATCAACTCCGGCTCAAACTACGGCTGGCCGTCTGTCTCACTGGGGGACAATTACGATGGTGGGCTGATTCCAAAGCCTTCAAACAGCGATCCGTTCGTCCAATCCGCAACGTCATGGACCCCCGCGATCGCGCCTGCCGGGATGATTTTTTACACTGGCGGTTTTTTCCCGACGCTGAAGTCCAATGCCATACTTGGAGGTCTGCAGGCGAAGGGGCTTGTGATCGTCAAGGTTGCCGGTCTGACGGCGGCCGAGGTCGATCGCTTGCCGCTTAACGCCCGTATCCGCGACGTCCGGCAAGCACCAGACGGCTCGATCTGGGTGTTAGAGGATGCGCCTACCGGGAGATTGCTGCGGCTGACGCCAGCGGGCTAGAGCTTCTTCCTCGTGTAGATTAGCAATTGCAAAAAGCCGCCGGCCGTTCAGCCAGCGGCTTAGTGGTTTTGGGAGCAGAAACTTTTAGGCGAACGAGCCCTTCGTCTTGTAGCGGAGCGTGCGCATCGCTGCGCCCATTATGTACGAGAGCAACCTCGGAGACTGCGCTGGCACCAAATCCGTCTGGAAGATGACGTGGCGATCAGGCAGCCCCAATCCGGGTCGAAAATGGCGCGGCACGATCGACGAGTAAATGACTGGTCTAAAATGGTGGACGCACTTGGGCTCGAACCAAGGACCCGCTGATTAAGAGTCAGCTGCTCTACCAACTGAGCTATGCGTCCGTATCCGTTGCGGTATCTTGCGGCGCTTTGGAGGGCGCCACCGCGATCGGGGAGGGCGCGAACTACCACCGCTTGCGGGGAATGCAACTCCTTTTTGGCACTTTGCCTGCGCTTTTCGTTACCAGCGGTTGGTCTGGCGGTTTTGGCGATCGATCGACATCAGGATGCCGAGGCACAGCAGCACCGTGAGCTGCGCCGAACTGCCATAGCTGATGAACGGCAGGGGGATGCCGACGACCGGGGCCAAGCCCATCACCATCGACATGTTGATCGCGACATAGAAGAAGATCGTCGCCGAGAGTCCGGCGGCGGTCAGCCGCGCGAAGCGGGTCTGCGCGTTGAGCGCGACGTTCGCGCCCCAGAAGATGATCGTCAGGAACGCCGCGATCACCAGCACCCCGCCAAGCAGGCCCCATTCCTCCATCATCGTCGCGAGGGCGAAGTCGGTGTGGCCTTCGGGGAGATAGTCGAGGTGACTCTGCGTGCCGTTGAGGAATCCCTTGCCGAAAATACCGCCCGATCCGATCGCGATCTTGGACTGGCTGATGTGATAGCCGGTGCCGAGCGGGTCGCTTTCGGGATCGAGGAAGATCAGGATGCGGTGGCGCTGGTAATCGTGCAGCACGTAGTTGACCGCGAGCGGCACGAGCGCGCCGAGCGCCAGCGCGCCGCCGACGAACAGCCGCAACGGCACGCCGGCCAGGAACACCACCGTCACGCCGCCGGCCATCACCATCAGCGCGGTGCCGAGATCGGGTTGCTTCATGATCAAGGCCGCCGGGATCAGGATCAGCAACGCGGCGGGCCAGATCGCACTGAACTTGCGCGTTTCGCCCGGCGGCAGCAGGTCGTAGAATTTCGCGCAGGCCAGCACGATGAACGGCTTCATGAACTCGGACGGCTGCAGGCGGATCAGCCCGAGATCGAGCCACCGCTGGCTACCGCCCCGGACGGCGCCGAGCAATTCGACCGCGATCAGCGAGAAGACCAGCACGCCGTAGACCGGCAGCGCGGCACTGCCCCAGAACGATTCGCGCACGCGCGACAGCAGGATCGCGCCGGACAGCAGCACGCCGAAGCGCACGCCCTGATTGAGCGCCCAAGGCTGCCAGCTACCGCCTGCCGCCGAATACAGCACGACCAGGCCGAACGCTCCGATCGCGCACACCAGCAGGATGATCTTCCAGGGGAGTTGCGCCAGCGGGGCGGGTACGAAGTTGCGGGTGCTCATTGCGGTTCCGGCGATCCGGTGGTCTGCGCGACGCCGTTGCCGGTCGCGGTATCGTGCGCCTGCGCCTCGGCGGTGGCATTGGCGGCGGCGGTGGCGGCTTCCACGGCGGGGGCGTCGGTCGCGGCGGCAGCGTCCTGCTCGGTCGCGGCCCCCACTGCGGGCGGCGGCGCGGAGGCGGCGGCACGGTAGGCGGCGGCCTCGGCCGCGTCGCGCGTGGCGATGTCCCCGCCCCAGGTCGGCTCGAACTCGGCGAGCGATTGCAGTGCCCGCTCGCGATCGAACATATAGGTCATGATATCCCGCCCGGTGAGCGGCGTATCGAGATTGGCGACGGTATGGCCGTTATGCTCCAGCACGATGCCCATCGCGTATTTCGGCTTGTCGGCCGGCGCGAAGCAGACGAGCAGGGCGTGATCGCGCATCTTGAACGGCAATTGGCCGTTCTTCAGCACGCCGCCGGCGCGTTCCGCCATGGTGATGCGGCGCACCTGCGCGGTGCCGGTCTTGGCGGCCATGGCGACGCCTGGCACGAGCAGGCGAGCCCGGCCGCCGGTGCCGCCCTGGTTGACGACGCCGAACATCGCGTCTCGCACGATCGCGAGATGCTCCGCCGAAAAGGGCAGGGGCTCTGCTACCGGGGCGGGGCCATCGATCACCAGACGCGGCTTGAGATCCCTGCCCGACCCGATCCGTGCCGCCATCATCGCCAGCTGGAACGGGTTGGCCAGCACATAGCCCTGGCCGATCGAGGCGTTGAGCGAATCCGCGACGGTCCAGGCCGTCTTGTATTTCTTCTGTTTCCACGCGGCATCGGGCACCGTGCCGTAACGCTGCGATCCGAACGGCAGATCGTATTTCTGACCCAGGCCGAGCGTCCGCGCGATCGGGGCGATCGTGTCGTAGCCGACACGCCGCGCCATCTCGTAGAAATAGATGTCGCAGCTCTGCATCACCGCGTTCTTCATATCGAGCGCGCCGTGGCCGCCACGTTTGTGGCAATGGAACACGCCGGTGCCCAGGCGCATCGCGCCGCTGCAGACCACGCGCGCGTGCGGATCGACCCCGGCGTGAAGCAGGGCCAGCGCGTTCATCGGCTTGACCGTCGAGCCGGGCGGATAGAGGCCCTGCAACGTCTTGTTCATGAGCGGCACGTGATCGTTGTCGGACAGCATCTTCCATTCGAGATGGCTGATCCCATCGGAAAAGACGTTTGGATCGTAAGCGGGCATCGAGACCATCGCGAGGATGTCACCGCTGTCGCAATCGATCATCACCGCCGAGCCGCTGTTCGTGCCGAGGCGCCGGGCGGCATATTCCTGCAAGCCGGCGTCGATCGTCAACCGCGCGGTCTTGCCCGGCACGTCCGGGCGAGTCTCGAGTTCCTTGACCAGCTTGCCGCGCGCGGTGACCTCGACGCGCTTGGCGCCGGCCTTGCCCCGCAACGACGCTTCCAGGGTCTTTTCCAGGCCATCCTTGCCGAGCTTGAAGCCCGGCGTGACCATCAACGGATCCTTGGTCTTGCGATACTGATCGGCGGACGCCGCGCCGACATAGCCGGTGAGATGCGCGACCGCCGGGCCGGAGGGATAATTGCGCGAGAAACCGCGCGTCGGCGCGACGCCGGGCAGTTCGGGCAGGCGCACGCTGACCGCGGCGAAGCGCTCCCAGTCGAGGTTCTCGATCACCTGCACCGGCTGGAACCCGGCGGCGTGCTTCAGGTCGGTATCGATACGCTCGATCTCTTCCGGCGGCAGGCCGAGGATCTTGCCCAACAGGGCCAGCACGCGATCCTTGTCCTCGAGCCGGTCCTTGATGATGTCGACGCGGAAATCGGTGCGGTTGTTGGCGATCGGTGCGCCGTGGCGATCGACGATCCAGCCGCGACGTGGCGGCACCAGCGTCATGTTGACGCGGTTGCTTTCCGACATCGCCTGGTAATGTTCGTTCTCGGCGATCGACAGCCAGGCCATGCGCCCGGCCAGCATCAGCCCCACCGCACCTTGCCCGACGCCGAGCATGACCGCGCGGCGCGAGAAACTGTACGACTGCGATTGTTCGGTGGCGCTCCGCATGGGCCGGTCTATGCGCTCTCGCGCTTCCCATCAAGCCAGGCGCACACGCGCGCCACGACTGGGAAGAGCATGATCGAGATGACCGCCTGCATCAAGAGCACGGTATCGACATGAGCGACGATCGGCGTGGCGAACAGCCGTCCGGCGATCAGGCAGAAGGCGATCGCGCCCGAAGCGATGAGCCAATCCTGCCAGAAGTCGCGAAACACGAGGCGCTGTTCGATCAGATCGATCGCAAAGAAGCAGAGCGTCCAGAGCAGCATCGCGCTGCCCAGCGGCTGACCGCTCAGCAGATCGTCGAACAGGCCGAGCGGCAGGGCGGCCCAAATGTGGAAATTGTCCGAGCGCATCAGCCGCCAGCCGAGCAGCGTCAGCAGGCCCAATGGCGGCAGCACCGGAACGGTGGCGATGAACGGCCAGATCGTGAAGAGCGACGCCAACATCACCGTCAGCGCAGGCAAGGCGCGCGACAGCTTTCCGGCGGGCGCGGGATCGAACGGCCCGCGCCGCGGCTGTGGCTGCGGACGTTTCATTCGTCCGTGGCCGGATTGGGCTTGGGCTTGGCCGTCGGACTGGGGGAAGGGACCGGAGCCGGCGGCGGCGGTGGCAGGAAGATATCCTGCACCAACGCGAAATCCAGCGTGTCGGCGCGCGCGAAACTGCGGGCGAGGGCGCTGTCCTGCCCGCGTTCGATCACGCGCGCGACCGGGATGCCGGGGGCATAGATGCCGCCATTGCCCGACGTCACGAACACGTCGCCCGGCGCGAGCGAGACGTTGGACAAGGTGCCCGCGTTGATCTGCAGCAATCCATCGCCACGCCCGTTGGCCAGCGCGACGAGGCCATCGCGGGTGCGACGCACCGGTACGCGGCTGTCCGCATCGGTGATCAGCAACACGCGCGCGGTGTTCGGTCCGGTCTCCAGGATACGCCCGATCAAACCGTCGGGGCCGCGTACCGGCTGGCCCTCCTTCACGCCCTGCCACGATCCCGCGTTGAGCGTGGCGATCCGCCGCGTGCTGGAGGCCGAGGAACTGACCAGACGCGCCGCGACGACCGGCACGGCGATCCGTTCCCGGATCCGCAGCAGGGCCGTCAGGCGGCGATTGTCGCGCGACAATGTCCGGGCGCGCAGCAGCAATGGCTGGACGTCCTTCAGTTCGCGGCGCAATTCGGCATTCTTGTCGACGGTGTAGAAATGTTCCGAAATCGCTTCGGGGATCGCGGTCATGCCGCGACCGATACCGGCGATACCGGACGAGACCGGCGTGGTGATCTCGGCGATCGCGGCCCGCAAGGCGGCGAAGGCCGGCGGATTCAACGTCGCGAGCGCAAGCAGCACCGCCGCGACAATCGCCCCGGCGATCGCGATGACATATCCCAGGAACAGACCGTATTGCGCCCGCCGCGAAAACCCCGGGCGCCGGTTGCGAGACGGCGCCATTCTATCCCTTCATCTGCCGCCCGGTCGCAAGTGACCGAGCGCGTTCGATTGTCCTGTCCGAAAGACGGACGATCACCTTGCCGTTCGTTTCGAGCGCAGTCGAGCAACAGATTGCAAAGGTTGCGCGATGTTTCTCGACGATGCTCGAGACGACCGGGGGAATTGCCCTCGATCAGCCCAAACTGCCGGCTTCAGGCGCTGTGCAGCACGCCGCGGAACATCGGATCCTCCAGCGCGCGGCCGGTGCCCAAAGCGACGCAGATCAGCGGATCGTCGGCGATCGTCACCGGCAGGCCGGTCTCGTCGCGCAGCACTTCGTCGATGCCGCTGAGCAATGCGCCGCCGCCGGTCAGGACGATGCCCTGATCGACGATGTCGGCGGCCAGCTCCGGCGCGGTGTTTTCGAGCGCGATGCGCACGCCTTCGACGATCGCGCCGACCGGCTCGCTCAACGCTTCGGCGATCTGGCCCTGGTTGATCTGGATTTCCTTCGGAACGCCGTTGACGAGATCGCGGCCCTTGACGTGGATCGTCAGGCCGATGCCGTCCGCCGGGGGCTTGGCTACGCCGACTTCCTGCTTGATCCGCTCGGCGGTGGAATCGCCGATCAGCAGGTTATGGTTGCGGCGGACGTAGGAGACGATCGCTTCGTCCATCTTGTCGCCACCGACCCGCACCGACGTGGTGTAGGCGAGGCCGCGCAGGCTCAACACGGCGACTTCGGTCGTGCCGCCGCCGATATCCACGACCATCGAACCGATCGGCTCGGTGACCGGCATGTCGGCACCGATCGCGGCGGCCATCGGCTCCTCGATCAGCCAGACCTGCGACGCGCCGGCATTGGACGCGGCATCGCGAATCGCGCGGCGCTCGACCGAAGTGGAGCCCGAAGGCACGCAGATCACGATCTGCGGCCAGCGCAGGAACGGCTTCTTGCCGCCATGCACCTTGCGGATGAAATGGCCGATCATCTGTTCGGCGACGTCGATATCCGCGATCACGCCGTCGCGAAGCGGCCGGATCGCCTGGATGCTGTCGGGCGTCTTGCCCATCATCAGCTTGGCGTCCTCACCGACCGCCTTGACCTTCTTCACGCCGTTGATCGTCTCGATCGCGACCACCGAAGGCTCGTTCAGCACGATGCCGCGCCCGCGCAGATAGACCACGGTGTTCGCGGTGCCGAGATCGATCGCCATGTCGTGCGACATCAGTCTGAACAGGCGCGAGAAGAATGCCATGGGTCGTTCCGTTATTGGCCGCCCCGTGCCCGGGGCCGGCGGTGCGCGTCATCATCGGGTGCGAAGCGGCTTATGTAACGGCGACCTGAGCATGGGGTCCACGCTCAGGTGTGCCGTTCAGTTCCGGGTCGCGGGATGCCGTCGCTTGGTCTAGAGCAACCCCCATGTCAATACGACGCCTGCCCGAACATCTCGTCAATCGTATCGCCGCCGGTGAAGTGGTCGAACGGCCGGCCAGCGCGTTGAAGGAACTGGTCGAAAACGCCGTGGATGCGGGGGCGAGCCGAGTCGATGTGCGCCTGTCGGGCGGCGGAATCGACGGTATCGAAGTGATCGACGACGGGTGCGGGATGACGCCTTCGGACATGGCGCTGGCGCTGGAACGACACGCGACCTCGAAGCTGCCCGACGAGCGAATCGAAAACGTCGCGACGCTCGGTTTTCGCGGTGAAGCGTTGCCCTCGATCGCCAGTGTCGCGCGGATGACGCTGGAGAGCCGGGTGCGCGGCGACGCTGGGGCCGCCGGGGGCTGGGCGCGCGTCGTCGATAATGGGATCGTGGTGTCGGACGGGCCGGCCGGGGTGCCGCCCGGCACCCGCATCCGGGTCGAAGGGCTGTTCGCGCGGGTGCCGGCGCGGCGCAAGTTCCTGCGCTCGGCGCGCTCCGAATATGCCGCCTGCCTCGATGTGGTGAAGCGGCTGGCGATGGCGCGGCCCGATATCGGCTTCTCGGTCGAGCATGACGGGCGGCGCGCGTTGCAGGTGGCGGGCGGCGAGAGCCTGCCGCAACGCGTCGCGGCGCTGACCGACAAGGGCATGATCGACAACGGCGTGGGCGTGGATCTGGAGCGCGAGGGGCTGAGGCTCGGCGGCATCGCCGGGCTGCCGACGTTCAATCGTGGCATCGCCGATCATCAATATCTGTTCGTCAACGGCCGGCCGGTGAAGGACCGCCTGCTGATCGGCGCGATCCGCGGCGCCTATGCCGAGATGATGCCGCGCGACCGGCACGCGATGGTCGCCCTGTTCCTCGACGTGCCGAGCGATGCGGTGGACGTGAACGTCCATCCGGCGAAGACCGAGGTGCGGTTTCGCGAACCGGCGATGGTGCGCGGGCTGATCGTGAGCGGGCTGCGCCGGGCGCTGGACGAGGCGGGCCATCGCAGCGTGCAGCGTCCGAGCGAGGATGCGATGGCGGCGTGGCAAGCCGAAAGCCCCACCGCTTCGGAGAAGGTCTTGGGATGGGGAGGTGCGTCAAATATCGGTGCCGGTGTCGGTGAGTCTTCCCCCATCCATTACCCATCTCCTGAAGGGGAGGGGCTCCGCTTGTGGGACCGCCAATACTCGGTTTCAGACCGCCGCCAGACCTTCGTCGCACCACCGATGGCGCGCGCCGAACCCTCCTACGCGCCGCCACCGGAAACCGTCACGCACCCGCTCGGCGTGGCGCGGGGGCAGGTCGCCAAGACCTATATCGTCGCCGAGGCCTCGGACGGCCTGGTGCTGGTCGATCAGCATGCCGCGCACGAACGCCTTGTGCTCGAACGGATGCGCAAGGCGATGGCGGACGGCGGCGTGGCGAGCCAGGCGCTGTTGCTGGCCGAGGTGATCGAGCTCGACGAACCTGCCTGCGACCGGCTCGAAGCGCGTGCTGCCGAACTGAGCGAGTTTGGCCTGGATCTCGAACGCTTCGGCCCGCGTGCGATGCTGGTCCGCGCGGTTCCCGCGCTGCTCGGGCAGAGCGATGTCGTCGGCCTCGTGACCGACCTTGCCGACGAACTCGCCGCGTTCGATGAGGCGCTGTCGCTGCGGGAGCGGCTGGATGCGGTCGCGGGCACGATGGCCTGCCACGGCTCGGTCCGCGCCGGGCGTGTCCTGTCGGTCGCCGAGATGAACGCGTTGCTCCGCGAAATGGAGATCACGCCGCATTCCGGCCAGTGCAATCACGGTCGCCCGACTTGGGTGAAGCTGGCGCATGGCGATATCGAGAAGTTGTTCGGGCGGAAATAGACTCGGTTCGTCGCGGGACGCTTTCGGGCTGCCGCAGCGAGATTTCCGTTCATCCGCTGGAAACCTTTGGCCCCGGTGCGCATTTAGTGATCAGGTCCTCAGATCACGAAGTGAATTCCCCATGAAGAGCATTGCCCCGTTGATCTTCGCACTGATCCCGCTGGTCGCCGTCGTCGGCGCATGCGTGGCGGTGCCGTGATCTGAGTTTGGCGCTTTCTCCCCCCCGGAAAGCGACAATCGAGCGAATGGGCCGTCCGGAGCGATCCGGGCGGCCCTTTTCTTTTGTTTCACGATCCGGAAACGTAAACAAAAAGGCCGCCCGGATCGCTCCGGACGGCCTTTTCGATAGCTTGAACGAGAGGCTCAGCCTTCGGTCGTGGTCGCTTCGTCCGATGCCGGGGCGTCGGACTGGACCTCGGCGGTCGCGCCCGGCTCGGCGTTCGGATCATAGGCTTCGACGAATCCGGCCTCGTCCTTCTCGAACATGGCCTCCATCACGTTGACGCCCTGCGCCTGCATCTCGGCCTCTTCAGGCGAGCGTGCGACGTTGACCTTGACGGTCACGGCGACTTCCGGATGCAGCGTGACCTTCACCTCGTACACGCCGATCGCCTTGATCGGCTTGTTGAGGACGATCGCCGACTTGGCGACCTTGTGGCCGTCGGCTTCGAGCGCTTCGAGCAGATCGCGCACCGCGACCGAGCCGTAGAGCTGGCCGGTGTTGGACGACTGGCGGATCAGCGTCAGCGTGGTGCCGTCGATGTCCTTCGCCTCGATCTCGGCCTCGCCGCGACGCTTGGCGTTCTCGGCAACGATCGATTCGCGGTTCTTTTCGAACACCTTGAGGTTGGCGGTGTTCGAACGCAGCGCCTTCTTGTTCGGCAGCAGGAAGTTCCGGGCGAACCCGTCCTTCACGGTGACGACGTCGCCGATCTGCCCAAGCTTTTCGACGCGTTCCAGCAGGATGACTTGCATGGGTCTGTCCCCCTTACTTAACGATGTAGGGCAGCAGGCCCAGATGACGGGCGCGCTTGATCGCCTGGGCGAGTTCGCGCTGCTTCTTGCCGCTCACCGAGGTGATGCGGCTCGGGACGATCTTGCCGCGCTCGGACACGAAGCCCTGCAGCAACCGGACGTCCTTATAGTCGATCCGTGGGGCGTCCTTGGCCGAGAACGGGCAGGACTTGCGGCGGCGGAAAAATGGGCGTGCCATTGTCTATATGCTCCTTATTCGCCGTCGAAGTCACGACGCGGGCGCTCGGAGCGCTCGGGACGATCACCACGGTCGGGGCGGCCGCCTTCGCGGTCGCTGCGACGCTCACGGTCACGATCGGACTTGCGCATCATGACGCTCGGGCCGTCTTCATGGCCTTCGACCTTGACGGTCATGTAGCGGATGACGTCTTCGTTGATCTGCGTCTGACGCTCCAGCTCGGCAACGACATCGCCGGGGGCATCGATTTCTAGCATGACGTAATGTGCCTTGCGGTTCTTGGCGATCTTGTACGCCAGGCTGCGCAGGCCCCAATTTTCCGTCTTCACGACGCGACCATTGTTGTCGTCGATGATCTTCTTGGCGTTTTCCGCCAGAGCGTCCACCTGCGCCTGTGCCAGATCCTGGCGCGCAAGGAACACGTGCTCGTAAAGAGCCATGTCTTGTCCTTCGTCTTGGCCGATCGCTGACGCCCGCACCATGCGAGACGCCCCTCCGGCTGTCGTACTCAATGCAACGGGGCGGGCCGCGTGTGCGGACCGCCCCGAAGCGGCGGTCCATAGCGGATTTCGGGGAGAAGGCAAGGTGCTTGATGCCTGCGGAGGTGGAGTGGCCGGACGCCGTCAGAGGATGGGTTGCGCCACCAGCTTCGCTTCAGCGTCGCATCCGGTTGGTTTCGCTGCCGCCGGGTTTGCCCGCAGCGCCGCGATCTCCGCCTTCGCCGCTGCGACATCGGCGATGAACGATGCCTGCCCGTGTTCCGCCGCGACGCTGGACGATGCGGTGATCCGCCCGGCCTCGACCGCGCTGGCATTGTGCACCCCGCAGACGATGCGGCTTTCGCCATAGGCCCGCCCCCGCGCCAGAATCGGCGTGGCGCGATCCGGCGCGAGTTCGGCGAGGATCAGCGCCCAGGTCCAGCCCCAGGTCGTGTGGCCGGAGGGGTAATCGTAGCTGCCCTTCAACTGCTCCGCCGGTTGGCAAATCGCGCCGGTATCGATCTGGAACGGGCGCAGTCGCTTGTAGAAGTCTTTCGCCGCGCCGGATTGCGTGCCCGAATCCACTCCGGCCTTGGCGATCAGCTTGACCGTCAGCGGTGCAGTTTCCGGGCTCAACGTCACGCCCAGCGCGCAGGAATACGCGCTCGCCATATATGGCACGCTGGTGGTCACGTCGCGGGTGGCAAGGTCGCCGCGCGGGGTCTTGAGCAGTGCGCGCGTCGCCTTGAAGATCGCCCGGTCGGCTCGCCCGCGCTCGTCGTCGGGCTTGGGCGCGGGCGATAGCACCTGCGTGATGTCGAGCGTGCCGGAGGGCAGATAGCCGGACCGCGCCTGGCCGTTGACCAGATAGGGCACGCTCGCCGTGCCGGCGACGGCCGCCGCCAATACCCAGGTCCGCATGCGCATGTCCGGTCGCTCCAGCAAGGTCCGGCGAGTCTGATGCCAGATGCCGATGCTCCATAGCAAGATGGCGGCGGAACCGAAGTCCCGCCGCCACCCGGCTGGCATGCCCGATGATCTACCGGGTGAAGTTACCGGATCGCACCGGTGACGACGGCGGCGATCAGCCCGCTGGTGATGCCGACCAGAACCGCATCGTTGCCCGAGCGGACATAATGGTAGCCGCGCGGCGGGGCGCGCAGGCCGCGATACTGGCGATAATCGATCTGGCGATAATTCTGCGCATAGCGACGGTCGAAGCGCTCGCCCTTGCGCCAGTTGCGATATTGCGGTGCCGCCTGACGGGTGACGGTGCGCTGCACGACATTGCCGTTGCGCTTGACGATCGTGGTGTCGCGACGCTGCTGATATTGCTGCGCTTCGGCCACCGTGGCGGCGAGGGGCGAGATGGCGACCGTGGCGGCCAATGCTGCGAGGATGATCTTCTTCATGGTTTTAACTCCCGAAAAACCCGGCGCCGTTCTTGGCGTCCTCTCCTAAATGGGAGGCAGGTGTCGCAGCCCCGTCCCAACAATGCGACGAAATGGTCGCAAATTGTCGCAAGCTTGCCGGGGGCTTCGCGCATGTCTAGTCCGGCGCGCCTGATCACGGAGCGAAACCCATGCGAGCATTCATCTTTCCCGGGCAGGGCAGCCAGGCCGTCGGCATGGGCAAGGCCCTGTCCGACGCCAGCCCGGTCGCCAAGGCGGTCTTTCAGGAGGTCGACGAGGCGCTGGGCCAGCATCTCTTCCGCCTGATGACCGAGGGGCCGGAGGATCAGCTCGTACTGACCGAGAATGCCCAGCCGGCGATCATGGCGAACGCGATCGCCACCTTGCGCGTGCTGGAGCGGGAGGGGGGCATGCGGCTGGCCGACAAGGCGGATTACGTCGCCGGCCACTCGCTCGGCGAATATACGGCGCTGTGCGCGGCGGGCGCGCTGGATCTGGCGACGACGGCGATCCTGCTCAAGCATCGCGGCCAGGCGATGCAGGCCGCGGTGCCGGTGGGCGAGGGGGCGATGGCCGCCCTGCTCGGCGCCGATGTCGAAAAGGCCAAGGCGATCGCCGCTGCCGCCGCCGAGGGCGAGGTGTGCACCGTGGCGAACGACAATGATCCGTCGCAGGTGGTGATCTCCGGCGCGCGCGGCGCGATCGAGCGGGCGATCGCCATGGCGAAGGACATGGGTGCCAAGCGCGCGGTGCTGCTGCCGGTTTCCGCGCCGTTCCATTGCCCGCTGATGCAGCCGGCCGCCGACGCGATGGAAAAGGCGCTGGCCGAGGCGCGCATCGATGCGCCGTTGGTGCCGGTGTTCGCCAACGTCACGGCGGCGGCGGTCAGCGATCCCGACACGATCCGCCGCCTGCTTGTGGAGCAGGTGACGGGCATGGTGCGCTGGCGCGAATCGGTGCTGGCGATGGCCGGGACCGGCGTGGACCGCTTCGTGGAATTCGGCGGCAAGGTGCTGAGCCCGATGGTCAAACGCATCGCCCCCGACGTCGAGGCGACGAGCGTGATCACGATGGACGATATCGAAGGGCTTTTTGCAAGCCTCTAGTAGGATGGTTCACGCGGAGGCGCGGAGACGCGGAGAAGACGTGCGGGATATCGATGAGATAAGTGGCGATGTGCTCGCCGTAGCGCTGCGACTGCACCGTGATCTTGGGTCAGGGCTGCTTGAGAGCGTGTACGAAACCGTTCTGGCGACCAAGCTGATCGAAATGGGATATAAGGTGGCGCGTCAGCGCCCCGTTAACATCGAATTCGAGGGGATGGTTTTTGAAGCCGCGTTTCGTATTGATCTGTTGGTCGATGAACGTCTGATCGTAGAAATTAAATCCGTCGAACGTTTAAATGCAGCTCATGGCAAGCAATTGCTAACGTATCTGCGATTGACCAAACAGCCCGTCGGGATGCTCATCAATTTCGGCGGCGCAACGCTCAAGGAGGGAGTACGGCGGATCGTCAATGAACACCGCTCCTCCGCGTCTCCGCGTCTCCGCGTGAACAAAATCTAATGGAGTAACTGATGTTCGACCTCACAGGGATGACCGCGCTCGTTACCGGCGCATCGGGCGGGATCGGCTCCGCCGTCGCTCAGGCGCTCGCCGCGCAGGGGGCGCGGTTGGCGGTGTCCGGGTCCAATCTCGGCAAGCTGGAGGCATTCAGGGACAGCCTCGGGGGGGACCATGTCGCCTTGCCGTGCGACCTGTCCGACGGGGCGGCGGTCGATGCGCTGGTGCCATCGGCGGTCGAAGCGTTCGGCAAGCTGGACATCGTCGTCAACAACGCTGGCGTCACGCGCGACAATCTGGTGATGCGGATGAAGGACGAGGAGTGGGATACCGTCATTCGCGTCAATTTGGAGGCGGCGTTCCGGCTGGCGCGGGCGGCGGCGCGGCCGATGATGAAGGCGCGGTTCGGGCGGATCGTCTCGATCACCTCGGTCGTCGGCACGACGGGCAATCCGGGGCAGGCGAACTATGCAGCGTCCAAGGCGGGCCTGGTCGGCATGTCCAAGGCGCTGGCGCAGGAACTCGCCAGCCGCGGCATCACCGTCAATTGCGTCGCGCCCGGCTTCATCACGTCGCCGATGACCGATGCGCTGCCCGATGCGCAGAAAGAGGCGCTCAACGCACGAATTCCGGCCGGAAAGATGGGCGAAGGCGCTGACATCGGCGCCGCGGTCGTCTATCTGGCGAGCAGGGAAGCCGGCTACGTCACCGGCCAGACGTTGCACGTCAACGGCGGCATGGCGATGATCTGAACCGGCGCTGTAGGGGAGACGCACGATGCTGAAGTCGGGGTTGAAAAGCGTAGTTCTTCTCGTGGCGGGGCTGGCATCGTGGCCCGGCGTCGCGGCCGCGCAGAGACTCGGCCCGGACTACAGCCAGCGCGGTTTGCCCGGCGGCAACGACACCACGTCGAGCGCTTCCGACCTGAGTTCGCGCGATACCGGGCCGGTCGCGTGCGTCTATCAATTCTCGCACCGCATTCCGTTCGACGATCTGATCGACATCGTCAGAGCCGGATATGCCGCGAAGACCCGCAAGCAGCAGGAGACGTTCCACCTGCTCGGCGAGACGATCGCGACGTGCCGCGCCGGACAGGGCTGGGGCGCGGTGCGCCAGAACGCCGCCCTGCAGTATTTTTCGGGACGCATCTTTCTGGACGACGCCGTGCGGCAGGGCCGCGACCTGGGGCTGAATGCCACCATCCTGCGCGCGCTGTCCGACCATCTCGACGCGGCGACGAAGGCGGCGTTCGATTCCGGCAAGGTGGACGGCACGCAGATGGCGACCGCGATGGCGGGAATGGGACCGGCAGGGCTGGATCCCGCCAAGTTCGACGACGATCAACGCACGCAGCTGGCCCATCTCGTCGCGCAGGGATTGTGGGGAATGCATCTGCAAGAGGTGGCCCGGGCGTCCTTCAAGAAGGGTTGAACCCCTTGCGCAGGCTCCAAGCGCGTTCTACGTGCGTTCAGCAATTACCAAAAACCCCCAGCGATAGAGGGACGATACCATGAGCGAGACCGCAGACCGCGTTAAGAAGATTGTCGTCGAGCATCTCGGCGTCGAAGCCGACAAGGTCACCGAGGACGCGAGCTTCATCGACGATCTTGGTGCGGACAGCCTCGACATCGTCGAGCTGGTGATGGCCTTCGAGGAAGAGTTCGGCGTCGAGATCCCCGACGATGCCGCCGAGAAGATCACGACCGTCAAGGACGCGATCACCTTCATCGACGAGCATAAGGACTGATCGGCGGGCATGGGTTCTCGCGCAATCGCGCGGCCCGCGCCCATCGACCGCACGAAGACATGAACGGCTCCCCGTCCCGGCGTATCGCACAGGGGCGGGGGGCCGTTCGCTTTTGAAGAGATACGGAGAACCACCCATGCGCCGTGTTGTCGTAACCGGACTTGGCCTCGTCACCCCGCTCGGCGCAGATGTCGAAACGGCGTGGAAGAACATCATCGCCGCGAAATCCGGCGCCGACGTGATCACGCGTTTCGACGCCAGCGAATATAAGTGTCGCATCGCCTGCGAGGTGAAGCCGGCCGATCACGAATATGGCTTCGATCCGAACAAGCGCGTGGATCACAAGGTGCAGCGGCAGGTGGATCCGTTCATCATCTACGGCATCGACGCGGCCGGTCAGGCGCTGGAGGATGCCGGGCTGCTCGACATGACCGAGGAGCAGAAATATCGCGCCGGCTGCTCGATCGGCGCCGGGATCGGCGGGCTTCCGGGCATCGCCAGCGAATCGATCGTGCTGTATGAAAAGGGACCGAGCCGGGTCTCGCCGCATTTCGTGCACGGGCGGCTGATCAACCTGATCACCGGGCAGGTGCAGATCAAATACGGCCTGATGGGC
This sequence comes from Sphingomonas sp. Leaf357, assembly GCF_001423845.1. Classification (NCBI taxonomy): domain Bacteria; kingdom Pseudomonadati; phylum Pseudomonadota; class Alphaproteobacteria; order Sphingomonadales; family Sphingomonadaceae; genus Sphingomonas; species Sphingomonas sp. Leaf357. The sequence goes on along the minus strand of NZ_LMPM01000001.1, from coordinate 2,612,694 downwards.
CCGAACCACGCCGTCGTCACGGCCTGTTCGACCGGCGCGCATTCGATCGGCGACGCCGCGCGGATGATCGCGATGGACGATGCCGACGTGATGCTCGCCGGTGGCGCGGAAGGCGCGATCTGCCCGTTGGGCATCGCCGGTTTCGCCCAGGCGCGCGCGCTCAGCACCAACTTCAACGATACGCCGGAACGCGCCAGCCGCCCCTATGATGTGGACCGCGACGGTTTCGTGATGGGCGAGGGCGCAGGCGTCGTCTGCCTCGAGGAATACGAGCACGCCAAGGCGCGCGGCGCGAAGATCTATGCCGAGGTGATTGGCTACGGCCTGTCGGGCGATGCCTATCACGTGACCGCCCCGCATCCGGAAGGGTCGGGCGCGTTCCGGTCGATGGAAATGGCGATGCGCAAGTCGGGCCTGCAATTGTCGGACATCGATTACATCAACGCGCACGGCACTTCGACGCCTTTGGGCGACGAGCTTGAGCTGAACGCGGTGCGCCGTCTGTTCGGCAGCAATATCGATACGCTGTCGATGTCCTCGACCAAGTCGGCGATCGGGCATCTGCTCGGCGGGGCCGGTGCGGTGGAGAGCATCTTCTGCATCCTGGCGATGCGCGACCAGATCGTGCCGCCGACGCTCAACCTCGACAATCCGAGCGAGAATTGCGTCGGCGTCGATCTCGTGCCGCACACGGCGAAGGAGCGGAAGGTGAAGGCGGTGCTGAACAATTCGTTCGGCTTCGGCGGGACCAACGCATCGCTGGTGATGAAGGCGATTTGACGATCAATCGCGTCTTGTTTCCCGGCGAAGGCCGGGGCCCGGTCGGGAGCCGTTCGTTGGTTGGTGCCGCGCTTCGTTACATCCACCTTCGCGACTGGACCCCGGCCTTTGCCGGGGAACAGAAATGAGGAAATTCGGCTGCCTCATTCTCCTCCTGGTGCTTGTCGCGCTCGCCGGCGGGTTCGTGGTGATGCAGCAATGGGGCCATGCCGGCCCGTCGCCGCGCAACATCTCGATCCAGATCGCACCGGGCACCAGCCTGGCGAGCGCGGCCGAACAGCTCGAGAAGGCCGGCGCGATCAGCTCGGCCAGCCGCTTCCGCCTGCTGGCCCGCGTGTTCGGCGGCGGGCAGGGGATCAAGGCGGGCGAATATCGCCTGCCCGCGCATCTCAGCCAGTCGGATATCCTGAAGCTGCTGCAAGGCGGCAAGACGCTGCAGCGCTTCGTCACGATTCCCGAAGGATACCCTTCGGTGATGGTGCATGACGTGCTGATGAAGTCGCAGGGGTTGGTCGGCGAGGTTCCCGTGCCGGTCGAGGGCACCATCCTGCCCGACAGTTACAGCTTCCAGCGTGGCGATACGCGCGCCTTCATGGTCGAGCGCATGCAGCGCGCGATGACCGGATACCTCGCCGACGCCTGGGCCAAGCGCAAGCCGGGTATCGCGGTGAAGACCCCGCGCGAGGCGCTGATCCTCGCCTCGATCGTGGAGAAGGAAACCGGCAAGCCGACCGAACGCCGCACCGTCGCCGCAGTCTATTCGAACCGGTTGAAGCGCGGGATGATGCTGCAGGCCGATCCGACGATCATCTACCCGCTGACCAAGGGCCGGCCGCTCGGTCGCCGGATCCTGCGGTCGGAGGTTAAGGCGGTGAACGGCTACAACACCTATGCGATGATTGGCCTTCCGGCGGGGCCGATCGCCAATCCGGGACGGGCAAGCATCGATGCGGTGCTCGATCCGGCGCAGTCGAACGCCTTGTATTTCGTGGCGGACGGCACCGGCGGGCACGTATTCGCCGACACGCTGGAGCAGCACAACGCCAACGTGCAGAAATGGTATGCGATCAGGAGGTCGCGCGGCGAGATGTGATCGGTGACTCCTCCCCGGTACGGGGAGGGGGGCCGTTCGCGTTCTTCACGCGAATGGTGGAGGGGGCTCTCACCGAGCGGGACGTTGCCGGCCCGCCCCCTCCGTCAGCCTTCGGCTGCCACCTCCCCGTGCCGGGGAGGAGCTTAGACGGCGTCCGGGATCATCACGCCCGTTAGCCACTCCAAAGCTTCATCACGCGTGTCGAACACACGCAGGTTCGGGGCGTCGATCGTGCGTTTCACCTGCAGGCGGTTCAGCGTCGAGCCGACCACGATCGCGACGGCGCGGGCGCGCTTCGCCTTGTCGTGGCGCATCACGCGATCGAATGCCGCGGCGATTGCCGGGGTCTGCACCGCGAAGGCGCTCGCATCGCTCAGCACCGCATAGCGACGGCTCGTGAGACGCAATTTCGTGACCGTGTACAGCAACGTGGCGGTGAAATGTGCGAAAGTCGCCGCGCTCCAATGCCCTTCAAGGCGCAGATGCAGGATGCCGGTCTGATCGTCGAAGCGGATTTCGAACATCTTCGTCGATTAGCGGCTCTCGGTTAACGCCCGCCTAGCGCCGCCGCTGCCCGCGCCCTCGCTTCGACCTCGGCCATCGAGCCGCCGACGACCCAGCTGCCGCCGACGCACAGCACCGGCGCGAAGGCCAGCCAGTCGGGTGCGGTCGCTTCGCCGATCCCGCCGGTGGGGCAGAACTTCGCCTGATAGAAAGGCGCGGCAAGCGCCTTCAACGCCTTCAGACCGCCACTCGCCTCGGCCGGGAAGAACTTGAAATGCGTCAGGCCCATGTCCAGCCCGCGCATGATGTCGCCGGCATTGGCGATACCGGGCAGATAGGGCACGCCGCTTTCGATGATCGGCGTCGCCAGCCGCTCGGTCAGGCCGGGCGAGACGATGAACTCCGCGCCGGCATCCATCACCTGAGCGAATTGCGCGGTGTCGACCACCGTGCCGGCGCCGACGATCGCGCCCGGCACCTTCTTCATCTCCTGCATCGCTTCCAGCGCGCAGGGCGTGCGCAGCGTCACTTCCAGGACGCGCAGGCCGCCGGCCACCAGCGCCTCGGCCAGGGGGCGCGCGGTGGCGAGGTCGTCGATCACGAGCACGGGGATGACGGCGCTGGTCCGCATGATCTGTTCGATGCCCGTCACCGGCTATGCTCCTGCGCGAAGGCAGCGGCGGCGCCGTAAAGGCCGGGCTGCGGATGGATGATGAGTTTGACGGGGATCGCCGCCATCATGGTCTGGAACCGCCCCTTGGCGGCGAAGCGCTGCGCGAAACCGGAGCGTGCGAAATGATCCTTGAGCCGCAGGCCGAGCCCGCCGGCGATCACCACGCCCCTGGCGCCATGGGCGAGCGCGAGATCGCCCGCCACCGCGCCCAGGCTGAGGCAGAAGCGATCGAGCGCGGCGAGCGCCAGACTGTCTTTGCCCTCCAGCGCCAGGCTCCAGATCGTCTTGTCGTCCAGCCGCTGGACGGCGCGACCTTCGATGTCGGCGAGCGTCTCGTAGATCGCGACGATGCCGGGGCCCGCAACGATCCGCTCGGTCGAGACCCGGGTGAAGGTCTTGCGCAGATGCTTGACGAACGCGTCCTCGATTCCGTCGAGCGGGGCATAATCGACATGGCCGCCTTCGGTCGGGAGGACGTGATAGCCGTGATCGGTGTTGACGACCTGCGCGACGCCGAGGCCGGTGCCGGGGCCGCAGACCGTGATGACGCCGGTGTCGGGAAACGCCTCGTCCGGGCCGGCGAGGTGTAGGAAATCCTCGGCGCGCGCCTGCGCCACGGCATGGCCGACCGCGCCGAAATCGTTGATCAGGCTGAACGTGTCGACCTGCAGGCGATCAGGAATCAGGGCGGGGCGGATGATCCAGGGATTGTTGGTCATCTTGATGACCTCACCGCCGATCGGCGAGGCGACCGCGATCGCGGCGGCGCGCGGCAGGTCGCGCCCCGCCTGTGCGCCGAACGCCTGCCATGCGGTCTGCAGGCTGGCATAATCGGCGGTCTTCAGCGTGACCGGCTCGCCGAGCGCGACGACGCGGCCGTCGGCCACCTCGGCGATCGCGAAGCGGGCGTGCGTGCCGCCGAGATCGACTGCGACCAGTTCCATCATGCAAATACTCCGTCATCCTGAACTCGTGTCAGGATCCAGGCGCGGTCAGCGGCCAAAAAGACAGTGTTCGTCAGGCGAGCGACCGCGCCTGGATGCTGAAACAAGTTCAGCATGACGGGGGTGGCGCCATTCACCAGCCCATCGCCGCGAGCATCGCCGATCCGCCGCGTTCCGCCTCGTTGGCGGTCGTGCGCATCAGTGCGAACATCTCGCGGCCCATGCCGATCGCCGGGGCGGGTGCCTCGGCGAAATCGCGCGCGGCCCATTCGGCCGGATCGACCAGAGCGACCAGTTCGCCGGTCTCGGCGCTCAGGCGGATGACGTCGCCGTCGCGGACCTTGCCCAAGGGACCGCCGCCCAGCGCCTCGGGGCTGGAATGGATCGCGCACGGCACCTTGCCGCTCGCCCCCGACATCCGGCCGTCGGTGACCAGAGCGACGCGGAAGCCCTTGTTCTGGAGGACGCCCAGAGGCGGAGTCAGCTTGTGCAGTTCGGGCATGCCGTTGGCGCGCGGGCCCTGGAAGCGGACCACGACCACGACGTCGCGATCGAGTTCGCCGGCCTTGAAGGCGTCCTGCACCTCCTGCTGGGTCGAGAAGACGCGCGCCGGGGCCTCGATCGTCCAGCGATCGCGATCGACGGCGCTGACCTTGATGCAGGCGCGGCCGAGATTGCCGGCGAGGATGCGGAAGCCGCCTTCGGCCGAGAAGGGCGCGCTCGCGGGGCGGACGATGCTGTCGTCCTTGCTCGCGCCCGGATCGGTCCAGGCAAGCGTGTCGCCCCGCATTTCGGGCTTGGTGCCGAAATCGGCCATGCGGTCGCCGCCGGCGGTCAGCACGTCGCCGTGCATCAGCCCGGCGGAGAGCAGTTCGCGGATCACGTACGGCATGCCGCCGGCATACTCGAACTGGTTCACGTCGGCCGAGCCGTTCGGATAGACGCGCGCGATCAGCGGTACGACCTTCGACAGGCGATCGAAATCCTCCCAGTCGATCACGATCCCGGCGCAGGCGGCGATGGCGGGCAGGTGGATCAGATGGTTGGTCGATCCGCCGGTCGCGAGCAACCCGATCGCCGCATTGACGATCGCGCGTTCGTCGACGCACCGGCCGATCGGGCGGTAATCGTCGCCTTGCCAGCCGATCTTCGCGATGCGGTGGACGGCGGCGCGGGTGAGTTCCTGGCGCAGCTTCGTGCCGGGGTTGGCGAAGGCCGCGCCGGGGATGTGCAGGCCCATCATCTCCATCATCATCTGATTGGAGTTGGCCGTGCCGAAGAAGGTGCAGGTGCCCTTGCCGTGATAGGCGGCGATCTCGGCCTCGAGCAGTTCCTCGCGGCTGGCGTCGCCCGTGGCGTAGCGCTCGCGCACCGCGGCCTTGGCCTTGTTGGCGAGGCCGGTGCGCATCGGGCCGCCGGGGATGAGGAGCATCGGCAGATGCCCGAAGCGCAGCGCGCCCATCAGCAGGCCGGGTACGATCTTGTCGCAGATGCCGAGCAGGGCCGCACCCTCGAACAGGCCGTGGCTGAGCGCGATGCCGGTGCTCATCGCGATCGTGTCGCGGCTGAACAGCGAGAGTTCCATGCCGGGATAGCCCTGCGTCACGCCGTCGCACATCGCCGGCACGCCGCCCGCCACCTGCGCGGTGACGCCGGCCTCGCGCGCCCAGACCTTCATCTGTTCGGGATAGCGATAATAGACCGCATGGGCCGAGAGCATGTCGTTGTACGCGGTGACAATGCCGATGTTCATGGCCTGGCCCGGCTTCATGACGTCACGGTCCTCGTCCGTCCCGGCATAGCCGTGCGCGAGATTGGCGCAGCCGAGCGAGGGGCGTTCGAGGCCATGATCGCGCTCATGCCGGATCAGCGCGAGATAGGCGTCTCGCGTGGGCCTGGACCGCGTGACGATGCGATCCGTGACGGCCCCGATCTCGGCATGCAGCGCGGGCATCGTCATTCGCTCCAGTGGATGTCCACGGGCAGTTCGGCATCGGCGAGCACGCGACCGATCGGGTATTTCGACGACGGACCCTGTTTGATCGCGTCCTCGATCACCTTGCGCTTGGCGTCGCCGGTGACGGCGATCAGGAGCGCCTTGGCCGAGACGATCGCGGCGCGGCTGAGCGTGATGCGCGCGACCGGAGCCTCGGGCGGCAGCGGATCGGGCATCACGCCCAGCGCGCGACGCTCGTTCGGGCCGGCGATCGCTTCCTCGAAATCGGCGCCGGGGAAGATCGATGCGGTGTGGCCGTCAGCCCCCACGCCGAGCAGGCACAGGTCCAACGGCCAGTGCAGGTCCTGCATCAGCGCATCGGCCGAACGCCCGGCCGCCTTGTAGTCGGCCGCCTTGTCGCTGACGATCGGCATCACCCGCGCCCCCTTGGGCAGGAAGGTCTTGGCGATCATCGTCACGTTCGACAGCGGATCGCCGAGCGGCACGATGCGCTCGTCGGTCGGGATGATCGTGACCCGCTTCCAGTCCAGTTTCGTCTCGGCGAGCTTGGCGTAGATCGGGATCGGCGTCTTGCCGCCCGACAGCGCGATCACCGCACCGCCGCGCGCATCGATTGCGCTTTCGATGATGAAGGCGATATCGCCGGCGACCGCCGCGGCCATCTCCTCGGCGTCCTCGTAATCCCACCATTCGATTTCATGTTCGTCGCTCATGATAACTCCAAATTATAAACTCGTTCGCTTCGAGCGAAGTCGAGAAGCTTGCGTGCTGGACCGAGTCTCTACTGCGCTCGATACGAACGGAGCAAAAGCGGTCAGGTGCCGTTCAATCGTCCTGCCAGGTCACGCCGTCGCGCTCGGTCAGCGCGATCGCCGCCGACGGGCCCCAGGTGCCCGAACCGTAGCTCTTCGGCTTCACGCCATTGGCGTCCCAGCCGGCGCGGATCGCGTCGGTCCATTCCCATTGCGCCTCGACCTCGTCGCGGCGCACGAACAGCGTGGGATCGCCTTCGATCAGGTCGAGCAGCAACCGCTCATAGGCAATGCGGCGCCGCGCGCCGGCGAACGCCGCGTCCATGCTGAGGTTCAGCGGCACTTCGCGCAGGCGGATGCCGTCGCGGTCGAGGCCCGGCTCCTTGGCCATCACCAGCAGCTGGACATATTCCTCCGGCTGCAGGCGGATGATCAGCACGTTGGGCTGGAGCAGCCCGCCACGCCCGGCGAACATCGAATGCGGCACCGGCTTGAACTGGATCGCGATCTCGCTGCGGCGGACGGGCAGGCGCTTGCCGGTGCGGATGTAGAACGGCACGCCCTGCCAGCGCCAGTTGTCGACGTGTGCCTTGATCGCCACGAACGTCTCGGTGTTCGACGGCTTGCCCAGTTCGTCGCTGTAGCTCTTGACGATCTCGCCCGCGACCGCGCCCTCGCCATATTGGCCGGTGACGGTGAGGTGTGGCACCTCCTCCGGCGTCATCTTGCGCAGCGAGCGGATCACCTTGGCCTTCTCGTCGCGCACCGCCGTGCCGTCGAAGCGGGCAGGGGGCTCCATCGCGATCAGCGCCAGCAGCTGGAGCATGTGGTTCGTGACCATGTCGCGCAGCGCGCCGGCGGTCTCGTAATAGCCCGCGCGATCCTCCAGCCCGACCGTCTCGGCGATCGTGATCTGCACGTTGTCGATCCCGCGCGCGTTCCACACCGGCTCGAAGAAGCTGTTGCCGAAGCGCAAGGCAAGGATGTTCTGCACCGTCTCCTTGCCGAGATAATGGTCGATGCGGAACGTCCGCTCCTCGGGAAAGGCGCTGGCGACGGTGTCGTTGATCTCGCGGCTGCTCGCCAGATCGTAGCCGAGCGGCTTTTCGAGCCCGATGCGCACCGTCGGCCCGGCCAGGCCGGCGGATTCGAGGCCCTTGATCACCGGTTCGAACAAGGACGGCGCGGTGGACAGGAAGATCGCCAGACCACCGGCGACATCGCCGACCTTGGCCGACAGATCCTTGTAATGCGCCATGTCGGTCGCATCGAGCGCCTGATAGCCGAGCCGCTCGAGGAACGACTTGACCGCCTTCTCGTCCTTGCGATCCGCGGGCAGGAACTCGTCAAGCGCGGCCTTGGCGAATTTGCGATAGCTCGCATCGTCATGCTCGGAGCGTGCGGTGCCGGTAATCGTCAGGCCATCGGGCAGCAATCCGTCGGCATGCAGGCCGTAGAGCGACGGCAACAGCATGCGTTGCGCCAGATCGCCGGTTGCACCGAACAGAAGCAGCTTCGCCACCGGATTGCGCGTCATGTCGACCTCATTCTTGTGTGCCGGTGCCGTAGCGGTGGCATGGGGCGGGGACAATTGGAATACGTGTGCGGTGGAGCGAAATTTAACCCTTCCCCGACATCCATCCGGCCGAACCGAGGACGGCTTAAAGGATCAAGCCCGCCACCGGGTCCAGCCCGGCCATCACATTGAGATTCTGCACCGCCGCGCCGCCCGCGCCCTTGCCGAGATTGTCGAGCGTCGCGATCAGCAGCGCCTGGCCGGTATCGGGATTGCCGCACACGCGGAGGGTCAGGCGATCCGTGCCGGCGTCGTTCTCGATCGCGACCATCGCCGCATCGCCCTCGGCGACCGTGATCAACGGGCAATCGCGATAGGCCTCGCCGAGCACCGCCTCGCAGACGTGGAGGGTCGGGCGGCGGGGAAAGGCGTGGAGGGGCAGGGGGACCTGAACGACCATGCCGCGATAGGTATCGACCACCGCCGGAGTGAAGATCGGCGGATGCTCGACCCGGGCGTGCTTCTGCATTTCCGGCACGTGCTTGTGCGCGAGGCCGAGGGCATAGGCGCGGAAGGCGGGCGGCGTCGCGCTGCCTTCGAACTCCGCGATCATCGCCTTGCCGCCACCGGAATAGCCGGAGACGGCGTTGACCGTCAGCGGCCAATCGACCGGTACCAACCCGGCGCGGACCAATGGGCGGACGAGCGCCAGGAACCCGGTCGGGTAGCAGCCCGGATTGCTCACCCGCTTCGCCTCGGCGATCGCGGCCTGCTGTCCCGGTTCGAGTTCGGGGAAACCATAGGTCCAGCCGTCGCCGACACGGTGGGCGGTCGACGCGTCGATCACACGGGTGCGGTCGTTGGCGATCAGCGATACCGCCTCGCGCGCGGCGTCGTCGGGCAGGCACAGGATGACGAAATCGGCATCGTTCAACGCCTCCGCCCGCGCCGTGGCGTTCTTGCGCTTGTCCTCGGGCAATTGGATCAACGCGATGTCGCGGCGGCCGGCCAGCCGGTCGCCGATCTCGAGACCGGTCGTGCCGACGGCACCGTCGATGAACACGTTGACGGTCATTTCGCCGTCCCGGCGATGGCCGAAGCCTGGATGTAACCGACCAGCCCGCTTGCGCAGGCGATGCCCCAGGCGTTGTTGCCTGCCAGTTCGAACACTTCGAAATCCTCAGCGTTGGCGAGTTCGGCCATTATAGGCGAATTCGCGTCCGCCCCTTCCCGCAGTGGGACAGCCCGACCGAGCTTGACCGCCATGGGCGCAGCGTAATGTGGAGCAAACACACGATCGGCGAGACGCACGTCGGCAAGATCGCCGCGCACGGCGTGGGTTCGTGGGTCGAGCGTGACGGAGCGGCCCGAGAGCGCGAAGCTCCTACGCGGCGTTTCGACGTACGGCGGGTTGCTCGGCCTCGCCGAGGAAATGCCCGAACTCTTCAAGAAACTCTGCCCCTTCAGTGGTGCGCGCGACGAAGATGTTTCGCTTGTCCGTATCGTCGCGCTGCCGGCGCAGATAGCCGAGAGCACCCAACCTGTTCAAGGCGCGCGTCACGACCGGTTTCGAGACGTTGAGCGCCCGGGCCAAACCGCGCACCGTGTGCGGGCCGGGTTTGAGATAGACGACGAGCAACAGCGCCATCTGGCGGTTGGTCAGATCGGGTTCGCCAGAGCGGACGTAATCGACCAGCGCCTTCATCCAGGTCGCGAGCGTCGATCCGAGGGTCTGTTCGAGGATTGTTGCCACGATCTCCGTCCAATTTTGCTTGATGCACGGGGGCTTGCATCGCGGTTCATAACGATCCGATGACGATAGGGTTTCAGTGCGGACGCGGAATGTTAATTTTGTTACGATGCAACTGCTTCGGTCCGGCCGGCCGTCTGCCCGGTTGATCGGAGCGGCGCGCTCCCCTATGTGGCCGCTTTCGCAAACCATAGATCGCCCGCACAACCATGTTCACTTTCCTGCTCGTCGTTCACGCCATCATCGCCGCCGTTCTGGTCGGCGTGATTCTGATGCAGAAGTCGGAAGGCGGCGGCCTCGGTACCGGCGGCAGCCCGGGCGGCCTGATGTCGGCGCGCGGCGCGGCGGATTTCCTGACCCGCTCGACCGCGGTGCTGGCCACCGCATTCGTCGGCATGTCGATCCTGCTCGCGGTGCTGGCGTCGAGCGGCCAGACGGTGAAGGTCGATACCTCGCTCGCAACCAAGCCCGGCGCTCCGGCGGCTCCGGCCGCGGCACCTGCTCCGGTCGATGCCGGCAGCGCGGCGGCGATCGCGGCGAACCAGATGGCACCGGCGGCGGCACCCACCGGCAACAGCGCGGTGCCGCTCGCGCAGTAAGCGCCGACGCCGCTTCGATTCGTTTTATTCTCAGGTAACCGGAGTCGCGCGCTTGCCGCGCGGCACCGATAGACGTTAGGCGTTTTCTCCCATGGCGCGGTTCATCTTCATCACCGGCGGCGTGGTCTCCTCGCTCGGCAAGGGTCTCATGGCGGCAAGCCTCGCGGCGCTCTTGCAGGCACGCGGCTACACCGTGCGCATCCGCAAGTTCGATCCGTATCTGAACGTCGATCCGGGCACGATGTCGCCATACCAGCACGGCGAGGTCTACGTCACCGACGACGGGGCGGAGACCGATCTCGATCTCGGCCATTACGAACGCTTTACCGGCGTTCCCTCGCGCCAGTCGGACAACATCACCTCGGGCCGCATCTACAGCCAGATCATCGCGCGGGAGCGGCGCGGCGATTATCTGGGTGCCACGGTGCAGGTCGTGCCGCACGTCACCGACGCGATCAAGGAGTTCGCCCAGGCGCAGAGCGACGACGTCGATTTCGTGCTGTGCGAGATCGGCGGGACGGTCGGCGATATCGAATCGCTGCCGTTCATCGAGGCGATCCGGCAACTCCGCAACGATCTGGGGCGCGGCAATTCGGTCAGCATCCATGTGACGCTGGTGCCGTACATCGCGGCGGCCGGCGAGCTGAAGACCAAGCCGACCCAGCATTCGGTGCGCGAACTCGCGGCGCTCGGCGTACAGCCCGACGTGCTGGTGTGCCGCTGCGAACATCCGTTGCCGGAAAGCGACCGGGCCAAGATCGCCCTGTTCTGCAACGTCCCCAAGGAAGCCGTGATCCCGGCGCTGGATGCCAGGAGCATCTATGCGGTGCCGGTGCAATATCATCAGGAGGGCCTGGACGACGCGGTGCTGAACGCGTTCGGCATCCTGCCGGGCCGCTCGCCCGATCTGTCGCGCTGGACCGACATCATGGACCGCCTGACCAATCCCGAGGGCGAAGTGACCGTCGGCGTGGTCGGCAAATATGTCGGGCTGCAGGATGCCTACAAGTCGCTGAACGAGGCGCTGGTGCACGGCGGCATCGCCAACCGCGTGAAAGTCAATATCGAGTGGATCGACGCCGAGCTGTTCGAATCCGCCGATAACGACATCGCCGCCCGGCTCGAGCCGCTGCACGCGATCCTCGTGCCCGGCGCCTTCGGGTCGCGCGGCGCGGAGGGCAAGATCGCCAGCGTGCGCTTCGCCCGCGAACGTGAGATACCCTATTTCGGGATCTGTTTCGGGATGCAGATGGCGTGCATCGAAGGCGCGCGCGATCTCGCCGCCATCGCCGACGCCAGTTCGACCGAATTCGGCCCGACCGAGGAACCGGTGGTCGGCATGATCACCGAATGGATGACCGCCGAGGGCGTCGAGAAGCGCGAGGCGGGCGGCGACCTGGGCGGCACGATGCGGCTGGGGGCCTATGCCGCGAAGCTCGACGGCAACAGCGTCGTGTCCTCGATCTACGGCGATACCGACATCTCCGAACGCCACCGCCACCGCTACGAGGTCAATACCGCCTACCGGCAGGCGCTGGAGAAGGGCGGGCTGGTGTTCAGCGGCATGTCGCCCGACGGCATGCTGCCCGAGATCGTCGAACGGCCGGATCATCCGTGGTTCGTCGGCGTGCAGTTCCATCCGGAGTTGAAGAGCAAGCCGTTCGACCCGCATCCCCTGTTCGCGAGCTTCATCGCCGCGGCGGTGAAGCAGAGCCGGCTGGTCTAGGCGCACGATAAAGGCGCCCGGAACGATCCGGGCGCCCCATTTCAAACGACGTTGAGCGCGTTACGCGGCCTTGGCCTCGTCGGCGTCTTCGACTGCGATCAGCGGTGCGCCGGTCTTGATCGGCACCGTCTTCGGCTTCATCGCCTCCGGCACCTCGCGGACCAGATCGATCACGAGTAGGCCGTCGTTGAGCCGTGCATCGTCGACCCGCACGAAATCCGCGAGTTCGAAACGGCGTTCGAAACCGCGATTGGCGATGCCGAGGTGCAGGAAGGTGCCGGCATTGTCCTTCTCGTCCTTCTTGCCCTTCACCTGCAGCAGGTTCTGCTGCGCGACGATCTCGATCTCGTCGCGGGCGAAGCCGGCCACGGCGAGGGTGATGCGATAGCGGTCGCCATCGATCCGCTCGAGATTGAACGGCGGATAATTGTCCGGGCTGGCCTGACGGGTGCTGGTTTCCAGCATGTCGAACAGCCGGTCGAACCCGACGGTCGAGCGGCGGAACGGGGTCAAATCGAACTGACGCATGTTTAATCCTCCAAAAGAGCAATCAACGGTGTGAAAGGGCGCCCGCCACGGCGCGACGCCCAGCTTTCGCGGCCCCGAAGGCGCCGCGCGGCAGCGATCTGGGAAGCACCTTTTTCGGCTTCAAGAGGCGGGTGAACGAAATTTACGCGCTGAAAGCTCAGCTTCACGGCGGGCAAGCGACCGCATGTTGTTATCCTATTAAAACGATGGACAATAGGCCGCATAATCTGCGGGGGAACCACACATGTCCACGACACTGTCGCTACTGTTGGCGTTGCAAGCCGCATCGGGAACCACCGCGCCCGAGCCCGAACAGCTGGCGGCCCCCGCCGGGCAGGCCGCGAGCGAGGCGCAGCCGGACGCGGCGTCGGCAGCCCCCGGCGACATCGTCGTCACCGCGCGTCGCCGCGTCGAGCGCGTGCAGGAAGTGCCGATCGCGATGTCCGTGATCGGCGGGGCGGAGATCGAAAAGACCGGCGCGTTCAACGTCAATCGGCTGCAGCAGCAACAGCCCTCGCTGCAATTCTATTCGAGCAATCCACGCAATTCGGCGATCAACATCCGTGGCCTGGGCGCGCCGTTCGGCCTGACCAACGACGGGATCGAACAGGGCGTCGGCTTCTATGTCGATGGCGTCTATATCGGCCGCGTCGGCGCATCGACGTTCGATTTCGTCGATGTCGCGCAGGTCGAGGTGCTGCGCGGGCCGCAGGGCACGCTCTACGGCAAGAACACCACCGCCGGCGCGCTGAATATCACCACGCGGCCGCCGAGCTTCTCGCCCGAGGCCAAGGCCGAGCTGAGCGTCGGCAATTACAATTTCGTGCAGGCCAAGGCATCCGTATCCGGGCCGATCACGGACAACGTCGCGATCCGGTTGTCTACCTCCGCCACGACGCGCAAGGGCACGATCTACAATGTCCGCACCGACGAATATCTGCATCGCCAGCGCAATTTCGGCGTGCGCGGGCAGCTGTTGTGGAAGGCGACGGATACGCTCGACCTGACGCTGTTCGGGGATTTCAACGTGCAGAGCCCGGATTGCTGCGTGCAATATTACGCCCGCGTCGGGACCACGCAGCGCGCCGCGAACCGCCAATACAACGCGCTGGCCGCCGCCTTCGGCTATACCCCGCCGAGCACCAATCCCTTCGATCGGGTCACCGACCTCGACGCTAGCATCAATTCGCGCCAGGAAATCGGCGGTGCGTCGCTGGTCGCGAACCTCGATCTCGGCGCGGCGACGCTGACGTCGGTGAGCTCATGGCGCTATTGGGACTGGCAGCCGCAGAACGACCGGGACTTTATCGGCCTGCCGATCACCACGGTGTCGCAGAACCCCTCGCAGCAGAAACAGGTGTCGCAGGAACTCCGCCTGGCGTCGGATGGCAAGAATACGCTCGATTACACCGTCGGCGCATTCTACTTCCATCAGACCATCAACACGCAAGGATCTCAGGTTCAGGGCTCGGCGGCGAGCCGGTATCTGCTCAATCCCGGCAACGTCCCGGTAGGATCCAGCGGCTGCGCGACGCCAACCGCCAACGCCTGCAACCCGGCGGTGCTGGACGGTCTGACTTCAACCAATACGATCAGCTTCGACAACACCAGCTTCGCGGTGTTCGGCAAGCTGAACTGGGCAGTGGCCGAGGGCTTCCATATCCAGCCCGGCCTGCGGCTCAACTACGACAAAAAGAGCGGATCCTACGTCTCGGTGGTCCGCACCGGCAGCGGCAGCACCACGCTGAACGCCGATCAGGCCGCCACGCTGGCACCGCAAAGCTATGCGCCGGAATTCAGCGCGTGGAACGTATCGGGCGACATCACCGCATCGTATGATTTCACCCGCGATGTCCACGGCTATGCGACCTACGCGAAGAGCTTCAAGTCGGGCGGCATCAATCTGTCGGGTCTGCCGCTCAACGCCGCCGGCACCGCGGTCGATCTCACCACCCAAACGGTAAAGCCGGAAAAGGTCGATGCCTATGAAATCGGGCTCAAGACCCAGTTTCTCGATCGTCGCGCGACGCTGAACCTCGCGGCCTTCTGGACCGAGATCGCCGATTATCAGGCGACGGTGAATAACGGCCAGCTCACGGTGATCCGCGGCTATCTCGCCAATGCCGGCAAGGTTCGCTCGCGCGGTTTCGAATTCGATTCGAGCTTTCGCCCGAGCAAACGGCTCAACCTGTATTTCAACGGTGCCTATACCGATGCCACCTACCAGCGCTTCACCAACGCGCCGTGCCCGCCCGAACTGTCCGGCGGCACGGTGACGACCGGCACGCCCGGGCCGGCTGGCGTGGCCGGCGGCCTCAGCCCGGTCGTGTGCGACATTTCCGGTCAACGCCTGCCGGGTATTTCGAAATGGTCGCTGTCGGCGGGAGGCGAATACAATATTCCGGTCGGCGGATCCGGGGGCGAAGTCTATCTCGGCTATGACGGTAATTACCGCTCGCGCTTCTCGTCCAACCCGTCGCCATCGGCCTATACGTGGATCGAGGGTTATTCGCTGTCGAACTTCCGCGCCGGGTATCGCAAGGACGATTTCAACGTGTTCGGGTGGGTCCGCAACGCCTTCAACCAGAATTACTTCGAGTTGTTGTCGACCCAGTCGGGCAGCACCGGGCTGATCGTGGGTCAGCCGGGTGATCCGCGGACGTACGGGCTTACGGTGAGCAAGTCTTTCTAAGTTACCGGTATGACCTCCAACCGTCATCCCGGCGTAGGCCGGGATCCAACGTGCCGCACTGGCTGTTCTCGATTGTCGAAGCGCAGCGTTTTCCGCTCGTTGGATCCCGGCCTGCGCCGGGATGACGGATAGGGCTATGGAAAGGACAACGGCAAAGCCGTCGTCGGCCGGGCGGGCTTGAAGGCCGCCCGCCGGCCGTTTTGGGCGATCCGCGCTCTCGCGCGGACCGGCGCGACGCGGTCGCGCCTTCGCCCAAAAGCAAACGCCCGGGCCGTTTCCGACCCGGGCGTCCTGCGTGACGATCGCTCGTCAGCCCCCTTTGTCCCGCTCCCGTGCCACACCCTAAGGCGGCGATGAAAGCATTCCCCGAACCACGGCCGTTGCCTGTGTCTCAGTGATTGTGTTGCTAGGCAGGATGGCGCGATTTGTCACCGGCAATGTGGTCAATGCGGTTGGATTGCGGCCACCCTGTGGCGATTCCGCAACAGGGTGTTTCTGTTGCCAGCGCGGGGCCGCCGCCCTAGAGCGAGCGCCATGATCCTCTCCCGTTACGAACGCATGATCGCCCGGCGCTATCTGCTGCCCGGCAAGGGCGAGGCGTTCATCTTCCTCGTCGCCTCGATCAGCCTGGTCGCCGTGATGCTCGGGGTCGCCGCTCTGGTGATCGTCATGAGCGTGATGAACGGCTTTCGCGCGGAACTGTTCGACAAGATCGTCGGGCTGAATGGCCATGCCGTGGTGCAGGGAATCGGCGGGCAACTGCCCGACTGGCGCGATATCGTGAAGACGGCGCGCGCCACTCCGGGGGTCACCTCCGCCACGCCGCTGATCGAGCAGCCGCTGATGACGAGCTATAACGGCCGGGTCGAGGCGGTGCTGGTGCGCGGCATGCGCGTGGCCGATATCCGTGCCAACAAGACGATCAACGGCAAGGTCGTGCTGGGCTCGCTCAACGTGCTGACTGCCGGCAGCAACAAGATCGCGATCGGTTCGCGGCTGGCCGATGCGCTGGGCGCGACGGTTGGCAGCGAGATCTCGCTGATCAGCCCGCAGGGGCAGACGACTCCGTTCGGCACCGTGCCGCGCATCGTGTCCTATACGGTCGGCGCGATCTTCGAGATCGGCGTGTACGATTACGACAAGGCGTACATCATCATGCCGATGGAGGACGCGCAGACCTTGCTGCTGATGGGCGACAGCGTTGGCATGGTCGAGGTGCAGACCGAGGATGCCGACCGCGTCGGCGCGATCCTGGCTCCCTTGCAGGAAAAGGTCGGTCGTCGCGCGGTGATCGCCGACTGGCGGCAGATGAATGCGCAATTGTTCGAGGCGCTGGCGGTGGAGCGCGTGGCTATGTTCACCGTGCTGTCGATCATCATCCTGGTCGCGGTGTTCAACATCCTCTCCTCGCTGATCATGCTGGTCCGCGCCAAGACCCGCGACATTGCGATCCTGCGCACGATGGGCGCGACGCGCGGCGGGCTGATGCGCATCTTCATGGTCGTCGGCACGACGATCGGCGCGCTGGGCGTGCTGGCCGGATTGCTGCTCGGCTTCATCTTCCTGTTCTACCGCCAGGGCGTGGTGAACTTCGTGCAGTTCGTGACGGGGCAGAATCTGTGGGATCCCTCGATCCGCTATCTGACGGAACTGCCGTCCAAGACCGATCCGGTCGAGATCGTGGTGATCGCGCTGATGGCCCTGGTATTCAGCTTTCTCGCGACGCTCTACCCCGCGTACAAGGCGGCGAGCACCGATCCGGTTCAGGTTTTGCGGTATGAATGATTTTCGGCTCTCAAACCCCGTCCGTCCTGAGCTTGTCGAAGGACTGTCCTTCTTCTCGACCGGCGACAAGAAGGGCAGTGCTTCGACAAGCTCAGCACAGACGGGAGATGGGCATGACTGACATCCTCCACGTCACCGGCCTGACGCGCAGCTTCTCGCAGGGCGGCGTCACGATCGACGTCCTGCGCGGCGTCGACCTGACCGTTGGCCAGGGCGAGATCGTCGCGTTGCTCGGGCCGTCCGGTTCGGGCAAGTCGACCATGCTGCAGGCGGTCGGCCTGCTCGAAGGCGGGTTCGCCGGGTCGATCATGATCGCGGGCGAGGAAGCGGCGAAGCTCGACGCGCACGGACGCACTCTGGTGCGGCGCGACCAGCTCGGGTTCGTCTATCAATTCCATCACCTCTTGCCCGACTTCAACGCGACCGAGAATGTCGTGCTGCCGCAACTCGTCCGTGGCGCCACCCGCGCCGTGGCCGACGAGCGCGCCGTCAGCCTGCTCACCGCGCTGGGCCTGGGCCACCGCCTGACGCACCGCCCGAGCCAGCTGTCGGGCGGCGAGCAACAGCGCGTCGCCGTCGCCCGCGCACTCGCCAATCGCCCGGCTCTGGTGCTGGCGGACGAACCGACCGGCAATCTCGACGAAGCCACCGCCGACGTCGTGCTGACCGAATTCCTCCGCCTCGTGCGCGGTGAAGGGTCGGCGGCGTTGGTCGCTACGCACAACGAGCGCCTCGCCGCCAAGATGGACCGCGTCGTGCGGCTGCACGAAGGCCGTCTGGCCTGATCGGAAGGAGTTTCTGCCATGACCGCGATCACCGACCTGACCGTCAAGGCCGCCGACGGCACGCCCGCCGACCTCTCGACTTATGCCGGCAAGGTGCTGCTCGTCGTCAACACCGCCTCGAAATGCGGCTTCACCCCGCAATATGAGGGGCTGGAGGCGCTGCACCGCGATTACGCCGGCAAGGGGTTCGAGGTGCTGGGTTTCCCCTGCAATCAGTTCGGCGCGCAGGAACCGGGCGACGCGGCGGAGATCGCGAATTTCTGCGCGCTGACCTACGACGTGACCTTCCCGGTCTTCGCCAAGGTCGACGTCAACGGCGCGAACGCCGATCCGCTGTTCGTGGAACTCAAGAAGCAGGCACCCGGCTTCCTGGGCACCGAGGGGATCAAGTGGAACTTCACGAAGTTCCTCGTCGGCAAGGACGGGCAGGTGGTAGAACGCTACGCGCCGACGACCAAGCCCGAGGACATTCGCAAGGATATCGAAAAGCTTCTCTAGCTGAGCCACGAACCGTCATCCAGCGCCACAAACCGTCATCCCAGCCAAGGCTGGGATCTCAAGTGACTCCTGTCGCGCCTTCGCCGCATGAGAACCCAGCCTTCGCTGGGATGACGAGGTGAGAGTTGAGGACGCCGCGCTAATTTGGATGACGAGGGGAAGGCGAAACGCGCCGAACCCAGCTTCCCGAATCATGCCGCAGCCCCCATAGTCCGGCGATGCCGCATTCCGCCTTCGTGCCCCTCCGTATCTTCTCGTCCTACACGATGCTCGACGGCGCGATCGAGCCGAAGGCGATCGCGAAGCGCGCGCAGGAACTCGGCTTCCCCGCCGCCGCGCTGACCGATCGCAACGGGCTCTACGCCGCGATGGCCTATTCGGACGGGTGCAAGGGCGCGGGCGTGCAGCCGATCATCGGCACGATGCTCGGCCTGGCCCGGCCCGACATGCCCGAAGGGATGGAGGCCCCGCTCGACTGGATCGCGCTCTATGCGCAGGACGAGACGGGCTACGACAATCTCTGCGCGCTGGTCAGCCACGCGCATCTCGGCCGCCCGGTCGAACAATCGCCGCATGTCGATTTCGCGATGCTGGCGAAGCACACGGACGGGCTGATCGCGCTCACCGCCGGGCGCGAGGGCGGGCTGACGCGGCTGCTCGCCGACGGCCAGACCGACCGTGCCGAACGGTATGCCGACCGGCTCGAGGCGCTGTTCCCCAACCGCCTCTACATCGAAGTCACCCGCCGGCTGGACGAAGTGGAGGGCAAGGCGGAGGCGCCGCTGCTCGACCTGGCGTATGCGCGCGGCCTGCCGCTCGTCGCCACCAATCCCTGCTGCTTCGCCGACGAGGATTTCAGCGAGGCGCACGACGCCATGCTGTGCATCGCCAATTCCACCTATATCGCCAGCGAGGATCGCCCGCGTTCCTCGCCCGACGCGTGGATGAAGCCGGCCAAGGACATGCGCGCGCTGTTCGCCGATCTGCCCGAGGCGATCGCCAACACGCTCGTGGTCGCGCAACGCTGCGCCGTCTCCGCGCCGTACCGCAAGCCGATCCTGCCCAGTCTCGCCGGCGATCGGGATGCCGAGTCCGCCGCCTTGCGCGCCGACGCGCATGCCGGGCTGACGGAGCGATTGCGGAAGGGGCTCGCACCCGACACCACGGAAGAAGACTATCGCAAGCGGCTCGATTTCGAACTCGACGTCATCGTCTCGATGGGCTTTCCCGGCTACTTCCTGATCGTCGCCGATTTCATCAAATGGGCCAAGGATCACGATATCCCGGTCGGCCCGGGCCGCGGTTCGGGCGCGGGCTCGGTCGTCGCCTGGGCGCTGACGATCACCGATCTCGATCCGATGAAGCTCGGCCTGCTGTTCGAACGCTTCCTGAACCCGGAGCGCGTGTCGATGCCGGATTTCGACATCGACTTCTGCGAAACCCGGCGCGAGGAGGTGATCCGCTACGTCCAGCGCAAATACGGCTCGGATCACGTCGCGCAGATCATCACCTTCGGTCGCCTGAAGGCGCGCGCGGTGCTGAAGGACACCGGCCGCGTGCTGCAGATGAGCTATGGCCAGATCGATCGCCTCGCCAAGCTGATCCCGAACCACCCGACCGATCCCTGGACGCTGGATCGCACGCTGAACGGCGTCGGCGAGTTCCACAACGAATACAAGGCCGATAGCAACGTCCGGCACCTGATCGATCTGGCGATGAAGCTGGAGGGCCTCCCGCGCCATAGTTCGACGCATGCCGCCGGCGTGGTGATCGGCGATCGGCCGCTGGCGCAGCTCGTGCCGCTGTACCGCGATCCGCGCTCCGACATGCCGGTCACGCAGTTCGACATGAAATATGTCGAGGGCGCGGGCCTCGTGAAGTTCGACTTCCTCGGGCTGAAGACGCTGTCGGTCCTGAAGAAGGCGATTCAGCTGCTCGCCAGGCGCGGCATAACGCTCGATCTCGACAGCCTCGAATGGACCGACGAGGCGACATTCAAGCTGATCCAGAGCGGCAATACGGTCGGCGTGTTCCAGATCGAGTCCGAGGGCATGCGCCGTACGCTCACCGCCGTGCGGCCGACCGTGTTCGAGGACATCATCGCGCTCAACGCGCTGTATCGTCCGGGGCCGATGGACAATATCCCGATGTTCGGCCGCCGCAAGAACGGTGACGAGCCGATCGAATATCCGCACCCGCTGCTGGAAGGCATCCTGAAGGAGACCTACGGGATCTTCGTCTATCAGGAACAGGTGATGCAGGCCGCGCAGATCCTCGCCGGCTATTCGCTCGGCGGCGCCGATCTGCTGCGCCGCGCGATGGGCAAGAAGATCAAGGCCGAGATGGACGCCCAGCGCCAGACCTTCGTCGAGGGCTGCGCGACCGCGCACGGCATCGGCGCTGCCAAGGCCAACGAACTGTTCGACTTGATCGACAAGTTCGCCGGATACGGCTTCAACAAGAGCCACTCGGCGGCGTATGCGTTGCTGACGTATCAGACGGCGTATCTGAAGGCGCACCATCCGCACGAATTCTTCGCGGCCTCCATGTGCTACGATCTGCATCTGACGGATAAGCTGGCGATCTTCGCCGACGACATGCGCCGCATGGGCGTGGCGTGCCTGCCGCCGTGCGTGAACGCGAGCGAGGCGGAATTCGGTGTCGAGGAAACCGAAGACGGCCTGGTCGTCCGCTACGCGCTCGCCGCACTGAAGGGCGTGGGCGAGGGCGCGATGGAAAAGCTGGTGATCGAGCGCGGGCAGAATGGCCCGTTCGCCAGTATCGACGATTTCGCCCACCGCGTCGATCCGCGCCTGCTCAACAAACGCCAGCTGGAAGGGCTGGCCGGGGCCGGTGCGTTCGACGGCATGAACAAGAACCGCGCCGGCATCTTCGCCGTCGCCGAAACCCTGCTCGCCACCGCCGCGCGCACGCAGGAGGCGAAGATCAGCGGGCAGGGCGGTCTGTTCGGCGAGGGCCAGGCGTCCGAGCCGGCGATCAAGCTGCCGCTCGCCGCGCGCTGGACGCTGGCGCAGCGCATGGAGCAGGAAAAGGAGGCGTTCGGCTTCTATTTCTCCGCGCACCCGGTCGATCGCCACGCCCATCTCGCCAAGGCGCACGGCGTCCGCCGCTACGCCGCCTTGGCCGAACTCCAGATTCCCGACGACGGCAGCCGTGCCGGGGCGACGATGGCGGCGCTGGTGGAGGATGCACGCTGGCGCACCTCGGCGCGCGGCAAGCGCTATATGATGGCGACGCTGTCGGATCCGTCCGGCCAGTTCGTCGCGACCTGTTTCGATGACAATGTCGCCGCCGACCTTGAGGAAGCCGCAAGGGTCGGGGGCTGCGGCATCATCACGGTCGAACTCGATCGCCGGCCGGGCGAGGATACGCCGCGCGTCTCGATCAAGCGGATCCAGCCGTTCGAACAGCTCGCCGCCACCGCGCGGTTCAACCTGGTCGCCGATGTCGGCTCGCCCGCCGCGATCCGGCAATTGGGCGAGATTCTGTCCGAACATCGCGGCGCGCGGGGCGAAGTGTGGGTCAATGCCGCGCTTCCGGACGGCGGCTCAGCCCGAATCCTGCTGGGCCGCGATTTCCTGCTCGACGGGGAACTGGCGGGGCGGATCGAACTGCTCGACGACATCGACAGGGTGGAGTTGAAGACCTCGGAGACCCGGCTCGCATTGGTCGGCTGACCGCCGAACGGAACGATTTCGTTACATTGTGAGGATTGCCCCCCGCATTCGTATCATTATGCTGCGCGCCGACAGCCGCGCGGTGCAAGACGACGCAGGCGGGAGAGGAACGACGATGCTCGGTGGAATGCAGGATTTCGAATTGCGCGTGCCGCGGCTGCTGGATCATGCCGCGCGCGAACATGCCAAACGCGAGATAATCACCCGCTGGGCCGACGGACGCGAGACCCGCAGCGACTGGGCCGGCATCGCGCACGATTCCAGGCGACTGGCGCAGGCGCTCGAACGGCTCGGCCTGAAGCCGGGCGATCGCGTCGCCACGCTGGCGATGAACCATGGCAGCCACCTCGTCGCCTGGTACGGCACGATCGGCATGGGGGGCGTCGTCCACACGATCAATCCACGCCTGTTCGACGAGCAACTCGTCTACATCGCCAACCACGCCGAAGATCGTGTGCTGATCTATGACAAGCTCTTCCAGCCGATCGTCGATCGGCTCAAGCCGCTGTGGACCAGCATCGAGCATTATATCTGTTTCGATCGCGACGGCGCGGATGGTTTCGACGCGCTGCTGGATGCCGAGGATGGGCAATACGCCTGGTTCGAGGGCGGTGAGCGCGAGCCGTGCATGCTGTGTTATACCAGCGGCACGACCGGCAATCCCAAGGGGGTGCTCTACACCCACCGATCGACGCTGCTGCATGCGATGCACGCCGGCTCGCCATCGGTGATGACGCTGAGTTCGCGCACCGCGATCCTGCCGATCGTGCCGCTGTTCCATGCCGCCGCCTGGGGCCTGTGCTTCGCCGCGCCGCTCGCCGGATCGAAGATGGTGTTCAGTCAGGTCAACAATGCCGACGCCTTGTGCGGGCTGATGAATCGCGAGAAGGTCACGCTGGCGAGCGGCGTGCCGACCGTTTGGCTGGCGCTGTTCCAGCATATCGACGCGACCGGCGAACTGCCCGAGACGGTCGAACAGATCACCGTCGGCGGATCGGCCGCGCCGCGTGCGATGATCGCCCGGTTCCTCGATATGGGCATTCAGGTCATCCACCTTTGGGGCATGACCGAAACCTCCCCGGTCGCCACCGCCGCCAGCCCGCCGCCCGGCTGGGAGGACATGTCGCGTGACGAGCAGCTCGACATGCTGCAGAAACAGGGCAGCATTCCGTTCGGCATCGAACTGCGCGTGCTGGACGATGATAATGCCGAACAACCGCGCGACGGCGTGTCGTCGGGCCGGTTGCAGGTGCGGGGGCCTTGGGTCGTGAAACGCTATTTCGGCGCGCCCGAGGATGCCGTCGATGCGGAGGACTGGTTCGACACCGGCGACGTGGCGGTGCTGCATCCCGACGGCACGATGCAGATCACCGATCGCGCCAAGGACGTGATCAAATCCGGCGGCGAATGGATCAGCTCGGTCGATCTCGAGAATGCGGCGGTCGGCTGTGCCGGGGTCGCCGAGGCGGCCGCGATCGGCATCTACCATCCGAAATGGGACGAGCGCCCGATCCTGCTGGTGGTCAAGAAGCCGGGCAGCGAGGTGACGCCGGCCGAGATCAACGCGCATCTTGAGAACCATGTCGCGAAATGGTGGCTGCCGGACGAGATCCTGTTCGTGGACGACCTGCCCCACACCGCGACCGGCAAGCTGCTGAAGACGGAATTGCGCGCGCGGTTCAAGGATTATCGGCTCGCGGCTTGAGGGGGAGTAGTCCCACGACCCATGGTGCCGAGCCGCCAAACCAATCCGTTCGTCCTGAGCCTGTCGAAAGACGTGTTCCACGCAAGTGAGCGTGTTTGGGGCACGTGCTTCGACAAGCTCAGCACGAACGGGAAGGGGGTTAGAATTCGCCATAGAGCCTTTCCCTGGCGCTTAAAGCGCTTCCCCCGGCGGAGGCCGGGGTCCAGTCGTGAAGGTCGATGTTACGTCGCGCAGCGTCCGATCACTTCTGTGTCCCGACTGGACCCCGGGCTTCGCCGGGGAAGCGCACTGGTCATTGGAAACGAGAAACTAAAAAGCCAATCTCAAGCCTGCGCCGTCGCCAGCGCCAAAGCGCGGCTCGTCTCCACCAACTTCATCCGCAACGTGTGCGAGAAGTTCCGGCCGATCGCGTTGCGCACCTCCTGATTGGCGGTGATGTACGCCCGCAGCGCCGCCGCCTCGGCGCACCAGAATCGGGCCGGGGTTTCCAGCACCACCGTGGCGGTCGCCGGTTCGCCGGTCAGCGCGCTCGCCTCGCCGATCAGGTCGCCGGCATGGCAGGTCGCGACCTTGCGTCCGGACACCGTGACCGTGGCGTCGCCGCTGAACAGATAGACGAGATGCGCGGTATCCTCGCCCTCGCGGGTCAGCGCTTCGCCCGCCTCGCCGGAGATCCAGTATCCGCGATCGATGAAATGCCGCGCGGCCGAGGGTGAGACGCCGGTCAGCAGGCTGTCCCGCATCGCGGCGTCCTCGACCGAGAACCGCGCCGCCTTGTTGCGGGTCAACGCTGCCAGCCCCAGAACCGCACCGCACAGGACGATCGCCGCTGTCCAGCCGATCGCCACCCAGCCGCTGTGCCAAAGATAAGCGTGCCCACCCAGCACCGCGGCCGCCAGCGCGATCAGCCAGCGTGCCCGCGCGTTGCCGACGATCAGCGCTGCCAGCAGAAGGGCGTAACCGAGATGCAGGCTCAACGCGGGAATCGCGAACACATCCGTCCTTTCGATACGCTGCCCGGATACCGGGCCGGGCCGCACTTTCGTTACCTTAGCCGAACAATTCACCTTGCGGACCTTGCGGCGGCCTGAACAGGTCTCGGCGTACCGATATCCGCTCTCTGTTCAGCCCGTATTTCCGGCATGCAATATGAAAGCGCGTGCGCAACAGATCGCCGAACGCGCCTTGGCCGCGAAACCGGCTGTGGAAGTTGGGATCGTTGTCCCGACCGCCGCGCAGCGAGCGGATCGTCGCCATCACCTTGGCCGCGCGATCCGGAAAATGCTCGTCGAGCCAGGCGCGGAACAGCGGCGCCACCTCATGCGGCAGGCGCACCGGCAGGAAGAACGCCGCCCGCGCCCCGGCGTCCGCCGCGCGTTCGAGGATATGTTCCATTTCGTGATCGGTGATCGCGGGAATCACGGGCGCGATCGAGACATAGGTCGGGATGCCGGCCTCGCTCATCCGCTTCACCGCCGCCAGCCGCCGGGCGGGGGCGGGGGCCCGCGGTTCGACCGTCATCGCGATCCTGGGGTCGAGCGTGGTGATCGAGATCGCCACCGCGACCAGCCCCTTCGACGCCATGGGGCCGAGCACGTCGATATCGCGCGTCACCCGGTCCGATTTGGTAGTGATCGTCAGCGGATGGTTCGTCTCCGCCAGCACTTCGATGCAGGCGCGCGTGATGCGCCAGTCGCTTTCGATCGGCTGATAGGGGTCGGTGTTCGTCCCGAACGCGATCGGCAGTGGCTCGTAGCCGGGCTTGGACAGTTCCGCACGGAGCAAGGCCGCGGCATTCGGCTTGGCGAACAGCCTGCTCTCGAAATCCAGTCCGGGCGACAGATCGTGAAACGCATGGGTCGGCCGCGCGAAACAATAGATGCAGCCATGTTCGCAGCCCCGATACGGATTGATCGAGCGATCGAAGCCGATGTCCGGCGACTGGTTCTTCGAAATGATCGTGCGTGGCGTCTCCACCGTCACCGTCGTGCGCAGCCGGGGCGGCGCGCCGTCCAGATCCTCGCGCGCATCGAGCCAATCCCCATCGGCCTCTGTCTGCGGCAGGTTGAACCGACTGCTCTCCCGATTGAGCGTCGCGCCGCGTACTGCCCTCGGGTTTGCCATGTTCCGAGACTTAGTCCAGAAGCTGGAACGTAACAAGAACAAACAACCGTGCGCCGGCAACTGACTGGATCAGCGCTCCGTCAGCCGCGGCATAAGCTCCACGAAGTTGCACGGCTTGAACCGGCTATCCAGTTGATGGACCAGGATCCCGTCCCAGCCGTCCTTCACCGCGCCGGTCGAGCCCGGCAGCGCGAAGATATAGGTGCCCTGCGTCACGCAGGCGCAGGCGCGCGACTGGATCGTGGAGGTGCCGATCGTCTGGAAACTGAGCCAGCGGAACAGTTCGCCGAAGCCCGGGATCATCTTGTCGGCGACCTGCTCGATCGCCTCGGGCGTGACGTCGCGCCCCGTCACGCCGGTGCCGCCGGTGGTGATGACGCAATCGACCTGATCGTCGGCGATCCAGCGTTCCAGCTTGGCGACGATCGCCGGCACGTCGTCGGTCACGATGCCGCGATCGGCCAGCACATGGCCCGCCGCGTTCAGCCGGTCGACCAGGATCTGGCCGGATTTGTCGTCGGCCAGCCGGCGGCTGTCGGAAATGGTGAGGATCGCGATCCGAACCGGCAGGTGCGTCGCGCCTTCATCAATTGGCACTGAGGATCGTGCCCTTCACCGCCGTCAACCGCACCGCGCTCGCGCCCGCCATGCCGGGAAAGCGCGGCCACATGCCCTGCGTCAGCGCCATGCGGCTCGGCGAGACCGTCTTGCCGCCCTGCGATTCGTACATCCAGTAATTTCGCAGCACCGTGGCGACATAGCCGCGCGTCTCCCAATACGGGATCGATTCGATGTACAGCAGCGGATCGCCGCCGTCGCGCGACATCGCGTTCCACAATTGCACCGGCGCCGGGCCGGCATTGTAGGCCGCGATCACCTTGGGCAGCAGACCGCCGGTCAAGGGCAGATCGCGCAATTGCTCGAGATAGGATTGCCCCACCTCCATATTGACCGAAGGCTTGCTCAGCGCCGAGCGATCGTAGATCCGGCCGTGCTTGCGCGCGATGTCGGTCGCGGCGGCGGGCATCACCTGCATCAGGCCATACGCGCCGGCCTTGCTGATCACGTTGGTGCGGAAGCGCGATTCCTGCAGCGTGTGGGCGTAGACGAGCGCCTTGTCGACGCGCCAGCCGCCATCCGGCGTCCAGTTCGGCGCGGGATACCGCGCGGCGAGCGAGGGCTGCGCGCCGACCGGCCCGTTCTGCGACAGCCAGACCTGCGTGCCGGGCAGATCGAAACTGGCGGCGAGGCGCACCAGCGCGCCGAATTCGGACGGATCGCCGAGCTTGGCCTCCTGCCGGATCACCTCGTCCGCCAGCCCCGTCTCGCCGATTTCGACGAGCGCAGCGGCGACGCGCACGTTCGGACGGCGGCCCAGCACCTGCCAGTCGGCGGCGACATAGCCGTCCGGCTTCGGCATCACTTCGCGAATGCCCAGCGCCTGACGCGCGAGCAGGCCGTAGAACGTCTCCTTGTACTGCGCCGCGCTCTTCAGCCGGCCTTCGATCCGGTCGGGACGGGCGCAGACCATGTCGGCGCGCGCCGCCCAGTACAGGGCGGCGGCGCGCAATTCGATGTCGCCCGCCCGGCCGGCGACGCGTTCGAACCCGCTGCCGGCCGTCGTGCAATCCTTCTGACGCCATGCCGACAGCGCGCCGACCCATTCGCCCTGGATCGACCAGTCGCCGGTGCCGTTCGCGGCCTTGGCGGCCATCGCGCGGGCATTGTTGTCGTCACCTTGCAGATAGTAGATCCAGGCGACCTTCTGCTGCCATTCGGTCAGCGCCTCGGGCGTCAGCCCTTCGGTCGATTCCAGCAGGGCCTGTGCCGACGTGCCGTCGTCGGCCTTGATGAAGGGCTGCATGCGGATCGCCAGTTCGGCGGTCGACATGTCGGTCTTGATGCTCTTGGCGCGGGCGCGGACGGGCGCGCTGCCGAGCCAGGTCAGGCGATTGCCCTCCGGCAGCGGCGGCAGGTCCACCGCGCCGCGCGACCGGGCCATCGTATAGAGTTGCTGCGCCTGGGGCAGTTCCGGTGCTTCCGCGAGCAGCTGCATCAGCGGATCGAGATCGGCCTTGGGGGACCCCTTGGCGGTGAGCAATTCGGCGCGGGCGATGGCGTGCAGCGGGCCGGGCTTCATCGATGCGAGCAGCAATTGCGCGTCCTGCCACTTCTGATCGCGGATCAGCGCGAAGACGTTGCGATATTCCTCGCGCTGGCCGGCGTCGAGCTGGTCGGGAATGCCCGCCTTGCCGCGGGACGGCTGGCCGATCGCCGACTGGGCGGTCGTCGCCTCAGCCGGCTCCGCCGCATGGGCGATGGCGGGTGCCGCCGCCGCGATACAGGCCAACGCCAG
The DNA here is from genome assembly GCF_001423845.1 of Sphingomonas sp. Leaf357. Lineage (NCBI taxonomy): Bacteria > Pseudomonadati > Pseudomonadota > Alphaproteobacteria > Sphingomonadales > Sphingomonadaceae > Sphingomonas > Sphingomonas sp. Leaf357. The sequence goes on along the minus strand of NZ_LMPM01000001.1, from coordinate 2,584,229 downwards.
AACTGCCTTCACGATTCCAATCCCCCGATCAGCATCCGCAAATCTTTCCAAGCCTCGGCCTTCTTGGCCGGTTGTTCGATCAGGAAGCGCGGATGGAACGTCGCGACCCCCTGGAAATCCACGGCCACTGTGCCTGCCGCATGGTTAACCGTTCGTAAACCCCCGCGCGCGCGGAGAAAATCCATCCCGAGCAGCGCACGGCTGGGCGCATTGCCCATCAACAGCACCCTTTTCGGGGCGGCGAGCGCGATGTGATGCTTCAGGATTTCGCTCAGCCGGGCCTCGATCTCCGGCGCGATCCGCCCGGCGGCGGGCCGGCTGTTGCACAAGGGGACGAGATAGACCGTCTCGCGACTCAAGCCGATCGCGGCCAGCATCCGATCGAACAATCGTCCGGCCGCGCCGCTCATCAACACGCCGCTTTCGCCGTCCTCGCGCTCGGGCATGTCGATCACGATCATGATATTCGCGGCGGCATCGCCCTGCGCGGCGATCGCCCTGCCGTGCCACGCCGCCTCTGGCGTTTCCGGCCCCACGCGCCACGCCTCGAACGCGGCCAGCGTATCGGGCATGGTGCCCGACGCCGTTACGGCATCGGCGATCGTTACGTTGGGATCGGCAGCCGGCAAAGGCGCGGGGCGGGCCAGCCAGTTGCGTGGACACTCGTCGATATTGGCATCGACGCCGGCCTCGCGCCACCAGTCGAGCGCACTCGCAGCCGCTTGATTCCAGTCGAAATTCTGATCAGCCCCCATGTCGTCCTTAGAGTGTGTTATTGACGCGAAGGTCAACTTGCTGGCACCGCAACTTGGACAGGACGTTGCTGCGACGCGACGAGAGTGCATCGCACGGCCCCCGATGGAGACGAAGAGTGAGCGAACGCGAATCCATGCCCTATGACGTCGTGATCGTCGGCGCAGGCCCCTCCGGCCTTTCCGCGGCGATCCGGCTGAAACAGCTGGCCAATGAGAAGGGCGGCGAACTGTCCGTCTGCGTGCTCGAAAAGGGCTCGGAAGTCGGCGCGCACATCCTGTCCGGCGCGGTGATCGATCCCCGCTCGCTCGACGAGCTGATCCCCGACTGGAAAGAAAAAAGCTGCCCGATGGCCGAGGTTCCGGTCAACGACAATCAGCACTGGATTCTGACCAAGAAGAAGCGGTTCGGCATGCCGCACTTCATCACGCCAGGCTTCATGCACAACAAGGGCACCTATACCGGAAGCCTTGGCAATTTGTGCCGCTGGCTGGCGGGGCAGGCGGAGGAGCTGGGGGTCGAGATCTTCCCCGGTTTCGCGGCGGCGGAAGTGCTGTTCAACGAGGACGGCTCGGTCAAGGGCGTCGCGACCGGCGACATGGGCGTGGCGAAGGATGGGACGCACAAGCCGGATTATACGCCGGGCCTCGAACTCCACGCCAAATACACCTTCTTCAGCGAAGGCGTGCGCGGGCACCTGTCCAAGGAACTGATCCGCACTTTCGATCTCGCCAGGGATAGCGAGCCGCAGGTCTACGGCCTCGGCATCAAGGAATTGTGGGACATCGATCCCGAACTCCACGCCCCCGGCCGCGTCATCCACACGCAGGGCTGGCCGCTCAGCGAGACCGGCTCGAACGGCGGTGGTTTCCTCTATCATCAGGCCAACGGGCAGGTCGCCCTGGGCTTCGTGACCTGGCTCAACTATTCGAACCCCTATCTCTCGCCGTTCCAGGAAATGCAGCGCTGGAAGACGCATCCGGCGATTTCGGAAATCCTGAAGGGTGCCAAGCGCGTGTCTTACGGCGCGCGGGCGATCAGCGATGGCGGGTTGCAGGCGATCCCGAAACTCGTCTTCCCGGGCGGCGCGCTGATCGGCGACAGCGCCGGCTTCCTCAACGTGCCACGCATCAAAGGCACGCACACCGCGATGAAGAGCGGCATGATGGCCGCCGAGGCCGCGTTCGACGCGGTGGCGGCGGGTCGCGAGCATGACGAACTCGTCGCCTACCCGGAGGCGTTCGACGCGAGCTGGGTGAAGAAGGAGCTGTCGATCGTCCGCAACGTTCTGCCGTTGGTCGAGAAGTTCGGCGACCTGATCGGCACGGGGCTGGCCGGCATCAACATGTGGCTGGAAAGCTTCGGCCTGAAGATGCCCTTCACGATGAAGCATCATCCCGATCACAAGAGCCTGTGGCGCAAGGATCTGGTCCAGAAGATCGATTACCCGAAGCCCGATGGCGTGCTCACCTTCGATCGCCTGTCCTCGGTGTTCCAGTCGAACACCAATCACGAAGAGGACCAGCCGGTCCATCTGACGCTCAAGGATCCGGATATTCCGGTGAAGTACGATCTGCCGATGTACGACGAGCCGGCGCAGCGTTATTGCCCGGCCGGCGTCTACGAGATTGTCGGCGAGGAGACCGGGGACCCGAAGTTCGTGATCAACGCGCAGAACTGCGTCCATTGCAAGACCTGCGACATCAAGGATCCAACGCAGAACATCAATTGGGTCGTGCCGGAGGGCGGCGGCGGGCCGAATTATCCCAATATGTAGTCGGCGGGCAGAGCCTTTCCAAATTCGTCATCCCGGACTTGATCCGGGATCCAACGCTCCGCAAACGCAACTGCTGCCTGTCTCGTGGCACGTTGGATCCCGGATCGAGTCCGGGATGACGGTTAGGTTGTTCCGATGATCCTCGAACTCGCCCCGGCCAAGATCAACCTTGCGCTCCATGTCCGCGCACGCCGGGCGGACGGCTATCACGAACTCGAAACCCTGTTCGCCTTCCTGCGCGACGGCGACCAAATCCGGATTTCGCCCGGCCCGGCCAGCTTCACCATCGACGGCCCCTTCGGAGCAGGGCTCGCCACCGAAGGCGACAACCTCGTGACACGTGCGATGAAATCATTCGCTCAAACATTTGAGATCGAACCCGAATACATTATTGTGCTGACCAAGAACCTGCCGATCGCCTCGGGCATCGGCGGAGGCTCGGCGGATGCCGCCGCCACGCTCCGCGCGCTGGCCCGTCTGAACCACATCGCGCTCGACGACCCCCGCTTGTTCGCCTGCGCCGACGCACTCGGCTCCGACGTGCCGGCCTGCCTGCTCGGCCGCAGCGCGATCGGAACGGGCCGGGGAGAGCAGCTCGCGCCGTTGGACGGCCTCACCGACACACCCGTCCTGCTCGTAAATCCCGGCGTGGCCGTGTCCACCGCCGCCGTGTTCAGGGGTTGGGGCGGAAAGGATCTAGGCCCGATCGGCGAGGGGCCGCTGCTTGATATCGCCAGGGCCGGCCGCAACGATCTGGAGCCGCCGGCCCGCGCGCTGGCGCCGGTGATCGGCGACGTGCTGGACCGGCTCGCGAAGACCGCGCCGAGCCTTGCCCGCATGTCCGGCTCCGGTGCCACATGCTTCGCACTTTACGCTGACGGGTCCGAACGCAGTCGCGCGGCGGACGCGATCCGCGCTCATGACCCCGCTTGGTGGTGTCTCGAATCGACACTCGCGTAACGCTTTTCCGTACCGCTTCGGGACGGCCAGGAAATCGTTAACCTTTGTCGGGCGCGCGAATCCTCGATTGGCCCCGCTCTTGCTGAACCTCTACCAGAACGGATCCGCCGCCGGGGAGCGCCGCGTCCGCCGATGATCTGCGGATGCCGCACGTCATTCAGCAAAGGGGGCGGCGCACGCAAGTTCGTCGCCCTTTTTCACGCGCGTGACGCAACACACTTGCGCCAAAGGGCCTTCTCGCGACATAGGCGCAGCCCATGAGCAACCGTTTCGACAAATCCACGCTGCCAAGCCGCCACGTCTCGGTGGGCCCGGAGCGCGCGCCGCATCGCAGCTATTACTATGCCATGGGCCTGAGCGAGGAGGAGATCGCCCGCCCGTTCGTCGGCCTGGCATCGGCGGGCAACAATTCCGCGCCGTGCAACACCACGCTGGATGCGCAGGCCGATGCCGCGCAGCGCGGCGTGGAACAGGGTGGGGGCATGCCGCGCCGGTTCAACACGATCACCGTCACCGACGGCATCGCGATGGGCCATCAGGGTATGAAATCCTCGCTCGTCAGCCGCGAGGTCATCGCCGACTCGGTCGAACTCAGCGTGCGCGGGCATTGCTACGATGCTCTGGTCGCTTTTGCCGGTTGCGACAAATCCCTGCCCGGCATGATGATGGCGATGCTTCGCCTGAATATTCCGTCGATCTTCGTCTATGGCGGATCGATCCTGCCCGGCCGCTTCCACGACAAGGACGTGACGGTCGTCGACGTGTTCGAAATCGTCGGCCGCTATGCCGCCGGCACGTGCCCGATCGAGGAGGTCCATGCGCTTGAGAAGGTCGCGTGCCCCGGCCACGGTGCGTGCGGCGGGCAATATACCGCCAACACCATGGCCTGTGTTGCCGAAGCGATCGGCCTTTCGCTGCCCAACAGCAACATGATTCCGGCACCGTACAGCACGCGCGAACAGATCGGGGTCGCCGCCGGTGCGCAGGTGATGGACCTGCTTGCCGCCAATATCCGCCCGCGCGACATCTGCACCCGCGCGGCGTTCGTGAATGCCGCGCGCGTCGTCGCCGCGACCGGCGGCTCCACCAACGGCGCGCTGCATCTGCCGGCCATGGCGCACGAAGCGGGCATCTCATTCGATCTGTTCGACGTGGCGGAAGCCTTTAAATCAACGCCTTACCTTGCGGATCTGAAACCGGGTGGAAAGTATGTCGCGAAGGACATGTACGAAGCCGGTGGCGTCTACATGCTGATGAAGACGATGCTGGCGAACGATCTGCTCGACGGCAATTGCCTCACCGTCACCGGCAAGACGCTCGGCGAGAACATCGATCAGGTGACGTGGAATCCCGACCAAAAGGTCATATACGACGTCACGACCCCGATCACCCCCACCGCCGGCGTCGTCGGGCTGCGCGGTACGCTCGCACCCGACGGCGCGATCGTGAAAGTCGCGGGCATGCACCGCCTGCAGTTCGAAGGCCCGGCGCGCGTGTTCGAATGCGAGGAGGATACCTTCGCCGCGGTCGAGAACCGCGAGATTGTAGAAGGTCAGGTCATCGTCATCCGCTATGAAGGGCCGAAGGGCGGCCCCGGCATGCGCGAGATGCTCTCCACCACTGCTGCCCTTTACGGCCTCGGCCTCGGCGAGAAGGTTGCGCTGATCACCGACGGACGCTTCTCGGGTGCGACGCGCGGCTTCTGCATCGGCCATGTCGGCCCGGAAGCCGCCGATGGCGGTCCGATCGCCCTGGTCGAGGATGGCGACATCATCCGCATCGACGCCGAGGCCGGCACGATCGACCTCGACGTGCCGGAGGACGTGCTGGCCGAGCGGCGTGCCAAGTGGCGTCCGCGCGCCAACGACTATCAATCGGGCGCACTGTGGCGCTATGCGCAGAATGTCGGCCCCGCCTATCAGGGTGCCGTCACCCATCCGGGAGCGCGCGCCGAAACCCATGTCTATGCGGATATCTAGCGCACTATTGCTCATCTTCATGCTGGCCGGTTGCGGTGAGGCAAAGACCGACCACGCGACGCTGGCCAAATATGAAGCCACCCGCCGCGATCCCACGGATGATCTGATCGACTGTGCGCACCATGCCGCAGCGCTTGCCCGTGCCTGCACCGTCGACCGCCAGACCGGCGACGATGGTCTGATCCTTACCGTTCGCCATCCAGACGGCGCTTTCCACCGCTTGCTGGTGACGAAGGATGGCCGCGGCGTTATCGCAGCGGATGGGGCCGAGCAGGCGGTGGTCAGCGTGATCGGTGACGACCGGATCGAAGTCGCCCTGGGTGGCGATCGCTATCGCCTCCCCGCGACGACCAAGGCGCAGAAGCCATGACGCCACTTGCCGGCCAACCCATCCTCACCGCCGCGCAGATGCGAACGGCCGAGGATGCCGAGATCGCGAATGGCGCCACGGTGGAAAGCCTGATGGCTCGCGCCGGGCAGCAGATCGCTGCCGCGGTCCGCCGCCTCGCGGGCGCATCGCCGATCCTGATCCTGTGTGGACCCGGCAACAATGGCGGCGACGGCTATGTCGCCGCACGGCTGTTGGGAGATGCGGGGCTGGACGTGCGCGTGGCGGCGCTGGCCGATCCGAAGACCGATGCGGCGACGGCGGCAAGAGCAGGGTGGCAAGGGGCGGTGGAGCGCTTCGCCGATGCCGAACCCTCCGCCATTTTGATCGATGCCTTGTTCGGCACCAGTCTCACGCGACCAGTGGACCCAGCCATGGCAGCAAAGCTCGCCGCGTTGGTGGCCGACGCGCAACTGTCGATTGCGGTCGATCTCCCCAGCGGCGTCGCCACCGACGACGGCAAGGTGCTGGGCGACGTTCCGACCTTCGACGTCACCCTCGCACTGGGTGCTGCCAAGCCATCGCATCTGCTCCAGCCCGCCGCGCGTCATTGCGGCGACGTACGCGTGCTCGATATCGGCGTCGCGGCATCGTCCGCCGCGCATGTCCTGGCAAGGCCGTACCTGCCCGACCCCGGGCCTGACTCGCATAAATACACGCGCGGCATGGTCGCCATCATCGGCGGCGCGATGCCGGGCGCTGCCCGCCTGGCCAGCATCGCCGCGATGCGCGCGGGTGCCGGGTATGTCCTGCTGCTCGCCGACACGCATGGCCCGCCTGACGCCTTGGTCCACACGCCGTTCTCCGGTCATGCCATCGCCGATCCCCGCATCGGCGCTCTCCTGATCGGCCCCGGACTCGGCCGCGACGACGACGCCAGGGGGAAGCTCCACGCCGCGCTCGCCACCCCGCACCCGCTGGTGATCGACGGCGATGCGCTCCACCTGCTCGATCTGGCGGACACAGCGGGGCGCAAGGCTCCGGTCATCCTCACGCCGCACGCGGGCGAATTCGACGCCCTGTTCGGCAAAGCCGACGCCGGCAAGATCGATCGCACCCGCGACGCTGCAAATCGGTCGAGCGTAACCGTCGTGTTCAAGGGTGCCGACACGGTTATTGCCGCAGCCGATGGCCGCGTCCGCGTGTCGCAGGCCGCCAGCGTCTGGCTCTCCACCGCCGGCACCGGCGACGTGCTGGCCGGGACGATCGCCGCGACGCTCTCTGCCGGGCTCGATCCGCTCGACGCCGCCGCCGCCGGGGTGTGGCTACACGGAGAGGCCGCGCGTCGGCTGGGCCCCGCGTTCATCGCCGACGATTTGGCGCACGCGCTCACCGACGCTAGGGCGTCGTTATGACCGATACCATCATCCGCGTCGCCGCGCGCGGCGAAGGCCTCACCGCCGATGGCCGCAGCGCTCCGCTCGCCGCGCCAGGCGACACGTTGACGCCGGCGTTCGAGGTGATCCCCGGCCCGCACCACCAGACGCCGCCCTGCCGTCATTTCCCGACCTGCGGCGGGTGCCAGCTCCAGCATCTCGACGATGAGAGCTATGCGCAGTTCATCACCGATCGTATCGCGGGCGCGCTCGCCGCGCATGATCTCGTAGCCGATATCCGGCTGCCGAAACTCTCGCCTCCGAAGAGCCGCCGCCGCGCCGCGCTGCAAGCGGAGATGAAGAACGGCAAGGTGCAGATCGGCTTCAGCGAGAATGCGAGCCATGTTCTGGTCGACATCCAGGAATGCTGGGTACTCACGCCGGAATTGTTCTCGGTCGTCGGGCCGTTACGACGCTTGCTCGCAAAATTTCTCAAAAAGAATCGCCGCGCCCGTCTGCGCCTGACGCAGGCGGATCAGGGTATCGACTTGCTCGTCGAGGGTATCGAGGCCGAAGGGCTCGATGCCGCAGAAGCCATCAGCGATTTCTGTCAACAGCATGGCGTAGCGCGTTTCGCGATCGACAGCGGCCTCGGCCCCGAAGTGCGTTGGGAGCCCGAGCCGGTCACTATCACACTCAACGGCGTCGCCGTGCCTCTGCCCACTGCCTCGTTCCTTCAAGCAACAAGCGAGGGCGAGACGGCGCTGATCGCGGCGGTGCGGGAAGGGGCGGGCGATGCCCCGACCGTCGCCGATCTCTTCGCCGGCCTCGGTACCTTCACCTTCGCGCTATCCGCTAAGGTTTATGCCGGGGAGGCAGCGCGTGAGGCGATCCTGTCGCTCAAATCCGCCGCGGCGCGCATGGGTCGCCCGATCTTCGCCGACCACCGCGACCTCTACCGTCGCGCGCTTACTACCGCCGAACTCGACCGCTTCGCCGCGATCGTGCTCGATCCACCACGAGCGGGCGCGCGGGAACAGGCGCTGCTCCTCGCACCGTCCAAGGTGCCGACACTGGTATATGTTTCATGCAACCCCAGCAGCTTTGCCCGTGATGCGCAGATTATTTGCGGAGGTGGTTACACGCTCGACTGGATCCAGCCGGTTGGGCAATTCCGGTGGTCCACCCATGTCGAACTGGCGGCGAAGTTTAGCCGGACACCCAGCCCCAATCCCCGCCCGTCCTGAGCTTGTCGAAGGACTGTCCTTCTTCTCGACGGTCGAGAGAAAGGCAGTGCTTCGACGAGCTCAGCACGGACGGGTAGGGGATTCTGGATAGTCCGCCCCGACGAAGAACAGTCCATCCGGCGGCGCATTCAGCCCGAGCCGCGTGCGATCCTTCGCCGCCAGCGCGTCCGCCAGATCGTCCGCAGACCATTTGCCTTGCCCTACCAGCGACAGGCACCCGACCATCGATCGCACCTGATGATGCAGGAACGACCGCGCCTCGGCGAACACGCTGATGCGCTCGCCGTCCTGCACCACCTCCAGCCGGTCCAACGTCCTAAGGGGGCTATCCGCTTGGCAATGCGCCGAGCGGAACGTGGTGAAGTCATGCCGCCCGATCAGCCGCGCAGCACCCTCGGCCATCGCCTCCGCATCCAGCCCCTTGGGCACGCGCCACGCCAGCCCGCGTTCCCAGGTCAGCGGCGCGCGACGCAGGACGATGCGATATTCGTATCGCCGCCCGAAGCACGAAAAGCGCGCGTGCCAGTCGCCGGGCACTACAACGCAATCTAGGATCGCCACCGGGGCCGGCCGCAGTTTCGCGTTGATCGCCTCCATCAAACGGAACGGCGCGATCGGTTTCTCGACATCTACATGCGCGCGCATCGCGGTGGCATGGACCCCGGCATCGGTGCGCCCGGCGGCATGGACCGCCGCCGGCTCGCCCGTCACCGCCAGCACCGCCGCCTCGATCGCCGCCTGAACGCTGGGGGACGATGTCTGCCGCTGCCAGCCAGCGAACGGCCGCCCGTCATATTCCACCGTCAACGCAAAACGCGTCAAAGCTGCGTGCCTTCCGGGATCGGGAAGCCGCGCAACAGTTCCGCCGCTGTCATGACCCCGCGCCCGGCGCGCTGGAGGAGGATGGGGCGGATCGCACCTTCGCCACAAGAGATCGTCAGCGATGCGTCCACCACGATCCCGCCGGGATGACAGATATCGGCCGGATCAATCTCCGTTGCCAGCACCCGAACCCGCTCGCCACCGATCTCGAACCAGGCTCCCGGGGGATTGAACCCGCGCACTTGGCGTTCGATTTCGGTCGCGCTCTTCGAGAAATCCAGCCGCGTCTCCGCCTTGTCGATCTTCGGCGCATAGGTGATGCCATCTTCGGGTTGAACGATGGCAGGATAGGCCGCGAGATCGCCCAACACCCGAACCATCAGCGCCGCCCCCATCGCACTCAATTCGTCGGTCAGTTCGCCCGCCGTCTTGCCGCCGATCGGCGTCCGCCCCTCCAGCCGCACCGGCCCGGTATCCAGCCCCGCCTCCATCTGCATGATCCCGACACCGGTCTCCGCATCGCCCGCGAGGATCGCGCGCTGGATCGGTGCCGCCCCCCGCCAGCGGGGAAGCAAAGAGGCATGCACATTCAGGCACCCGAAGCGCGGCGCCTCCAGCACGGCGCGCGGCAGGATCAGCCCGTACGCCGCGACCACCGCCACGTCCGCGCCGAAGGCGGCGAACTCGGCCTGTGCCGCCGCATCCTTCAACGATACCGGCGTCCGCACCGTGATCCCCAGTGCCTCCGCTCGCGCCTGAACGGGGGAGGGCGTAACCGCCTTGCCGCGACCGCTCCGTCGGGCCGGCTGGCTGTAGCTTGCCACCACCTCGTGCCCGGCGTCGACCAAGGCCTGCAACGCCGGCACCGAGAATTGGGGCGTTCCCATGAAGATTATGCGCATGATGCATGCTCTGGCCGCTTGGCATTACCCCGCGCAACCCCCTATCTGTGCCGCATGGCCTCTCCCGAAATCGACGCGCTTACCCAGGCGCTCGCGCGGCTCCCCGGTCTCGGCCCCAGATCGGCGCGGCGCGCGGTGCTGCATCTGTTGAAGAAGCGCGAAACTGCGCTTGCGCCCCTGCTGAGTGCTTTGAGCGCGGTTGAGGACAATCTCGCAACTTGCTCGACTTGCGGCAATATCGATACGACAAATCCATGCGCGATCTGCGCCGACCACCGGCGCGACGCCCGCGCCCTGTGCGTGGTCGAGGAAATTGCCGACCTCTGGGCGCTCGAACGCTCGCGCCTGTTCCCCGGCCGCTTTCACGTCCTGGGTGGCCGCCTCTCCGCGCTGGAGGGCATTCGCCCGGAGGATCTCAGTATCGATTCGCTCGTCCGCCGCGTCGAATCCGGTGGCGTGGACGAGGTCGTGCTGGCGATGAACGCTACGCTCGAAGGTCAGACCACCGCACACTATATCGCGGAGCGTATCGAGCGCTTTCCGGTTCGCGTTACGCAGCTCGCCCACGGCCTGCCGGTCGGCGGCGAACTTGATTATCTCGATGAGGGCACGCTGGCGCAGGCGCTCAGGGCAAGGCGGCCTGTGGCCTGATCTGCGAAGTGGCTCGTTTTTCTCTTTCCGCATCCTCGTGGCTTCGTGCAAGCAACGAAGGCATGAAGAAGTCTGCGGACAAGGGTGAACTTGACGCAGAGCCGTCACTTTCCTAGCTCGCCTGCATGGCAATCCTAGACATCCTCGAAGTCCCACACCCCGGTCTGCGCGCCGTCGCCAAGCCGGTCGCGGAGGTGGACGACGCCGTCCGCGCAATCGTCGCCGACATGTTCGACACGATGTACGATGCGCGCGGCATCGGCCTCGCCGCAACGCAGGTCGCGATCGAACAGCGCATCGTCGTCATCGATCTTCAGGAACCCGAAAGCGACGAAGAGGACGCCAAGCCCGTCCGCGCACCGCATGTCTTCATCAACCCGGAAATCGTCGCGCTCAGCGAGGAATACGCCAGCTACAACGAAGGTTGCCTGTCGATTCCCGAGCAATATGCCGAGGTCGAACGCCCCGCGCGCTGCACGATCAAATGGCTGGACGACAAGGGTGGCGCATACGAAGCCGAATTCGACGGCCTGATGGCAACGGCGATCCAGCACGAGATCGATCACCTTAACGGCGTGCTGTTCACCGATCACATCTCGAAACTGAAGCGCGACATGCTGATGAAGAAGCTTGCCAAGGCGCGCAAAGCCGCTTGAGGTGAGGTTAGCCACGACCCTGTCCAGCTTCGTGTTCCTGGCCGCAGCAACGCCGGCCGACTCACAAGATCAGGCGCGGGTTGTGGCACCGGACTTTTCAAAGGCGACTAGCCGTTCTGCTGCGAAGGCCTTGGCGACCAAAGGCGTATTGACGAAGATCCTGTTTTTTCCGGCTGAATTGGGCGGCGAGGACGTCAAAGATAATGTCGGTTATATCACGCTCGAGGCCTTTGCGGATCGGGAGCGAATTATTGCGAAACTCTCGAAACTGCGCAGCGAGGGCCGGATCGATAAGTTGACGGTCGTTCCGGAGTATAAGGGCCGGAGTTTCGTTCCCTCCAAGATCGTGTTCCGGACGGCGCTCGGGCAAAAGCCCGGCACTTTCAATCCCGTAATAGTGATCTGGTGAGTTTGGGATCGAGCGTTAGAATAACCCCTCGATCTCCCCGTCACCCCCGAACCGGATCGCCTCCGCCGCCGGCACGCGCGGCAAGCCCGGCATCGTCATGATCTCCCCGCAGATCGCCACGACGAACCCCGCGCCGGCGCTGAGGCGCACTTCGCGCACCGGCACGACATGGCCGGTCGGGGCGCCCAGCTTCGCCGGGTCGGTCGAGAAACTATATTGCGTTTTCGCCATGCAGACGGGCAGGGTGCCGTACCCGGCGTCCTCCCAGCGTTTCAACTGCGCATGCACGCCTGGATCGGCGATCGCCTCCTCGGCGCGGTAGACGCGGGTCGCCACGGTGTTGATCTTTTCGAACAGCGACAGATCGTCGCCGTAAAGTGGCGCAAATTGTGCTGCCCCATGGTCGCACAGGTCCGCGACCTTCTCCGCCAGCGTCTCGGCGCCCGCGCCACCATCCGACCAATGGGTGCACAGCACCGCTTCGGACCCCTGCGCCGCCGCGATCTCACGGATAACGTCGAGTTCGGCGTGACTGTCACCATCGAAGCGGTTGATCGCCACCACTACCGGCACGCCGAACATCCGCACATTTTCGATATGCCGCGCGAGATTGACGCCACCGCGCCGCACCGCCGCAACATCCTCCGCCCCCAGCTCGGCCTTGACGACCCCGCCATTCATCTTCAGCGCGCGTACCGTCGCCACGATGACGGCAGCAGCCGGCTTCAGCCCGGACTGACGGCACTTGATGTCGAAGAATTTCTCCGCCCCAAGATCCGCTCCGAAGCCGGCCTCCGTCACGACATAATCGCCCAGCGCCAGCGCAGTACGGGTTGCGATCACCGAATTGCAGCCGTGCGCGATATTGGCAAAGGGCCCGCCGTGCACGAAGGCTGGCGTGCCCTCCAGGGTCTGAACGAGGTTCGGCTTGATCGCCTGCGCCAGCAGCACCGCCATGGCGCCATCGGCCTTGAGGTCGCGTGCCGTCACCGGCCTGCGGTCTCGTGTATAGGCGACCACGATCCGCCCCAGCCGCGCCTCCAGATCGTGCAGGTCGGTGGCGAGGCAGAGGATCGCCATTACCTCGGAGGCGACCGTGATGTCGAACCCGCTCTCGCGCGGGAATCCATTCGCCGGCCCGCCCAACGATTGCGCGATATCGCGCAACGCGCGGTCGTTCATGTCCAGCACCCGCCGCCACACAATCCGCCGCACGTCGATATCCAGCGTGTTACCCCAGTGCACATGATTGTCGATCATCGCCGCCAGCAGATTGTGCGCGCTGGTGATGGCGTGGAAATCGCCGGTGAAATGGAGGTTGATGTCCTCCATCGGCGCGACCTGAGCGTAGCCGCCGCCCGCCGCGCCGCCCTTGGTGCCGAAGCATGGCCCGAGGGAAGGTTCGCGCAGGCATAACACCGTCTGCCGCCCGATCCGGTTCAGCGCGTCCGCCAGGCCGACCGAAGTGGTCGATTTCCCCTCGCCGGCCGGGGTCGGGTTGATCGCCGTCACCAGGATCAGCTTGCCCTGCCGGCCCGTGGCTGGAACGCGCGACAGATCGATCTTCGCCTTGAAGTGTCCATAGGGCTCTACCGCATCCGACGGTATCGCCAGTTTGGCGGCGATTTCCCCGATCGGTTGAAGGCGAGCGGCACGCGAGATTTCGATGTCTGACAGCATGATATCTTCCGTAAGCTGGACGGACGTCATCGCAAGCCAAAGTGCGGATTTATCTCTGTCCTCTAACGCTCGTTCGATCTATGTTCCCGCCATGCGTTGCCCTATCAGCTTTTCGACCCGCCATTGGCCCGATCATCGTCATGGGAGCCGGTTTTCGCACACCAATAGCGTTAATTTCGTCACCTTCGCCGAGGCTCTCTGATGGAGATTTTGATCGCGGCGCTTGTCGCCATCATCATTGGGCTGGCGTTGGGTTGGCTGTTTGGTAATCGCACCGCCGCACTGGCGCGCGCCGAACGCGATGCCCGTACCGAGGAATTCAAGCGCGCGATCGTCGATCTTACTTCGGCGGAAGAACGGGCGCGGGGCGTGGCCGAATTGCGTGATGAACTTGAAGCGATTCGCGACGAACGCGACATTGCTCGGCTGGAGAACGTCCAGCTAAAGACCCACTCTGCCGCCTTCGAAGCGCGGATGATTCAGCAGCGCGAGGACAACGAAGCGCGTCTGCTCGAACAGCGCGACGTTCACAACGCCCGCATGCTCGAACTGCGCGAAGCCAAGGACGTCATGGCGGCGCAATTCAGCGACGTCGCCGGCAAGCTGCTGACCGAGGCGCAGACCAACTTCCTTAAGCGCGCCGACGAACGCTTCAGGCAATCCGAGGAGACCGCCGGGCAAAACCTCAAGTCGATGCTGCAGCCGGTCAGCGATCGGTTGCTGAAGTACGAGGAAGCCGTGGGCAAGGTCGAGAGCGAGCGCAAAGGCGCGTTCAGCGAGCTCAAGGGCCAGATCGAACAGATGCGCATCGGCCAGGAAAAGGTGTCGAGCGAAGCCGCCAAGCTGGTCAATTCGCTGCGCAACGCCCCCAAATCGCGCGGTCGCTGGGGTGAACAACAGTTGAAGAATGTCTTGGAATCCTGTGGCTTATCAGAGCATACCGATTTCCAGACCGAAGTGTCGATCTCCGGTGGCGACGAGGGCGGGCGTCTTCGTCCCGACGCGATCGTCAACGTGCCCGGCGGTCGCAGTCTGGTGATCGATGCCAAGGTGTCGCTCAACGCCTATCAGGACGCGTTCGGTGCCGTCGACGAGGCCGAGCGGACGAGGGGCCTTACTTTGCATGCCGCTTCGATGAAGGCGCACATCAACGGCCTCGGCAACAAGGCCTATTGGAGTCAGTTCGCCGACGCCCCGGATTACGTCATCATGTTCGTGCCCGGCGAACATTTCCTCTCCGCGGCGCTCGAGCAGGAACCCGGTCTGTGGGACTTCGCGTTCGAGAAGCGCGTGCTGCTGGCGACCCCCACGAACCTCATCGCCATCGCCCGAACGGTATCGGCGGTCTGGCGGCAGGAGCGGTTGGCGAAGGAGGCGCGCCAGATCGGCGAACTGGGCAAGGAACTCTACGATCGCCTGGCCAAGGCAGCGGGCGACCTGCGCAAGGTCGGCGGCGGGCTGACCTCGGCGGTCAACAATTACAACACCTTCGTCTCCAGCTTCGAGAGCCGCACCCTTGTCACGGCGCGCAAGTTGAAGGATCTCAATATCGAGCCCGGCGCGCGCGAAATCGAGGCGATGCAGCCGGTCGATGCACTGGCGCGCTATGGCGACGCGCCGGCGTTGCTGGAAGAGGCGGACGAGACCGCGACGTGATCGCCATGAGGCAGCCGGCATCCACCCGGAATGGCGGCTGCCTAAGGAACGATCAGGCAAGCGTGCTGATCAACAGGCCGGTCTGCGTGCTGCTGGTGGTCGAACTCGTACCGGTGACACTGTAGGAATCCTTCGAATCCTGCGTATTGCGCAGATTTTCGAGCATCTTCATCAGCGCGTCCAACTGGGTGGATGCCGTATCGGTACTGGTCGTCGCACTGGTCGAGTCCGTGGAATCTTCCGAACCCGGCGGCGGTCCGCGACGGCCCTGCATCCCGCCCGCGGCCTTCGGCCCACCTTCGGCGAAGAAGCCTTTTAGTTCGGTCGCCTGAGCGTCGGTCAGCGTACCCGAACTGACCTGTTCGTCGATCATCGCACCTATCTTGTCCTTGAACGAACCGGACGTCTGCGTGCCGCTCGATCGACTGGCGGAAAGCGAGGAATCGATGCTGTCGAGCGCACTGCTGAGCGCCGTCTGGTCGGTTGCGCTGATCGTTCCCGCAGACACCGCCTTGGAAATGCGATCGTTCATCTGCGCCCGTGGCGAGGTCGGCGGGGCGAAGCTTGATAGCGAGGATATACTATTCATGAGACACTCCTTTGGACGCCGGCAAAGGCCGGTGGCACAGGCTCTCACAAATTCGTTGAGATATGGTTTATCCGGGATTCACCAAATTCGCGATGGGCGTCGGGGTGAGGAATCGAGATACGTCGAACCGATTGATCGTGCCGCTCTAGAGCGCGATCGTCTCGTCAATATTTCGATTCATTGCAGCGTGTGACAGCCGTCACGGGGCTATCTTTGCCAAGGTCAGCCGATACGGCGTTGCGCCAGCACCTCATAGGCCATCACCGCCGTCGCCACCGCGGCGTTCAGGCTGTCGGCCTTGCCCAGCATCGGCAACTTGACCAGCAGGTCGCACTCCGCGGCCATCTCCGCCGGCATGCCCTGCGCCTCGTTGCCGGTCAGCAGGAAGGTCGGGCTGTCATATGTGGCCGTGCGGTAGTCGTTCTCGGTGTCGAGGCTGAGGCCGACCAACTGCCCCGGCCCTGAGCGCAGCCACGGCAGGAACTCGTCCCATTCCGCCATCACCACCGGCACGGTGAACAGCGCACCCATGCTGGCCCGCACCGCTTCGACCGAGAAGGGATCGACGCATTCGCCGATCAGGATCAGCCCGCCCGCGCCGACCGCATCGCCGGTGCGCAGGATCGTCCCGAGATTGCCCGGATCGCGCAACCGCTCCGCGACCAGCCAGATATCGGCGGATGTGCGGTCGAGCACCTTCAGCGCGCCGGCGAATTCGGCAAACACGCCGACCACGGCCTGCGGATTGTCCTTGCCTGAAAGCTTGCTGAGGATGTCCGGCACGGTCTCGATCGCCTGCCCACCGCTATCCTCGACATCGAAGATGAGCGTGCGGACCAGCGGATGGCCAGCGCCTTCGCGAGAGAAGAACAGATATTCGGGAATGCGCCCGTTCTCGCGCGCCTCGGTCAGGATGCGCAGCCCCTCCGCAAGGAACAGCCCTTCTTCGCGTCGATGCTTCTTTTCACGCAGCGACCGGATGCGTTTGATGAGCGGATTGGAAAAGGCGGTGATCTCGCGCGGCATCCGGGATCAATCCTCCCCGAACTTCGCCTCGACCAAATCGCACAGTGCCCCCACCGCCGCTTCGTCGCCTTCGCCGTCGGCCGAGATGATGATCGAATCGCCCATCGCCGCGCCGAGCATCATCAGGCCCATGATCGACGTGCCGGTGACCGATCCCGCGCCGTCCTTCTCCACCGTCACCTCGATCGGCTGGGTGGAGGCGAGGGTAACGAATTTGGCGCTGGCGCGCGCGTGCAGGCCGCGCTTGTTGGTGATGAGGACGGTGCGCTGTACCGGCATCAGGCGGCGGCCTCGCCGAGCACTTCGGACGCGACGGTGATATACTTGCGCCCGGCCTCGCGGGCCGCGGCGACCGCATCGACGACCTTCATCTTCGATCGCGCCGATCCCAGGCGGATCAGCATCGGCAGGTTGATCCCCGCGATCACCTCGAACCGCCCCTTTTCCATCAGCGAAATGGCGAGATTGGAGGGCGTTCCGCCGAAAAGATCGGTCAGCAGGATCACGCCCTGGCCGGCATCAACGTCGTGGATCGCGTCGGCGATATCCTTGCGGCGCGCTTCCATGTCGTCCTCGGGGCCGATCGCGATCGTCGCGATACGCTCCTGCTTGCCCACGACGTGCTCCATCGCGGTCACGAACTCCTCGGCGAGGCGTCCATGCGTCACCAGAACCAGGCCGATCATTCCAACTGCGTTCCACTGCCAGTGCCGTCTGCCGGAGCGCCCTCCAGGCTATCCTGGGGCGCGGCGGCCAGATCACGATGGGAGACCGTGGGCGAAAATCCCGCGGCGCGCAACGCCCTTGCGATGCGTTCGGTGACGTGAACCGAGCGATGTCTCCCCCCGGTACATCCGAACGCCATCGTGACATACGATTTTCCCTCCGCCTTGTAGCGCGGGAGCAACAACAGCAGCAGCGACTCGATCTGCGCCAGTGCCGGCTCATAGGCCGGGTCGTCGGCGATATAGGCGCTGACATCGGCGTCGAGCCCGGTGCCCGGGCGCAGATCCGGCACCCAATGCGGATTGCGCAGGAAGCGCATGTCGAACACCAGATCGGCGTTGCGCGGCAGGCCGCGTGCGAACCCGAACGACGTCACGGATAGGGTCGGGGCACCTAGCCGCTCGCCCGAGAACGTCTCGCGCACCTGTTGCGCGAGCTGATTGGCAGTGAGATCGGTCGTATCGATCAGCCGGTTGGCCCAGCGCCGCAGCGGCGCGAGCAATTCGCGTTCGCGGGCGATGCCGTCGCTCGCCGGACGATCGAGCGCCAACGGATGGCGCCGCCGGGTCTCCGAATAGCGCCGTTCCAGTTCCGCGCCCGAGCAGTCGAGGAACAACGTGCCGATGTCGTGCCCGTGTTGTTCGCGCAGCGTCTTGATTCGCTGGACGATGCGATCCGGATCGAAATCGCGGGTCCGCGCGCCGATTCCGATCGCCAGCGGCAGATCGTTGCCTTCCGATCCCTCCGGCAAGGCGGCGCCTAGCAACCGATCGAGCAGCAATAGGGGGAGGTTGTCGACCACCTCCCACCCGAGATCCTCGAGCGTTCGCAAGACCGTCGATTTACCCGCGCCGGACAGCCCGGTGACGAGCAGGATATTCTTCGGGTCGGCCATCAGGCGATCTGCCTCTTCAGTGCGAGTTCGACCTTGATCGGCGCCGATGGCTCGCGGGCATCGAGCGCGATCTCGGGAATGACGATGCCGGCGATGCGCCGTTCCACCGTCTCCAGCGGCATGCGCTCGACGGCATCGGTCAGCCGCACAAGCAGAGCCACTTCCACTCCCTCGGCATATTGCATCGGCAGGATGCCGATGCCACGCACCTCGATTCGGCCAGCGATCGTCCGGGGTGCCGTAGCGCGAACCGTTCCGTTATCCGCCTGGAGGATCGTTCGATCGTCGCTGATCAGCACGGCTCCGCGATCGATCAGACGCAGCGCCAAGTCCGATTTGCCGGCACCGGACGGTCCCTCGATCAGCACTGCATGGCTGCCGATCGCCACCGCCGTCGCATGCAGCGTTTCGCTGGTGAGAGTCTGATCGGTCATTGTCGGTCGGCCAAAGGCAATCTCACCACGAAGCGCGCGCCCCTTACTCGGTCCTCCCGCGACTCCACCGAGATGTCGCCCTGATGCCCCTCGACGATGGTTCGTGCAATAGCGAGACCTAGCCCCGAATGCTTGCCGAATTCCTCGGCTTCCGGCCGCAGCGACTGGAACCGGCTGAACACCTGCTCGCGCGCTTCCTCGGGCACGCCGGGGCCTTCGTCCTCGACCCGGATGCGCAACATCTCCTGCTCACGCGTCGCCGAGATCGATATCACCCCGCCATCAGGCGAAAAGGACACGGCGTTGTCGACCAGATTTTCGAACACGCGTTCCAGCCGCGCCCCCTCGGCCATCACGGTCATGCGTTCGCCCTCCCGGTGATCGTACCGCAGGCGGATGCCGCGTTCGACGCCGCGCGCCTCGCGCTGCGCGAGCAGCCCGGCGATCATCGTGCCGACATCGACCGGTTCGAACTTCGCCCGGCTCAGCTGCGCATCGAGCCGCGACGCTTCGGAAATGTCGGTGATCAGCCGATCTAGCCGGTGCACGTCGTCGCGCACGATTCCGAGCAGCCGCGTCTGCAAGTCTGGGTCCTTGACCATCGACAGGCTCTCCACGGCGGAGCGTAGCGAGGCGAGCGGGTTCTTCATCTCGTGCGTCACATCGGCCGCGAACGCCTCGGTCGCATCGATCCGGGCCCGCAGGCCGAGGCTCATGTCGGACAGAGCGCGTGCCAACATGCCGATCTCGTCGCGGCGAGAGGGCAGGCGGGGCACTACCACTTCGCGTGCGCGCCCCAATCGCACCCGTACCGCCGCGCGGGCGAGCCGACGCAGTGGGCGCACGATCGTGCGCGCCAGAAACAGCGACAGCAGGATCGAGACAAGCGAAACGATGAGCAGCACGACGCTCAGACGGAAACGCTCGACTCGCACCGTCTGGGTGATGTCGGTCGCGTTGGCGGTGGTCATCACCACGCCCTGGCCCGCGACGGCGGCGGCGGCAGTGATGACGGGCGTGCGATCCGGCGCGCGCCACACCGTCGCGGCGATCAGGTTGCCGCTCCGCGCGGTGCGCACGTCGGGCCATGCGAAACCGTCGGCCCGCTCGCGGTACAGCGGCGGCCGCGCTGCGCCGACCACGGTATCGATCATCGCATCCAGGAAGCGCGCCGCCGCCTGCCCGCGCCCCTGCTTGTCCGGATCCCGCAAGACCATGTTGCGCAGGCCCAGCGCGCGCGTGTCGGCCAGCAGCTTGCCGGTCTCGTCGTAAAGCCGCAGCCGCGCGCCGGTATCGCCCGCCAGCCGGAGCATCAGCGCATCGCGCCGATCCGGCTCGACCGATCGCAACGCCTCGGCGATCAATCGCGCCTCGCTGCTTGCCTGCGCGACCCGGCTGTCGACGATCCTGCTGCGATAGGAATCGAGATAGAAGAAACCGCCCGCCAGCAAGGCGAGCGCGAAGATGTTGACCGCAAGGATCCGCGGCGTGAGCGAAACCCGGCCCGACCAGCGCAGGCTCAGTTCGCCGTCGTCATTCGCCGCCGAATTCGTCATTCCTCGGAAAATCGGTATCCCGCGCCATACAGGGTTTCGATGGCGTCGAATTCGGGGTCGATCTGCCTGAACTTGCGGCGCACGCGCTTGATATGGCTGTCGATCGTTCGATCGTCGACATAGATGTCGTCCTGATACGCGGCGTCCATCAACTGGTTGCGCGTCTTCACGATGCCGGGTCGCTGCGCGAGCGTCTCGAGAATCAGGAATTCCGTCACCGTCAGCGTCACGTTGATGCCGCCCCAGGTCACCCGGTGCCGCGCGGTATCCATCGCCAGCCGCCCGCGGGCCAGCTCGCCGGCCGCCACTTCCTCGTCACCGGCCGGGCCGGATTGTGCCAGTTCGGTACGACGCAGGATCGCGCGGATGCGGGCGATCAGCAGGCGTTGGCTGAACGGCTTGGCGATATAATCGTCCGCGCCCATCGCCAGTCCAAGCGCCTCGTCCAGCTCGTCGTCCTTGGAGGTCAGGAAGATCACCGGCGTGGATTGTCTCTCGCGCAGCCGACGAAGCAGTTCCAGGCCGTCCATGCGCGGCATCTTGATGTCGAAAATGGCGAGATCGGGCGGGTTTTCGATCAAGGCCTTGAGAGCCGTCTCGCCATCCGAATAGACCCGCGTGACGAATCCTTCGGCCTGCAGGGCGATCGATACCGACGTCAGAATGTTGCGATCATCATCAACGAGTGCGATCGTTGCCGTCATCGGGTGTCGTCCTGCATTGCGGATGCGTCGATTAGTCGAAACCGTCGGTACGCTCAACTCATTGCGCGGTCTGCGCGCGGTCAGCGTTGTCATCTGGACAGAAGGCTGCTTGGCACGATAAGCGCGAATCACACCATGCAGACGTATGCGGGCAGCAACCGCGCCGTGATTTCAGGAGAGATTCGTTTTGAGCGACCGCATTCCCACCGCCGGGCTTGAAGCGCAGGGCATCGAGACCCGCGCCAACCTGCACTGGAACCTCGTCACCGCACGTCTGGTCGAAACCGCCGTGGCCAAGGGCGAGGGCAAATTGTCCGCCGATGGCCCACTGGTGGTCGAGACGGGCGCGCATACCGGCCGCTCGGCGCAGGACAAGTTCATCGTCCGCGACGCCGAAACCGAATCCGTCGTGTGGTGGGGCAAGAGCAACAAGGGCATGAGCCCTGAGCAGTTCGCCGTTCTCAAGACCGATTTCATGGCCGCGCTGAAGGACAAGGAAGACCTGTACATTCAGGATCTGTTCGGCGGATCGCAGCCTGAAAATCGCGTCCGCGTCCGCGTCGTGACCGAACTTGCCTGGCACAACCTGTTCATCCGCACGATGCTGGTGCGTCCGGCGGAATCCGAACTGCGTGGGTTCGAGGCGGAATATACCATCATCGATCTGCCGAGCTTCCGCGCCGATCCTGCGCGCCACGGTTGCCGCAGCGAGACGGTGATCGCGGTAAACTTCACCGAAAAGCTGATCCTGATCGGTGGCACGCGATATGCCGGCGAGATGAAGAAGAGCGTGTTCGGTCTGCTCAACTATCTCCTCCCGGTCGATGGCGTCATGCCGATGCACTGTTCGGCCAATATCGGCCCGAACGGCGATACGGCCGTATTCTTCGGCCTGTCCGGCACCGGCAAGACGACGCTCAGCGCCGATGCCAGCCGCACGCTGATCGGCGATGACGAGCATGGCTGGTCGGACACCGCGGTGTTCAATTTCGAGGGCGGCTGCTACGCCAAGATGATCCGCCTGTCGGCCGACGCCGAGCCGGAGATCTTCGCCACCACCAAGCGCTTCGGCACGGTGCTGGAGAACGTCGTGATGGATCCCGTGACGCGAGCGCTCGACCTGGAGGACAACAGCCTGGCCGAGAACAGCCGTGGTGCTTATCCGATCGATTTCATCCCCAATGCCTCGGAAGAGAATATGGGGCCGGTGCCGCGTAACATCGTGATGCTGACGGCGGATGCGTACGGCGTGTTGCCGCCGATCTCGAAGCTGACGCCGGATCAGGCCATGTATCACTTCCTCTCCGGCTACACCGCCCGTGTGGCGGGCACCGAAATTGGCGTGACCGAACCGGATGCCACCTTCTCGACCTGCTTCGGGGCTCCGTTCATGCCGCGCCATCCCTCGATCTACGGCAATCTGCTGAAGAGCCGGATCGCCAAGGGCGGGGTGGACTGCTGGCTGGTCAATACCGGCTGGACTGGCGGCAAATACGGCACCGGCAACCGCATGCCGATCAAGGCGACGCGGGCCTTGCTCAATGCCGCGCTCGACGGGTCGCTCAACGATGCCGAGTTCCGCACCGATCCGAACTTCGGCTTCAAGGTGCCGGTCAGCGTGCCGGGCGTGGACAGCGCGATCCTCGATCCGCGCGAAACCTGGGCGAACAAGGCCGAATACGACGCGACGGCGGCCAAGCTGGTCGATCTGTTCGTCGAGAACTTCGCCCAGTTCGCCGAGCATGTCGATGAAGGCGTGCGCCAGGCTGCTCCTAAAACCAAAGAGCCAGCCTGAACTGCCCGATCACCTACGAGAGGTTTTGGGTTGTAATGGATGGCTGACTTGACTTATTGCAACTAAGCTGCGGCGTGGCGATTGCCGGATTGGCGGCCATTTGATTGGCAGCGTCCGGTTAAATCGGCATGTAGCCATTAAGGACGTCCGGCTACGGCTTGTGTTGATATTCACTGGGCAAGTCGGAGAACCAGTTGTTTACCCAGTTAATGCGTTGCTGATTATATTGATGACTGAGTGAAGCTGACCGCTATGCTACTACTTCGCTTATGTTTCTTGCTGGTAGGAGTACGGTTGGGTGCCCTGCTGCTCAATTAATAGTGGTGCTAAAATGACCGAGACTGAACATTATCGGGCCTTTGGATATACGGGACTGCCTGGCCTGTTCCCTTCGATCGTGCTTAACGGCTTTTACGAGCAGATGCGGTGTGAGCTCGGCCTCAGTGAACGGGCGCGCCACTTCACTATGCGCGGCCCGCTTATCAGCAAAGATGCAATCGAAGTCTACTCTAACGTCTATCCCCCGATGATGACGTTTCTGTGGGGTCTGACGCCGCGCATCGCGCAGGCGACGCAATGTGACCTGTTGCCGACCTATGCTTATTTTCGACTCTATCAGAAGGGGGACATCTGCCGCGTGCATTCGGATCGCTTGGCGTGCGAGCATAGTTTATCGCTGACCATCGCCTATGGCGATGATGTGCCATGGGCATTGTCGGTCGGCTCGGACGCGGTCGAGCCGTCCGGTTTGGTGAAGGATGATTTCGAAGGCGCGCCCTATGGATCGGTCGCAATGCATCCAGGAGACGGAGTCCTGTATCAAGGTATTCATCGCCGGCACGGACGACTCTCACCGAACCCCAACAGCTGGTCGGCGCATCTTTTTCTCCACTGGGTCGATGCCAGAGGACGTTATGCCGAACAGGCGTTCGATCGTCCGGCTCTGTCGAACGCAGGTGCAAGTCGGTGAACGTTGGCTGTGACGCCTGAATCCGTTAAACAAAACGAGCGCGCCACCGGGCTCGCGATCCGTTAAAGGATATTGTCATGGGTTTGCTCGACGGATTGCTCAGCCAAGTCACGCAAAACGTGGACATCAAGAACCTCGCGGAGAAGGTCGGTATCTCGCCCGAACAGGCCGAGTCGGCGGTCGCCGCGCTCGGCCAGGCGCATCCGGAGCCTGGCGATACGGTCGAGTCCGCGGCGGCATCGACCGGTCTGTCGTCCGATGTTCTGCAACAGATCGTCAGCCATATCGGTGGCGAGGGGGCACTCGGGCAATTTTCCGCCCTGCTGTCCGCGCAGGGCGGAGATGGGATCATGGGCAAGCTTTCGGGCATGCTGGACCGGGATGGCGACGGCAATCCGCTCAACGATCTGAGCGGGCTGGCCGGCGGATTGTTCGGCAAGAAGTAGAGCAGACCGTTCAGCCGGCGGGGAGGCTCTCCACCGGTTCGACCAGCACTACGCCACCTTCGATCGCGACGACGCGCATCCGTGTTCCGGCCGCGGCATCGGGACCGTGCGCCGGCCAGACGCCATCCGCGACTTTCACCCGGCCACTGCCGCCTGCGATCGGTTGATCGACGGTGACGATCTCGCCGATCAGACGCGCGGCGCGGTCGTTGAGGAGCGGGTCGGAGGTGGCGACGGGGTAATCACGATACCAGCGCCGGCCGATCAGGACCGTAACGCCGCTCCAGATCGCGAACGAGGCGAGTTGCACCGGCACCGGCAGGTCAGGCAGCGCCAGCACCGCGACGCCGGTGATTGCGGCGGCGATCGCCAGGAAGACGAGAAAGATTCCGGGCAGGATCAGCTCGGCCACGCCCATCGCCAATGCGAAGACCAGCCAGGCCATACCCGCGCCGACGCCGTCCAGCATCACGTGTCGCCCTGTTCGAACGGCCCCTTGAAGCGTGCCGGCGGCGTGGCGGGTTTGGGCGGGGTGGGCTGTTCATTGCCGAATGCCGTCTTGGCGAGTTCGCCGATGCCGCCCAACGTGCCGATCAACTGTGTCGCCTCGACCGGGAACAGGATCGTCTTGGCATTAGGGGAGGTGGCGAACTTGCCGACCGCCTCGACATATTTCTGCGCGATGAAATAGTTGAGCGATTGCGCGCTGCCCTGTTCGATCGCGATCGAGACGAGTTCGGTCGCCTTGGCCTCGGCCTGCGCCGCGCGCTCACGGCCCTCGGCATCGCGGAAGGCGGCTTCGCGGCGGCCCTCCGCCTCGAGGATCTTCGACTGCTTCTGGCCCTCGGCGCGAAGAATTTCAGAGGCACGCGAGCCTTCGGCCTCGAGGATGTTGGCGCGCTTCTCGCGTTCGGCCTTCATCTGCCGGCCCATCGCGTTGACGATGTCGGCCGGCGGGCGGATGTCCTTCACCTCGACACGGGTGATCTTGACGCCCCACGCGGCGGTCGCATGATCGACCACGACCAGCAGCCGAGCGTTGATCTCGTCGCGTTTCGACAGGGTTTCGTCCAGATCCATCGAACCCATCACGGTGCGCAGGTTGGTCGTCGTCAGCTGCAGGATCGCGACATAGAGTTCGGACACCTCATAGGCCGCCTTCGCCGCGTCCAGCACCTGGAAGAACACCACGCCGTCCACCGCGACCATCGCATTGTCCTTGGTAATGATCTCCTGACCCGGAATGTCGATCACCTGCTCCATCATGTTCACCTTGCGGCCGACACGGTAGAAGAAGGCGGGATAGAAATTGAAGCCGGGCCGCGCCACTGTGGTGAAGCGGCCGAAATGTTCGATCGTATATTGATAGCCCTGCCGGACGATCTTGATGCTGGTGAACAGGTACAGAAGCACCAAGGCCAGAACGAGTGCGCCTGCGGTCAACCCCATGATCTCGAACCCCTTCAGCGATGTCCCGGCAATTTAGCAGATCGCGGATTTGGCGATAGCGAATAGTGCCTCCGGCGACGGTCGTTCGGAACGTCCCAGCGACCGAAGTTCACACAAGTTCATGCGGTCTGCCCCGTCTGAACCGCAGATCACCGGGTTTAGAACGAAATTTTCGAGGGCAGGAAGATGAGGGTCATAGACCGGCAATTCGATCAACCTATTCCCAACATTACAAGCGTGTCGGCCCGAAGGTATTGCGTATCTCGGGGACCGGATGGAACTCCGGCGGCCGCCGCCGCGCACCCTAGCGCATCCGGCCCCCTTTGATTACATGGCACGCCACGATTCCCTCCCCAACCACGGAACTGGCACCTCATGGACATCCGCCTCGGCCTCACCTTCGACGACGTGCTGCTGTATCCGGCGGAGTCCGATATCGTGCCGAGCATGGCGGATACGCGCACGCAACTGACGCGCGGGATCAAGCTGGACATTCCGATCCTGTCCTCGGCGATGGACACGGTGACGGAAGCCGACATGGCGATCGTGATGGCGCAATTGGGCGGCATCGGCGTGCTCCACCGCAACATGGAGATCGACGAGCAGGTCGCCGCCGTGCGCCAGGTGAAGCGCTTCGAGAGCGGCATGGTGGTCAACCCGATCACGATCGCGCCGACCGCAACGCTGGCCGAAGCGCAGGCGCTGATGACCCGGCACCGGATCAGCGGCATTCCCGTGGTGGAGCAGGACGGCAAGCTTGTCGGCATCCTGACCAACCGCGACGTGCGTTTCGCCGGCAACCCGCACCAGCCGGTTGCCGAGCTGATGACGCACGAGAACCTCGCCACGGTGTCGACCGGTGTGGGGCAGGACGAAGCGCGGCGCCTGCTGCATCAGCGCCGGATCGAGAAGTTGCTGGTGGTGGACGAAAGCTATCGCTGCGTCGGCCTCATCACCGTGAAGGACATGGAGAAGGCGGTCAATTATCCGAACGCGACCAAGGACGCGTCCGGGCGGTTGCGCGTGGCGGCGGCGACGACGGTGGGCGACAAGGGCTTCGAGCGGACCGAGGCGTTGGTCGATGCCGAACTGGACCTGATCGTGATCGACACCGCGCACGGCCATAATCGCGACGTCGCGCGGGCGGTTGAGCGGGTGAAGAAGCTGAGCAATTCGGTGCAGGTGATCGCCGGCAACGTGGCGACGGCGGAGGCGGCGCGGGCGCTGATCGACGCCGGCGCGGACGGGATCAAGGTCGGCATCGGGCCGGGTTCGATCTGCACCACGCGCGTCGTCGCCGGCGTCGGCGTGCCGCAGCTGACCGCGGTGATGGACTGCGCCGCGGAAGGCCACAAGCACGGCGTGCCGGTGATCGCCGATGGTGGCATCCGCACCTCGGGCGACATCGCCAAGGCGCTGGCCGGTGGCGCTTCCAGCGTGATGATCGGATCCTTGCTGGCCGGTACCGAGGAAGCGCCGGGCGAGACGTTCCTGTATCAGGGCCGGGCGTACAAATCGTATCGCGGCATGGGCTCGGTCGGCGCGATGGGCCGGGGCTCGGCGGATCGCTATTTCCAGGGCGACATCAAGGACCAGTTGAAGCTGGTGCCCGAGGGGATCGAAGGCCAGGTGGCGTTCAAGGGACCGGCCAAGGATGTGATCCACCAATTGGTCGGCGGCGTGAAGGCGGCGATGGGCTATACCGGTGCGGCGACCATTCCGGATCTTCAGCAGCGCGCGCGGTTCGTGCAGATCACCGGCGCGGGGCTGATGGAAAGCCATGTGCACGACGTGACGATCACGCGCGAGGCCCCGAATTATCCGACGCGGTAGGTAAAGGGTCACCCCGGACTTGTTCCGGGGTCCACTGTGCCTCACGATCACTCGCCGGTTGGTTTGCGGCCCGGTGGACCCCGGAACAAGTCCGGGGTGACGGCCTTCCTGGTTAATCCTGCCGCTCTTTTCGATATGACGACGTCAGGAACATAGCATGACACCCTCAGCCCGTATCCAGGCAGCGATCGACCTGCTCGACGCGATCGTCGCCGCCGCGCGGGATAGCGGGGCGGCGGCGGATACGATCATCGCCAAATATTTCGCCCAGCGTCGCTATGCCGGCAGCAAGGACCGGCGCGCGGTGCGCGAACTGGTCTATGCCGCGATCCGCATGCTGGGCGAACGGCCGGCGAGCGGGCGGGCGGCGATGCTCGCGCTCGCCGCGGGCGACGCGGAGTTGTCCGCTTTGTTCGACGGATCGACCCATGCGCCCGCCGCGATCGGCGAGACGGAGGTCGCGGCCAAGCCGGGCGTGGCACCCGAGTGGATCGTGGCGAAACTGCTCGCGTCGGGCATCGGCGCGGACGAACTGCCGGCGCTGATCGATCGGGCGCCGCTCGACGTGCGGATCAACCGGCTGAAGCCCGCGCCCGCACCGATCGAGGGCGCGGAGCCGATCCCTGGCCTCGCCGATGCGTGGCGGCTGCCATCGGGCACCAATGTCGAGACGCTGGAAGCGTTCAAGGACGGGGCGGTCGAGGTGCAGGATGCGGGCAGCCAGATCGTCACGCTGGCGGCGGAGGCTTCGGGCGGACAACGTATCGTCGATCTGTGCGCGGGCGCGGGCGGCAAGACGCTCGCTTTGGCCGCGGCGATGGGCGATGCCGGCGCGTTGCTGGCAGCCGATACCGATCGCGCGCGGCTGTCCCGGCTGACGCCTCGCGCGGAACGGGCGGGCGCAACGATGATCGAAACCCGCCTGCTCGATCCGGGCCAGGAGGCGGAAATTCTATCGGATTGGGCGGACAGCGCGGATTGCGTGCTGATCGACGCGCCCTGTTCGGGCACCGGCACGTGGCGGCGCAACCCCGAGGCGCGCTGGCGGCTGACCCCTGAACGGATCGCGCGGCTGGCGAAAACACAGGAGCATGTGCTGGAGGTGGGCGCGGGACTGGTGAAGCCAGATGGCACGCTCGTCTATATCGTCTGCTCGCTGCTGGACGAGGAAGGGGCCGGGCAGGTCGCCGCGTTCCTGGCGGCACATCCCGGCTGGACCAGCGACACGCCCGACCTGCCGGCCGGGCGGGCGCATGGCCCGGGCGTGCGCCTGACCCCGGCACATGACGATACCGACGGCTTTTTTGTCGCACGCCTCCGGCGCGCGTGCTAGCCGATAGCGATCGTGCGCACTCTGGAGAGCATCATGCGTTATTCGTCCGTCGCCGCCGCCGTCGCGCTCACGTTGCTGACGGTGTCGACGTCGCTGCACGGCCAGCGCCCGGAAGAGCAGATCGATCCGCGATCGATGGCGCTGCTGGCGCAGGGTCGCGCGGCGCAGGCGGCCGGCAATCTCGACGGCGCGACCGACCTCATCGAGACCGCGCTGGCGGTCGATCCGCGCAACCGCGCCGGGTTCGTGACCTTGGGCGACGTGGCACAGGCGCGCGGCCTGCCGGGCAAGGCGATCCGCCTGTACCGTGAGGCGTTGTTGCTCGAGCCGAGCGACCGGCTGGCGCTGAAAGGGCAGGGCGAGGCGCTGGTAGCCAAGGGCGCGGTGATCCAGGCCAAGGCCAATCTGGCGAAGATCCGGACGTTGTGCGCGAAGGCGGCATGCCCCGAGGGCAACGCGTTGGCCGCGGCAATCGTGAAGGGACCGCCGGTGCAGACGGCGGCCGTGGCGACGAAGGTGCCGGAGAAGGCGACGGCGAAAGAGTAGGGCTGTTCAACCCAGCCAGCCACCCTATCTTTCGCGATCCATCTGCCGAGGAGAAAGGAGCTGGACCCCGGGTCAAGCCCGGGGAGACGGGGATTGGTTGTTAGCTCGCATCACCCGCGCGACCTCGACGAATTCCGCGACACTCACTGTTTCCGCGCGTCGTGTCGCTTCGATGCCGACGGCTTCCAGCGCGGACAGTGCGCCGGGGACACCTTTCACACTTTGACGCAACATTTTGCGGCGTTGCCCGAAGGCGGCGCCGGTCAGGCGTTCCAGCGTCGCGAAGTTGACGCCCTCGGGCGCGACTTCGGGCACGATGTGCACCACGGCCGACATCACCTTGGGCGGCGGGGTGAAGGCGGAGCGGTGGACGGGCATCGCCAGCTTGGCCGAGGAGCGCCACTGCGCCAGCACCGCCAGGCGGCCGTAAGCATCGTCGTCGGTGCCGGCGACGATGCGGTCGGCGACTTCCTTCTGGAACATCAGCGTCAGGCTCTGCCACCACGGGGCCCAATCGGCCGAGAGCCAGCGAACGAACAAAGCCGTGCCGATATTGTAGGGCAGGTTGGAGACGATGTGCGGCTTGCCCTCGAACAGGGAAGCGGCGTCGATCTCAAGTGCGTCGTCCTCGATCACGCGGAGTTGGCCGGGGAAGGCTTCGCCGAGTTCGGCGAGCGCGGGGATGCAGCGGCGGTCGCGCTCGACGGCGGTGACGCGAGCACCGGCCTGCAGCAATGCGCGGGTCAGGCCGCCGGGGCCGGGGCCGACCTCGAACACTTCCGCGCCCGTCAGATCGCCGGGAATGCGCGCGATGCGGGCGAGCAACTGGCCGTCGAGCAGGAAGTTCTGGCCCAGCGCCTTGCTGGCGTTGAGGCCGTGCCGGGCGATGACCTCCCGCAACGGCGGTAGCGTATCGGTCACAGCAGCCGCGCGGCGCGGCGTTCGGTCGCTTCGCCGGCCATGCGGATCGCGGCGATCATCGCGCCGGGATGCGCGACGTTCTTGCCCGCGATGCCGAACGCCGTGCCGTGATCGGGCGAGGTGCGGACGATCGGCAGGCCCAGCGTGATGTTCACGCCCTCGTCGAAATGCAGCGTCTTGAGCGGCACCAACGCCTGATCGTGATAGCAGCAGATCGCCGCGTCATAGGTGGCGCGGGCGCGGGCGTGGAACATCGTGTCGGCGGCGAACGGGCCGGTCGCGTCGATGCCTTCCTCCCGCAACTGGGCGATGGCTGGGAAGATGAAGTCGATTTCCTCGCGCCCGATCGCGCCACCCTCGCCGGCGTGCGGATTGAAGCCGGCAAAGGCCAGGCGCGGCGTCTCGATGCCGAAATTCTTGCGCAGGCCGCGTGCGGTGGCGCGGCCCTTGGCGACGAGCAACTCGATCGAGAGCAGGCCGGAGACGGTGTCGAGCGGCACGTGGGTGGTGACGGGCACGACGCGCAACGTCGGGCCGGCGAGCATCATCACCGCATTCTCACGCGAGACGCCGCAGCGTTCGGCGACGAATTCGGTCTGGCCGGGATAGGTGAAGCCGATCTGGTAGAGCTGGGCCTTCGACACCGGCCCGGTCACGAGCGCGCTAGCGGCATCGGAGCGTGCGAGACCGGCAGCGACTTCCAGCGAGTGGAGCGCGCACCGGGCACCGTCGACATCCGGGTGACCGGGCGAGATCTGGCCGCCATCGTCGACACCGAGCACCGGAAGCCCGCGCGGGAAGGCCCCCAGCGCCTCGGCGGGGTCGAGGATCGACACGACCGGGCCATCCCACACCGCGACCACGGCGCGGGCATCGCCCACGGCGAAGAACGGCGGCAGGCTTTCCGTATCGCGCGCGGCCCAGGCCTTGGCGATGATTTCCGGCCCGATACCGGCCGGATCGCCCATCGATACTGCCAGTGGCTGGGCAAGCGGCGCGTTCATCGCGGGCGCCCGATCAGCGATATTCGACGATCGCATCGCGGCGAAGATCGCGCAGCAGCTGTTGCGCGCGCAGATTGACGCGCTGTTGCTCCATCTGTTCCTGCAAGCGGCTGGAATTGGGCAGATCGCCGCCGCGCGGCTCGTCCTTGCCGCACAGCACGAGCGCGCGAACGCCGTCCTGCGCCGACCCGAAGGGCGGCGTGGCCTGGCCGACCGCCAGCTTCAGCATGATATCCTGCAGCGCGGGCGGAAGATCGCGGATCGTGGCCGAATCGCTGTCGACCACGTCGCCGCCGAGCGAGGCGGCGACCTTGGCGACGTCGCCGCAGCCCTGCATCGCCTTGGTGGCGGCGGCGAACGCCGCGACGCGCTCGGTCGCCTGCGCCTGGGTGGTGCCGGCCGGGAAGCGCACGGTGATCTGCTTGAGCGCGAGTTTCGCGTCGCGCGGATCGGCGGTGAGCACCTGGCGCTTGTCGACCAGATAGATGACCGAGAACCCGCCGGCGACCGGGATCGGCCCGGCGATCTGGCCGACCTGCA
Source organism: Sphingomonas sp. Leaf357 (assembly GCF_001423845.1). Taxonomy (NCBI): domain Bacteria; kingdom Pseudomonadati; phylum Pseudomonadota; class Alphaproteobacteria; order Sphingomonadales; family Sphingomonadaceae; genus Sphingomonas; species Sphingomonas sp. Leaf357. Next base: position 2,552,266 of record NZ_LMPM01000001.1, on the reverse strand, counting down.
TCGCTTCGACGGCGCGGCTGAGTTCGTCGGGCAATTGCGAGCTGCGCACCCAGCCGAGATCGCCATCCACGCTCTTCGTCGTGGCTTCCGAGAAGGTGCGCGCGAAATAGCCGAACGGCGCCTCGCCCTTCTGGATCTTGTCGATCATCTGCGTGATGCTCGCCGAGATCTGCGCCGCCTGAGCCGGCTCGGCATGGATATAGATCTCGTTGACGTGATATTCCTGCGTGCCCTTGGAATCCTGCAGGCGCTTGAGGATCGACTTGACCTCTTCCTCGCTGACATTGACCGTCGGCTCGACCTTGCGGCGCAGGTAGCGCTGCCACGCCAGTTCGCCCTCGATCTGGCGCTTGAGCGAGCGTTCCGAGGAATTCACCTGACGCAGATACGCGCGCATCTGTTCGGGCGACCGGCTGAAATTCTTCGCCACGCCGTTGAAGCTCTGCGACAATTCCGCCGGAGTGATGACGACTTCGCTCGCCTTCGCTTCCTGGATCTGAAGCGTCTCGTCGATCAGCTGGTTCAGCGTCTGCGTGCGCAGGCGCGCGGTATCTTCCGGGCTGAGCTTCCAGCCGTTGATCGCGACGGCCAGCGCGAGACGCTGGTCGACATCGGTGCCGGTGATGACGGTTTCGTTGACGATCGCGGTGGGCTTGCGGACGTTCGGATCGAGCTTCCCGTAGAGCTGCAGATTGTCCGGAATGTTCAGGCCGACATCGGGCACGCCATTGTCGGCCACGGTGTTGTCGGATGCGGCACCGTCCGGCGCCGTGCCATCCGCCTGAGCGGCGGGTGCCTTGGTCGAAGGAGTCTTCGTCGCGGGGGTTTTCGGTGCCGGCGCCCTGGCCTTGGGAGCCTTCTGGGCCATGCCGCCGATCGGCGTGCAGGTTACGGACAGAGCCGCAAGCAAGGCCACCGCGCGGCCGGTTTTCACCGCCTTCGTCACAGAAATCATCACGTGTTCAATAATCCCATATCGTGCCGCCCACATCCCTAGACGACGCCCCGGCGGTACTCCCCCATCCACGATGGCAGGTGAACCGCAGCTTAGCGTCCAAGATTCTTGAATGAAAGCGACAAGAGGAAGCCGTTGCCGGCGCGGGCGTCGCCCGTGCTCTGGTAATCGTGCTTCCAGGTGAAGCCGATCTTCAGGCAATCGTCTTCATAGGAGACCCCGAGGCGGTGGCGGACCGGCGTGAACCCATCGGACACCGACAGCGGATCCTCGTCCCGGTTGGTGAGATCGACCAGCGACGAACCGTAGAGCGACCAGAAGCGCGCGAACTGCACGCGGCCGGCGATGCGGACCTCCTCGCGATCCTGCAGATCCTCGGTCGTGGTGATGTTGCGGTTGAGCTTGAGATAGCCGAGCAGCAGGTAGGTGGCGCGCGACCCGATCGTCGCGTCCAGTTCGTTGCGGCGTATCGCCAGACCGTTCTTGTCGAGCCGGTAGCGATGCGTGAGCGAGACGAAATCGCGATAGCGCACCTCCGTCCGCCCGACGAAATCGGAAAATCGGCTGTCCAGCCCGGTGCCGGGCGGGAAGATGTCCGATCGGGTGCCCAGGCGGTAGCTCTGGCCGATATTGGTGGAGATCGCCACGCCCGGCAGATCGAGCGCGTAATCGGCACCGTAGGTCACGCGCGTGCCGTCGTCGATCCGGTCGTAGCCCGGGAAACGGTTGAGCGCGAACAGGTTCGAATCCTCCAGATCCACGGCGCGCGAATCCTCGTTCGGGATTTCGAGATTCTTGATGTGCGGCGAGGCGACGATCTGCACGCGGGGGGTGATGCGCTGCGTGCCGCCGAGGAATTGCCCGATCAGCGGCCATTTCACGTCCACCGCCACCGCGCCCATCACGCGGCTCTGGACGCCCTCGTCGCCGCGATAGTTGAGCACGCTCGTCGCGAGCGTGTCGCTGGTGTGATAGACGTCGCCGCGGCCGAAGGCGGTAAAGGTGACCTCCTGGCCCCAGCGGGTGAGCTTGCGCAGATCCCAGCGCGCGCTGACGAAGCCGCGCTGCGTGTCCTGCCCGTCGGTGCGGGTCAGCGCGAGCGTATTGGCCTGGAAGGTGAATTTGCCGCCGAGCAGGCCATCGTCCATGCGGCGGCGATAATCGATCTCGGGAATGGCGATCGGCTGCTGGCCCTGGCTGTCGTTGACTCGCACGGTCTGCACGGCCCAGCCGGTGATGCCGAAATAGCTGTTGGCGTCGATCCGCTCGATCCGTGCGGTCGAGCGCAGGCGATCGTCGTAGGAGATATCGTACCGGCGCAGGAAGGTGCGGTCGCTGGCCAGGCGGATCGAGGCGCTGGCGCTCCAGTTCGGATCGAACTGGTAGCGCGCGATGCCGTCGATATAGCCACGGAACGCCATCGACGTGTCGGTCGGATCGAACGTGTTGAGGTCGTCGCTGCGCCGGCTGTAGGTGCCGTAGCCGGTGATGCTGAACGCGCCCTTGCTGTCCAGCGCGGTATATTGCGCCTTGAGCAGCGGCAGCGCGCCGGTGAAGACGCGCGGCGTGATCGTCAGGCCGCGATTGGGCGCGAGGCGAAAATAATAAGGCTGGGCATATTCGAAGCCGTTCGTCCGGCTGTAGCGGAGATCGGGCGAGAGCAGGCCGCTGTCGCTGCCGCCCCCGATCGGGTGGGAAAAGGCCGGCAGCGGTATCGTCGGCAGGCCGAAGACATTGATCTGAGCGCCCTTGTAATAGATCCGCTGGCGATCCGGGCGATAGGTGACTCGCACCGCGGTGATCTTCCACGACGGCTCCTTGGGGCAGCCCTTGGAGGTCGTGACGTTGCACGGCGTGTAGGCTGCGTCTTCCAGCTCGACCTTCTCGTCGGGAAAGCGCGTGCCCTTGCGCGCGGCCAGCCGCCCGCCGCGTTCGAGCACGACGAGCATGTTGTCGACCATGCCGTCCTTCAGCGAATCGGTCAGTTCGATCGAATCGCCATAGGCGATATCCCCGCCGGGATTGGTGACGGCGATGCTGCCGGTGGCGATGACCTTGCCGGTCTGGCGGTTCCACACGACCTTGTCGGCGCGCAACTTGTCGCCGCTGCGCGCCATGCGGACGTCGCCGGTGGCGGTGACGATCTGGGAATCGGTATCGTATTGCAGCGTGCCGGCACTGAATGCGACCTGGTCGTCGGTCGCCGTGGGCAGATCGACCGCGGAGGGCGGCGGCGTGGGTGGCGTCTGAAGGTCTTGCGCCTGCGCGGTCTGCGCGAAAAGCAGGCCAAGCAGCAGGGCGGCGGACGGGGCGCAGGTCGAGAGCAGATCGGAACGCTTCACGTCGGGAAACACACCCCCAGACGCGCCGGAATGACGCGCGAATGCCCGCCCTATCGCACCGGCAGCCCCGCGCCGCAATCGCCGGATCGTTCATGCCGTGCTTTGCCAGCGCGGTGCGGCGGGTCTAGAGCGGACGAATCGTATCAGATCTCCCAGAACCTCCCCCAAAACCTTCGAGGATTCCCATGCATATCGTTCTCTCCACCGCGCCTGCCGATGCCGGCGCCGCGCTCGCGTTGCTCATCGAGAAGGACGGGCTGGAGCGCAGCACGATCGGCGGCCTGGACGCGGCGGCCAAGCAGGTCGTGCTGGGCGCGGCCAAGGGTGGCCGCTTCGATGGCGAGGCCGGGGCGGTGATCGAGGCGTTCGTCGGTTCGGGCGAGGGCGTCCGGCGCGTGCTGTTGCTGGGCGTGGGAGCCGGGAGCGAGGCGGATTACGAGCGGGCCGGTGGCGCGCTGATCGGCAAGCTGCTGACCTCCGGCGTGGACGGCGTGACGGTCGATTTTTCCGGCGCCGGCGCGACGGCCAAGGCGGCGGCGCGCTTCGCGGGCGCGGCGGCGCAGCGCGGCTGGCGTCATGACGTCTATCGCACCAAGCTGCCCGAGAAATCGAAGCCGACGCTGACCACGATCACGCTGACCGGCGTGCCCGAGGGCACCGATGCCGCCTGGACCGACCAGAAGGCGGTGACCGAGGGCATGGAGCTGACCCGCACTTTGGTGGCCGAGCCGCCAAACGTGATCTACCCCGAGACCTTCGTCGCCAAGGTGTTGAAGGAGATCGAGGGCCTGGGGATCGAGGTTACCGTGCTGGACGAGGCCGCGATGGGCGAACTGGGCATGGGCTCGCTGCTCGGCGTCAGCCAGGGGTCGGCGAAGGATGCACGGCTGCTCGCGCTCAAGTGGAGCGGGAAGGGCGCGGGCGATCCCGATCTGGCCCTGGTCGGCAAGGGTGTGACTTTCGACACCGGCGGCATCTCGATCAAGCCCGGACCCGGCATGGAAGACATGAAGTGGGACATGGGCGGCGCGGGTGCGGTGGTCGGCGCGATGAAGGCGCTGGCGGCGCGCAAGGCAAAGGCCAATGTAATCGGCGTGTGCGGTCTGGTGGAGAACATGCCCGACGGCAATGCGATCCGCCCGGGCGACGTGCTGACCAGCATGTCCGGCCAGACAATCGAAGTGCTGAACACCGATGCCGAGGGTCGGCTGGTGCTGTGCGATTGCGTCACCTGGGTGCAGCGGACGCACAAGCCAAAGACGATCGTCGACCTGGCGACGCTGACCGGGGCGATGATCATCGCGCTCGGCAACGAACATGGCGGCGTGTTCGCCAACGACGATGCGCTCGCGGAGCAACTCTTGAAGGCTGGCCTCGCCAGCGGCGACAAATTGTGGCGCTTCCCGCTCTCGCCGACCTACGACAAGCTGATCGACAGCCCGATCGCGGACATGAAGAATGTCGGGCCGCGGGGCGCGGGATCGATCACCGCCGCGCAGTTCATCCAGCGCTTCGTGGATGCGGGCGTGAAATGGGCGCATCTCGACATCGCTGGCATGGTGTGGTCGGACAAGCCGGGCCCGAACTACGACAAGGGCGCGACGGGGTACGGCGTGCGGTTGCTCGACCGGTTCGTGGCGGACAATTTCGAGGGCTGATGCAGGTCGATTTCTACCACCTCACCGCCACGCCGCTCGACCGGGCCTTGCCGCAGATCGCGGAGAAGGTGCTGGCGAGCGGTGGGCGGTTGCTGATCGTGTCTGACAGCGCACAGCAGCGTGGCAGCCTCGACCGGTTGCTGTGGGCCTATAGCGCCGAAAGCTTCCTCCCCCATGCCGAGTCAGGCGGGGAGGGGGATGCCGCGCAGCCGGTGTTGCTGAGCGCGCATCCGGACCCGGCCAATGCCGCGCGCAACATCGCCTTGGTCGATGGCGTGTGGCGCGACGAGGCGCTGCGCTTCGACCGGGCGTTCCATTTCTTCGACGCGGACCGCATCGACGAGGCGCGGGTCGCGTGGAAGGCGCTGGCCGAGCGCGACGGGGTCACGCGCAACTACTGGAAGCAGAACGAAGGTGGGCGGTGGGAGAAGGCGGCCTGAACGTGCCGGGCGCGCTTGCATCGCCGCCCGCGCCCGACTAGGGAACCGCCACTTTCCGCTATCACAGATTTAAGGAGCTTCACGGTCATGGCCGCGAACCGCACGTTTTCGATCATCAAGCCCGACGCCACGCGTCGCAACATCACCGGCGCCGTCACCAAGATGCTGGAGGAAGCCGGCCTGCGCGTCGTCGCCTCGAAGCGCATCCAGATGACCCGCGAGCAGGCCGAGGGCTTCTACGCGGTGCACAAGGAGCGTCCCTTCTTCGGTGAACTGGTCGATTTCATGATCTCCGGCCCCGTCGTCGTTCAGGTGCTGGAAGGCGAGAACGCCATGCAGCGCAACCGCGACATCATGGGCGCGACCAACCCGGCCAATGCCGATGCCGGCACGATCCGTAAGGAACTGGCCGAATCGATCGAGGCGAACACGGTGCACGGTTCGGATTCGGACGAGAATGCCGAGATCGAGATCGCCTACTTCTTCAAGCCCGACGAGATCGTCGGCTGAGGATTGGGCTGAGATGAAATGGCGCGTGCGACGGGCGGGGGCGGATGACGCGGCCCTCCTGTCGCTCGTCGCCAATGCCGCCTTTCTCGATACCTATGCGCAGTCGCTGGACGGCGGCGACCTGCTGGCGCACTGCGTGAAGAACAACAGCGCCGACGTATTCGCGCGCTGGCTCGGCGACCCGGCATGCGTCGTCACGGTCGCCGAGGTCGAGCCGGGCTTCGCGCCGCTCGGCTATGCGGTGATCACCCCGCCCGATTTTCCGATCGATCTGCAGCCCGGCGATGTCGAGCTGCGCCGGATCTACACCCTGCGGCAAGCCCATGGCAGCGGCATCGGTGCCGCGTTGATGGCCCGCGCCCGGGACGATGCACGCGCTGCGGGCGGCGAACGCCTGCTGCTCGGCGTCTGGGAGCATAATGCGCGGGCGCGGGCGTTCTACGAACGACAAGGGTTTGCGGTGATCGGCTCGCGCGAGTTCGTGGTCGGCAGCGAAGTGCATGTCGACCCGGTCTACGCGCTGGACCTCTGATCTACCGTCATCCCGGACTTGATCCGGGATCCAACTCTGGTTGAGCGCAACGATGATCGTAGGGCGCGGCGCGTGTTGCACGTTGGATCCCGGATCAAGTCCGGGATGACGACCCTCTACTTAGCGACTTTCGGTTTCTCCGCGGCCCAGATCGCATCGAGCCGTGCCGCCGAGCCCGTCCGCTCACGCAGTTTCAGCCCCTCGACGCGCAACGCACGCCCGGCCAGGAAGCGGCCCTCGGTCTTCCAAGTCACGTCGTAGATCGCGCTGTCCTTGCGCTCGACATCGCCGTCCCAATACTGCGCGGCGATCAGGACGGGCAGGCGACCTTCGCGCTTGTCCGGGCCGCCATCGGTGAGGTCCAGCAACGGGCGCGAGAACCAGCTCGCCTCGATCTTGGGATCGACATCCGTCTGCGCCGCGACGCCGAGCGCCTTGGGGAAGGCGATATCGATCGATTGCACGTCATGCGTGGCATCGGCCAGGGTCAGCCGGTCGCCGCTACCGCTGGCCTTCAACATCACCAAGGTGCGGACCTTGGCTTCGCTCGCGCGTTCGGCCTGCTTGGCAGTGTCGTCGGCGCGGCGATCGGACCAGGTCATCCACAGGCCCAGAGCGGCGATGACGAGCCCGGCGACGCCAACCAGCTCGGCCAGGCTGACCCAGCGGCGGCGCGTCGCGGCGGCTTCCGCGCGATCGACCACTTGCTGTGCGACGGCCTCGACCGAAGGCGGGGGCGGGGCGATCGCGTCGGTCGGGCCCTGGGGAACTTCGGGAACCGGCGGAGGCGGCGTTTCCGCGCTCATCGCCCACCCGCCTCGAGCAGGCGGCGCGGGGCGGCGAGTTCCCAGCTGATCGCGATCCGGTCCGCCACCCGGTCCCAATCGACCTCGCCGTCCAGCCGCATCGCGACCCAGCCCGAGGGCCCGAGATAGGGCGGGGCGTAGCAGAAATCGCGATCGCTCTCGATCAGCATCTGCTGTTCGTCGAGCCCGGTCGTCTTGACGATCGCGATCGTCTCGTTGTCTCCGTGATGGTCGTGCCAGAAATAGGCGAAGGCCTTGCCCTGTTCGATGAAGAAGCCGGGCGAACCGTGCGAAGGCTTCTCGTAGGTCGATGGGAGCGACAGCGCGGCATCGCGCACTTTCGCCAAGACGGATTCAGGATCGGGACTCATAACGTGGCGAAGTCTGCCAGAACCGTCGGGTAAAGGCGATGCTCCGCGGCGAGCACCCGTTCAGACAACGTATCGGGCGTGTCGCCGGGCAGGATCGGTACCGCGGCCTGGCCGAGAATCTCGCCGCCATCGAGTTCCTCGGTGACGATATGCACCGAGCAGCCGGCGGTCGCATCGCCGGCTTCGATCGCGCGGGCGTGGGTGTCGAGGCCCTTGTATTTCGGCAGTAGCGAGGGGTGGATGTTGACGATCCTGCCCCGCCAGCGCGCGACGAAATCGTCCGAAAGCAGCCGCATATAGCCGGCGAGCGCGATGATCTCGACGTTCGCGCCGCGCAGCGCGGCGTCGATCTTGGCTTCGTATTCGGCTTTGGGCATGCCCCTGGGAGATTGGGCGTAGGTCGGGATGTCGTGCGCGGCGGCCCAGGCGAGGCCGGGGGCTTCGGGGTTGTCGGACGCGACGAGCGCGATGTCGTAGGTCGCTCCCGATGCGCGGGAGGCCTGGACGAGGGACATCATGTTCGAGCCCCGGCCCGAGATCAGGATGCCGACCCTCGTCATGCCGTCACGCATCGTGCGTGGCGCTCCACGATGCGCGGGCGCCCCAGGTTTCCAGGCTGCCGGTGACGGTGCAGCCGGTGTCGCCAGCCTCGATCGCGCCGATCTCGAACACCGTTTCGCCGGCCGCTTCCAGCGCGGTCTTCACATCCGCCGCCACTTCCGCCGCGACCACGACCGCCATGCCGATGCCGCAGTTGAAAGTCCGCGCCATCTCCTCCGGCTCGATCGCGCCTTGTGCCTGAAGGAAGGACATCAGGCGCGGCTGGGACCAGGCGTCGGCATCGATCCGCGCATGCACGCCCTCGGGAAGCACGCGAGGAATGTTTTCGAGCAGGCCGCCGCCGGTGATGTGCGCGAGGCCCTTGATTCTGCCCCGCTTCAGCAGCGGCAACAGGCTCTTCACGTAGATGCGTGTCGGAGCCATCAGCGCGTCGATCAGCAACGTCTCCTGATCGAACAAGGCCGGACGATCGAGCTTCCAGCCCTTGTCGGCGGCCAGCCGGCGGACCAGCGAAAAACCATTGGAATGCACGCCCGACGACGCGAGGCCCAACACCACGTCTCCGGCAGCGATCTCGCGGCCGGTAAGAACCTCGGTCCGCTCCACCGCACCCACGCAGAAGCCCGCCAGATCGTAGTCGCCAGGCGCATACATGCCCGGCATCTCCGCCGTCTCCCCGCCGATCAGCGCGCAGCCGGCCTGCAGGCAGCCCTCCGCGATCGAAGCGATCACGCGTTCGGCGACGGCCGGCTCGAGCTTCGCCGTGGCGTAGTAATCGAGGAAGAACAGCGGCTCGGCGCCCTGCACGATCAGATCGTTGGCGCACATCGCGACGAGATCGATCCCGACGCCGTCATGGGCGTCATGCTCGATCGCCAGCTTCAGCTTGGTGCCGACGCCATCGTTCGCCGCCACCAGCAGCGGATCGACGAATCCCGCCGCCTTCAGGTCGAAGAAGCCGCCGAACCCGCCGAGATCGGCATCCGCACCCTTGCGCCGCGTCGATTTCGCAAGGGGGCCGATCGCGCGGACCAGCGCGTTGCCCGCCGCGATCGACACGCCTGCTTCGGCATAGGTGTAGGGACTGTTGCGTCGAGGATCTTCTGCCATCCACGCCGCCTAGCCATATCCTGCTTGGATTTCCACGCCTGCTTCGCCAAAAGGGCCGCAATGTCGGTTGTTCATTCCTCGCGCGGTTTGCGTTTCGCCCTGACGCTCGCGCTCATCGCGACCGGCGGGGCCGTGTTGGCGCAAGGCGACACTCCGGCGGCGGACAGTGCACCGCTGGCCGCGGCGGACGGATCGGGCAGTTACGAGGTCGGCGGGATCGACGTCGACGTGACGGGCAAGACGGCCGAGGCGGCGCGCTATGCCGGCTGGCGACTGGCGCAACGCAAGGGCTGGATGATGCTGTCGCAGCGGCTGGGCGGCAGCGGCGGCGGGCTTTCGGACGGCGCGCTGGACGCCATGGTCTCGGGCATCGTGGTCGAGAACGAGCAGATCGGGCCGAACCGCTATGTCGCGCGGCTGGGCGTGTTGTTCAGCCGGGCACGGGCCGGATCGATCCTGGGCGTCGCCGGATTGGGCCAGCGCTCCTCGCCGATGCTGGTCGTGCCGCTGCAATATTCGGGCGGCGTGGGCCAGGTATTCGAAAAGCATAGCGACTGGCTGGATGCGTGGACGCGGTTCCGGTCCGGATCGAGCAGCGTGGACTACGTACGGCCTGCCGGCACCGGACCCGATTCGCTGCTGATCAACCTCGGCCAGATCGGGCGGCCGGGGCGGATGTGGTGGCGGTCGATCCTCGACCAATATGGCGCGATCGACATTCTCGTGCCGTCGGTGCGGTTGTATCGGCAATGGCCTGGCGGCCCGGTGATCGGCGTGTTCGAGGCGCGGCACGGGCCGGACAATGCGATCATCGCGCGGTTCACGCTCCGCGTCAGCACCGGCGACGGCCTGCCGGCGCTGCTGGATGCCGGCGTGAAGCGGATGGACGAGGCGTATCAGGGCGCGCTGCGCGACGGGCGGCTCTCGACCGATGCCGGCCTGTCCTATTCGCCGCCGACCGAAGAGGTGCCGCCGGCCGACGATGCCGCGCTGGCCGAAGCCGCCGCAGCGGCGGCCGTCGCGGCCGACCCGACATTGGCGACGACGGCCAGCACCGTCGTCAGCGTGCAGTTCGATACGCCGAGCGCCAACGCGGTTTCCAGCGCGGAGGCGGCGGTGCGCGCCATTCCCGGCGTGCGGACGGCGCTGACCAGCAGCCTGGCACTTGGCGGCGTTTCGGTGATGCGTGTCGGTTTCGATGGCGACCCGGCGGCGCTGGTCACCGCACTTACCGCGCGCGGTTGGCAGGTGCAGGGTAGCGGCACGACGCTGCGCATCCGCCGTCCCTTGCTGCCGCCCCCCAGCGTCGGGGCGGCGGACAACAGTACGGGTTGAGGATGACGGGGAGCCAGATCGCCCTGCCGTTCGAATGGCCCGCCGATCCGCGCGACGACGAATTCCTGGTCAGCGACTCCAACGCTCGGGCGGTGCAACTGCTCGAACATTGGGCGTCATGGCCGGTGATGAGCGTGGTGCTGGTCGGCCCGCGCAAGTCCGGACGCAGCCTGCTCGCGCGGATCTTCGCGGCGAAGAGCGGCGGTACGATCATCGACGACGCCGAGCGCCAGCCCGAGGCGACCATGTTCCACGCCTGGAACCGGGCGCAGGAGGAGCGGCATCCGCTGGTGATCGTGGCCGACGTCGCACCGCCGGAATGGGTGGTGAAGCTGCCCGATCTCCGGTCCCGCCTTGCCGCGAGCCCAGTCGCGCGAATTAACGCGCCGGACGACGTGCTGATGCAGGCCCTGTTCGAACGGCAATTTCTGCGCCGAGGGCTGGATGCCCGCCCGGACCTGATCCAATGGTTGCTCACCCGCGTGGAAAGGAGTCACATTTCGCTGCTACGCGCGGTCGACGTGCTCGATCAGGCGGTGCTGGAGCGGCGGAAGCGCTTGTCGATTCCGCTGGCCCGGGCCACACTGACCGAAGCCAGTTTGATGATCGATCCCGCGCCGACCCTGCCATTTCCGACTTCATCCGAGGTTCCATGACCCGCCCAGCCCATATCGCGCGCCTCGACGAGGATGACGACGACCAGTTCGTCGGGACGGAAGGCAGCGAGCGCTACTTCAACCGCGAGCTTTCCTGGCTAGCGTTCAACCGCCGCGTGCTGGAGGAAGCGCGCAACGCCGCGCACCCCCTGCTCGAGCGGGTGCGGTTCCTGTCGATCTCCGGCTCCAACCTCGACGAATTCTTCATGGTGCGCGTGGCGGGCCTGAAGGGGCAACTGGTGCAGGATGTCGATCGCCGGTCGGCCGATGGCCTCACCTCGGGCCAGCAATTGGCGGCGATCGTGGCCGAGGCCGACGAACTGATCGAGAGCCAGCGCTCGGTGTGGCGCGAATTGCGGCTGCAACTGAGCGAAACCGGCATCGACGTGCTGGGATCGCGCACGATCGACGAGATGCTGACGCCCGAGGAGGTCGCCTGGCTGGAGAAGCAGTTCAAGGAACAGATCTTCCCGATCCTCACCCCGCAGGCGCTCGACCCGGCGCATCCCTTCCCGTTCATGCCCAACAAAGGGCTGGCGGTGATGTTCGATCTGGTGCGGCTGTCGGATCAGGAGCCGATCCGCGAACTGGTGATGCTGCCGAGCCAGATGCCGCGCTTCGTGCGCGTGCCTGGCGAACGGGCGCGGTACGTGGCGGTCGAATCGCTGGTAAAGCGCTTCGCGGCTTTGATCTTCCCTGGCTACACCGTGGCGGGCGGGGCGGAATTCCGCGTGCTGCGCGACAGCGATCTGGAGATCGACGACGAAGCGGAGGATCTGGTCCGCTACTTCGCCAATGCGATCAAGCGGCGGCGGCGCGGGCGCGTGATCCGGCTGGAACTGGAAAGCGGCATGCCGCACGATCTGGGCGATGCGTTGCGAGCGGAACTGGGCGAACACGCCTTCGTCACCGAAAGCGGAGCGTTCCTCGGCGTCGGCGATCTCGATTCGATCGTCGACGAGGATCGGCCCGATCTCAAATTCCCGCCCTATTCGCCGCGCTTCCCGGAACGGATCCGCGAATTCGGAGGCGATTGCTTTGCAGCGATCAGCGCCAAGGACATCGTCGTCCACCACCCGTACGAGACGTTCGAGGTGGTGCTGGCCTTCCTGAAGCAGGCGGCGAACGATCCGGACGTCGTGGCGATCAAGCAGACGTTGTACCGCGCCGGCAAGCAGCCCGCCGTGATCAACGCGCTGATCGCGGCGGCGGAGGCGGGGAAGTCCGTTACCGCCGTGGTCGAGCTCAAGGCGCGGTTCGACGAGGAGCAGAACATCGTCTGGGCCTCGGCGCTGGAGCGCGCGGGCGTGCAGGTGGTGTACGGCTTCATGGAATGGAAGACGCACGCCAAGATCTCGATGGTCGTGCGGCGCGAGGGGACGGCCTACCGCACCTACTGCCATTTCGGGACGGGCAACTATCACCCGATCACCGCCAAGATCTACACCGATCTCAGCTTCTTCACCGCCGATCCTCGCATCGGCAACGACGCCGCGCAGATGTTCAACTACATCACCGGCTATGTCGAACCCGAGGGGATGGCGCTGGTCAGCCTGTCGCCGCGCGACCTGCGCCCCCGCCTCGTGACGCTGATCGATACCGAAATCGCCAATGCGCGCGCCGGCAAGCCCGCCGCGATCTGGGCGAAGATGAATTCGCTGGTCGACCCAGCGGTGATCGAGAAATTGTACGAGGCGAGCGGTGCCGGGGTGGAGATCGACCTGATCATCCGCGGCATCTGCTGCCTGCGTCCGCAGGTGCCGGGTCTGTCCGATCATATCCGCGTGAAATCGGTGATCGGGCGTTTCCTGGAACACAGCCGGATCTGGGCGTTCGGCAACGGCAAATCGCTGCCCAACGACGACGCGCAATTGTTCATCTCGTCGGCCGACTGGATGCCGCGCAATTTCGACCGGCGGGTGGAATATATGCTGCCGATCCTGAACCCGACGGTGCACGACCAGATCCTGGATCAGGTGATGGTCGCCAATCTGATCGACAACGAGCAGAGCTGGGACCTGAAGGCGGACGGCAGTTACGTACGCGAGATTCCGGGCGACCGGCCGTTCAACCTGCACCGGTATTTCATGACCAATCCGTCGCTGTCCGGGCGTGGCGCGGCGCTCAAGGGCAAGTCGGTTCCGAAACTGTCGCTGCGACGCGGGCACTGAGCGGCGTGACATCCATGTTCCGAAAGCCCCGCGGCGAGGCGGAGATCGCGCCACGCACCGGGATCATCGACATCGGATCGAATTCGATCCGTCTGGTCGTCTATCAGGGGCCGGAGCGGCTGCCGGCGATCCTGTTCAACGAGAAGGTGATGGCCGGGCTGGGCCGCGGGCTGGCCGAAACGGGGGCGATCGCGCCTGAGGGCATGAGGTTGGCCAAGGAGGCGCTGGCGCGCTTCGCCGCCGTCTCGCGCGAGATGGAGGTGACCCGGCTGCGCACGGTGGCGACGGCGGCAGTGCGCGACGCCTCGAACGGCGCGATCCTGCTGAATGCCGCCCGCGATCTCGGGCTCGAGGTCGAATTGCTGTCCGGCGAGCAGGAAGCGATCGCGGCCGGGCACGGCGTGATGTCGGCGATCCCGCAGGCGGACGGTATCGTCGGCGATCTCGGCGGCGGCAGTCTCGAACTGGTCCGCGTGAAGAAGGGCGAGGTCAGCGACCGGGTGTCGTTCCCGCTCGGCGTGCTGCGCATCGCGGCGATCCGGGGCAAGGGGCCAGGGGCGCTGGAGCGGCAGGTGCACAAGCTGCTCAAGGGCGCGGACTGGCTGGGGCGCGGCGCGGGCCTGCCGCTGTATCTGGTCGGCGGATCGTGGCGCGCGCTCGGTCGGCTCGACATGCACCTGTGCAGCTATCCGCTGCCAGTAATCCACCAATATGCGATGGCCCCGGCGGCGATCGCGCGGATGGGGCGGACGATCGCGCATGTCGACAAGCATTGGCTGCGCGCGGTGCCGGGCCTGTCGTCGGCGCGATCGGCGACGCTGGGCGACGGGGCGGCGTTGCTGACGGTGCTGCTGAAGCATCTCGGCAGTTCGACCACGATCGTGTCGGCGTTCGGGCTGCGCGAGGGGCTGCTCTACGGCGCGCTCGACGCAGCGTGCCGCGTTCAGGATCCGCTGATCGTGGCGACGCGGGACGAAGGCAGGGTGTTCGGGCGCTTTCCCGAACATGGCGACCTGCTCGACCAGTGGATCGCGCCTTTGTTCGATCGCGACCTGCCGGCGATGGCGCGGCTGCGGCATGCGGCGTGCCATTTGTCCGACGTCGGTTGGCGGGCGAATCCCGAATTTCGCGCCGAACGCGGCGTGGAGATCGCGCTGCATGGCAATTGGGTGGCGATCGATGCGCGGGGGCGGGCGCTGATCGCGCAAGCGTTGTTCACGTCGCTGGGCGGGGGCACCAACACGCCCGAGCCTTTGCCGACGCTGGCGCCACCCGCCGATCTGAAACGCGCGGTGGCCTGGGGGCTGGCGATGCGCCTTGGGCAACGGCTGAGCGGCGGTTTGGCCGGGCCGCTGCAACGCTCGCGACTGAGCGAGGATGGCAGCGTGGTGGCGCTGCATCTGTCGGGGGATGACCGCGCCTTGTACGGCGATGCGGTCGAGCGGCGGCATGTCGCGCTGGGCAATGCGGTCGGGCGGAAGGCGGTGGTGGCGGGTTAAGCGCTACTGTCGGCTTCATCCGTCGTGCTGAACTTGTTTCAGCATTCAGGCGCGGTCGCCAGCCCCCCAAGGACGGTATCCGTTTTGGCGAATGACCGCGCATGGATCCTGAAACGAGTTCAGGATGACGGCGAGTTTGGGTGGGCGTTGCGTCTTACCCGCAGCTGATCCGTTCCGCCTCGCCCTTTAGGCCGACCCACACGTTCACGCGGTCCGCGCGGAATTCCATCGTCACGCGCATGTCCGGCGTGATGCGCCGGGCGAGCGCGGCTCCTGACTGGCGGCGGACCTTGGCCACCAACGCCGGCGTCGCGGGCTGGCCGACGAAGCGTTGCGCCGGGTCGGCTTCGCAGGCGCGGGGCGGACCGGGCAGGGGGCGGGGGTGGCCCTGCATGCATCCCGTCAGCGCGCCGGCCAGCGTCAACGCGCCGATCGTCACTGCCACGATCCTCATGCCTCGTCCTCCGTCAACGTCATCTTGAGCTTGCCGTTCACGACCGCGAAGGCCAGCCGCCCCTCGACCAGATCGAGCGCATCGCGGCCGAACTGCTCGAACCGCCAGCCCGTGAGAATCGGGAGGTTTTCGCGTACGCCCGATGCCAGTGCCTCCAAATCCTCGCTGCGGGCGAGCAGGCGCGGCGCGACATCGATTTCCTTGGCGCGGATCTTGAGCAGCAGCTTGAGCAGATCGGCGACCAGAGCTCCGTCCTTGCCGAGGCCCGGCTTGCGATCGTCGCGCTGCGGCATTTCCTCCGCGCTCATCGGCACGGCACTGTCCAACGCGGCCATCAGGCGGCCGCCGATGTCGTTGTTCGCCCAGGTGGCCGAAAGGCCGCGAACCTTGGCGAGGTCGGCCTGCTTGCGCGGCGGATGGCCGGCAATGTCGGCGATCGTCTCGTCCTTGACGATGCGGCCGCGCGGCAGATCCTTCTGGCGCGCCTCCATCTCGCGCCAGCGAGCGAGCGCCTTGAGGCGGCCGAGCAGATCGGGCTTGCGGCCGGGGACGCGGATGCGCTTCCATGCCTCTTCGGGATCATTGGCATAATTGGCGGGATCGCCGATCCGCTCCATTTCCTGATCGAGCCACGCGCCGCGTCCGGTCTTGCGCAGGCGGGCGAGCATCTTGGGGAATATCTCGGCCAGATGCGTGACGTCGCCGATCGCATATTCGATCTGCCGCGCGTCGAGCGGGCGACGCGACCAGTCGGTAAAGCGCGCGCCCTTGTCGACCGTGATGCCGAGATAGGCATCGACCAGATTCGAATAGCCGATCTGTTCGCCCTGGCCGAGCGCCATCGCCGCGACCTGCGTGTCGAACAGCGGATAGGGCGTCTTGCCGGTCAGATTGTAGATGATCTCGAGATCCTGCCCGCCGGCGTGGAAGACCTTCAGCACCTCCTGATTCTCGGTCATCAGGTCGAGCAGCGGCTTCATGTCGAGGCCGGGGGCCATCGGATCGATCGCGGCGGCCTCGTTCACATCGGCGATCTGAATCAGGCACAGTTCGGGCCAGAACGTGTTCTCGCGCATGAATTCGGTATCGACGCACACGAAGTCTGCGGTGGAGAGGCGGGCGCACAGATTGGCGAGTGTCGCGCTGTCGGTGATGAGGGGGTGGATATGCATCGCGGCGCTATAGCGACAGGACGCCGCCTTGACAAAGGGCGGCTGGAAAGGGAAGCGCGACCCCATCCATTCAACCGTCATCCCAGCGCAGGCCGGGATCTCCGTGGGGCGAGCGTCACGCCCACCCCATGAGACCCCGGCCTTCGCCGGGGTGACGAAGCGAGAAGAACGATCATGCACGCCTATCGCACGCACACCTGCGCCCAGCTTCGCGCCGCCGATGTCGGAACCTCCGTCAAGCTTTCCGGCTGGGTCCACCGCAAGCGCGATCACGGCAATCTGCTGTTCGTCGATCTTCGCGACCATTACGGCATCACCCAGATTGTGACCGACAGCGACAGCCCGACGCATGCCGTGCTCGACAAGTTGCGCGCGGAATCGGTCGTGACGATCACCGGCGATGTCGTGGCGCGGTCGGCCGAGACGGTGAACGCGAACCTGCCCTCGGGCGAAATCGAGATCCGCGCGCGCGACGTGGTGGTGCAATCCGCAGCGCAGGAATTGCCGATGCCGGTGTTCGGCGAGAACGAATATCCCGAGGATATCCGCCTGCGCTACCGCTTCCTCGATCTGCGGCGCGAGCGGCTTCACGCCAATGTGATGCTGCGCTCGAACGTCATCTCGTCGCTGCGCCGGCGGATGATCGGGCAGGGCTTCACTGAATTCCAGACCCCGATCCTGACCGCGAGCAGCCCCGAGGGCGCGCGCGACTATCTGGTGCCGAGCCGCGTCCATCCGGGCAAGTTCTATGCGCTGCCGCAGGCGCCGCAGATGTTCAAGCAGCTGCTGATGGTCGCCGGGTTCGATCGCTATTTCCAGATCGCACCGTGCTTCCGTGACGAGGATGCCCGCGCGGATCGCTCGCCGGGTGAATTCTACCAGCTCGATTTCGAGATGAGCTACGTCACGCAAGAGGATGTTTTCGCGGCGATCGAGCCGGTGCTGCACGGCGTGTTCGAGGAATTCGCCGACTGGCAGGGCAAGGGGCGCACGGTCAGCGCGCTGCCGTTCAAGCGCATTCCGTACCGCGAATCGATGCTGAAATACGGCAACGACAAGCCCGACCTGCGCAATCCGCTGGTCATCACCGACGTGTCGGACCTGTTCAGGGGATCGGGCTTCGGGCGTTTCGCTTCGATGGTCGAGGGCGGCGACGTGGTGCGCGCGCTGGCCGCGCCGAACACGCACGAAAAGAGCCGCAAGTTCTTCGACGAGATGAATTCGTGGGCACAGTCCGAGGGCTTCCC
Organism: Sphingomonas sp. Leaf357; assembly: GCF_001423845.1. Classification (NCBI taxonomy): domain Bacteria; kingdom Pseudomonadati; phylum Pseudomonadota; class Alphaproteobacteria; order Sphingomonadales; family Sphingomonadaceae; genus Sphingomonas; species Sphingomonas sp. Leaf357. Next base: position 2,534,447 of record NZ_LMPM01000001.1, on the reverse strand, counting down.
GGGTCTCGGCTATGCGACGCAGAAGGACGGCGTGTTCGGCGGCCCGATCGCCAACAATCACGGGCAGGACGGCATGAAGGCGATCGCCGAGGCGCTGGGTCTCGGCCCCAACGACGGCATCTTCTTCGCGGCCGGCAAGGAAGCCTCGGCGGCGAAGCTCGCCGGGCTGGCGCGCACGCGCGTGGCGGATCAGTTGGGGCTGATCGACGACAAGCGCTTCGAATTCTGTTGGATCGTCGATTTCCCGATGTTCGAATATGACGAGGACGCGAAGAAGGTCGATTTCAGCCACAACCCGTTCTCGATGCCGCAGGGCGAGATGCAGGCGCTGGAAACGATGAACCCGCTCGATATCCTGGCCTATCAGTACGACATCGTGTGCAACGGCATCGAATTGTCGTCGGGCGCGATCCGGAACCACAAGCCGGAGATCATGTACAAGGCCTTCGAGATCGCCGGGTACACGCAGGCCGATGTCGATCTCAACTTCGCCGGCATGATCAACGCCTTCAAGTGCGGCGCGCCACCGCATGGCGGCTCCGCGCCGGGCGTGGACCGTATCGTCATGCTGCTGGCCGACGAACCTAACATCCGCGAGGTCATCACCTTCCCGATGACGCAGAAGGCGGAGGATCTGATGATGGGCGCGCCGAACTTCGCGACCGAAAAGCAGTTGAAGGAGCTGAACTTGAAGACGGTCGCGCCGATCGGGGTGAAGCCGGGCGAGTAAGGCAGTTGGGTCGGCAGTGACCGCCCCCAGCGTCATTCCAGCGCAGGCTGGGATCTCTGCGGGGCGAGTGCCGCGACTGCCCCATGAAGATCCCAGCCTGCGCTGGAAGGACGGTTTTGAGATCCCGGGACAGTCTCAAGCCGGCGCGAATTCTCCGTCATCGCCCATCACGTGCAGCACGCCGTCGGCGATCGCGAAATAGGCGCCGCGCAGCCGCAGCTTTCCGGACGCTTCGCGTTCGGGGACGAACGGGAAGGTGCGCAGATTGGCGAGCGACACGCGCACGGTCTCCAGTTCCAGCGCCTTGACGGCCTCGGGACCGCTGCCATGCTCGGCGACGATTCGGTCGCGCGCCTCGTCCAGCATGTCGACCCAATGCGCGATGAAACCGCCTTCGCCGGGCGGCTGATCGGCGAAGCGCCGCGACAGAGCGGCCGATACGCCACCACACGAACCGTGCCCGAGCACGAGGATGTCGCTCACCTCCAATTGCGTGACGGCGAATTCCAGCGCCGCGGATACGCCGTGACGGCCCTTATTGTCCTCGAACGGCGGCACGAGGTTGGCGACGTTGCGCACGACGAACATCTCGCCGGGCGACGCATCGAAGATCTGCGTCGGATCGACCCGGCTGTCGGAACAGGCGATGACCATCACCTTCGGGCTCTGCCCCTCGCGCAATTGCGCCCAGCGCTCGCGCTCATGTTCGTAATCGTCGGCGCGGAATCGCTGATAGCCGGCGAGCAGATCGGTATATTCGGTCATCTCTGATCCTCATTGGGTGATGGGCAGGCGATAGAAAACGCCATGCCGCGAAAAGGTCCGTCAGGCGGCGTGTTGTGTCGGTCGTACTCCGTCGCTATCTCACGCGCATGAACGAGATGACTCCGCTCGCACCTGTCCCGCGTCAGCGCAAGCCGGACTGGATTCGCGTCAAGGCCCCGACCAGCACCGGCTTTGCCGAGACCAAGGCGATGATGCGCCGTCTGGGCCTCAACACGGTGTGCGAGGAAGCGGCCTGCCCGAACATTGGCGAGTGCTGGACCAAGAAACACGCGACGGTGATGATCCTCGGCGACACATGCACGCGCGCCTGCGCCTTCTGCAACGTGAAGACCGGCATGCCGCGCAAGGTGGATGCGTTGGAGCCGCAGCATACCGCGGACGCCGCCGCCGAACTCGGCCTGAGCCATATCGTCATCACCTCGGTCGATCGCGACGACCTGCCGGATGGCGGCGCATCGCAATTCGTGAAGGTAATCCAGGCGTTGCGCCGCACGACTCCCGATACGACGATCGAAATCCTCACACCGGATTTCAGAAACAAGGCGCAGGCCGCTGTGGAGTCGATCGTCGAGGCCGGGCCGGACGTCTACAACCACAATCTGGAGACGGTGCCGCGGCTCTACCCGACGATCCGGCCGGGCGCGCGCTATTACGCGTCGTTGCGGCTCCTGGAGAGCGTGAAGCGGCACGATCCGTCGATCTTCACCAAATCGGGCATGATGATGGGCCTGGGCGAGGAGCGGATGGAGGTGCATCAGGTGATGGACGACATGCGCAGCGCCGATGTCGATTTCCTCACGCTCGGCCAATATCTCCAGCCAACCCCACGCCATGCCAAGGTGATCGATTTCGTCACCCCGCAGGCGTTCGACGCCTATGCCGCAATCGCGCGCGCGAAGGGCTTCCTCTTGGTCGCATCGTCGCCGCTGACCCGCTCGAGCTATCACGCCGGGGACGATTTCATGCGCCTGCGCGCGGCGCGTGAGGCGAAATTGGCCAAGGTTTCGGCATGATCATCCTCCCCGGCACGGGGAGGGGGACCGCGACGCGAAGCGGCGTGGTGGAGGGGGCGTGCCGGCAACGGTGCGCTCGTGGAGAGCCCCCTCCGTCATGCTTCGCATGCCAGCTCCCCGTGCCGGGGAGGACCTGATGCCCCGCCACTCCGAAACCCGGCGTCTGCCCTATAGCTGCGAACAGATGTTCGATCTGGTCGCGGATGTCGGCCGCTATGCCGAATTCCTGCCCTGGGTCACCGCGATCCGGGTGCGATCGAACAGCACGACCGAGTTGGTCGCCGACATGATCGTCGGCTTCAAGGGGCTGCGCGAGACGTTCACGTCGAAGGTCGAGAAACAGCGGCCCTCGGGCATCAAGGTCGATTATCTCGACGGACCGCTCAAATATCTGCGCAACGACTGGGTGTTCCGGCCTGATGGCGACAGCGGCTGCTTCGTCGATTTCACGGTCGATTTCGCGTTCAAGAACCGCGTGTTCGAGATGCTGGCGGGGCAGGTGTTCGGCGCGGCGCTACGCAAGATGATCGGCGCGTTCGAGGAGCGTGCGGCGGTGCTTTACGGGGCCTCGGCGGCTTCCGGCGGCAACAACAGTTCGAGCGCGCACAGCGCCGCCTGAAGGCGCACGCCGCCGCGCCCGATATTGCCGAACTGCTTGCGATCGGCGATGATATTGGCCGGATCCGCGCCCTTCTCGGCGCGCGCGAACACGACGGTGCCGACCGGTTTCTTGTCCGATCCGCCCTCCGGCCCGGCGATCCCGGTGATCGCCACCGCGACATCCGCGCCGCTCCGCTCCAGCGCGCCCTGCGCCATGCTCCAGGCGACCGCGATCGACACCGCGCCGAAGGTTTCCAGCACATCGGAACTGACGCGCAGCAGATCGAGCTTCGCATCGTTCGAATAGGTCACGAAACCGCAGCCGAGAACTTCGGACGAGCCCGAAATCTCGGTCAGCGCCGCGCAGACCAGCCCGCCGGTGCAGCTTTCCGCCACGCTGACGCGGCGGCCGATGGCGAGATTCCGCTCCACCACCTTGCGGGCGGCCTCGACCAGCTCGGCCGGCAGGATCGTGTCCGCGCTCACATCAGGCGTCATGGCTTCGGCTCCGCGCAGATCGGCAGATCGGGCACGCCTTTCGCGCCCTTTCGCCCGTCCGCCTTATGCTCCTTCAGATACTGAAGAGCGGTTACGATCAACCCCGCCGTGTTGCGGGGCGGCAGCGGCTGGAGCAGCGACGCCATGCGATCGATCTTCCCGCAATCGCCGACATCGATGCGGCCGACGATCTGCGACACGGCCAGCGTGGTGAGCATCTGGCGCGCGACCTGCGTGTTGAGCAGAGGTTCGATGATCGGATCGGTCAGCTTCAACAGTGCCTTCTGCGCGAAGGGCCAGGCGCGATCGGCCTCGGCCTGATATTTCGCGATCAGCGGCGCCGAATTGGCGCGAACGAAGGCGGAGGGGGGCAGGGCCGTGGTGCAGATCCGGGCGGTTTCGCGCAGGATGTCGGGCAGGGCGACGAGCGCGAGCGACTCGGCCTCTTCGGGTTTGAGGCAGCGCATCGGCTGTGCGCCGGCCGGTGCCGCGATCAGGCTGGTGGCGAGCAGAGCGGCAAGAGCGTTTCTCATGCCGGGATTCGGATCGTCGCCATGGCCTGCGCCGCGATGCCTTCACCTCGCCCCGTAAAGCCGAGACGTTCCGTGGTCGTGGCCTTCACGCTCACCTGACGCGAGGTCAGGCCGAGCAGGCTGGCGATGCGGGCGCGCATCGCCTCGCGGTGCGGGCCGATCTTTGGGGCTTCGCACATCAGGGTCAGGTCGATGAAGTCGATGATCCCGCCCTCGGCGCGAACGAGACTGGCGGCATGTTCGAGAAATTGCGCGGAATCGGCACCCTTCCACTGCGGATCGCTCGGTGGAAAGTGCGTGCCGATGTCGCCGGCCGCGATCGTGCCGAGCAGCGCATCGGTGATCGCGTGGAGCGCGACATCCGCGTCGCTATGGCCGGACAGGCCCTTGTCGTGCGGGATCAGCACGCCGCCGAGCCAGAGTTCCTCGCCGAATTCAAGCCGGTGGACGTCGAAACCGCTGGCGTTGCGCGAGATGAGCGAGCCAGCGTCGTGGCGCGCCTCGGCGGCGGCGAAATCGGCGGGGTAGGTGATCTTGTCGAGCATGATATCTCCTTCGACCATCGCGACGCTGCCGCCAAGCCGTCGCACCATCTGCGCGTCGTCGGTCGGTTCGTCGAAGGTCCAGTTGCGGTGGGCGTCGAGGATGGCGGCGAAGCGGAACGCCTGCGGGGTCTGGACGCGCCACAGGCCGGTCCGGTCCACCGTCTCGCCGAGTGCCGCATCGCCGCGCGCCAGCGTATCGGCGACCGGCAGAGCGGGCAGGGCACCTTCGGCCTCGGTCAACGCGGCGATCAGGCGATCGATCACCGCGGCGGACAGGAACGGGCGGGCGGCATCGTGGATCAGCACGGCGTCCACATCGCTGTCGGCCAGGGCTTCGAGCCCCGCCAGCACCGACAGCCGGCGGGTCGCGCCACCGGTGACGCTGGTCGCGCCTGGCACGGCATGGGCCAGCATTTGTTCCTGGCCTTCGCCGATCACCACGACGATGCGCGAGATCGCCGGGTGCGCGCCGAGCGCGACATGGCTGTGCGCAATCATCGGTTTGCCGGCGATCGTCACGAACTGCTTGGGCAATTCGCTGCCGCTACGCGCGCCGGAACCGGCGGCGACGATGATGGCGGCGGTGTTGGGGGAGGACATCGGCTTCGCCTAGCCCAAGCCGAACCGCGTCGCCAGCCTTGCCATATCGAGCCCGTGGCGCTACTGCCCGTTTTTCAGGCACATTATGAAAACACCCCCTTTGAAGACTCTGGCTCCCATTCAGGTCGGCCCCGTCCGGATCGACCGTCCCGTCGTGCTCGCACCGATGACCGGCGTCACCGACCTGCCGTTCCGTACGCTCGTCCGCCGCTACGGCTCCGGGCTGAACGTCACCGAGATGGTCGCCAGCCAGGCGGCGATCCGCGAAACGCGTCAGTCGCTACAAAAGGCCGCATGGCATGCCAGCGAAGACCCGGTGTCGATGCAGCTTGTCGGCTGCACGCCGCACGAGATGGGCGAGGCGGCCAAACTGTCCGAGGATCGCGGCGCGGCGATCATCGACATCAACATGGGCTGCCCGGTGCGCAAGGTGACGAACGGCGATGCCGGTTCGGCACTGATGCGCGATCTGGACAATGCCGCGGCGATCATCAAGGGCGTGGTCGAGGCGGTGACGGTGCCGGTGACACTGAAGATGCGCATGGGCTGGTGCCATGACAGCCTGAACGCGCCGGAACTGGCAAAAATCGCGCAAGGGCTGGGCGTGAAGCTGATCGCCGTGCACGGGCGCACGCGGAATCAGATGTACAAGGGCAGTGCCGACTGGGCCTTCATCCGCAAGGTGAAGGACGCGGTGGAGGTGCCGGTGATCGCCAATGGCGACATCAACACGATTGAGGATGCCGAGGCGGCGCTGGAACAGTCCGGCGCGGATGGCGTGATGATCGGGCGCGGCGCTTACGGCCGGCCGTGGTTCCTGGCGAAGGTGATGGAATGGTTCTCCACCGGACGCCACATCGCCGATCCCGATCTTGGGGAGCAATATGACGTCATAGCTGAGCATTACGACGCGATGCTCAGTCATTATGGCAACGAAGTCGGCGTCAACATGGCGCGCAAGCATATCGGCTGGTACACGCGCGGCATCCACGGCTCGGCCGAGTTCCGCAACCGCGTCAACCAGATCCCCGATCCCAAGGTCGTGCAGGCGATGCTTGCCGAATTCTACGCGCCGTATCGCAGCCGCGCCGCGGCGTGATCGCCCTCTTGCTCGTCATCCCCGCGAAGGCGAGGATCCCGCTGCCTTGCCCCGCACCAAGTAGAAGAAGCGTCATCCCCGCCTTCGCGGGGATGACGTTGGGGTTCTGGTCGTGGTGATGAAAGAGCAGGCACCGGGTCCGGGGTTCGCCGAGCTTTTCGCGGCGCTACCGGTCGCGGTGATGGTGATCGATCCGCAGGGCAACATCGCGCATGCCAATGCCGATTGCGAGACGTTGCTCAACCTGTCGGAGCGCGCGATGCTGGGCCAGCCGCTCGAGTCCGTGCTCCGGTCGCCGCGCGACCCGGCCGCGCGCGACGATCACGGCTTCGCGGCGTTCGACAGCGAAATCGAACTGGCGCGCGGCGGCAGGGTGCGGGCCGATTTCATCGAGGCTCGGGTGGCCGATCATCCCGGCTGGCGCACCATAACGCTGCATCATGCCGCCACCTCGCGCAGGCTCGGCCACAGCGCCGATCGCGCCTCCGCCGCGCGCGCCGCCGTCGGGGCGGCGGCGATGCTGGCGCACGAGATCAAGAACCCACTGTCCGGCATTCGCGGCGCGGCGCAGTTGCTCGGGCGGGGCACGGACGGCGACGAACTCACCACGTTGATCGTCACCGAGGTCGATCGTATCGCCGCATTGATCGACCGGATGCAGGATTTTACCGACACGCGCCCGCTGAAACTGGCACCGGAGAACATCTATCCGTTGCTGGATCACGCGCGCCGCGTCGCGACCGCCGGTTTCGCCGCCAAGGTGACGATAGAGGAAAGGTTCGATCCGTCGCTGCCGCCGGTGCTGGTCGACCGCGACGCGATCCTGCAGGTGGTGCTGAACCTTCTCAAGAACGCCTGCGAAGCGATGATCCTCCAGGCCGATGCGCGGATCACGCTCGCCACCGCGTATCGGCACGGCATGGCGGTGAGCGCCGGGCCGGGTCGCCCGCGCCAGCCGCTGCCGATCGAGATCTGCGTGATCGACAACGGCCCCGGCGCCCCGGCCGAAATCTCCGAACATCTCTTCGATCCGTTCATCAGCGGCAAGCCGGAGGGGCAGGGGCTGGGCCTGGCGCTGGTCGACAAGCTGGTCCGCGATATGGGTGGGATCATCCAATATGCGCGCGAGGGGTCGCCCGAGGCGACAGTGTTCCGCATTCTTCTGCCCCGAGGGCATTGATGAAGGGCAACAAGTGACTAAGGCCGGCAATATCCTGGTGGTGGACGACGATGCGGCGATCCGCACCGTCGTCGCGCAATCGCTGCGCCGCGAGGGGCACCGGGTGACCTCCGTCGCCACCCTTGCCGAGCTGGAGGTGCAGCTGGCGATCGCCATGCCGGACGTGCTGATCTCCGACGTCGTGCTGCCCGACGGCAATGGGCTCGACCGGATCGCGCGCCTGACGGTAGAGCACCCCCATCTGCCGGTGATCGTGCTGTCGGCGCAGAACACGCTGAGCACCGCGGTGCGCGCGACCGAGGTCGGCGCATATGATTATTTGCCCAAGCCCTTCGACCTGGACGCCTTATCGCGCGCCGTGCTGGGGGCGCTGGCGCGCGATACCGGCGGGCCGATCGATCCGGTGGGGGAGGATGACGCCACCCTGCCATTGATCGGGCGATCGGCGGCGATGCAGGACGTGTACCGTATCATCGCGCGTGTCGTGTCGAACGATCTGACCGTCCTGATCTCGGGCGAATCCGGCACCGGCAAGGAACTGGTGGCGCGGGCGATCCACGATCTGGGGCCGCGCAAGCGCTTCCCGTTCATCGCCATCAACATGGCGGCGATCCCGCGCGAACTGATCGAGGCGGAACTGTTCGGGCACGAACGCGGCGCGTTCACCGGTGCTCAGACCCGCTCCGCAGGACGGTTCGAGCAGGCGGCGGGCGGCACATTGTTTCTCGACGAGATCGGCGACATGCCGATGGATGCCCAGACCCGTTTGTTGCGCGTGCTGCAATCGGGGGAGTTCACCACCGTCGGCGGCGCGCGGACGATCCGCGCCGACGTCCGCATCGTCGCGGCGACCAACAAGGATCTGTCCGGGCTGGTGGCGAGCGGGCAGTTTCGCGAGGATCTGTTCTACCGACTGAACGTGGTGCCCGTCCTGCTGCCGGCGCTGCGGGCGCGGCGGCAGGACATCGCTCTGCTTGCCCGGCATTTCCTCGACAAGGCGGCGGAAAGCGGTTTGCCGCGCAAGCAGCTCGAACCGCAGGCGATCGTCTCGCTCGAGAATTACGACTGGCCCGGCAACGTGCGCGAGCTGGAGAATATCATGCGGCGCATGGCCGTGCTGGCGCGCGACGAGCGGATCGACGCCGGCGAGGTGCGCGCGATGCTAGGCGCCACCGCCACGCCGCGGTCTCAGTTCGATGGCGATGCGGGGATCGAGGCGGCGGTGCAGGCGCGGCTCGAACGCCTGGCACGCGAGGAACCGGCGGTGCTGGACGATGGCACGCTCTACGATCGGATCATCGGAGAAGTAGAACGCCCGCTGATCGAGGCGATGCTCGCTCGCCATGGCCAGAACCAGTTGCGCGCTGCACGCGCGTTGGGAATCAATCGTAACACGTTGAGGAAACGGCTCGATACATTGGGCATCGACCCTGCCGCCGGGCGTCCGGGCGAGAGCGCGACGGGATAGGCCGACGATAAACTGTGTTCTAATGGCCACAATTGCGTTGTACTAAGGCCACGATGACGGCCGAAACCATAACGATGGAAGCCCCGACAGCGACGAACCACCGGTTCAGCGTGATGCCCTTCGTCGAACTGGTCGTGCTCATCGTCGCGATCGCGATCGCGGTGGGGAGTTATTTCCTGCTCAAGTCCAGTGGGACGCCACAAAACATCCTGACGCCGCCGGTCGTCGCCTTCCTGCTGGTCTCCAACCTGCTGCCCGGAATCGCGTTGCTGGTGCTGCTGGGCCGGCGCATTGCGGTGCGGCGCGCGGCACGATCGCCGATCGGTGGCAGGGCCAGGCTGCACGTCCAACTCGTCGCGATGTTCTCGCTGATCGCCGCCGTGCCGACCTTGCTGGTGGTGATCTTCGCCTCCTTGCTGTTCCAGTACGGCGTCGAATTCTGGTCGTCGCAGCGCACCGCCGCCTTGGTCGGCAACGCCCGGTCGCTGGTGCAGGAGAATTTCCAGCGCGAGGTGGAGCGCGTCGAGGGCAATGCGATCGCGATGGGGCCGGATCTGGTCGGCTATCTCCAGACCATCCCGATCGATGCCAAGCGTTTCCAGGAATTGCTGTTCCTTCAGACCTATAATCGCGAACTTTCCGAAGCTATGATCGTCCGCAAGGGCGAGGCCAACCCGTTGATCGTGCTCAACCCGTACGGCCGATCGACCGAGAACATCATCAGCCGCGCGGTGATGGACCGGCTGGATCGCGGTGAGCAGGTCGTGCCGATCACCGACAACAAGCGAGTCGGCGCGGCGGTGAAACTGGCGTTCGGCAAGGATACGTACCTCTACACTTCGCGACTGATCGAGGATCGGCTGGCGGTACAGCTCAAGCGCGGCGACGCGATCATCGCCGATTACAGCGCGTTGCAGACCCGCTCGCGTGCGCTGCAGCTTCGCTTCAATGCGGCGCTGATGGTCGTGTCGCTGCTCATCGTTGGCATAGCGGTGTGGATTGCGTTGGTCGTCGCCGATCGGCTGGTGCGGCCGGTCGGCGAGTTGGTCGCGGCGGCGCACAAGGTGGCCTCGGGCGATCTTACCGCGCGTGTGCCCCGCCCGGGCACGAACGACGAGTTCGGCACGCTGGCCAACGCCTTCAACGTGATGACCGACCGGTTGCAGGCGCAGACCGGCGCGCTTGAAAGCCGCCGGGCGCTGATCGAGGCGGTGATGTCCGGGGTCAGCGCGGGAGTCGTCTCGATCGCCGGCGATGGCACGATCCGGCTGATCAACCGGTCTGCGGCGGAATTGCTCAACACCGGCGAGGATAGCCCTGTAGGACGCCAACTGGCCGATATCGCCCCCGAACTCGCCGCGTTGATCGATACCGATCAGCGCGATGCGATCGTCGAGGTCGATGCGCATGGCGAGGCACGCACGCTGGCGGTGCGCATCGCCCGCGCCGCCGCCGGGCCGATCCTCACCTTCGACGACATCACCCAGCAATTGCTCGATCAGCGCCGCGCCGCCTGGTCGGACGTCGCGCGCCGCATCGCGCACGAGATCAAGAACCCGCTGACCCCGATCCAGCTCGCCGCCGAACGCTTGCAGCGCCGCTACGGCAAGCAGATCGTCAACGACGACGGTACGTTCGCTCGCCTGACCGAGACGATCATTCGCCAGGTCGGCGATCTGCGCCGCATGGTCGACGAATTCTCGTCCTTCGCGCGCATGCCCAAGCCGCTGTTCAAGCGCGAATCGCTGGTGGACATCGCCCGCCAGGCGCAGTTCCTGCACGAGGTCGCGCATCCCGGCGTTCGGGTCGCGCTGGAGCACGATCGCAAAGCGATCGATCTGGTATGCGATCGGCGTCAGATCGGGCAGGCGCTGACCAATATCGTCAAGAACGCGATCGAGGCGATCGAGGCCAGGGACGCCGAGGATGGCGAGGTCATCATGACCCTGTCCGGCGATCCGGCGCGGCAGGTGACCGTGGAGATTTCCGACAATGGCGTCGGCCTGCCCGCCGCGCGCGACCGCATCGTCGAACCCTATATGACGACGCGGGCGCGCGGTACCGGGCTAGGACTCGCGATCGTCAACAAGATCGTCGAGGAGCATTGCGGCACGATGACCTTCGCCGACCGCGAGGGCGGTGGCACCCTCGTTACGATGCGGTTCGATGCCGCCGCGCTCGCCCGGCTCGACACCGGCAGCGACGCCGAAGACGAAGACGATGTCGGCCGTCGCCCCTCAGACCTCAAGATACGGACATAAATCATGGCGCTCGACATCCTCATCGTCGATGACGAACGCGATATCCGGGAACTCGTATCGGGTGTCCTGGAAGACGAAGGCTATGATGCGCGCACTGCCGCCGACAGCGACGCCGCGCTGGAGGCAATCGCCGCCCGGCGTCCGTCGCTCGTGTTGCTCGACGTTTGGCTGAAAGACTCGAAACTCGACGGGCTGGATCTGCTCGACGAGATGAAGCGCCGCGATCCGTCGATTCCCGTGCTGGTCATCTCCGGGCACGGCAATCTCGATACCGCCGTCGCCGCGATCCGGCGCGGTGCGGTGGATTTCATCGAGAAGCCGTTCGAAGCCGAACGCCTGCTGCTGATGGTCGCGCGGGCGACCGAGACCGAGCGGTTGCGCCGCGAAGTGGCGACGTTGCGCGCCTCTGTCGGCCGCGACGACGATCTGACCGGCAATTCGACGGCGATCAACGGCGTGCGCGCGACCTTGAAGCGCGTCGCCTCGACCGGCAGCCGGGTGCTGGTGATGGGCGGGGCGGGGGTCGGCAAGGAGGTCGCCGCGCGGCTGCTCCATGGCTGGAGCCAGCGCACCGACGCGCCCTTCGTGATCGTCAGCGCCGCGCGCATGACGCCCGAGCGGGTCGAGGAGGAATTGTTCGGCGTCGAGGAAAGCGGCGGCCTCGTCCGCCCCGGGCTGCTCGAACAGGCGCATGGCGGCACCCTGTTTCTGGACGAGATCGCCGACATGCCGATCACCACGCAGGCGCGGATCCTGCGCGTGCTGACCGACCAGAGCTTTACGCGCGTCGGCGGGCAGCGCGTGGTAAAGGTGGACGTGCGCGTCGTCTCGGCCACGGCGCGCGATCTGATGCAGGAGATCGCCGAAGGCCGGTTTCGCGAAGATCTCTATTACCGCCTCAACGTCGTGCCGGTGCTGATCCCCGGTCTGTCCGAGCGGCGCGAGGATATCCCGGCGCTGGTGATGCATTTCATGGCGCATTACGCCAACGAACGCCGGGTGCCGACACCGGAAATTGCGCCGGATGCGATGGTCGCGCTGCAAAGTTACGAATGGCCGGGCAACGTCCGCCAGCTTCGCAACGTCGTCGAGCGCACGATCATCATGGCGCCGGGCGACCGGATCGGGCGGATCGACCTCGATCTGCTGCCGGCGGAGGTGCTCGGCGATCCGGGCGAGATGGGCGGGGGCAGCAACGCGATCATGGGTTCGCCCCTCAGGGAGGCGCGCGAGACGTTCGAGCGGGAATATCTGCGTGTGCAGATCCGGCGCTTCTCCGGCAACATCTCGCGCACGGCGCACTTCATCGGCATGGAACGTTCCGCGTTGCACCGGAAGTTGAAGCTGCTGGGGATCACGGAAACACGTGAGGATTAGCACCTGCCGTCCTCCCAGTGCAGGCTGGGACTTCAAGACGCAGGCAGACCGAACGCCCGCTGGGAACCCGTCCAGCGTCGGGGTGACGGACGAAGCGGCGACGAATAGTCTGCTGACCGGTAGACGTTGGCGCGCGGCATCCCTAGATTGCACCCGTACGGCAACGCACCCGTGCAATCCGACGCCGGGAAACGGCGCAAAGCGGGAAATTCCCGCCAAGAACAAGGATCGACCGATGGCCGACAAGCAGACTTCCCTTCAGGACCTGTTTTTAAACGCGCTCCGCCGCTCGAAGACGCCGGTGACGATGTTTCTCGTCAAGGGCGTGAAATTGCAGGGAATTGTCACCTGGTTCGACAATTTCTCTGTGCTGTTGCGTCGCGACGGGCAGAGCCAGCTGATCTACAAACACGCGATTTCCACGATCATGCCGTCGGGCAGCGTCGATGTCGCCGCGATCGTCAATGCCGTCGGCGAGGCGCAGAAGCGCGCGCCGCTGTTGCAGGAAATCTTTCTCAACGCCGTGCGCAAGTCCGAAGACAGCGTAACGATGTTCCTGGTCAACGGCGTGATGCTGCAGGGGCAGATCGCCGCATTCGACCTGTTCTGCATGCTGCTCCAGCGCGACGGCATGTCGCAGCTCGTGTACAAGCATGCCGTCTCGACGATCCAGCCGGCACATCCGCTCAATCTCGCCGATGAGCAGGCGGATGGCGACGACGATTGAGCACCACGGGTTTCGAACGGGATAAGGATGAGTTCGCTCGCGGCGCACGATGCGTCGTGGTGTTTCCGGAACATGGCATCTCATCGCGCGACGTGGCGGCCAGGCTCGAAGAAACGGCTGGGCTCGCCATGGCGATCGGCGTCGTGGTGGCGGACAAGGTTTCCTACCGCGTGCGCGCCGCGCGCCCCGCGACCCTGATCGGCAGCGGGCAGGTCGAGATGCTCGCCGCCACGGTGCGGATGGAGGAGGCCGACCTCGTCGTGTTCGACGCCGCGCTGACGCCGGTGCAGCAGCGCAATCTCGAAAAGGAACTCGGTGCCAAGGTGATCGACCGGACGGGTCTGATCCTCGAAATCTTCGGCGAACGCGCCGCGACCGCCGAGGGTCGGTTGCAAGTCGAACTCGCGCATCTCGATTATCAGGCCGGTCGCCTCGTGCGCAGCTGGACCCATCTCGAACGCCAGCGCGGCGGCTTCGGCTTTCTCGGCGGCCCGGGCGAAACCCAGATCGAGGCCGACCGGCGCCTGATCCGCGACCGCATGGCGCGACTGAAGAAGGAACTAGAGCAGGTCAGCCGCACGCGCGGGCTGCACCGCGACCGGCGGCAACGCGCGCCATGGCCGGTGATCGCCTTGGTTGGTTATACTAATGCCGGAAAATCCACGCTTTTCAATCGCCTGACCGGTGCCGACGTCATGGCGGAAGACCTGCTTTTCGCCACGCTCGACCCGACGCTGCGCCAGATCAGCCTGCCGGGCGTGGACAAGGCGATCCTGTCCGACACGGTCGGGTTCGTGTCCGAACTGCCGACGCAGTTAGTCGCCGCGTTCAAGGCGACGCTCGAGGAGGTGATCTCCGCCGATCTGCTGATCCACGTGCGCGACATCGCGCATCCCGACACGATGGCACAGCGCGACGACGTCGAAGCGGTGCTGCGCGACATCGGTGTGGACGATACCACGCCGCGGATCGAGGCGTGGAACAAGCTCGATCTGCTGGACGAGAACGACCGCGTCGAATTGCTTGGCGAGGCGGAACGGCGCGAGGATGTCGTGGCGATCTCGGCGTTGAGCGGGGAAGGGGTCGCGGTCCTGCTCCACACGATCGCATCATTGTTGACCGCAGGCCATCGCCGCTACGCGATCACGCTCGACGCCGGCGACGGCGCAGGCGCGGCCTGGCTCCACGCCCATGGCGAAGTGCTGGCGCAGGACGTGGCGGGCGATACCGCGTCCTACGACGTACGGATGGCGCCCCGCGATTACGAACGGTTCCTGCAACGCGGTGAATGATTTGCGGGCCGATCCCGATCTGGTCGCGGCCTGGGTCCGCGGCCGGTCGATCGCCAGGAGCCAACCAGAACCGACATCCTATCACGACGGCTGGTGCGCAGAGATCGGCAGCGACACGGAGCTTCGACGCTATGTCTTCGCCGGGGCATCCGACACTGTGGCCAAGCTGGCGCGAACGATCGATCGGCCACGGATATTTCTCAAGGCGTGCATCGAGGACCGGGCGCTCGCGGCGTTACTTCCACCACAATGGCGGATCGGCGATCCAAGTTGGATGATGACCGGGCCGGCGGCAATCGCGGTGCCACACCTGCCACCCGGTTACACGATAATTGTCCGGCGGGGGACCGGCATGATCGAGGTGCGGATCGAAACGGCTGACGGCCTGCTGGCCGCCAGTGGGTATGGCGCCGAGACGGACGGTGCTTTCGTCTACGATCGCATCGTAACCCAGCCTGGGCATCAGCGTCGCGGGCTCGGCGGACTGGTGATGGGCACGCTCGCTGCGGAACGGCGATCACCGGCATCTGAGAACGTGCTGGTCGCGACCGATCAGGGTAGGGCGCTGTATCTCGCTTTGGGGTGGAAGGACCACGCGTCCTACGCGTCGGCGGTCATTCCCGATCCGGCTGCTTGACCGAAACCCACAGCGCCTCCTTTTTCTCAAGCGGCAAGGCTGAGAAACGGTCGCCAGCTCTCGCTTCCATCGCCTTGAACCGCAATTCGAATTTCGCGTTCGCCCCGCGCAATGCGGCCTCGGGATCGATCCCCAGATGTCGCGCCCAGTTGACCACCGAAAAGAGCAGGTCGCCGACCTCACCCTCTTGCTCGGCAGCCGTGGCCGCGTCAATCTCGGCGATCTCCTCAAACAGCTTGGCGCGCGCGCCGCTGGCATCGGGCCAGTCGAAACCGGTGCGCGCGGCGCGTTTTTGCAGCTTTTCGGCGCGAAGCAGGGCGGGCAGACCGATCGCCACGCCGTCCAGCGCCCCGACCGGAGAGTCGGGCTTACCCTTGGCCGCGCGTTCCTCCGCTTTGATCTTTTCCCATTGATGATGGCCGCCATTCGCTGCGTTGCCGAAGATGTGCGGATGGCGGCGCTCCATCTTGTCGCAGATGGCCGCCGCGACATCCTCCAGCGCGAAGAGGCCGGCTTCCTCGGCCATGCGGCTGTGGAAGATCACCTGGAGCAGCAGATCACCGAGTTCGTCCTTGAGATCGCCCAGATCGCCACGCGCGATCGCATCGGCAACCTCATAGGCTTCCTCGATCGTATAGGGCGCGATCGACGCAAAATCCTGCGCACGATCCCATTCGCAGCCCGAAACCGGATCGCGCAACCGCGCCATGATCGCAACCAGCCGCTGGATCTCGGGAAACCGGATTGGATCGGAAGGGGGAACGGAGCCGGAGGAGCCCCCTGTCGCTTCAACCATCTAAAAGTCCGATAATATACATTATGTTAAATCTGCTGACGTTTCGCGTGTGGGTTCAATTATCCGATCCCTTCGGCTCCAAAACCAGCATTTCCCCCTCGACCCGCCAGGATTTGAGCCGCGACAGGAAATTCATTCCGATCACGTCGGTGTCGCTGAATGCCGGCGATACCACCGCCGGCAGATCGATCGCCTGAATGCCGCCGATGTCGAGCTTGGCGATCGTCGCGTGTTTCGCGGTGACCGGGCCGTTGGCGGTATCGAGCACCGCCGGCATGATGCTCTCGCTCAAATCCAGGCCCGCCGCTTCCGCCGTGGCGGACGACAAGGCCGTCGTGGTCGCGCCGCTATCGACCAGCATACGCCGCGCAACGCCGTTGACCGACACCGCCGCCCAGAAATGCCCGTCCTGCGCCATGCGGATCCGCACCGTCGATCCGGACACGGATTGGTCGCTGATGCCCAGCGTATCCGCGATCGGCTGCAGCATGGGCGCAACGCGACCCCAATTGCCGACGATGACGATCAGCACGCCGAAGATCGCCACCCAGGCCAGAACCATCTTCATGACGCTACCGATCGGCAAGCGCCGTGCCATCAGCGCCGACACGGGCAGGATCAACATGAGCGCCAGATACGCGACGTCGGCACCCCGGTCGCTCATGCCGTCAATTCCAAGCCGTCATACCCAGGCTCCACCCCGTCGGGCAACTCCGCCACAAGCGCGGCATAGTCCATCGAATGGTCCATATGGATCAACGCCGACCTGCCTGGTCGCAGCTCCCTGATCCAATCCAACACTGCCGAGAGTTCGGGATGGGACGGGTGAGGAGACCTGCGCAGGGCGTCGACGATCCAGATGTCCAGATCCTGATACAGGGCTCGCATATCATCGGTTAAGATATTGAAATCGGTGGCATAACCGATCGACTTGCCGGCGCATGCAAAGCGCAGGCCGGCGGAATGGATATTGCCGTGCGGCTGATCGACGACGCTTAGCCGGATATCCCCGATCTGCAATTCATCGGGCAACACCTCGCCGGCGACGGTCGGCGGATAGCCCGTGCGCCCGCTGAACGCATAAGCGAACCGCGCGGTCAGATGATCGAGCGTCTCCGCCCGCGCCAATCCGCGCACCGGCACGCCCTTCGCATGATACACTTGCCGCAGATCGTCGATGCCGTGGCAATGATCGGCGTGATCGTGCGTCCAGATCACCGCATCGACATCGGACACGTCGGCGGCAAGCAGCTGTTCGCGCATGTCCGGGCTGGTATCGACCAGGATGCGCGTGGTCGCCGACTCGACGAGAATCGAAGCCCGTGTGCGGCGGTTGCGCGGGTTCGTCGGATCGCACACGCCCCAATCATTGCCGATACGGGGAACGCCCGACGAGGTGCCGGAGCCGAGGATGCGAACCTTCACGCGACAGCCTTCATGCGGCCGTCTTGGCGAAGAGCGTGTGGAAATTCCGCGCGGTCGCCTCGGTCAGTCGCTCGACGCTCTCGCCCCGCAAATCCGCCAGAAACTTGGCAGTGTCGGCAACGAACGCCGGCTCGCCGGTTTTGCCCCGGTGCGGCACGGGCGCGAGAAACGGAGCGTCGGTCTCGATCAGCAGCCTTTCAAGCGGCAGGCGTGCGGCGGTTTCCTGCAGATCCCTGGCGTTCTTGAACGTCACGATGCCGGAAATCGAGATGTAGAAGCCGAGGTCGAGCGCGATGTCGGCAAACGCACCGCTGGCGGTGAAACAGTGGATGACGCCGGGATAGGCCCCCTTCCCCATCTCTTCGCGCAGGATCGCCCCCGTATCCTCTTCGGCATCGCGGGTATGGACGACGATCGGCAACTGCGTTTCGCGGCATGCCGCAATGTGCGCCCGGAAACTGATCTGCTGTCGTTCGCGGTCACTATGGTCGTAATAATAATCGAGCCCGCTCTCCCCGATTCCGACCACGCGGGGATGGCGCGCGCGCGCCACCAGCTTGGCGGTATCGATGTGCGCGTGCTTGTCCGCCTCATGTGGATGAATGCCGACCGTGGCCCAGACTTCAGTCTCACGCTCGGCCGTGGCGAGAACATCGTCCCACTCGCTCTCCCGCGTTGCGATATTGAGCATGGCGGTGACGCCACGCGCTCGGGCGCGTTGCAACACGGCCTGCTGATCCTCGGCCAAGCCCTTGTAATTCAGATGACAATGGCTGTCGGCGAGCATCAGGCGGCTTCGGTTGGGAGTTCGAGGCGTGGGAACAGGCCGACCGGCTGATCGATCTTGAAGTCGCTTTCGGCCATCGGCGAATACCAATGCGATCCGATCGCGCTGAAGGTGCGCAGATCCTCGGCGATCCCCATGCGATCAAGCAGAATCTTCGCGCTTGCCGGGATGATCGGGGCGATCGCCACCGTCAGCTGCGCGATGCAGATATACAGCACGGCCAGCACCGTCTCCATCCGGGCAGGATCGGTCTTGCGCAGCGCCCACGGGGCCTGCTCGTCGACATAGGCGTTGCACGCATAGACTGCCTGCATCCACTGCTCGATGCCCTGCGATAGCGCCAGGTCGCCAAAGGCTGTCGGCATCGTACCACGCACTGCCTTGTCGACGACATCGAACAGCGCATCGTCGGCCGGATCGAGGCCATGGATTTCCGGCAACCCGCCGCCGCAATTCTTGAAGATCTGCGACAAGGTACGCTGCGCCAGATTGCCGAAGCTGTTGGCCAGTTCGGCATTCACCCGCGTGACGATGGCGTCTGCGGAATAGCTGCCATCCTGCCCGAAGCTGACTTCGCGGAGCAGGAAATAGCGTAGCGCATCGACGCCGAACGCGTCCGACAATCCGATCGGATCGACGACGTTGCCGATCGACTTCGACATCTTCTCGCCACGGTGGAGCAGGAAGCCGTGACCGAATACGGCCTTGGGCAAAGCCAGCTTCGCGGACATCAGGAACGCCGGCCAGTAAACGGCATGGAATCGCACGATATCCTTGCCGATCAGATGCAGATCGGCGGGCCACCATTTCGCCAGCGCGTCCGCATCGTGGGGATAGCCCGCGCCGGTCAGATAATTGGTCAGCGCATCGACCCAGACATACATGACATGCCCGTCGCTGCCCGGCACCTTGACGCCCCAATCGAAGCTGGTGCGCGAGACCGACAGGTCCATCAAGCCACCCTCGACGAATTTCACCACTTCGTTGCGGCGGCTTTCGGGGCGAATGAAATCGGGGTTGGCCGCGATGTGGTCCAGCAGCGGTTGCTGGTATTTCGACAGGCGGAAGAACCAGCTTTCCTCTGCGGTCCAGTCGACCGGCGTACCCTGGGGCGAGAGCTTGACGCCCCCTTCCCCCTCGGTCAGTTCCTTTTCCTCGTAGAACGCCTCATCGCGGACCGAATACCAGCCTTCGTAGCGGCTGAGATACAGGTCTCCGGTGTCGGCCATCGCTTGCCAGATCGCTTGGCTGGCCCTGTGGTGACCGGGTTCGGTAGTGCGGATGAAACGATCATAACTGATGTTCAGCGCGTCGTTCATCGCACGGAAATAGCCCGACATTTCGTCGGCAAGATCGGAAACGGCAACGCCCTTGTCGCGCGCGGCCTGGACCATCTTCAGGCCATGTTCGTCGGTGCCGGTCTGGAACTTCACATCGCGCCCGGCCTGGCGGTGAAAACGGGCGATCGCGTCGGCGGCGATCGCTTCGTAGGCGTGGCCGATATGGGGGCGTCCGTTGGGATAGCTGATCGCGGTGGTGATGTAATAGGGTTCGGCCATGGCGTGGCTCTAGCGCGGTTTTGGGGGGACTGGAACTGCTGCGATAGCAGATTCAACGCGGTGCGAGCGTCGCCACAAATCCAGCCATCTCGAACACCGTCGCCTGCGCATCGAGTGAAAGGCCCCGCGCACTCGCGGCCAGCGACCGTGCCGCATCATAACTGTCGAGCGCGGTTCGCAAGGCCGCCCCCTGCCGGCCCGGGGCGCTGGCGGCGATGAAGGCAGGCGCACGTTCGAGGAAGGCTTCGTATCGTGGTTGGGCGGCCTTCGGGGCGAGCGACTTGGCGAGCTTCGAACGCTGGGCGTTGCTCGGATCGCCGTCGCGGGCGATGGCCGCCATCGCGCTGTCGAGCGCGGCCATGTCCAAGCCGGCAAAGCCCAAAGCCCGACCCGGCGAACCTTGCCCCGCCGCGATCAGGGCGGCGATCTCCGCATTTGGCGCGTTGGGCTGTTGCCCGCGCAGCACCTGTTCCATCGTACGATCATCGAGCGATTCGAAACGCAGCAGACGGCAGCGGGAACGGATCGTGGGCAGCAAACGCCCGGGCGCGTGGCTGATGAGCAGGAAGATCGTGCCCTGCGGCGGCTCCTCCAAATTCTTGAGCAAGGCGTTGGCACCGGCGCGTTCGAGATCGTCGATCGCGTCGATCAGGATCACACGGCGCGAGGACATGCTCGGCGTCACCGCGAACAATGGCTGCAACGCCCGCACTTGGGCGATCGGGATCGAGCGGGCGAGATCCTGACCGGGCTTGTCGGCGTCCTTGGGCGCGCGGGCGAGCTCGCGATAGTCGGGGTGCGATCCGGCGGCGATCAGGTTGCGCGTATAATTGTCGGCCGGGACGTCATAACCCGGCGGCAACGGGGATTTGGCCGCGCCGTCCGCCAGCAACCGCAGGGCCGCGATCCGCGCGAAACTGGCCTTGCCCACGCCTTCCGGCCCGGCGAACAGCCAGGCGTGGTGCAGCGCACCGCTGTCCATCGCCGCGGCGAAGGCGGCGTGCGCCGCCGAGTTGCCCAGCGGCAGGCTCATGACAACAGGTCGGCAAGGCCCGCCAGCAGCGCTTCCGTGACCGCTTCGGCGCTGGCCGACGCGTCGATCAGCCGCACCCGATCCGGCTCGTGCTCGGCATATCCCCGAAAGGCCGACGCGACCGCGCCGTGAAACTCGTCGCCGCGCGCAGCGAAGCGATCCGCCGCCGCGCCGTCCCGCACTTCGGCGCGCGCACGGCCCTGCGCGACCGGTACTTCCAGCACGAAAGTGCGATCGGGCAGCACTCCGCGCGATCCAAAGCCGTGCAGCGCCAGCACCGCGGCGTCGTCGATCCCGCCCGCCACGCCCTGATATGCGCGACTGCTGTCGATGAAACGGTCGCAGATCACCCACACGCCCGCGCCCAATGCCGGCTGGATCGTCTTCTCGACATGATCGGCACGTGCGGCGGCGAACAGCAGCGCCTCGCTATGCGGGCTCCACCGAGCGACCTCACCCGACATCAGCAAGCCCCGGATCGCCTCGGCACCTTCGCTGCCGCCCGGTTCGCGCGTGACCAGCGTCTCGACGCCGCGCGCGGCCAGCGCCTCGGCGAGCCTGCGAACCTGCGTGGATTTGCCCGCTCCCTCGCCGCCTTCGAGCGAGATGAAGCGGCCCCTCACCCGCCGAACAGACCCTTGAGCCCGGCCCAGGCGCGACCGAAGAACCCGGCCTCGCCCACATCGCTCTCGGCGACCAGAGGCAGCGTCTGCGACGGCAGGCCCGGCGAGGTCACGACCAGATCAGCGATATGCTGCCCAGCCTTGATCGGTGCCTTGATCGGCCCGTCATAGACCACGCGGGCCTGCAAAGCCGGCGACGCGCCGGACGGCAACGTCACGGCGAGATCGGTGCCTGCGACAAGGCCGACCGTCGCGGCATTGCCTAATTGCACCTCGGCCGTCTCGACCTTGCGGCCCTTGCGCACGACCGGCTTGGACTGCCAGGCGCGGAAGCCCCAATCCATGAACTTGACCGATTCCTGGATCCGCTGGTTGGCACTGGTCAGCCCGGCCATCACCATCACCAGGCGGCGGCCGTTCTGCATCGCCGACCCGGTGAAGCCGTAGCCGGCTTCGTCGGTGTGCCCGGTCTTCAGGCCATCGGCACCGGCGACGCGGCCGAGCAGCGGATCGCGATTCGCCTGCGTGATGTCCGCCCCTGCCCCCAGCGTCTTGCCCCAGGTGAAATTCGGCAACGAATAGAACTTCTTGTAGAGCGCCGGATGATCCTGGATCGTGGCCGCGGCGAGCTTCGCCAGATCGCGCGCGGTGACATAGGTCACGCCATTGTCGGGCCAGCCGTTCGACGTGCCGAAATGGCTGTTGCTCAGGCCGAGCCGCTTGGCCGCCTCGTTCATCCGATCGGTGAATGCCGCTTCGGTGCCGGAAATCCCCTCGGCCAGCACGACGCAGGCGTCGTTGCCGGAGAGCGTGACGATCCCCTTCAGGAGATTTTCGACGCTGACATTCTCGCCGGTCGACAGGAACATCGTCGAGCCCGCGGCCGGGCCATGCCATTTCTGCCACGTCTCCGGGCGCACCGGGAAGGTCTGGCCGAGTTTCAGCTCGCCTTTCTTGAGCATGTCAAAGGCGACGTAGACCGTCATCATCTTGGCCATCGAGGCCGGCGGCATGCGACGATCGGCGTCCTTGGAGAACAACACCGCGCCGGTCGTCAGGTCGGTCAGATAGGCGACCGGGGCCGGCGTCGGGAAATCGGGTGCCGCCGCGATGCCCGCGCTGGCGAAGAGCAAGGCCGGCGTCAGGACGCTGGCAGCCAGGAGTTTCTTGATCGGCAGATTCTTCATCGACAGTCCGTGACGCTTAAGGGTGAACTCAGTTCGTTTGCACGATACGAGCATCCCCATAGCCCTGCCGGGCGACGCCGTCACGCGCGGCTTTCGCCGAAGCGGTATTTGCATACGGCCCGATCTGTATGCGGTAGATCGCCCCGACGCGCTGCACGCGCCCGTTGAGCCGGGTGGCGAGCGCCTTGGCTTTCGATTCGTTGGACAACGCCGCAACCTGCACGAAGATGCCCGAAGTGGAGATCGGAGCCGGTATGGGCTGTGGTTCGGGGCGTGCCGGTGGCATGTCCGTCATCGGAAGGGGCCTTCGGGCCGGACGCGGCTTCGGCGCAGGGATGGACGCAGCGGCCGGTCGTGCAATCGGCATGGCCCGTAGCGGCAATTTCCGGCGCAACGCCGTCAGCAGGGATTGCGGCGCATCGATTCGCGGCGAGGCTGGATGACCCGAACGGAGCGCCATCAGGTCGGGTGGAGTCGCATTCACCAGACGGACGCGCACCGGAGCGGCGGCGGTCACGCCGAGTAATTGTGCCGCGCCGCGCGACAGATCGATTTCCAGATCACGCTGGCCCGGCCCGCGATCGTTGACCAGCGCGAGGATCGTGCGGCCGGTATCCAGTGCGGTCACCTCGACGATCGACCCCAGCGGCAGCGTGCGATGCGCGACGGTGATCGCATTTGCGTCGAACGGCTGACCGGATGCGGTGTTGCTGCCCTGCATTTCTTCGCCATACCAGGTGGCGTAGCCGACCGTGTCGTAGCGCTGCGCCTCGCCCGAAGTGCCGCGCGGGCCGGTGCTGGCGGCGACCGCCGGGGGCATGTCGGTCGGTTGGGATTGGCCATCCGGTACGGGCGCTGGCGGCGGTGCGTCATAACCGGCGCCGGTGCGCGGCGGGTGTGCCTGTCGACGGGCCGGTTCGGGTGCGAAATCTTGTGCGGGAACACCGGGTTCGGGCGGGTAATCCCCCTGCAGCACATGGCCCGCTCGGTCCAATTCGGGTGCCGAGGCGGGCGGCGCATCGCGAAGACCGGCGGGCGCGTTCGCTATACGCGGTACGTCGGCGAATACCGCCCCACCGCACCCGGCGAGAACCATGGTGAAACCTAGAAAGATCTTAGTGTTCGACAGCATCCGCGAGCAGCCCGACTGAAAGTGCGTAAAAGTTCGAGCAATTGTAATCGAGGATGACCCGATAATTTCCGGTTAGCAGGTATGCGGTTTTTCCCGGGCCATCGGGTTCGAGCAACGTCGCCAGCACGCGATCGTCCGGCCAGGTACGCGTCTGCGGGCTGATCCCCAATGCACGCCACTCGCCGATCGTCTTCCAGCCGCTATGCCGTGCGAACACCCGTTCGCAGCGGGGCGAGATCAGCCGGTTGGCGATGCCGGACCGATCGAACTGGGCGGGCACGGTCACGGCCAGGCCCCAGGGCTGGCCGCGGCGCCATCCGGCGTTGGTGAAATAATTGCCGATCGAGGCCAGGGTGTCGGCCGGGCTGGTCCAGATATCCGCCCGCCCGTCGCCGTCGCCGTCGCGCGACAGGCGCAGATAGACCGAGGGCAGGAATTGCGGCCCGCCGGTCGCTCCGGCCCAACTACCCTTCAACTGCGATACCGGCACGCCGCGATCGACCATCTGCATCGCGGCGATGAATTCGTCCGCGAACAACTGCCGCCGCCGCCCTTCATAGGCGAGCGAGGCGAGAGCGCGCGGCAGATCGAAGCCGCCCATCACCACGCCGTAGCTCGTCTCATGCCCCCAGATCGCGACCATCACCGATTCGGGCACGCCCGTCTGATCCTCGATTCTTTGCAGCCGCCAGCGTTGCGACTGATAGGCGCTCCGCCCGCGCGCGATTATCGCCGCGCCGACATGCTGGGCCTGATACGGTGCGAAATTGGGCACGGCTGCGTTGGGGCTGGCACCGGGCTGCGCGCGATCCAGTTCGATCACGCGGGTGTTGAGCGTCAGCGTCGGCAAGACCATATCGAGCGTGCGCGCGCTGACGCCCTTGGCGATGGCCTGAGCACGGAGCTGGACGAGATACGCCTGAAAGCCCGCTTCGTCCTGTGCCGCCGCCGGCCCGCCGCTGAAAACGAAGGCCGCCGCAGCCATCGCCGCGCCGACCCAGAACTTCTTTCTAAACCGTCCCCACATACCGCGACCTTGCCACACCGTGTCGGCGACATGAACCCCCGATGGTCGCAGTGCTTGCACAAAGCGGCGCAGGGCGATTATGCGGACGGTGCCGGAAGGGTGGCAGAGTGGTCGATTGCAGCGGTCTTGAAAACCGCCGATGCGCAAGTATCCGTGGGTTCGAATCCCACCCCTTCCGCCAGATCCGTCAGGTGACGGGCGTCGCCAAGGCCGTCAGTTCGTCGAAGGCGTGGGTGTCGAGCGGGTGGCCGAAACGGCAGCCGGCCTCGAAATCGTCGGCCCACATCACCGTGGCCGCGACCTGCCCGATCAACGGCAAGGTCAGCCAGATCGTGTCGCCCTTGCGCATCGCCGAATAGGTCTGGAGCCGTGCGCCGTGGATCGTGAGATCGGTGACCTTGCACAAGGTGCGATAAAAACCGCCGCGACCGACGCGCGCGTTGATCGATACCGGAGCGCGCGGGGCACGCCGGTGTCCGGTTACCTCGGCGGATTCGAATTCGGCGGCGAACATGGCTTTCCTCTCGTCGATAACGAGGGAAAGCCTAGTCCTGCGATGCCTAATGCGCCGTTAAGAACGACGCACCAGGCAGGATATTATTTCTTGCCGAACGAGAGGCCACCAAAGCGCTTGTTGAAGCGCGCAACCTGGCCACCGGTGTCGAGCATCGTGCCACGGCCGCCGGTCCAGGCCGGATGCGCGAGCGGATCGATTTCGAGCGTCATCGTGTCGCCTTCCTTGCCCCAGGTGGAGCGGGTTTCGTACACGGTGCCGTCGGTCATCTGCACCTTGATGGTGTGATAATCGGGGTGAATGTTCTTCTTCATGATCAATCTCCGTCAGTGGCTGGTTTCCGACCAGCCGGGACAAGCGCGGCGCACTACACGCCGCGCCCAAGTAGAGCAAGGTGTTTAAGCCGAGGTGGCTTGACCGGTCAGCCGGCTTTGGGCGGATCCGCGATCATCGCCATGAACTTCGCCTCGGCGGCGAGCTTCCCGTCGATCAGCGCGCGACCGGCGAATTTGGTACTGCGCGAGCTTTTCTGCACGATCTCGACCTCAAGGCGCAGCAACACGCCGGGTTCGACCGGCTTGCGAAACTTCACTTCGTCGATCGACATGAAATAGACGAGCTTGCCGGTACCGGCGAGCCCGAGCGATTCCAGCGCGAGGATGCCTGCGGCCTGCGCCATCGCCTCGACGATGAGTACGCCGGGCATGATCGGCCGTCCAGGGAAATGCCCCTGGAAGAACTGCTCGTTGATCGTCACCGCCTTGATCGCCACGATCGACCGGTCGAGGATCACTTCCTCGACACGATCGACCAACAGCATCGGATAACGATGCGGCAGAGCCGCCATGATCCGCCCGATATCGAGCGGACCAAGCGTCACCGCCTCCGCAGCCTGGACTGCGTCTTCACTCACCGCGTGGTCGGCTTCTTGGCCGGAGCGGTCGTCGCGGCCGGAGCAGCCTGCGCGGCACCAGCCTGGCCCGGCTGCCAGTTCGCCGGTGGCGTGGTGCTGACGCTCGGCACGACCGTGTCGAGTTCGGCAGTGATCGCCGGGGTCAGGTCCGCCGCCGGCTGGGCGAAGATCACCGCATCCGGACGAACGATCAGTTGAACGCTACGCTTGGAAACGACCGACTGCAGCGCAGCTTCGTACTTCATCGCGATCTGCTCGGCGGCATATTGCTGCGCGCGTGCGGCCGGTGCCTCTAGGCGGCTGACTTCCTGCTGGACCGCGGCCTGCTTCTGCTGGATCGCGGCGATCTCGGGACGCTTGGCAGCCTGAGCGGCTTCCAGTTCCTGCTGGCTGACCTGGCCGTTCTTGTCGGTATCGAGAGCAAGCGCGAGCGCCTCGATTTCCTTCTGGACGGCGGCGCGGCGTGCGGTGGATTGATCGAGCTGAGTCTTGTAGGTGGTCTTGATCTGCGCGACCGCGGCGCCGAACGCCTTGGTGTTGGCGATCGCCCCCTGCGGATCGGCGACCGCGACCGCCTGAGCATTGGCCTGGGCCGCGCCGAGCGTCGCGGCGGGGGCCGCGAGAATGGCGATCAGCAGCATCTTTGTGTTCGTGTTCATCAGAAACTTGTCCCTACGTTGAATGTTACGAGTTTGGTGTCGTCGCCCTTGTCCTTGACGAGGGCATAGGCCACGTCGATGCGCAGCGGCCCGAACGGCGAGGTCCAGTTGACGCCGGCACCGATCGAGATGCGGGGCTTGGCCGAGTTGCCGACGAAGCGCTCGAGGAACGGCGAGATCGTCGAACCCTGAGGCGTATTGGGAATGATGCCATTGCACGCGCCGCTGGCGTCGGGAAGACCCGCGCGGCAGGAGGTCGACACCAGACCGCCGTCAGCCTGCGTGAAGTAATAGAGCTGATTGCCGGCCGTATCCAGCACCGGAACGAACGCCGATCCGATCGTCGTCACGCCATTGGCGTCGGTGGACTGAGTGAAGCAATTGAGGGTTGCCCCGTTCGTGCAGGTGCTGATCGTCGGGAGCGGCTTGGTCACGCCGAACAGGGCACCGGCCTGCACGTAGATCGACGGCCGCAGACCCAGTTCGCGCGCACCGGCACCGAGCGGGATTTCGAGTTCGAGACGACCGGAATAATAAGCCCGGCCGCCGAGCGCATCGTCGACGATGCTGTTCTTGTCGGTGGTCAGCGTCTGTACGCCATTCGAATCGGTGACGTAGGGCACGCGCTGGACGCGCGGGCCGACACCGCGAATGTCGAAGCCGCGGAATTCCGGCTCGCCGAGATAGAAGCGATCGGTGATGCGGACCTTGTCGATGCCGGGCCCGCGACTGCCTTCGAGCGACTTGATATAGCCGCCTTCCGCCGTGGCCGACGCGATGAAGCCCCCGCCAATCCCCCAATATTTCGAGGCATCGAACTTGGTGCGGATATATTTCACGTCACCGCCGAGGCCGGCGAAATCCTGGCTGAAGATGAAGCGATGCCCGGCGCTCGGGCGCAGTCGGCTGTTCAGGCTGTCATAGACCAGCGAGTAGCCGACCGACGATGTCGCACGGTTGCCGATCGAGTCGCACAGATAGCGCCCGGCCTTGATCGGGTCGCAGACGCCGTTGGAATAATAGGTACTCTGATCCAGCGTGACGTTGTCGAAGCTGAGACCGTAGCGACCGGACAGCGACCAATATTCGGTCAGCGGCACGCCGGTGCGGATCTGGAAACCGGTGGAAACCTGTTGATAGGTCGTGTTGCGGTCGCCGCTCGCGGTCAGATTGAACGAATTGTAGTCGCGCCGGAAGATGTCGCCGCCGATCGCGATATTCTTGTCGAACAGATACGGCTCGGTAAAGCCGAGTTCGACGGACTTGGAATAGCTCGAATAATTGACGCTGGCGCGCAGTTCCTGGCCCTTGCCGCGGAAATTGCGCTGCTTGATCGAGGCCTGGACGATGAAGCTCTCCAAGCTCGAGAAGCCCGCCGACAATTGCAGTTCGCCGGTCGACTTTTCCTCCACGTCGGCGGTCAGCACCACACGATCGGGTGCTGACCCCGGATTCTGCTTCAGCTCGAACTTGTCCTGGAAATAGCCCAGCGAGTTGATGCGATCGGTCGACCGCTTGACCTGGAAGCTGTTGAACGCATCGCCTTCCGCCAAACGGATTTCCCGGCGGATGACCTTGTCCTGCGTATTGGTGTTGCCGTTGATCTCGACCCGCTCGACATAGGAGCGCTTGGCTTCGGCGATGTTGAAGTTCATCGACATCGTGAGCGTTTCACGGTCGCGGTTGAACTCCGGATTCACTTCGGTGAAGGCGTAGCCGAACAGACCGGCAGTCTCGCTCAGCTGATCGACCGAATTCTCGACCTTCTTCGCGTCGTACCAGTCGCCCTTCTTGATCGTCAGACCCTCGGCCAGCTTCTTGTTGTCGAAATCGCGGATCGAACTGTCGACCGTGACGTCGCCGAATTTATAGCGCGGGCCTTCCTCCACCACATAGGTGATGATGAAGTCCTTCTTGTCCGGCGTCAGTTCCGCCACGGCGGAGGTGACGCGGAAATCGGCATAGCCCTCGGTCAGGTAGAACTGACGCAGCTTCTGCTGGTCGTACGCCATCCGGTCCTGATCATAGCTGGTGTTCGAGCTGAGCAGGGTCAGCAGGCGCGCCTGCTTGGTCGCCATCTGCTCGCGCAGCTTGCTATCCTTGAACACCTCGTTGCCGATGATGTTGATCGCGCGGACCTTCGACTTGGCACCTTCGCTGATCTCGAACACCACATCGACGCGGTTCTGATCGAGCGTGACCATCTTCGGCTGGATCGAGGCGGCGAAGCGGCCCTGGCGACGATACAGCTCGACGATCCGCGCGATATCCTGACGGACGGCGGTCCGCGTGAAGATCTGGCGCGGCGCGAGCTTGATCTCCTTGCGGATCTTGTCTTCTTTCAGGCGCTTGTTGCCTTCCAGGATGACGCGGTTGATCACCGGGTTCTCGCGGATGCGCAGGACAATATCGCCCTTTTCCGCGCCGGCGATCGACACGTCGGCGAAGAAGTCGCTCGCGTAGAGATCCTTGATCGCCTGATCGAGGCTTTCGTTGGTGTACGCCTGGCCGACCCGCAGCTTGGTATAGGACAACACCGTGTCGGGCTCGATGCGCTGCGATCCCTCGACGCGCAGCGACTTGATCGTGCGCGTCACCGGCGCGACGACCGGGGCCGGCGTGACAAGCTGGCGAACCGGGGCGGCCGGTGCCTGCTGCGCACGAGCGGCGATCGGCAGGCTGGACAGCATCGTGCCAGCCAGCAGAGCCGTCGTAGCGCGCACGCCGTATTTCGAAACCTTGATCGCTGTCACTATCCCACCCCAAAAACGGAGAAATTACGCGGGCCGCCTAAAATCGCGCGCCCGCCCTGCCTTACCTGCGTCAACCGATCAACCCGGCGAGGCTCTTCCATAGCCCGAACGTGCCGAGATCGTTGAACGTCACCATCAGCATCAGCGCCAGAATTGCGATCAATCCGCCGCGGAACGCCCATTCCTGCACCGCCGCCGGAACCGGACGCCGCCGGATGCCTTCGATCGCGTAGAAGAACAGATGACCGCCATCCAGCATCGGAACTGGCAAAATATTGATGAACCCCAAATTAATCGACACCAGCGCAATCAAACCGATCAGATCCGGAATGCCGAGCGCCAGTTGTTCGCCCGAGACTTTGGCGATGCGCAAAGGACCACCCA
Organism: Sphingomonas sp. Leaf357; assembly: GCF_001423845.1. NCBI lineage: Bacteria > Pseudomonadati > Pseudomonadota > Alphaproteobacteria > Sphingomonadales > Sphingomonadaceae > Sphingomonas > Sphingomonas sp. Leaf357. The sequence continues at coordinate 2,504,309 of NZ_LMPM01000001.1, read as the reverse complement.
ATTCGCTCACCGGCCTCTTGCCGGTGACGATCTGGCCGATGCTGTCGACCATCATCGTCAGGATCGATCCCATCCGCTTGACCGCGACGACCGGAGCCTCGACCACCCCGACGGGAACCCAGACCGGCTTGACCGGCGCGATGCCGAGCAGGCCGAGCTTGAATTCGTTGCCGAAGCGATCGCGCAACGTCTGCGAGCCGACGGCGGCGTCGACGCGCATCGCGCGACCGTTGCGGTCGAAATCGACCTGCACCGTCTCGTTGGCGCGCAGCTGGATGTATTTGGCGACATCGTCGAACGTCTCGACGCTGCGACCGCCGAGCGCGGTGATGCGGTCGCCGGCCTGCATCCCGGCCTTGGCGGCAGCGCTGCCGGCGACGATCTCACGCGCCACGGCCGGTGTGCGACCGTCGCCGTACGTGAGCGCGAACCCCATCAGGATCAGGAAGGCCAGTACGAAGTTCACGAACGGCCCCGCCGCGACGATGATCGCGCGCTGCCACAGCGGCTTGGCCTGGAAGGTCTGTTCGCGCACGTCGGCGGGCAGCAGATACCAATCCGGGTCGGGCTGGCTCGCGGGGTTCATGTCGCCGGCGAACTTGACGTAGCCGCCGAGCGGCAGCCAGCCGAACTTCCAGCGCGTACCGCGCTGGTCGGTGAAGCCGAACACTTCCTTGCCGAAGCCGATCGAGAACGCCTCCGCCTTCACGCCGAACCAGCGCCCGGCGAGGTAGTGGCCCATCTCGTGCACGAACACGAGCGGCCCGATGACCAGAGCGAACGCCAGGATGGTCAGAAAAAGGCCGGGGGCTTCGATCAACGTACGCAATCCTTTACACGCTCATCTGCAATTCTACGCGCCCCCGCGTCGATTGCCAAAACCTCGTCCAGCGTTTCGGGTGCCGGCGGATCGTAACGATCGAGCGTATCGGCGACGATTGCGGCAATTTCGAGGAAGCCGATGCGTTTCTTGAGAAACGCGGCAACGGCGATCTCGTTTGCGGCATTAAGGATGGCGGGGCGAGCGCCGCCCGCGTCCAGCGCCTCGCGTGCCAACCGCAATGCCGGGAAGCGCGTGTCGTCGGGTGCGGCGAAATCGAGCCGGCCGATCGCGATCAGGTCGAGCGGTGCCATCGGCGTGGCCATGCGATCGGGCCAGGCAAGGCAATGCGCGATCGGCGTACGCATGTCGGGCGGCCCGAGCTGGGCCAGCACCGATCCGTCGACATAGTCGACCAGCGAATGGATCACCGATTGCGGGTGGATGACGATCTCGATCGCGTCGTGCGGCACCGGGAAGAGGCGCGCCGCCTCGATCAATTCGAGGCCCTTGTTCATGCAGGTCGCCGAATCGACCGAGATCTTCGCACCCATCGACCAATTGGGATGGGCCACCGCCTGTTCGGGCGTCACGTCGCGCATCCGCTCGGTCGACCAGTCGCGGAACGGTCCGCCGCTGCACGTCAGGATGATGCGCCGGACGTTGCCCGGGCGGCTCGCGTCGAAGCATTGGAAGATCGCGTTATGTTCGGAATCCGCCGGCAGCAACGTCGCGCCGCTGCGCTCCGCCGCCTTGAGGATCACGTCGCCCGCCGACACCAACGGCTCCTTGTTGGCGAGCACCACGATGCCCCCGTGCTCCACCGCCGCCATCACGGGTTCCAGCCCGGCGCAGCCGACGATCGCGCCCATCGTCCAGTCCGCGCCCATCGCCGACGCTTCGAGCAACGCCTGCGCGCCGCCCGCCGCCTCGACTCCGGTTCCGGCGAGCCGTTCGCGCAGGTCCGCCAGGCAGGCTTCGTCGGCCACCACCGCGCGCTTAGCATGGGTGCGAATGGCCGCGGCCGCCAGCTTCTCGGTATCGCAATTGGCGGTGAGCGCGAGGATCTCGAAACGGTCGGGCTCGCGCTCGATCAGGTCGAGCGTGGAGGTGCCGACCGAACCGGTCGCGCCGAGGATAGTCACGGTCTTCATGTATAGAATCTCGGCAGGATCAGCAGGAAGGCGGCGAGAGGCGCGACCGGGACGAGGCCGTCGAGCCGATCAAGCACGCCGCCATGGCCGGGCAGGATCGATCCGCTATCCTTGACGCCGGCACGGCGCTTCAACCAGCTTTCGAACAGGTCTCCGCCCTGCGCCAGAACGGCCAGCACCGGAGTCGCCAGCGTCATGCGCCACGGCAGGCCGTACTCGATATGCATCACACCTGCGAACAGGCTTGCCGCGACGACGCCGCCGATCAGCCCGGCCCACGTCTTGTTGGGGCTGATCCCAGGCGCGAGCTTCGGCCCGCCGATCGTGCGACCGGAAAAATAGGCGCCGATGTCACACGCCCAAACCAGCGCCAGTGCCCAGAGCGTGAAGACGATCCCGGCATCCTGCCGGCGCAGGAACACCAATGCCAGCACCGGCAATCCGCAATAGACCAAGCCGGCCGCCAGATCGCGCCGCCGCGTGACGATCACCGCGAAGAACGCGGCGCCGGCGAGCAGCCCCAGCGTGAAGAAATAATGCACCTCGAGGATCAAGGACGGCGGCGCCATCGTCGCCAGCGGCACCGACAGGCTGAACTGCGCGATCCGCTTGTGCGCCGCCCCGGCACCGACCAGATCGGCCCATTCGCCCATCATCACGATCGCGCCAGCGACGCAGAGCAGCCAGAACCAGATCCCGCCCGCCCACAAGGCCGTGGCGGCGACCGCGATCATCGCCACGCCCGTGACGGCACGGACGGGCAGATCGGACGAGCGTTTCGCCCCGTTCACATCTGGGCTCACAGGCCGCCGAAGCGCCGTTGACGCTGGCCGAACGTCGCCACTGCCTGTTCGAGCGCGGCGCCGTCGAAATCGGGCCAGAGCGTGTCGACGAACAGCAACTCGGCATAGGCCGCCTGCCACAGCAGGAAATTCGACAACCGGATTTCGCCCGACGTGCGGATCATCAGATCGAGCGGCGGCAGATCGTGCGTGTCGAGTTCGCGCTCGATCGCGGCCTCGTCGATCGCATCGGCGGCGAGGTCGCCCGCCGCGACCTTGGCCGCCAGCGCGCGCGCGGCGGCGGCGATCTCCGCCTGCGCGCCGTAATTGAGCGCGATCGCCAGGATCGGCCCGTCATTGCTCGCGGTGCGCGCGATCGCATCGTCGACCAGCTTGACCAGATCGGGCAAGAAGCGGCGGTAATCGCCGATCACGCGCAGCCGCACGTTCTCGCGCGCCAGTTCGTCCAGATCGCTGCGGATGAAGATGCGCAGCAACCCCATCAGGTCGCTGACCTCTTCCTCCGGCCGCCGCCAATTCTCGGAGGAGAAGGCGTAGAGCGTCAGCGCCTCGATCCCGAGCGCGCGCGCGGCCCGCGTCACCTTGCGCACCGCCTCGACCCCGGCCTTGTGTCCGGCGAGCCGCGGCAGGAAACGCTTTTTCGCCCAGCGCCCGTTGCCGTCCATGATGATGGCGACATGGCGCGGCAAATGCGACGGTCCGCCCGACGCCTCACCCACCGCGGCGGGAATCCTGGCCGGCGCCGGGCTCACTTGCCCAGGATTTCCTTTTCCTTGGCCGACGCCGCCGCATCGATATCGGCGATCGTCTTGTCGGTGAGCTTCTGGACCTCGGTCTCGAGCTTCTTGCGATCGTCCTCGCCGAACAGGCCCTTCTTTTCGTCGGTCTTCAGCGAATCCATGCCGTCGCGGCGCACGTTGCGTGCGGCGATGCGGGCGTCCTCGGCATATTTGCCGGCCAGCTTGGCCAGTTCCTTGCGGCGTTCCTCGGTCAGGTCCGGGATCGGCAGGCGCAGCGTCGTGCCGTCGACGATCGGGTTGAGGCCGAGGCCGGCCGAACGGATCGCCTTGTCGACCGGGCCGACGTTCATCTTGTCCCACACCTGAACCGATAGCATGCGCGGCTCGGGCACGGACACGGTCGCGAGCTGGTTAAGCGGCATGTGCGCGCCGTACACCTCGACCGTCACGGGATCGAGCAGCGAGGTGGAGGCACGCCCTGTGCGCAGCCCCACCAGATCGCTCTTCAACGCCTCGACGCTACCGGCCATGCGGCGTTCGAGATCGGCTTTATCGTATGCGGCCATGTTCAGCCCTCCTTCTTAACGGTCGTCGAAATGCCCTCACCCGCCAGCACCGCGGCGAGATTGCCGTGATCGCGGATGTTGAACACGACGATCGGAATGTCGTTGTCGCGGCACAGGGCGATGGCGCTGGCGTCCATCACCTTGAGATTGTCTGCAAGCACGGTGTCGTAACTCACGGTATCGTAACGCTTGGCGGTCGGAACGGTCTTGGGATCGGCGTCGTACACCCCGTCCACCGACGTGCCCTTGAACAGAGCGTCGCACTTCATCTCGGCGGCGCGCAGCGCGGCACCGCTGTCGGTGGTGAAGAACGGGCTGCCGGTGCCGGCGGCGAAGATCACCACCCGGCCCTTTTCGAGATGCCGCATCGCGCGGCGGCGGATGAACGGCTCGCACACGCTGGCCATCGGGATCGCGGATTGCACGCGCGTCTCGACATTGATCTGCTCGAGCGCGTTCTGCACGGCGAGCGCGTTCATGACGGTGGCGAGCATGCCCATATAGTCGCCGGTCGCCCGGTCCATGCCGCGCGCCGCGCCGGCCATGCCGCGGAAGATGTTGCCGCCGCCGACCACGACGCAAAGCTCGAATCCCTGGTTCTTGGCATCGGCGATCTCCTGGGCGACGCGCGCCGTCACGGCCGGATCGATCGCCAGACCACCCTCTCCCATCAGGACTTCACCCGACAATTTGAGCAGGATGCGTTTGTACGAAGGGACTGTCACGGGATTCCAATAGGCTGCTGTCGGGGGGCGGCGCGGACCTTAGTTGGGCAGGCGCGGGATTGGAAGCGGGAAGGCGCTATGGCGTCGTCGCTTTCGGGCCGGCTGCTACGGCACCTCGGGATAGCGCGTGAGGACGTCGCCGAGCGCATCCTTCATCGGACCCAGCCACGCCTCGTAGTGACGCCAATGATCGACGGCTTCTGTGTAGATCGGCTGCCGCACCTGTTCCGCGCTCGGCGTGCGGACGGCGCGGGTGCTGGCGTGGAATTCGAGGCAGGCCGGATCGAACGGGAGCCCAAGAAAATCGAGCAGCCGCCGCACTTCAGTCTCGGCATCGGCGATGAGGTCTTCGTACATCACCCGATGGACGAAACCGGGCAACCGCGCATCCCACGATCGCATCAGCCGCACGTAATCGGCATAGAAGCGCCCGACATGCTCGATCGACGTGGCAAAGCTCTGCCCGGTCGGGAAATATTGCTTGAACACCGAAAAACCGCAACCGAGCGGATGACGGCGCACATCGACGATCTTCGCGTTGGGCAGGATCAGGCGGATCAGCCCGACCGACATGAAGTTCATCGGTAATTTGTCGATGAAGAACGGCCGATCCGTGTTTCGCCAGCGCGCCGCGCGATGCAGATATTCCGCGCCCAGCCCGGCGAGTTGCGCGGCGGAAAGCTTGGCGATGCTGTCGGGATAGGGCATCGTCGCCGGATCGCCGATACCCCCCAACAGGCGGACGATGCGTGGAAGTTCGGGCAATTCCATCGTGCCCTCGATCGCTGGATGGCTGGCGAGGATCTGTTCGACCAAAGTCGAGCCCGAACGCGGCATGCCCAGGACGAAGATCGGGTCGGGCGCGGGATCGCCGCTGCCGACGCGCGCGGTGAAGAAATCCGGCGTGAAAAGAGCCTCGCAGCGCCGGGCGAAGGTCGACAGATGTTCGGGATCGTGCGGGGCGTGAGCCTGCTGCAGCCGGTTGCCGGCGCTGTAATGGGCAAAGGAATCGGGATACCGGCCGTGATCTTCCAGAGCCTTGCCCAGAGCGAATTCCAGGCAGATGCGGTTGACGTCGCTCAGCGCCGGGCGCGCCAGTTCCGCCTGCATCGCGGCGATATCGGCCTCGTCGAACGCGAACGACTTCAAATTGGCCAGGCCCCACCAGCTTTCCCCGGTTTCCGGTGCCAATTCCAGACTGCGTCGAAACGCGGCGATGGCGGCAGGGACGTCGCCGATCGTCTTTAGGACGTTGCCGAGCGTCATCCACACCAGCGGCTGGGCCGCATCATCGGCGAGCATGTCGTTATACGCCGAGACCGCGCCCGGATAATCGCCGAGCAGATCCAGCGTCGCGGCACGCAGGTTGCGATAGCCGTGATGTTTCGGGTTCAGCAGCAGCAGCCGATCGAACTCCGCCAGGGCCTCGGGAAGATCGCGGCTCCCGTATCGGACCCGCGCAAGCTGGCCGCGCGCCCGCTCGTGATCTGGCGCGATCTCCAGCGCGTGATTCAGGAACCGCACCGCATCCGCGAAACGTCCGGCCCGGGCGGCGATGTCCGCCAACACCGCGATCGCGGCGACGTCGGTCGGCGCGGTGCGCAACCGTTCACGCACGATCTGTTCCGCCGTCGCCAGCCGGTTGCCGTCGATCGCGACCAGCGCGTCGCCGAGCGGCGGCCGGGAGATCGACAGGCTCGCGGCGCGATCGTGCGCGAACGAGGCCCCCGCCCCGTCGCCGGCCGCCCGCCTGGCGTCACCGAGCGCACGCCAGGCACCGTCCGCGTCGGGCCGAAGGCGCAAGGCGCGCTCCAGCGCGTCGATCGCCTCGCGCCAATGCTGTGCATCGACATGCGCCTGCGCCCTGGTGATCTCGGTTTGGAAAGCGGCGGCGGGATCGGGTTGGGTCATCGCGCGATCAAGCCCGGCCGCGATGTGGTGTCAATCACGCTCGGCGGAGGGTCCGTTTCAGTTTGACCCCATTTCCAATCCGTTCGTGCCGAGCTTGTCGAGGCTCATGCCTCGAACACGTCTTTCGACAGGCTCAGGACTATACGACTTTGTTCGAACCATCCCTTGTTCGTTCAATTCAAACGGCTGGCTCGAATCAAAAAGGGCCGCGTCTCGCGACGCGGCCCTTCCGTTTCGATCAAGTGGCAGCGGCTCAGGCCGGCTGCTTGACACCCGAAGCGGCGGCGACTTCAGCCGCGAAATCGGAGGCTTCCTTCTCGATGCCCTCGCCGAGCTGGAAGCGGACATAGTCGACCAGCTTGATCGGCTTGCCCGCTGCCTTCGCCGCATTGGCGACGACGTCGGAGATCTTGGTCTTGCCGTCCATCACCAGCAGCTGGCTGACCAGCGCATTCTCCTTGCGATACTTGGCAATGCCGCCTTCGACCATCTTGGCGACGATGTCGGCAGGCTTGCCGCTCTCGGCGGCCTTTTCGGTGGCGATCGCGCGCTCGCGCTCGATCACTTCCGGATCCAGGTCTTCCTCGTTCAGCGCCAGCGGGAAAGCGGCCGCGATGTGCATCGCGATCTGCTTGCCGAGCGGCTCGAGCACGTCCGCGCCCGCTTCGCTCTCAAGTGCGACGAGCACGCCGATCTTGCCCAGGCCCGGTGCAGCGGCGTTGTGGACATAGGGCACGACCGCGCCCGACGTCACTTCCAGGCGCTTGGCGCGGCGGATGTTCTGGTTCTCGCCGATCGTCGCGATGTTGTTGGTCAGCGTTTCCTCGACGGTCTTCTCGCCCAGCGAGGTCGCCTTGATCGTCTCGATCGAATCGCCCAGTTCGAGCGCGACCGAGGTCACGTCACGAACGAACGTCTGGAACTGCGCATTCTTGGCGACGAAATCGGTCTCGGAATTCACCTCGACCGCCGCACCCTTGGTGCCCGACACCTCGACGCCGACCAGGCCCTCGGCCGCGGTGCGGCTGGACTTCTTGGCTGCCGAAGCGAGGCCCTTGGCGCGCAGCCAATCGATCGCCGCCGTCATGTCGCCACCGGTTTCGGTCAGCGCCTTCTTGCAATCCATCATGCCCGCGCCGCTCTTTTCGCGCAGATCCTTCACCGCTGCTGCCGTGATCTCGGCCATGTCTCTAATCCTTCCATTGCGGCCCCTTTGCTCTGCGGGGCCTTTCAAAACCAAACCGTTCGCCCCGAGCCTGTCAAAGGGCCGTCCGTCTTTTTCCGGTTGGAAAAGGAAGAACGATGCTTCGACAAGCCCGGCACGAACGGTGAGAGAGTGACTTATATAGTCACGCTCCGTGACGTTTACGCGTCGATCTGGCGCTCGCCTTCGACCGCCGTTTCCGGCTCGGTCGAAGCCGCCGGGGTTTCCGGATCGGCAGCGGCGAAATCCGCCTCGGTCACCGACGTATCGGCCGCAACCGAAGGCGAAGCCTCGACCGGGGCAACCGTCAGCGCTTCCTCGACCGGGGGCTGCTCGAGCGAACCCACGTCGACGCGACGGGCCTGCTCCTGCTGGCCGCCACGCGTCGCGGCGATGGCGATCGCTTCGCAATACAGGCGGATAGCACGGCTCGCGTCGTCGTTCGCCGGAACCGGGAAAGCGATGCCGTCGGGCGAGACGTTCGAATCGAGGATCGCAACGACCGGAATACCCAGCGTGTTGGCTTCCTTGATCGCCAGCTCTTCCTTGTTGGCGTCGATCACGAACATCACGTCCGGAATTCCGCCCATGTCGCGGATGCCGCCGAGCGAAAGCTCCAGCTTGTCCTTCTCGCGCGTCAGCTGCAGGACTTCCTTCTTGGTCAGGCCGTGCGTGTCGCCGGACAGCTGCTCTTCGAGCGTCTTGAGGCGCTTGATCGAGTTGCTGATCGTCTTCCAGTTGGTGAGCATGCCGCCCAGCCAGCGATGGTTGACGAAGTGCTGGCCCGAACGACGGGCGGCATCCGCAACCGGATCCTGCGCCTGGCGCTTCGTGCCGACGAACAGCACCTTGCCGCCAGCGGCGGTCGAGGCGGCGACGAATTCGAGCGCGCGGGCGAACAGCGGGACGGTCTGCGACAGATCGAGGATGTGGACGCCGTTACGGTCGCCAAAGATGTAGGGCTTCATCTTCGGGTTCCAGCGGTGCGTCTGGTGTCCGAAGTGCGCGCCAGTTTCGAGCAATTGCTGCATCGAGACGACAGGTGCCGCCATAGGTAGTTCCTTTCCGGTTGTTCCTCTGGGAAGCGAGTGATCCATCGGGCGAAGCCCCGGACACCGGCTATGTATGCTTCCCATGCGGTGTGAAGGCGCGGTCCCTAGACGACCTTCCGGTGCAAATCAAGCGTTGACATGTGGAACAGGAGTGGAACATACGGGGTCCGTAAGGCGGACAAGGAACCGAATGCACCATGAGGTGTTAGCGTTTCCGAACTCTGGCCCACATGCAGGGAGTTGGGCAATGATGACGATCGTGGTTTTCTTGGTTTTCGGAATCGCACTGGCAGTATCGCTGACGGTAATCGGTCATACGCTCGCGCCGGCGATGCCGCGAATCATCGCCTTGTTCTCGGGCAAAGATGTCGCGACGATGCCGCAACTCGTGCTCAGGGATCGACGCCCTGCCCCGCGGGTCCGCCTGGCACCGCAACCCCGGCCGGCGCACCGCGCAGCCGCTTGATGCGCGCATAGCTGGCGATGCTGAACGGAATCGACAGAATATAAACGACGCATAACGCGGACACGGTGTGCCAGGGCGCGGAGATGACCGCGGCACCGAGCAGGACCACCACTGCCAGTGCCTCGAACCGGATATTACGCCGCAACTTGAGCGATCCCCAGGAAAACGTCGCAACGCTCGATATCATCAATGTCGCCATCAGAGCGACCCAGGGCGCGACGAGATAGGGCGAGCGAAACACCGGCTCGCCGGTCCAGACCCAGAAGAACAATGGTAGCATCGCCAGCGCAGCTCCAGCCGGGGCGGGTACCCCGGTGAGGAAGCCGGCCGATTTGTGCGGCTGCTCCTCCAGATCGATCTGAGCATTGAATCTCGCGAGCCTCAGTGCGCAGAATACCGCCAGAACGAGGGCGCAAAGCCAACCGATACGCGGCAGATCCTTCAGCGACCACAGATACAGGATCAGTGCCGGAGACACGCCAAATGAAATCGCGTCGGCGAGCGAATCGAGTTCCGCACCGAAGCGACTCTCGCCGTGCAGCATCCGGGCGATCCGCCCGTCGAGCCCATCGAGCACGCCCGCCAGCATGATCATCGTGACCGCGATCTCGAAATCGCCGGAAATACCGAAACGAATCCCGGTCAGCCCACAGCACAAAGCCAGGGCGGTGACGGCATTCGGCGCCACGGCGCGCAACGGAAGCCCGCGCCGGACCCGGGGTAACGGCCGCCTCATCGTGCCAATATCACTGCGAGATACCACTCGGCACCCCGCCGCCGACCCGGCCCAGCACCGTTTCGCCCGCAACGCTGCGCTGGCCCAGGCACACTTGGCACGCGACGTCGTCGGGCAGGAATACGTCGACGCGGCTGCCGAAGCGGATCAGCCCGACACGCTGCCCGGTCGCGACCATGTCGCCCGGCTTGACGAACCCCAGGATGCGCCGCGCGACCAGCCCGGCGATCTGCGTGAAGCCCACGCGTCGCCCGTCCTTGCCCTCGACCACGATGTGCTGGCGCTCATTCTCGTCCGATGCCTTGTCGAGATCGGCATTGAGGAATTTGCCGGAGATATAGACGACCTGCCGGATCGTTCCCGCGATCGGCGTACGGTTGATGTGCACGTCGAACACCGACATGAAGATCGACACGCGCACCAAAGGTACGTCGCCCAGACCATTCTCGCCGGCCAGTTCGCGCGGGACGGCCACGCGCTCGATCATCGTGATCAGCCCGTCGGCCGGCGCGACGATCAGATCGTCGCCGTGCGGCGTCACGCGCACCGGATCGCGGAAGAACACGACCACCCAGGCCGTCACGCCGAGCAGCGGCCAGAACAGTACCTTGGAGATCAGCCAGGTGCACAACAGCGTGATCGCCAGCGCGATCATCACGTATTTGCGCCCCTCCGTATGCATTTCGGGGAAGCGCCATTTGACCGGCGGCTTGCCGGTCGGCGAATTGTCTAGGGATGCCATGCCTGCGTTCTATCGGTCGCGGCGGACGCTGACAACGTTCCTCGGCGCGGCACGCCGTCCAGACGGCCGGCCAAAGGTTGATCCCAAAGGTTGATCGACACGGTCCTTGCTCCTAGACGCATCGTCAAACCTCCCCAGAATGGACAAGAGCAGCATGGCGAAGATCAAGGTTAAGACGCCTGTCGTGGAGATCGACGGCGACGAGATGACGCGGATCATCTGGCAGTGGATCCGCGAGCGCCTGATCCTCCCCTATCTCGATATCGACCTGATCTATTTCGATCTCGGCATCCAGAAGCGCGACGAGACGGACGACAGGATCACCGTAGACAGCGCCAAGGCGATCCAGAAATACGGCGTCGGCGTGAAGTGCGCGACGATCACCCCGGACGAGCAGCGCGTCGAGGAATTCGGCCTCAAGAAGATGTGGAAGTCGCCCAACGGCACGATCCGCAACATCCTGGGCGGCGTGGTGTTCCGCGAACCGATCGTGATCAAGAACGTCCCTCGCCTGATCCCGAGCTGGACCCACCCGATCGTGGTCGGCCGCCATGCGTTCGGCGATCAGTATCGCGCGACCGATTACAAGGTGCCCGGCCCCGGCAAGCTGCGCCTGGTGTTCGAGGGCGATGACGGCACGATCATCGACGAGGAGGTGTTTCAGTTCCCGAGCGCCGGCGTCGCGATGGCGATGTACAATCTCGACGATTCGATCCGCGATTTCGCCCGCGCCTCGATGCATTACGGCCTCAACCTGAAATGGCCGGTCTATCTCAGCACCAAGAACACGATCCTGAAGGCCTATGACGGCCGCTTCAAGGACATCTTCGCCGAGGTCTTCGAGGCCGAATTCAAGGACAAGTTCAAAGAAGCGGGCATCGTCTACGAACATCGCCTGATCGACGACATGGTCGCATCGGCGCTGAAGTGGAACGGCGAGTTCGTGTGGGCGTGCAAGAATTACGACGGTGACGTGCAGTCGGATCAGGTCGCGCAGGGCTTCGGCTCGCTCGGCCTGATGACGTCGGTGCTGCTGACCCCGGACGGCAAGACCGTCGAGGCCGAAGCCGCGCACGGCACCGTCACGCGCCACTTCCGCATGCACGAACAGGGCAAGGCGACTTCGACCAACCCGATCGCCTCGATCTTCGCCTGGACCGGTGGCCTGAAATATCGCGGCAAGTTCGACGGCACGCCGGAAGTGACCGAGTTCGCCGAACTGCTGGAGCGCGTCTGCGTCCAGACGGTCGAGAACGGCCACATGACCAAGGATCTCGCGATCCTGATCGGCCCGGAACAGCCCTGGATGACCACGGAGCAGTTCTTCGAACAGGTCCGCGTCAACCTCGAAACCGCGATGGGCGCGCGCGCCTGACGCTCAGGTCCGCTCGCCGGCATCCGGCGAGCGGATCTGTTCCGGCCGGAATCCCATCCCAACGATGCGAGCCGGGATCCGGCGCAGCGGGGGGACCCGGTCAATCATCCGCGCCACCAAGGGCGGCCGTTCCATCGGTTCGGTCGCACTCAGCACCGGGGCGATAATCCGGTTCTGCACCAGCTTCTGTAGACCCTGAGTGATCCTTACCGCACCGATCCGCCGATCGCGGACCTTGTGCAGCAGCGGATCGGGGTCGCGCCCCGCCGCGATCGGCCCGGCGAGCAGGTTCGCCGTCGCCACCGCATCCTGCACCGCCAGATTGATGCCGACGCCGCCGATCGGCGACATCGCATGCGCCGCATCGCCGATCACCAGCAGACCCGGGCGATGCCATTGCGCGAGCCGGTCGACCGTCACGGTCAGCAGTTTCACATCGTCCCAACGCGTCACGCTCTCGCCGACCCGCGCGGTTTCCGCACCCACGGCGCGGACGCGATCGACGAATGCGGCCAACCCCTCGCCCCGCACCTTTTCCGCACCGCCCTTGGGAAAGACGAACGCGCATTGCCAATAGTCGCCGCGATCGATCAGTACGAAGATCCGTCCGGTATCGAACACGCCCATCGAATCGTTGGTCGCCCGCTCGGTCTTGGGGATGCGGAACCAAAAGACATCCATCGGCGCGCCGATATCGGTGACCGGCAAGCCGCCGCGATGTCGCGAATCCCGCCCGTCGCAGGCGATCACCAGCCTGGCGCGCACCTCCTCCCCGTCCCCGGTCCGCACGCCGATGACGCGGCCCCGATCCTCGATCAGATCCATCCCCTCGCAACGCCTGCGCAGCGAGAAGGCCGGATAGCGCGCCGCCGCCTCGGCCACGAAATCGAGGAATTCCCATTGCGGCATCAACGCGATGTACGGTGCCGGCACCGGCAGGTGGCGAAAATCGACCATCGTCAGATCGCGCCCGGCGATCCGTGCCCCGAGCTGCTCGACCTTCTGGTGCGGCCGCGCGAGCAACTCGTTCAGCAGGCCAAGGTCGTGGAAGATCCTGAGCGTCGACGGGTGCACCGTATCGCCGCGAAAATCCCGCAGGAAATCCGCATGCTTCTCCAGCACCAGCGTCTTCACGCCGGCCCGGGCGAACAGCAGACCGGCCATCATTCCGGCCGGTCCGCCGCCGATTATCGCCACTTCCGTCTCGACCATGGGCTGACAACGCCTTCCATTCCCGGTTAGATGCCCGCCATGGCTTCACCACTCGACAATAGCGGTTTCAGCGACGCGCTGGTGATTCTGGGCGCGGCCGGCATCGTGATCCCGGCGTTCGCGCGGTTCAAGATCAGCCCGGTCATCGGCTTCATCTTGGTCGGCCTGCTGGTCGGCCCGTCCGGCCTCGGCGCGTGGGTCAACGAATATCCCTGGCTCTATTATCTCACCATCTCCAACGCGCATTCGATCGAACCGTTCGCCGAATTCGGCATCATCCTGCTGTTGTTCTCGATCGGCCTGGAATTGTCGCTCAAGCGCCTGTGGTCGATGCGCGGGCAGGTGTTCGGCACCGGCGCGGGCAAGCTGTTGACATCGGGCCTGATGATCGGGCTCGGCCTGTACCTCGTCGGCCAGGCGCCGGTCGGCGCGGCGGCGCTCGGCATGGCGCTGGCCTTGTCCTCGACCGCCCTGGTGTTGCCGATCGCGGGAACGAGCAGCGCGGTCGGGCGATCGTCGTTCGCGATGTTGCTGTTCGAGGATCTGGCGCTCGTTCCGATCATCTTCGTGCTCGGCGCGCTGGCCCCGCATGCGGCGGGCGACGGGCTGACCAACATCGTCGGCGTGCTCGGGCGCGGCGTGATCACCGTCGTGATCATCTTCGTCGGCGGGCGGTTGCTGCTGCCCAAGCTGTTCGCGCAGGCCGCGCGCACCAAGAGCCCGGAGCTGTTCCTCGCCGCGTCGCTTCTGGTGGTGATCGCCGCCAGCCTCGCCACCACCGCTGCCGGCCTGTCCCCGATCGTCGGCGCCCTGCTCGCCGGGCTGCTGATCGCGGAGACCGATTATCATAGCGAGGTCGAAGTTATCACCGCGCCGTTCAAGGGGCTTGCGCTGGGCGTGTTCCTGATCACGGTGGGGATGAGCCTGAACCTCGAGCTGATCGCGGAGAATTGGGTCAGCCTGCTGCTCGCCATCGCCGGGGTCGTCGCGGTGAAGACGGCGGTGACGTTCGGCCTGCTCAAGCTGTCCGGCATCCGCAACGGCGTGGCGGCGGAAACCGGCGTGCTGATGGCCAGCCCGTCCGAAACCACGCTGATCGTGCTCGGCGCGGCATCGACCGCGCAGCTGATCCAGCCCTCGACCGCCAATTTCTGGCAGACCGTCACCGCGATCGGCCTGACGATCACGCCGCTGCTCGCGTTGCTCGGCAAGCGCGTATCGAAGCGTATCGAATTGCGCACCAAGGACGATGCCGGTGCGCTGGAAATCCCGCCCGAAGGCCCCGGCACGGTGGTGATCGGCTTCGGCCGGGTCGGGCGGATGGTCGCCGACATGCTGAAGGTCCACAACCAGCCGTTCATCGCGGTCGAGGCGGATATCGATGCGGTCGCGGCGGCGCGGCTGGAAGGCTATCCGGTGATCTTCGGCGACGTCGCGCGCAGCGAACTGGTCGACCGGCTCAATCTCGGCCGGGCCAAGGCGCTGATCCTGACGATGGACGATCCGGTATTGTCGGTGCACCTGACGCGGCGCGTGCGCGGCTGGGTGCCCGACCTGACGATCGTGGCGCGCGCCCGCGACACGGCGCATGCCGCGCAACTCTACAAGGCCGGCGCGACCGACGCGGTGCCCGAAACGCTGGAAAGTTCGCTGCAATTGTCCGAGGCGGTGCTGGTCGATCTCGGCGTCGCGGTCGGCCCGGTGATCGCCTCGATCCACGAAAAGCGCGACGAATTGCGCAAGGAAATCCGGGCTGTGGCGGAAATGGACCGCGATCCGCGACTCAAGCGGCTGCGGCGCCAGACGCCGGGGCCGAGCACGCTGGGCGAGAACGTGGCCTGACCGGCGTCCCCTCCGGCGTCGCGAAATGCGGCGAGATTGGGGCGAAGTTCACACAACGTCACGCACTCCGGGGCATCTCGCCCCAATCGGGGAGACCCTCGCGCGGAAATTGCGGGAGGGGTGCTGACCTGACGTCAGCTCTGAAGCAGCGATTTCAAACAGCGTTAGCTGTCTAGCAAGTTGCCGGCGTGTAGGACATAGCGCGGCCGGATTTCAGGTCATGCCGGGGTCATGACCAGCCGATGCTCTCTCCCGAGGGGGGAGGGAATGGGCGGCGAAGGGTGAGGTTGACCGCGAAACCTGAAGCTGGTGCCTATTCCACCGTTCGTGCTGAGCTTGTCGAAGCACCGTTCCTTGATCGACACGCGACGAGTTCGCGGCATGAAGTACGATGCTTCGACAAGCTCAGCATGATCGGGTGAGTTTTATGTCACTTAAACAGGTGTCGTCATGCTGAACTCGTTTCAGCATCCAGGCGCGATCAGCCGGTCCACGGACACCGTATTCTTGGCACACGACCGCGCCTGGCTCCTGAAACATGTTCAGGAGGACGGGGTACATGTCGCGATGGCATAAGCATTAACGGGTCGGGAGATACGATCCCGTTCTACCCCGCCAGCGCCGCGCGGATCGCGGCGATCGCCTCGTCCGCCTTCGCGCCGTCGGGGCCACCACCCTGTGCCATATCGGGACGGCCGCCGCCGCCCTGACCGCCCAGCGCCGCCACAGCGATCTTCAAAAGATCGACCGCATTGTGGCTGCCGGCGAGATCGGGCGTCACGCCGACCGCGATCGAGGCGCGGCCCTCGTTGACCGCGACGATCGCGGCGATGCCCGAGCCGATGCGCTGCTTCGCTTCGTCCACTGCGCCGCGCAGCCCCTTGGCCTCGAAATCCTGCAGCACCTGACCGACGAAATTGATCCCGCCGACCTGTTCCGGGCCGGCCGGAGGCGCCCCTGCCCCGCCGCCCAGCGCCAGTGCCTTCTTCGCCTCGGCCAGTTCGCGCTCCAGCCGGCGACGATCCTCGACCAGGGCCGCGACGCGCGCCGGAACCTCGTCGGGGGTCGCCTTCAGCGTCGCCGCCGCCTCGCGCAATTTGTCGTCGCGCGACGTCAGATAGTGGCGCGCCGCCTCGCCGGTCAGCGCCTCGATCCGCCGCACGCCACTCGACACCGCGCTCTCGCCGACCACCTTGAACAGACCGATATCGCCGAGCGCCGTGACATGCGTGCCGCCGCACAGTTCGAGCGAATAGACCCTGCCGTCCGCTTCCGCGCCCATCGAGACGACGCGCACCTCGTCGCCATATTTCTCGCCGAACAAAGCCATCGCGCCTTCCTCGATCGCTTCGTCGGGCGTCATCAGGCGCGTCGAAACGGCGCCGTTGCCGCGGATCTGGTGGTTCACATCGGCCTCGACCTCGCCGATCCGCGCCGGATCGATCGCGCTGGGCTGCGAGAAATCGAAACGCAGCCGATCGGGCGCGACCAGGCTGCCCTTCTGGGCGACGTGCAGGCCGAGGCGCTGGCGCAGCGCCTCGTGCAGCAGATGGGTGGCGCTGTGATTGGCGCGGATCTGGTCGCGGCGCGCGACATCGACGTTGAGCTTCACGGTATCGCCGACGCGGACGCCGCCGGCGTCGACGATCGCCTGATGCACGAACACGCGGCCCAACTGCTTCGACGTTTCGGTGACGTGCGCGCGCAGGCCATCGTCGTTCGAGATCGTGCCGGTATCGCCGACCTGCCCGCCACTCTCGCCATAGAATGGCGTCTGGTTGACGACGATCGCCACGGTATCGCCGGTCGCGGCATGCTCGACGCGTGCGCCGTCCTTGACCAGAGCGACCACCTGCCCCTCGCCCGCCGTCGCGGTATAGCCGAGGAATTCGGTGCCGCCCGAGACTTCGGCGATGTCGAACCAGATATCGTCCGAGGCCTTCGCGCCCGAACCCTTCCAGGCGGCGCGCGCCGCCCGCTTCTGCTCCGCCATCGCCGTGTCGAACCCGGCGCGGTCGATGTGCATGCCGAGGCTGCGCAGGGCATCCTCGGTCAGGTCGTAGGGGAAGCCGAACGTATCGTAGAGCTTGAACGCGGTTTCGCCCGGCAACGTATCGCCCGCCGTCATGCTCGCGGTCGCCTCGTCCAGCAGGCGCAGGCCGTTGGTCAGCGTGCGGCGGAACTGGGTTTCCTCCTGCAACAGGGTCGATTCGATCGACGCCTGCGCGCGCAGCAGTTCGGGATAGGCCGCGCCCATCTCGGCGATCAGCGCCGGGACCAGCCGGTGCATCAACGGCTCCTTCGCGCCGAGCAGATGCGCGTGCCGCATCGCGCGGCGCATGATCCGGCGCAGCACGTAGCCGCGCCCCTCGTTGGCCGGTAGCACGCCGTCCGCGACAAGGAAGCCGGACGTACGCAGGTGATCGGCGATGATGCGATGGCTCGCCTGATTGTCGCCGGTCGTCGCCGTGCCGGTCAGCGCGCCCGATGCCGCGATCAGCGCCTTGAACGTGTCCGTATCGTAATTGTCGTGCACGCCCTGCAGCACGGCGGCGATGCGCTCCAGCCCCATGCCGGTATCGATCGACGGCTTGGGCAGATCGGCGACGATGACGTTGTCGGCCTGCTCGTATTGCATGAAGACGAGGTTCCAGATCTCGACGAAGCGATCGCCGTCCTCGTCCGGGCTGCCCGGCGGGCCACCGGGAATATGATCGCCGTGATCGTAGAAAATCTCGGAACACGGCCCGCACGGTCCGTTATCGCCCATCGTCCAGAAATTGTCCGAGGTGGGGATGCGGATGATCCGCTCGTCGGGCAGGCCGGCGATCTTGCGCCACAGCTCGAACGCCTCGTCGTCGGTATGATAGACGGTGACGGTCAGCTTGTCGGCGGGCAGGCCCCAGACCTCGGTCAGCAACGTCCAGGCGTGCGTGATCGCCTGGTCCTTGAAATATTGCCCGAACGAGAAATTGCCGAGCATCTCGAAGAACGTATGGTGCCGCGCGGTATAGCCGACATTGTCGAGATCGTTGTGCTTGCCCCCGGCGCGCACGCATTTCTGGCTCGACGTCGCGGTCGTGTACGGGCGGCTTTCCAGCCCGGTGAAGACGTTCTTGAACGGCACCATGCCGGCATTGACGAACATCAGCGTTGGATCGTTCTGCGGCACGAGCGGCGCGGAGGCGACGCGGGCGTGCCCCGCATTCTCGAAATAGTCGAGGAAGGAGCGGCGGATGTCGTTGGTGGACATGAAGTGTGCGGTCATGGGCAAGCGATCTAGGCGAGCGCGCGCCTGCGCTCAAGCCATGGCTGGACGATATGCCGATGCCACCATATTTTGCCTGTTGGAAACGTTCCGCCGGGAGAAACGTCGTGCGCACCGCATCGTGCAGCTGCGGCCAGTTGCAGATCCATCTCGCGGGTGCGCTGCGCGGTGTCGGCGTGTGCCACTGCCTCGCCTGCCAGCGGCGCACCGGCAGCGTGTTCGCCGCGCTGGCCGGGTTCGACGCGCCGTATACGGTGACGGGCGAGGCGACGGACTATGTCCGCACCGGCGATCACGGCGCGCGGTTCCGCTTCCGCTTCTGCCCCGTTTGCGGAACGTCCCTCTTCCACACCGAGGAGGGATGTAACCGATCGTCGGTGAGCGTCGCGGTGGGTGCGTTCGGCGATCCCGATTTCCCGCCGCCCGAGGATTCGGTCTATGATTGCCGGCGGCATGGCTGGGTGGAATTGCCGGCCAGCATCCGGGTCTACGACCGGGATCCGGAGTGAGCGCGGGCAGCGCGTCGCGGTTCGCAACAAAATGTCACGATCGGTTCTACCGCCAGCCAAACGATCTTCGTTCTGCACCTGAACGCGAATGGAGATGTTCATGAAAAGCACGCACGGCCGAGGCTCGAACCCGAAGACCTATACGTCGCGCCCCGCTCTCGGGGTGATGGCGCTGGTGCTGGCGATCATCGCCGCGGTGGTGATCATCAGCCAGACCGAGATGTTCCAGCTCCGCCCAGCCTCCGGCACGGCGCGGGCGATCGCCGAGGCCGCCGCGCCCCCGGCGGCGGAGAGCGCGAAGCCCTGATCGCCGCCGCCGCGCCCGCCTGTTTCAGGGGATCGGGGGTGCCACCACGGCCAGGGCGCCCGGCTCGATCGTGAACTCGAGCGGCAGCGGCAGGTCGATCACCTCGCCGTCCAGCGCGATATCCACCTTGCGCGAGCGGCCGGTGACGGTGAGCGCGGCGACATCGCCGATCGCGGCGAAATCCTGCCGGCGATCGGCGCGCCCGACCAGCGTGCGCAGCGCGAAACCGATCAGCGCCGTTCGGCTCCGCTCGGCCACCGCGAAGACCGAGAGCTTGCCGTCGTCCAGCGCGCTGCGCGTGCCGACCTGGCCGGCCTTCAGCTCGTAATGGTTGTTGCCGACGAACAGCATCGGCGTGACGACGTCGCTGAACCCGCCCGGCGCGTGGAGGCGCAGGCGATGGTGGCGCAGCCGTTTCAGCGTGCCCCACGACGCCGGGACCGCCGCGAGCCATTTGGGCAGCCTGAACTGGGCCTGCTCCTCGTCGCGCAGCCGCACCATTTCCGGATACAGGCCGATCGAGGCATTGTTGATGAACAGATGCCCGTTGACGCGCGCGACATCGATCCGCCGCCGCTCGCCCGAGGCGATCAGTTTCGCCGCGCCGGGCAGGTCCAGCGGTACGCCGAGCTCGCGCGCGAGATGGTTGCGCGTGCCGAGCGCCAGGATGCCGAGCGCCGCCTTGCCCGTCAGCACCTCGCCCGCCGCGCAGCCGATCGTGCCGTCGCCGCCGCCGACCACGACCAGCGGCAGGTGCGCGCGCGCCTTCACCGCGTCCTGCATGTCGCAGCCTTCGATCAGCTGCAGGTCAATCGCGAGCCCCGCCCCGGCAAAGGCGGCGCGGACTTCGGCTTCGAGCTTGTCCCCCTTCGACGCGGCGGTCCCGCCGCCGGCGTTGATCAGGACGGGGATCAGAACGGGGACGGGCGCGCTCACCCGAACGGAGCGTCGATGGAGGTCGGCGGCTTCGAGAACCAGGCCGGCCCGGTCGCGGTCATGTGGAAGCAATCCTCCAGCCGCACGCCGAACTTGCCCGGGATGTAGATGCCCGGCTCGTTCGAGAAGCACATGCCGGGCTCCAGCCGCGCCGTCTCGCCGCGCACCAGATTGACGGGCTCGTGCCCGTCCATGCCGATGCCGTGGCCGGTGCGATGCGACAGGCCCGGCAGCCTGTAGTCCGGGCCGTAACCGAGCGATGTATAATAGCGCCGCACGGCATCGTCGACGCTGCCCGCCGTCGCGCCGAGCTTCGCAGCGGCGAACGCCGTCTGCTGGCCGCGCGCGACCTGATCCCACACCTTGCGCTGCGCCGCGTCGGCGCTCCCGAACACGAACGTGCGCGATACGTCCGATTGATAGCCCTGCACCGTGCAGCCGCAATCCATCAGCACGATCTGCCCGTCGGCGACGATCTGCGGTTTCCGGCTGCCATGCGGATAGGCCGCC
Source organism: Sphingomonas sp. Leaf357 (assembly GCF_001423845.1). Taxonomy (NCBI): domain Bacteria; kingdom Pseudomonadati; phylum Pseudomonadota; class Alphaproteobacteria; order Sphingomonadales; family Sphingomonadaceae; genus Sphingomonas; species Sphingomonas sp. Leaf357. The sequence goes on along the minus strand of NZ_LMPM01000001.1, from coordinate 2,483,431 downwards.
GCCTCGCCGATCAGAACCAAGGCGAATTCGGGACTTCCGCCCAGCTTGCGCGTCGCGGCGTTCATCAGCGCGCCGACATCGGCGTTGCTCATGCCCTTTTCGATCCGGCCATGCGTCCAGCGATAGGCGGCGATCGTCACGTCGGTCGCCGCCTGCATCAGCGCGATCTCGGGCGCGGTCTTGATGCCGCGACAGCCGCGCACGACCGGGTTGGCGGAGACGATCTTCGCCCCGGGCAGCGCGCGCGCCAGACCGTCGACCGCGAAATAGCGCACCGTCTCCTCGATCCCGATCGGTCGCACCGCCAGCTTGCGCTCCTTCAGGAACCCGGCGACCACCGCCAGCGGATCCTGATCCTCCTGCCACACGCGCACATCGGCCGCGATACCCAGAGTCTCGCGCACCGAGGGTGCCTCGAAGAACGGCGTGACGATGCACGGCATGCCCTCGACCGGCAGGACGACACAGGTCAGCCGCTCGCTTCGGCCCCAGCGCACGCCGGTGAAATAGGTCAGCGACGAGCCCGCCTCGATCAGCACGGAGCCGATGCCGTTGGCGCGCATCAAGCCCTGCGCCCGCGCGACCCGCGCACGCCGCTCCGCCTCGCCGATCGGCACGACGCCCCTGGTCATGTCGGACAGGCCTGAGAGGTCCGGCTCGGCGGCGCGCAGCACGGCGGGCATCGACAGCAACGGCATGGCTGCAGCGGCACCGATCAGCTGGCGGCGGTTGAAGGGGGCTTGCCTCATGCATCATGCGATACGGCGCTTGACCGCGCCGCCGCAATCCCCTTCCTTGCCCGCGACAACGAACACCGGAGCATTCATGGGCAAGCGCCTGACCTATTACATCCTGATCGGGCTGGTCGCCGGCCTCGCGCTCGGCCTCGCCATCAACGGCTATTACGACGACGATGGCGGGCCGGGGACGAAGTTCGCCGCCGAGATCGCCGGGTATTTCTCGATCGTCACGGCGCTGTTCCTGCGCCTGATCAAGATGATCATCGCGCCTCTCGTTTTCTCCACGCTCGTCGTCGGCATCGCGCATATGGGCGACACGCAGGCGCTCGGCCGCGTCGGGTTCCGCGCCGTCGCGTGGTTCATCTGCTGCAGCCTGGTATCGCTGACCCTGGGGCTGATCCTGGTCAATCTGTTCCAGCCGGGCGTCGGCCTCGCCATTCCGGTCCCGCCGGTCGATGCGGCCAGCGGCGTGGATCGTGCCGCGTTCAACATCAAGGATTTCATCACCCATATCGTGCCGTCGTCGATGGTCGACGCGATGGCCAAGAACGAGATCCTGCAGATCGTCGTCTTCTCGCTGTTCGTCGGCGTCGGCATCACCGCGGTGGGCGAGAAGGCCGCGCCGTTGGTGCGCGGCGTCGATGCGCTGGCGCAGGTGATGCTGCAGGTGACGAACTATGTGATGCGCTTCGCCCCGCTCGCGGTGTTCGCCGCCGTCACCGCGACGCTCGCCGAACAGGGGCCGTCGATCATCGGCCGGCTCGCCTATTTCATGGGCACGTTCTACATCGCGATGGGGCTGCTGTGGTGCCTGCTGATCGGCGTGTGCTTCCTGATCGTCGGGCGGCGCACGGCGTTGCTGGTGAAATATATCCGCGAGCCGTTGCTGCTCGCTTTCTCCACCGCTTCGTCCGAGGCCGCCTATCCGCGCACGCTGGAGGCGCTCGACAAATTCGGCGTGCCGCCGCGCATCGCCAGCTTCGTGCTGCCGCTGGGCTATTCGTTCAACCTCGACGGATCGATGATCTACATGACCTTCGCGACGATGTTCATCGCCCAGGCGTACGGCATCCCGCTGACGATCGGGCACCAGATCACGATGCTGCTGGTGCTGATGGTCACGTCCAAGGGCGTCGCCGGCGTGCCGCGCGCCAGCCTGGTCGTGATCGCCGCGACCCTGGCGTTCTTCGACATCCCGGAGGCCGGCCTGCTGCTGATCCTCGCGGTCGATCACTTCCTCGACATGGGCCGCTCCGCCACCAACGTGGTGGGCAATGCGGTGGCGAGCGCGGTGATCGCGAAGTGGGAGGGCAATCTCGATCCGCTGGAATCACCGGTGATCGATCCCCTGCCCGCGCCGTCCGGACACGGCCCGAGGGTCGATCGGGACAGTTTTCAGGGGTGAGGGCTTCGCGCCGATGCCCGACCCGCCATCGCCGCACGGGCGGCGAGGACGGGAGGGATCAGGCGTAGGCGTAAGGCCCGCCCTTCTCGAGCGCCGTCTGATACGCCGGCCGGGCGTGGATCTTGTTCAGCCAGGCGATCGTCGCCGGACGCGATTCGTTCAGGCCGGCGCGGCCGCGCGCGGCTTCCAGCGGGAAGCTCATCATGATGTCGGCGGCGGTCATCTCGTCGCCGGCGAACCAGGGGCGGGAGGCGAGTTCGCTTTCGACATAATCGAGATGAGCGTCCGCCATCGGTTGCACGCGCTTGATCGCCTTCTTGCCGAAGAACGGGATCCGCCCGAGGATCAGCAACAGCAACAAGGGCGGCATCATCGAGCCTTCCGCATAATGCAGGAACTGGCGGTAGCGCAGCACCGATTCGCGATGCCCGCTTGGCCCCAATCTGCCATCCGCCTTCTCGACCAGATACTCGCAGATCGCGCCGGTTTCGACGATGACCCGACCGTCATCCTCGATCACCGGCGACTTGCCGAGCGGATGGACCTTCTTGAGTTCCGGCGGTGCGAGCATGGTCTGCTTGTTGCGCTCGTAGCGCTTGATCTCATACGGCAGGCCGAGTTCCTCGAGCATCCAAAGAATGCGTTGCGAGCGCGAATTTTCGAGATGATGGACGATGATCGTCCCGGGGATGGTCACTGGCGCTCTCCTATCGGTTCTCGGCCGACCATAGCCATGCCGCGGCAGGGAAATCCACAGCATTGCCATGGCGGTAGCGTGCGCAGACCTCCGCCACGCGGTCGAGCATGTCCCGTCGGCGTCCGGCGGGCGCATCGCGCAGCACGCGCGCGGCGGGACCGATGCGCGTGAAGAAGGCGACCGCATCGGCGACCGGGTCTTCGCCCTCGCCGGCACGATAGGTGAAATCCACCGCGCGCGGCTCCGCGTTCGACCAGCCCGCCGCCGCCAGTACCGACCGCACGAACTTCTCGTCGGCAAAGGCGAACGGCCCGGGGGCATAGGCTTCGGGCGGCGGTGGCGGCGCGTCGAGCATGGCGGCGACGATCTCCGACGACCAGAGATTGTGCGACGGCGCCCGGAAACAGGAGAAGATCAGCCCGGCGCCCGGTGCCGCCCCAGCCCGCATCGCGGCGAGCCCGTCCACGGGATCGGGAAAGAACATCACGCCATGCCGCGATACGATCAGGTCGAACGGGCCGAGCGGCGGGAGGATGTCCTCGACCGGCCCGGCGACGAAGCCGAGATTGTCGAGCCCGGCGGCACGCTCCGCCGCGACGGCGAGCAACGCTTCGGACAGGTCCATGCCGATGATCCGCGCCTTGGAATTGGCCCGCGCCGCAGCGATCGATGTGGCACCCGCCCCGCAACCGACATCGCCGACGAGCATTGCGGCACCGTCCATCCGGTCCCGGATCGCGGCATCGAGGTGGCGCGACAGATCCGCGAACGTCCGATCGGTCCGCCGCCATTCCGCCGCCCAGACATCCCCGACCGGCCCGGTCCATTCGCTCGCGTCGATGATCGTGCTCCTTTGGCGCGAGTCTCTACCTGCGTTGGAACGGGCGCAAGTGTTTGCGGGTAAAGTCAGGCCGGCGAATTCACCTCACCGCCGTTCGTGCTGAGCCTGTCGAAGCACTGTTCTTTTTTCTTTACCGCCGAAAAGAAAGGACGGCCCTTCGGCAAGTTCAGGACGAACGGGAATGATGTGGTCGATCCGAATGAGGCGGTGTCGAGGCCGATATCCGAGGTGCGCCAATCCGTCATTTCCGCGCAGGCGAAAGTCCATAGTCTCGACGTCTGGTATTCTCGCAGCGGTGGCCAGCATGGATTCCCGCCTGCTCGGAAATGACGACACTGATATGCTGGAGCGAAATTGCCGCCGAGATACCGTGACAGTCTCGCCGGGGACGTCCGCGAAAACCAACGCGAAAGGCTCGCCGACGCGGGCGAGCCTTTCCATGTGTGTGCGACGCGCAGTCGAACGCCGCCTTGAAATTCTTTGTGCTGGACGCTGAGTGGAGTTTTCCGGCCAACCGGTAGTGGGCAGCTCTATGTCCAGAACCCCGCCCCTCTCACCTGAGAGGGGCGCAGGCGATCACATCTCGTCGTCGGTATCGTCCTCGGGCTCCGGCCCGGCCATCATTTCCTCGGCCACCTTGTCGGTGCGGGTACGGATCGCCAGTTCCAGGCGGTCGCACATTTCCGGATGCTCCTTGAGATAGGTCTTCGAATTCTCGCGACCCTGTCCGATGCGCACGCTGTCGTACGAGAACCACGCGCCCGATTTCTCGACCAGCCCGGCCTTGACGCCAAGATCGAGGATCTCGCCGATCTTCGACACGCCCTGACCGTACATGATGTCGAACTCGACCTGCTTGAACGGCGGCGCCACCTTGTTCTTGACCACCTTCACCCGGGTGGTGTTGCCGATGATATCGTCGCGATCCTTGATCTGACCGGTGCGACGGATATCGAGACGGACCGACGCGTAGAATTTCAGTGCGTTGCCGCCGGTCGTCGTTTCCGGATTGCCGTACATCACGCCGATCTTCATGCGCAGCTGGTTGATGAAGATCACCATGCAGCGCGAGCGGCTGATCGATCCGGTCAGTTTGCGCAGCGACTGCGACATGAGGCGGGCCTGAAGCCCGACATGGCTGTCGCCCATCTCGCCCTCGATTTCCGCGCGCGGCACGAGCGCCGCGACCGAATCCACCACCAGCACGTCGATCGCGTTCGACCGCACCAGCGTATCGACGATCTCCAGCGCCTGCTCGCCGGTATCCGGCTGCGAGACGATCAGCTCGTCGATATTGACGCCCAGCTTCTTGGCATAGACCGGGTCGAGCGCATGTTCGGCATCGACGAACGCGGCCGTGCCGCCCGTCTTCTGCGCCTCGGCGATGACGTGAAGCGCAAGCGTCGTCTTGCCCGAGCTTTCCGGGCCGTAGATCTCGATCACGCGGCCGCGTGGCAGGCCACCGACGCCGAGCGCGATGTCCAGCCCGAGCGACCCGGTCGAGATCGTCTCGACCTGCATCGTCTGCTTCGACCCCAGCTTCATCGCCGAACCCTTGCCGAAGGCGCGATCGATCTGCGCGAGCGCCGCCTCGAGCGCCTTGGCGCGTTCGCCGGAGGCCTTTTCTGCGGCCTTGTCGTTGGATGCTGCCATTTTGCTGTCGATGACCTTCAAAGATGCCGCCATGTGCGAAGCTCCACCGCTAGACCGAACGCCCGTTGCGTTCAATCGTCGAAGCAGCATGTATCGCCTTTGTTCTCATGGAACAAGAGTGGAACGAAATTTATTTCCAACACGCCGGACCGGCGCGCCGCAGCCGGTCAGGCCAGGCCTTCCAGGGCCTTAGCCACGCCGTCCATCGTGAACGGCTTGGCCAGGGTCGGGCGGTCGCGGTGATCGTCGCCTAGGCCGTCCTGCGATCCGCCGGTGGCGAAGACGAACGGCACGCCCTGCGCCGCCAGCGCATCGGCGATCGCGAAGCTCTTCTCGCCGCCGCGCAGGTTGACGTCCAGAATCGCCGCGTCGATCCCGCCGCCCGCGACGAGAGCGAGCGCATCGCCGACATTATCCGCCTGGCCCGCCAGCTCCTTGCCCAGGACTTCGAGGAAATCCTCGAGCATCATCGCGATCAGGGGTTCGTCCTCGACGATGAGGATGCGTTGCGGAGCCGTCATATCACGGCCTTAGCCAATGCGCCCCTTTATCGCCACCTTATTTCGCAACCAGAACGGCGCGGGCGGCCTCGGCAAGTTGCTGCACCGAAAAGGGTTTTGCCAGGAACTGAACGTTGTCGAGATCGATCGACTTGCGCAACGTCTCTTCGGCATAGCCCGACATGAAGAGGATCGGAAGGTCGGGATAGCGCTCGCGGGCCTGTCGCACCATCGTCGGACCGTCCATGATCGGCATCATCACGTCGGAGATCAGCAAATCCGGCCGGTCGTTCTTGGCCAATACTTCCAGCGCGGCCTCGCCATGTTCCGCGGTCAGCACGGTATAGCCCTGACGACTGAGCGCGCGCTCGGCGATCGCGCGGACCATGTCCTCGTCCTCGACCAGCAGGATCGTGCCGGTGCCCCAAAGATCGGTCGGCCTTTCCTTCGCCACAACGGGCGCGCGCGCCGGTTCGGGCGCGGCGGTCGCGGTATGGACCGGCAGATAGATGGTGAAGGTGGTGCCTGGTCCGCTCTTGTTGTTGTCGGCGAAGATATAGCCGCCGGATTGCTTGACGATGCCGTAGACGGTCGAGAGGCCGAGGCCGGTGCCCTTGCCCACTTCCTTGGTGGTGAAGAACGGTTCGAAGATCTTGGGCAGGATCTCGGCCGGAATGCCGGTGCCGGTATCGGCGATCTCCAGCGCGACGTAATCGGCGATCGGCAGGATGTCGTTGCCCATGTGGCGGACCTGCGCCGAGGAGATCTGCCGGGTCTGGATCGACAGGACGCCGCCGCCGCCTTTCGACATCATCGCGTCGCGCGCATTGACCGCGAGGTTGACGACGACCTGTTCGAGCTGCCCCGGATCGGCCCGTACCGCACCGAGGCTGCGACCATGCTTGACCGTCAGCGTGACGGTCTCGCCGAGCAGCCGCTTGAGCAGGTTCGACACCTCGGAAATCACGTCCGGCAGCTGCAGCACCTGCGGGCGCAGCGTCTGCTGGCGCGAGAAGGCGAGCAATTGCCGCGTCAGGCTGGCCGCGCGGTTCGAATTGGCGCGGATCTGCTGGATGTCGTCATAATCGCTGTCGCCCGGCGTATGGCGCATCAGCATCAGGTCGCAATGCCCGATGATCGCGGTGAGGATGTTGTTGAAATCGTGCGCGACGCCGCCGGCGAGCTGCCCCACCGCCTGCATCTTGGTCGCCTGCGCCACCTCGCGCTTGAGGCGGGTTTCCTCGCCATTATCCTTGAGGCTGAGAAGAACCGCCGCCTCGCCCAGCCCGCGCGCGCCGGCGATCGACAAGGCGACCGGCTCGTCGGGATGATCCTTCAGCCGCACGGCCAGGTCGGTCGAATGCGTCGCGCCATTGGCGAAGCGGCGGATCGCGTCGGCGACCACGCCCTTGTCCTCGCGCACCAGCAGATCGCCGGGATAGAGCGGCGGACTGTGCGAATCGACCTGCGCGGCGCGTGCGAAGGCGTCGTTCATCTGGATGAAGCGCCCGTCGCGATCGACCAACGCCATGCCGAACGGCATCAGGCTGACGAGGCTGCGGACATGCGCGGTGGCGTTCCCGCCGATCGCCGGGGTGGCGATGTTCGTTTCCTCGTCGAGCAACGCGACGAGCAAGGGCGCGTCGTCGCCCTCGAGGAACGGGATCTGCAGTACGCGCAGCGGCACGCCGCTCAGCCCCTCGCGCTCGAAGCGCACCTGGCCGTGATCGTCGGTGATCAGGAAACGCGCGAAATCGCGGCCGGAGACGGCGCTGTCGTCCTGCCCCATCGCCCGGGCGCGAAACACGCGGTTGGCGCTGCGAATGCGCCCTTCCGGACCGATCAGGGCGGTCATGATGCCGGCGGCGGCGAGGCGATCGCCGGTCGGCCCGGAGATCAGGCCCTCGACCGAGGCGGCCATGTCCAGCCCCTCCGCGCCGCGAAAGCGCCAGACGAGCAGATCGTCGGCCTGCCCGGCCCGCTCGACCATCGCGGCGAGCGGCGTGCCGCGCGCGAGGATGCGATCGACCCGCGCGCTGCCGTCGCGCCACGCCGCGCGCCCGGCGACGCTCAGGCGATCGACGCCATTATCGTCCACCGGCAGGCCCGGCGGCGTGGGGAAGCCGGCGAACAGTTCCTCATAGCGGTCGTTGGCGCAGATCAGCCGGCCGGCGCGGTCGGTGATCGCCACCGCGTCGGGGCTGGCGGCGGCGAGCGCGCGGGCCACGCTCCAGTCGGGCTCGGCCACCTTGCCGCGCGTTTCGGGAAACAGCCGCCGCGTGGCGACCACGCCGCCGGCAAGGATCAGTCCGGTGGCCAGGAACGCGCCGGCGATGGCGATATTGCCGATCAGCCACAGCACGAGCGCGGCCGCCGCGACGCCGCATCCGCCGGCGATCAGCGCGGCGGTGCGGCTGGGGTGGGGATCGGTACTAACGGGGAGGCTGGCCATCGACCTTGTCTTGGAGCCTGTGGCTTTGGCGTCAAGGGGTTAGGCGCGCGTTAGGCAACAGCCCCTCCCCGTTCGCCCTCAGCCTGTCGAAAGGCCGTTCTTCCTCCTGTCGTTCGAAGAAGGAAAACGGTGCTTCGACACGCTCGGCACGAACGGGTTGGGGTTAGCGCATGGCGCTGGTGGCGATTACCAGACCTTCAGGCGATCCGCCGGCGCCAGATACAGCTTCTCGCCCGGCTTGGGCTGGAACGCGCCGTACCACGGGTCCATGTTGCGCACGATCGAGGCGCGCTGTTCGGACGGGCTGTGCGGATCGGTCAGCAGGCGCTGGCGCAGCGTCGCCTCGCGATAGCTGCGCCGCCACACCTGCGCCCAGCCGAGATAGAAGCGCTGGTCGCCCGAGAACCCGTCGATCACCGGAGCCGCCGCCCCGTTCAGCGATTTCTTGTAGGCGTCGTACGCAACCGTCAGGCCGGCCAGATCGGCCATGTTCTCGCCCAGCGTCAGCGCGCCCTTCACATGCATGCCCGGCAGCGGCTCGTACGCATCGTACTGCGCCACGACCTTGCCGGTCAGCGCGGTGAAGTTTTTCACGTCGGCCGGCGTCCACCAGTCGGACAGCGTTCCGCTGGCGTCGTACTTCGCGCCCTGATCGTCGAAATGGTGGCTCAGTTCGTGGCCGATCACCGCGCCGATGCCGCCATAATTCACCGCCGGGTCGGCCGCCGGATCGAAGAAGGGCGGCTGCAGGATCGCGGCCGGGAAGACGATCTCGACCATGCCGAAATTGGCATAGGCGTTCACCGTCATCGGCGTCATGCCCCATTCCCAGCGCTCGACCGGCTTGCCCAGCTTGGCGACCTGATAGGCGATCTGCCACTTGTTCGCGCGCAGGTTGTTGCCGAACGCGTCGCCGGCAACGATCTGCAGGCCGGAATAGTCCTTCCAGCGATCGGGATAACCGATCTTGGGCACGAACGCGGCCAGCTTGGCATGCGCCTTCACCTTGGTCTCGGGCGCCATCCACTCCAGCTTGTCGATCCGCGAATCCATCGCCGAGATGATGTTCTTCACCAGCTGGTCCGCCGCCGCCTTGGTCTCGGGCGGGAAATATTTCGCGACGTACAGCTTGCTGACTTCGTCATCCATCGCGCCGCTGGTGAACTGCACCGCGCGCTTCCAGCGCTCTTCCTGCTGCGGCGTGCCGCCCAGGATCGTGCCGAAAAAGGCGAAATTCTCGTCGTCCAGCGCCTTGGGCAGCACGTCCGAGAAATTGCCCAGCGCGTTGACGATCAATTGATCGCGCAGCACGCCGATCGGCGCGTCGGCGACCAGTTTCGCGATGGCCGCCACCGCGCTCGGCTGCGCGACGACGAGGTCGGTGACGTTCGCCGCGCCGCCGGCCTTGAACATCGCGTCGAAATCCACGCCGGGCGCGAGCTTGCGCAGTTGCGCGACCGTCATCTTGTTATAGGTCTTGGTCGCATCGCGGCTGTCGATGCGCGTCCAGCTGACGTTCGCGATCGCGGTCTCGAAATCGACGATCGCCTTGGCGCGGGCATCGGCATCCGGCTCGCCGGCCAGCGTCAGCATCTTGGCGATGTGCACCTGATACGCTGCCTTGGCCTCGGCCAGCTTGGCATCCTTGCTGAGGTAGTAATCCCGATCCGGCAGGCCGAGCCCGGCCTGATACACGCTGAAGATATAGGCGTTGGGGTTCTTGTCGTCCTGCCCCACGCCGCCGCCGATCGGGCTGCGCACGCCGATCGTCGCCATCTCGCCGAGCAACGCGGAATAGCCGGCCTTCGACGTCGCCTTGATCTTGGCGATCAGCGGCTTGATCGGAGCGAGGCCCTTGGCGTCGATCGCGGCGCGATCGAGATAGGTCGCATAGGCGATACCGATCTTGGACGACGACATCTTGGCCTGCTCATCCAGAATGCCGCGCGTGCGCGATTCGGACAGGTCGGACAGGATGTTGAACGCGCCGTAATTGGATTTGTCGGCCGGGATCGGCGTGGTCTTCGCCCAGGTGCCGCTGGCGTAATCGTAAAAGCTGTCGCCCGGCTTCACGCTCCGGTCCATGCCAGCCTCGTCGAAACCGAACGTGCCATATGCGGGCTTGGACGCGGGCGCGGCCGCCGGTGCCGCGGGAGCCGCGGCCTTGGCGACAGGCTTGGCATCCTTGGCTTGGGCCGCGGCGAACCCGGCGAGCGCGGTGGCGGACAGAAGAACGATGGCGAGCGAACGGTTCATATACGGCGACTCCGAAAGAGCGGGATGCCGCGTGTGTTCTACGTCGCCAATACGCTTGTCAAATAGTGGTAACAAATTTTACCGGATGCCGGGATGACGGCTGTCGACTCTCCTCCCTGGAAGCAGGGGAGAAATATCGAGTCAGCCCTCGAAGGCCTCCGCGCGGTTGTGCCGATTGCGCCATTTATGCCCGATCCACAGCCGCCAGCCGAGCGCCGTCAGCGCGTAGCCGGCGACCGACAGCGCGACGGTGATCACCACCAGCCCGACGATCGTCGCCGGCAGCGCGCCCGCCCAAAGCCAGTGGATCCAGTCGGTATTGGCCGCCACGGTCTGCGCGATCGGATCGCCCGGCACGGCCTGATCGAGCCGAAGCACCGTCTTGCCGATCCAATAGGCCGCGACCCACAAAGGCGGCGTCGTCAGCGGATTGGTGATGAACGTTGTCGCCGCGGCGGTCGGGATATTGGCGCGGAACGGCAAAGCGAGCACCGCCGAAAGAACGATCTGCGCCACGGGAAACAGAATTCCCGTCACCATGCCCAGCGCGACGCCGCGCGGCACCGAACGCCGGGTGAAGCGCCACAATTCGGGCGCCAGCACGCGGTGCGCCACCGGCTTGAGATAGCGATTGCCCTCCAGGCTCTCGCGCGTCGGCATCGACCGGCGCCACCATGCGGCGAGGCGGGCGGGCAGGCCGGGTTTTTCAGCCACGACCAAGCGAAACCGTCAGTTGGTCCTGATCAGGGATTGCCTTCAAAACGCACCGTCATGCTGAACGTGTTTCAGCATCCAGGCGCGGTCGCCCGCCCCTACAACACCGCCCGTTTGGCAAGTGTACGCGCCTGGATCCTGAAACAAGTTCAGGATGACGGGGTACTTCGGAGCGCTGGGCTCACCCACGATCACGCATGATCCTCCCCTGCTCCCGCTTCCAGTCGCGTTCCTTGATCGTGTCGCGCTTGTCGTGCGCCTTCTTGCCCTTGGCCAGCGCGAGTTCGACCTTCGCCTTGCCCGAGGGATTGAAGTAGACCGACAGCGGCACCAGCGTCATGCCGTCGCGCGCCACCGCGCCGTGTATCTTCTTGATCTCGCGCTCGTGCAGCAGCAATTTGCGCGGCCGCTTGGGTTCGTGGTTGAAACGGTTGCCGTGGCTGAATTCGGGAATGTTGGAATTGATCAGCACGACCTGCCCGTCGGACACCTCGGCATAGCTCTCGACGATCGAGCCCTGTCCGAAGCGCAGCGACTTCACTTCGGTGCCGACCAGAGCGATCCCCGCCTCGAATACCGTCTCGATGAAATAGTCGAACTTCGCGCGCCGGTTCTCGGCGACGACCTTGGTCTTTTCGAAGGTAGCGGGTTTGGGTCTGGCCATGGGAGGCAGCGATGTAGGCGCGGGCGACGCGGAAGGGAAGCGCGGCGGGCGCGGATTCCGAATTCGCCCCTACTCTCCCGTTCGTTTCGAGCGCAGTCGAGAAACAGGCTGCGAGCGCTGTGCCCAACTTTCTCGACTGCGCTCGAAACGAACGGACGGGGGTTCGTCGATCTGGCGCGCGGCTCTCGATCTGGCGGCGGCAGCTTCAAAGACTATTTCGCACGAAGCCACGAAGAGAAGACTACGAAGAGAAACACCTTCTTTTTCTTGCTCTTCGTGTCTTCGTGTCTTCGTGCGAAACCCTCTTTTCTATCCACATAAGGGTTCGCGCAGAGGCGCGGAGGACGCAGGGACGAGGGAGGAACGGCTACGCCGTTATCGCGCGTCCGATCACAGCACGTCCGCCGCGACCAGCGCCGCATCCACCGCCGCGCGGCTCGCTTCGTTCGGCGGGGTCATCGGCAGGCGCAGATACATCGGCCATTCGGGCTTCAGCTTGCCCAGCGCGTACTTCACCGGCCCGGGCGAGGCATCGGTGAACATCGCGACGTGCAGCGGGAACAGCTTGTCCTGCAAGTCCAGCGCCAGCGTATAATCCTCGTCCGCGCACGCCGCCTGGAATTCGGCGCACAGGCGCGGCGCGACGTTCGCCGTGACCGAGATGCAGCCGACCCCGCCCGACGCGTTGAACGCCAGCGCCATGTCGTCATTCCCCGACAATTGGCAGAAATCCGCCCCCGCCGCGATCCGCTGGGCCGAGGCGCGCTGGATCACGCCGGTCGCGTCCTTGATGCCTACCACGCTCGGGAACGCCTTGGCGATGCGCGCGACCGTCTCGACCGCGATGTCGGTCACCGTCCGGCCCGGCACATTGTACAGCACGATCGGCAGATCGCAGGACTGCACCACCGCCTCGAAATGGCGGAAGATGCCGTCCTGGTTCGGGCGGTTGTAATATGGCGGCACCATCAGCGCGGCATCGGCGCCCGCATCCCTGGCCGCCCGGATGTTGGCGATCGCCACCCGCGTGTCGTTGGAACCGGCCCCGGCGATCACCGGCACGCGACCCTTCGCCTGATCGACGCACACCCGCACGGCATGGAAATGCTCCTCGGCCGACAGCGTCGCCGCCTCGCCGGTGGTGCCGCAGGGGACCAGGCCGTTCGATCCTTCCGCGATCTGCCATTCGATGAAATCGCGATAGGTTTGTTCCGCGAACGACCCGTCGGATTCGAACGGGGTGACGAGCGCCGGGATCGATCCGGAAAACATGGCTAATCTGCTCCTGTGGTGCGACAATCCGCCGATCCCGGCGCTTTTGGTGGGCGACAGATACGAAGCGATGGCATATCCTGTCCACATGATACCGCTGTTCAAGACCGCCCTGATGTTTGCCACCGCAGCCGGCCTGATGGCGGCCGGGCAGGAACAGCTCGGCTGGGGCCGCGTGCAGCAGATGCTGGAGGGCCAGACCCCGTCGCAGGATGCCGCTCTCGCCTCGGCGGTGGTCGAGTGGCAATCGCTGCGCCAGTCGCCCGGCTATCCGTTCGAGAATTACGCCCGTTTCCTGCTCGCGCATCCCGGCTGGCCGGGCGAAACGGGTCTGCGCGACACGGCCGAGCGCGCATTGGCCAAGGGTGCCTGGGCGCCCTCCACCGTGGTCGCCTTCTTCCGTCGCTTCCCGCCGCGTTCGGGCGCGGGCGGCACGGCGTTCGCCAGTGCCCTGGCGATGAGCGGCTTCCGCGACGAGGCCAATGCGGCGGCGCGCAAGGCGTGGGTCGGTGGATCGCTCGCCGCCACCGACGAGGCCAAGCTTCAGGCCGATTTCTCCTCCGCCTTCGGCCCGCTCGATCAGGACGCGCGGATGGACAAATTGCTCTGGCAGAACAGCCTGCAATCGGCCCAGCGCCAGATTTTCTTCGTAAGCCCCTTGAAACGACCGATTTTCGAGGCCCGCCTGGCCTTGCGCATGAATGCCCCACAGGCGGCAACTTTGGCAACTTCCGTCGAAGCGACCGGCGCGAACGATCCCGGCTTCATCGCCGATCGCGCGATCTGGCTCCGCAACGGCGCGGCCGCCCCGGCCGCGCGCACCCTGCTCGCCCGCCCGCGCCTTCTCGCCACCCGGCCGGGCGATGTCGGGCGCTGGTACGACGTGCTGCTGACCAACGCGCGCGAATCCGCCAATGACGGTCAGTTGACGCTGGCCTATGACATCGCCAGCAAGGTCGACGATGCCTATCCCGCCGGCACCGACGTGTCGAAGGCACCGCTGAGCGAACGCGACGATTACACCAGCCTCGTCTGGCTCGCCGGGCAGACCGCGATGAAGGCCGGCCGCCCGGCGGACGCGATCGGCATGTACGATCGCTACGCCCGCGGATCGCAGACACCGCAATCCCAGTCGAAAGGCTATTACTGGGCCGGACGCGCGGCGGAGGCCGCCGGACGTCAGGTGGATGCGCGCGCCTGGTTCGCCCGCGCCGCCGGCTATCGCGATCTGTTCTACGGCCAGTTGGCGATCGAGCGGCTGGGCCAGTCGCTGACCCCGCCCGCCGCGCCGCTCGCCCGGCCGATCGACGCCAGCGCGCGCAGCAAATTCTACAATCGCGAGGTCGTGCGCGCCGCGCAATATCTCGGCACCACCGGGCGCTGGGAGGACCAGAGCCTGTTCGTCCGCCAGATCGCGATCGACGCCAAGAGCGACAGCGATCATGCGCTGGCCAGCGAATTTTCGCGCGTAATCGGCCGGCCCGATCTCGGCGTGATGGTCGGGCGCAGCGCGATGCAGAACGGGCTGACCGATTATACGACGGTCGCGTTCCCGAGCGTGAAGGTGCCGGCGGACCAGGCGGCGAACTGGTCGATGATCCACGCCATCGCGCGGCAGGAAAGCCAGTTCGATCGCGCCGCGATCAGCCGGGTCGGCGCGCGCGGGCTGATGCAGTTGATGCCCGGCACTGCGCGCGAGCAGGCGGGCAAGCTCGGCATGTCGTACGATCCGGCCGCGCTGACCGCCAATACGGACTATAACATCCAGCTCGGATCGACCTATTTCCAGCGCATCTACGGCAATTTCGCGAGCTATCCGCTGGCGATCGCGGCGTACAATGCCGGGTCCGGCAACGTTAACAAGTGGCTCCGCGCCAATGGCGATCCGCGCATGGGCACGATCGATATCGTCGACTGGATCGAGGCGATTCCGCTGCAGGAAACGCGCAACTACGTGCAGCGCGTGCTGGAGAATGCGGTCGTCTACGATCTGATGAACCCGGCCCAGGCGCGGTCGGCCAGTGCGACGAACAAGATGAGCTGGTATCTCGGCAAGGGCCGGCCGGGCTGAGGTTTGTAAGCCCATCCCACAACGTTCGTCACCCCAGCGAAGGCCGGGGTCTCTACGGGGAGAACGCTACGCCCGCCCCATAAATATCCCAGCCTGCGCTGGGATGACGAACGGGGCTGGGTTACGGTAAGAAAATGGATCGCCCGAACTACATCACCCCGGCAGGCTATGCCGTGCTCAGCGCCGAATACCGTCAACTCCTCGGTGAAGAACGGCCCAAACTGGTCGACGTCATCTCCTGGGCCGCCGGCAATGGCGACCGGTCGGAGAACGGCGACTATATCTACGGGCGCAAACGCCTGCGCGAGATCGATCGTCGCGCCGCCTTTCTCGCGCGCCGCATGAAGGCCGCCAAGGTGATCGATCCGACCCAGCAGCCCGACCGCTCGAAAATCTATTTCGGCGCCACCGTCACCATCGCCGACGAGGACGACAATCACCGCACGCTGACGCTCGTCGACGACGACGAGACCGAGGCCGGCGAAGGCCGCATCGGCTGGAACGCCCCGCTCGCCCGCGCACTGCGCGGGGCCGGCATCGGCGACGTGCGGCGCGTGGAACTGCCCGGCGGAGAGCGCGAATATGAGGTGATGGCGATCACCTATCCGTCACCGGAGGGTTTCGCGGACGAGAATTGACGCATCCGTACGGAAGTGAAACGAATGCACGTTCGTAACGGAGACTGTCTGCCATGCCGATTCCCGCCACCTGGTCCCCCAAGCTTCTCGCCTTGCTGCGCATCGTCGCCGGGCTCGGATTTCTCCATCACGGCACGTCGAAATTCTTCAACCTCCCGCCCTTCCCGATGCCGCTGAACCCGTTGTTTACGGTGGCGGGCGTGCTGGAACTGGCCGGCGGTGCGCTGATCGTGCTGGGCTTGCTGACGCGTCCGGTCGCCTTTGTCCTCGCGGGCATGTCGGCCGTCGCCTATTTCATGGTCCATGCGCCCAAATCGCCCTTCCCAAGCGTCAATGGCGGCGAGCCGGTGATGCTCTATTGCTTCATCTTCCTGTACCTCGCAGCGGCCGGCGCGGGTGCCTGGAGCGTGGACGCGACGCGTTCCAGATCATGAGGCTTGGCGGGGGGTGACACGCCCCCCGCCCGCCTGATACCGCTCCGCGCGACAATCCGAGGAGACGGCCATGAGCGACGAACCTTCCCGCAACGTCGCGCTTCTGATCGACGCCGACAATGCCCAGCCCTCCTCGCTCGATCCGGTGCTGACGGTGCTGGCCGATCTCGGATCGGTCAACGTGCGCCGCGCGTATGGCAATTGGAGCAAGCCGGGCCTGAAGACCTGGGCCGCGCTGACGCTGAAGCACGGGATCGAGCCGCAACAGCAGTTCGACATCACCAAGGGCAAGAACGCCACCGACATGAAGATGACGGTGGATGCGATGGACCTGCTGTATCGCGGTCGCGTGACCGGCTTCGGCATCATGTCGTCGGACAGCGATTTCATGCCGCTGGTAATGCGCATCCGCCAAGAAGGATTGCCGGTCTACGGGTTCGGATCGTCGCGTACGCCCGAGGGTTTCCGCCAGGCCTGCACGCGCTTCATCGACGTCACCGGCCTCGCCGTGCAGGAGGAGATGCCGCTGCCCCCGGCGATCTCGCCCAAAACGACGACCGCCAAGCCTGCGCCGGCCAAGGGTGCCGCCGCTGCTCCAACGCCCACCCCGGCCAAGGACAAACCCCTCCCGGTTGGCGAAGAACTGCTCAAGCTGCTCGGCGATGCATGGAAAGCGGCTAAGCGCGACGCGGACGGCTTTGCCAGCGTGTCCGAAGTCGGACGCATCGCCGGCAACCGCTCCAGCTTCGACGTGCGCAGCTACGGCTTCGCGAAGCTGGGCGACCTGATCGCCACCCTGCCCGAGTTCCGCAGCGAAGTGCAGGACGGGCGCACCTATGTGAAGCGGGTACGATGATGCGCAAGATCGCCCTTGGCCTGATGGCTCTGTCGTTGACCGGCGCGGCCGAGGCGCCGCTTACCGTCGATTCCGCGCGCCTTTCGGACACCGTGAAGGTGCTCGCGTCCGACGAATTCGAGGGCCGCAACCCCGGCACGCCGGGCGAGGCGAAGACGATCGAATATCTCATCGCGCGGTTCAAGGCGCTCGGCCTGCAACCCGGAGGCCCCGGTGGTGCCTGGGTGCAGAAGGTGCCCTTGATCCACACCCGCCTCGGCGAGGGCGAAACGGCGCTGATCGCCGCGAACGGCAAGCGCATTCCGCTGATGCGTCCGAGCGATCTCAACCTGACGACCGTCGGCGCTGCGCCGAAGATCGACATCGCCGGCGCGCCGATGGTGTTCGTGGGTTACGGCGTTTCCGCGCCCGAAGCGGAATGGGACGATTTCAAGGGCGCGGACCTGAAGGGCAAGGTCGCCGTCTTCCTCGTCAACGACCCCGATTTCGAGGCGGTCGAAGGCGAGGACGCGTTCGGTCGCTTCGGTGGAAAACGCATGACCTATTACGGCCGCTGGACCTACAAGTTCGATGAGGCGGCGCGGCGCGGCGCGGTGGCGGCGCTGATCGTCCACGACACCGGCGGCGCCGGCTATGGCTGGAGCACCGTTTCGGCCAATCAGGGCGAGAATTACGACATCGTCCGCGGTCCCGAGGATCGCCGCGTGCCGCTGCAGGGCTGGATCGCACACGATGTCGCCGACCGGATGTTCGCCGATGCCGGGCTCGACCTGAACGCGATGCGCAAGGCGGCCCGCTCGGCCAGCTTCAAGCCCGTCGCGCTGCCGTTGCGTTTCGCTGCCTCGATGCCGGTGAAGGTCGATCGGATCGAGAGCGGCAACGTTCTTGCCAAGATCCCCGGCGCGAAACGCCCGGCTGAAAGCGTGATGTTCGGCGCGCATTGGGATGCGTACGGCCAGGGCCAGCCCGACGCGACCGGCAAGACGATCCGGCCCGGTGCGAACGATGACGGGCTGGGCGTGGCCGGCGTGCTTGAACTGGCGCGGCTGTTCAAAGCCGGGCCCGCGCCGGACCGCTCGCTGGTCTTCGCATTGTGGACCGGCGAGGAACGCGGCCTGCTCGGTTCGGAATATTATGCCACGCATCCGGTTTATCCGTTCGCCACCACCGCCGCGAACCTGACGCTGGATATCCTGCAGACCGCCGGCCCGGCCAAGGACGTGATCCTGGTCGGGGCGGGCAATTCCTCGCTCGACGCGCTGCTGGCCGATGCGGCGAAAACGCAAGGGCGAACGATCACGCCGGAAACGTTCAGCGAACGTGGGCTGTTCTACCGCGCCGATCACTTCTCGGTCGTGCGCAAGGGCGTGCCGTCGCTGTTGCTGATGGCGCTGGGCGGCGCGCCGGACTTGAAGGCCGGCGGCAAGACGGCGGGACAAGCCTGGCTCGATGCCTACATGGCCTGCTATCACAAGACCTGCGACGTCTGGTCGGCGGATTGGGATCTGCGCGGCGCGGCCGAGGACATCGCGCTGTTTCACGACATGGGCGCGCGGCTCGCAAAGGCCGGTGTGTGGCCGGAATGGAGCGCAGGTTCGGAGTTCGCCGGCTTGCGGGCCAAAACACGTGCCGCCCGAAAATGAGGATGAGATCGGGTCGTCGCATCTGGTGACCGTTTGACGGCAGAAGCTGTTCGAATCGCGACGGAATTCAGCGCCCCATCTGTGACGACGGCGGCTAGCTGATAGCCATCGCGAACGAAGCCGGGCGGGGGTCGCACGGACGAAGGCGACGGGCATAGACGACATGGCGGCACACCGAATCATCGTAACCGGCAAGGTGCAGGGCGTGGGTTATCGCAACTGGACAGTCACACGGGCGCGGGTGCTGGGCATCACCGGCTATGTCCGCAACAGCGGCAAATCGGTCGAGGTCGTCGTTTCGGGCGACGATGCCGAGGTCGAGAAGATGATCCAGTTGCTGCATGAAGGCCCTGCGCTGGCCCGCGTCGACAATGTCGAGATCCATGCTGCCAACGATGCGCGGTTGAAGGGGTTCACCAAGCGGCTCGGCGCCTGACGCGAAGGCCGCCGGATTGCCCCGACGGCCTATATATCTATCGATCATCCTCACCTGCCCGGAGATGACGAGGCATCGTTGAAGCCCCCCTCCCCGATCAGCGCGTGAGTTTCTTGTACGCCAATGCCGTCGGTCGATCGGCCGCGTCGCCCAGGCGGCGGCGCTTGTCTTCCTCATAGGCCGCGAAATTGCCCTCGAACCATTCGACGTGCGAATTGCCTTCGAACGCCAGGATGTGCGTGGCGAGGCGATCGAGGAAGAAGCGGTCGTGGCTGATCACCACCGCGCAGCCCGCGAAATTCTCGATCGCTTCCTCCAGCGCGCCCAAAGTCTCGACGTCGAGATCGTTGGTCGGTTCGTCGAGCAGCAACACGTTGCCGCCACGCTTCAGCATCTTGGCGATGTTGACGCGGTTGCGTTCGCCGCCCGAGAGCTTGCCGACATTCTTCTGCTGGTCCGAACCCTTGAAGTTGAACGCGCCGACATAGGCACGGGTCGACTGGTCGTGGCCGTTGACCTTCATGTAATCGAGCCCGTCGGAGATTTCCTCCCACACGTTCTTCTTGGGATCGAGATGGTCGCGGCTCTGATCGACATAACCGAGCCGGACGGTGGTGCCCTTGTCGATCGTGCCGCTGTCGGGCGTCTCGTTGCCGATGATCAGCTTGAACAACGTCGATTTGCCCGCGCCGTTCGGCCCGATCACCCCGACGATGCCGCCGGCGGGTAGCGTGAAGGACAGATTCTCGAACAGCAATTTATCGCCATACGCCTTGGAGACGTTCTCGACCTCGATCACCTTGCCGCCCAGACGCTCGGGCACCTGGATAACGATCTGCGCCTTGCCGGGGGTGCGATTCTGCTGTGCTTCGACCAGGCGATCAAAGTTGGCAATACGTGCCTTCGACTTGGTCTGGCGCGCCTTGGCACCCTGACGGATCCATTCCAGCTCGTTGCGGATCGCGGTCTTGCGGCCCGATTCCTCGCGATCCTCCTGTTCGAGCCGCTTGGCCTTCTTCTCGAGATAGGTCGAGTAATTGCCCTCGTACGGGAAATACTTGCCGCGATCGATTTCGAGGATCCATTCGACAACGTTATCTAGGAAATAGCGGTCGTGGGTGATCATCAGCACCGCGCCGGCATATTCCTTCAGGTGATTCTCCAGCCATTCGACGCTTTCGGCGTCGAGATGGTTGGTCGGCTCGTCGAGCAGCAGGATCGACGGCTTCTGGATCAGCAGGCGGGTGAGCGCCACGCGGCGCTTCTCGCCGCCCGACAGGCTGTTGACCGGCGAATCCGACGGGGGGCAGCGCAACGCTTCCATCGCCAGTTCGAGCTGGCTGTCGAGCGACCAGCCGTCGATCGCGTCGATCTTGGCCTGCAGGTCGCCCATCTCCTCCATCAGCGCGTCGAAATCCGTATCGTCCGTCGGATCGCCCATTTCAGCGGAAATCGCGTTGAAGCGATCGACCATGTCCGCCGCCGCCCGTGCGCCGTCCTTGACGTTTTCCAGCACCGTCTTGGTCGGATCCAGCTCCGGCTCCTGCTCGAGATAGCCGACCGTGATGTTCTCGCCCGGCCATGCCTCGCCGGTGAAATCCTTGTCCACGCCGGCCATGATCTTCATCAGCGTCGACTTGCCGGCGCCGTTCGGGCCGACGATCCCGATCTTGGCACCCTGGTAGAATTGCAGGTTGATGTTGCTCAGCACCGGCTTGGGTGCACCGGGGAAGGTCTTGGTCATGTCCTTCATGACGAAGGCGTATTGAGCGGCCACGGGAATTGCTCCGTTCTTAGCGAAATGGTCTGCGGGAAGGTCGGGTGGCGATGTAATGGCCGCGGGGCGGATTGGCAAACCTGCGCGAGGGATGCGTGGGCTGGAACGCCTTCGCCCGAATCGTAGCCCGGATCTTCGCCGGTCGTGCCGGGCCGGTTTGGCCGGGTTCAGCGACTCGGAAGTTCACACAAAGTCACACGATCTGCGGTTGCGACAGGCCAGCGGACGACGGATCCGGCAGGCGAGCCGGGGCAGTTCGGTATCGAGACGAGGGTGCTGGATGGAGCATAATCCCATGGTGGCATGACCGATGGCGTGTAGGACAGCGTGGTTTTTCGACCTGCTTCTCGGGGGCGGTGTTTGTGGGATGTCCTGCCGGGCCGGTTCGCTTTAAGCCTCGCATCCGACAGCGGCACTGACCGGGTCGCCACACGACGGAGATTTCGTATGAACCGCGCTTTGATGCTCGCCGCTTTGGCCGGCACCGCCCTTTCCGCTTCAGTGTCCGCACAGACTCCGGCGCCGACGCGCCCACAGCAGCGCACCACCCTGCCCGCGCCGGTGAAGGTGGATCCGGCCGTCGCCAAGCTGCGCGACGCGGCACTGAAGGACGAGGTCGCCTACGACATCGTCGAAGGGCTGACGACCGAGGTCGGCCCGCGCCTGGCCGGCACCGAGGCGGAGGCGCGGGCCCGCGCCTGGGCGGTCGTCAAGCTGAAGTCGCTCGGATTCAAGAACGTGCATATCGAGACGTATCAGATGCCCGTGTGGGTGCGCGGCGTCGAGACGGCCGAGGTCGTTTCGCCCTTCCAGCAGAAATTCCACCTGACCGCCCTGGGCAATTCCGGCGCGACCCCGCCGGAGGGGCTGACCGCCGAGATCGTCTATTTCCCGAGTTTCGCCGATCTCCAGTCCGCGCCCGACGGCAGCCTGAAAGGCAAGATCGCCTTCGTGTCGAACGCGATGGTCGCGACGCAGGACGGATCGACCTACGGCCAGTTCGGCGCGGCGCGTTTCACCGGACCGAACGTCGCGGCGAGCAAGGGCGCGGCGGCGATCGTGATCCGCTCGATCGGTTCGGATCACGGGCGTGGGCCACATGCCGGCCTGACCAACTTCGCCGCCGGCGTGACGCCGATTCCGGCGACGGCGCTTTCCACCTCGGACGCCGACAACCTCGCGCGCATGGTGGCGCGCGGCAAGCCCGTCACGCTGAAGCTCGTCCTCACCCCGCAGCAGACCGGTACCCACGAATCGGGCAACGTCGTCGCCGAAGTACCGGGCAGCGACGCGAAGGCCGGCATCGTGCTGATCGGCGGGCATCTCGACAGCTGGGATCTCGGCACCGGCGCGATCGATGACGGCGCGGGCGTGGCGATCACCGCGGCGGCGGCCAAGCGCCTGCTCGACGGGCCGCGCCCCAAACGCACGATCCGGGTCGTGTGGTTCGGGTCTGAAGAGGTCGGCGGCTTCGGCGGCCGGGCCTATGCCGAAGCGCACAAGGGCGATCGGCACGTGCTCGCCGCCGAATCCGATTTCGGAGCGGACACGGTCTGGCGCTATCAGGCCAGCCTGCCCGATATGGCCAAACCGGTCGGCGATCGGGTCGGCGCGTCGCTCGCCCCGCTCGGCATCGTCAAGGGCAAGGACGCGGCGCATGGCGGCAGCGATGTCGAACCGGTACTGGCGACCGGCGTCGCGGGAATCGATCTCAACCAGTCCGGCCAGCGCTATTTCGATTATCATCACACGCCCGAAGATACGCTGGATCGGATCGACCCCGTGCAGCTCGCGCAGAACGTGGCGGCGTGGACGACGATGCTGGCGGTGGTGGCGAATGCGCCGGAGGATATCGGGCCCGTTCCGGCAAAATGAGACGAACCGAGTCGCCTCCTCTCCTTGCCACAAGCTGAATCCCGATCGTCTTGATCGGAGTTTGCGATTGACGGTTCCGCAAACGCCGTTATTTGCAGGGTTTCGCGGGGGGCAATCGAGCTGGCCGCGAGTTTTGCTATGCTTGGGAGCAACCGCATGAAGAAGATCGCATTTGTTCTCGCCGCCGCCGGCCTGATGTCCGTGGCTGCTTGCACGAAGTCCCCTGAGGCCGAAGCCGTCGTGAACAACGCCGACGTCGCCGCAGACAACCTTGAAGCCACCGCAGACAACATCGACGCGCTGGCCGACAACACGTCGAACGCCGTTGCGGCCGACGCACTGTCGAACACCGCCGACAACCTGAACGCGGCAGCCGACAACGTTCGCGACGCTGCGGACGCCAAGGCAGACAACATGAAGTAAGTCCTGTCGGGCCTGCGCGGCCCGATGGATTTGGTTCGATCAAGGGCGCTCCCGTAAGGGGGCGCCCTTTTTCGTGGCTACGCCGCGATGCGCCGCCAATCCCCGTCGCAAACCGCTATTCGCCTTGCACCCGGGCGCTAGCCCGCCTAAGCGCTTCCTCGCGTCGGGGAGTGGCGCAGCCCGGTAGCGCGCCTGCTTTGGGAGCAGGATGTCGCAGGTTCGAATCCTGTCTCCCCGACCATCCCGGCCTGACGGCCTGATGCCAGATCAGGAATTCCACGCATTCGTCAGATCGCCGCCTTGCCGTATCGCACCGAAGGGAACGCAGCCGAATCCGGCGTGCGCATCCTGCTCGTCACGTCGCGCGAAACGAAGCGGTGGGTGATTCCCAAGGGCAACCTGATGTCGGGCCTCGGACCGCATGCGGCCGCGTTGCAGGAAGCGGAGGAAGAGGCCGGGGTATCCGGGCCGGTCTGCCCGACGCCGCTCGGATCGTATCGGTATCGCAAGAAGCGCGGCAGCGGCGCGTCGCTGATGATCGATGTCGATGTCTTCCCGCTCGCCGTCACCCGCGAATTTCCCAAATGGAAGGAGCAGGATCAGCGCGAGCGGCGCTGGTTCACGCTCGCCGAAGCGGCCGGCGCCGTGGAAGAACCGGATCTGCGCGATCTGATCCGCTCGTTCGGCGCCTCCGAATTCAAGGCCGCCGCCCGGCGCACCGGGCTGGCCGCAGCCGTAACCCAATCAAAGGTAGGATCGATGTTCGCCTGGTTTCAGCGATTGTTGCCCAAGACCGGTAACTTCTTCGGAATGTTCGAAGCGCACGCCGCGACGGTGACGAAGGCGGCCGATGCGCTCGCCCGGTTGCTGGACGGCGGGCCGGCCGCAGCCGAGCATATCCGCGAAGTGACCGAGCGCGAGAACGACGCCGACGAGATCACCCGCGAAGTGCTGCAGACCGTGCGCAAGACGTTCCTGACTCCGTTCGATCGCGGCGCGATCAGCAATCTGATCGGCGCGATGGACGATGCGATCGACGAGATGCAGGCCGCGGTCAACGCGATCGGCCTGTACGAGGTGCAGAGCTTCCAGCCCGAGATGAAGGACATGGCCGGCATCGTCGTGGATGCCGCGCGCGTGATGGCCGAGGCGATGCCGCTGCTGCGCGATGTCGGCGCCAACGGCCCGCGCCTGCACGAACTGACCGAACGCCTGGTGCGCATGGAAGGCCATGCCGACGAGATCCACGCCGCCGGACTGAAAAAGACGTTCCTGGAGTTCGGGGCCAGCGACACGCTGAGATTCGTCGTCGATCGCGAGATCTACAAGCATCTGGAGCGGATCGTCGATGCGTTCGAGGATGTCGCGAATCAGATCGACGGCATCGTCATCGATCACTCCTGATCGATCCGGACCATGCACGAACTTGCCTTCCCGCTGCTCGTCGCGCTGATCGCCCTGGCGCTGGCGTTCGATTATCTGAACGGGCTGCACGATGCGGCGAATTCGATCGCAACGGTGGTGGCGACGCGCTTGCTGAGCCCGGTCCAAGCCGTGGCGTTCGCGGCGGTGTTCAACTTCGCGGCCTATTTCCTGACGATCGCCTTCCCCGCTTTGCACGCGGTGGCCGATACGATCGGCAAGGGACTGATCGACAAGGATCTCGTCACGCCATCGGTGATCTTCGGCGCGCTGGTCGGCGCGATGTTCTGGAACGTGGTCACCTGGCTCAAGGGCATTCCGTCCTCGTCCAGCCACGCGCTGGTCGGGGGGCTGATCGGGTCTGGCGTGGCGCATGCCGGGCTGACCGGCATCAAATGGACCGGCCTCAACAAGACGCTGATCGCGATCGTGCTGTCGCCGACGTTGGGCATGATCCTGGCGATGCTGATCATGCTGATCACCAGCTGGATGTTCCACCGCGCCACCGCGCGGACCGCGGAGAAGAGCTTCCGCGCGCTGCACCTCGTGTCGTCCGCCGCCTATTCGCTCAGCCACGGCCTGAACGATGCGCAGAAGACGATGGGGCTGATTACGGTCCTGCTCTATTCGACCGGCTATCTGACCGGCGATTTCGAGGTGCCGCACTGGGTGGCAATCAGCTGCTATATCGCGATCGCATTGGGCACGCTGACCGGCGGCTGGAAGATCATCGAGACGATGGGATCGCGCATCACCCGCCTGTCGCAGCACCAGGGGTTCAGTTCCTCGCTCAGCGGGTCGATCATCCTGTTCTCCGCCTCGGCGCTGGGCATCCCGGTCTCGACCACGCACACCATCACCGGCGCGATCATCGGTGCGGGAACGGCCAGGCGAGCCTCGGCGGTGCGCTGGGGCGTGGCGCGCAGCGTGGTGACGGCTTGGATCATCACGATCCCGGCCTCGGCCGCGGTCGGCGCATTGTTCTACGGGCTGACGACACTGTTCTAATTCGCTAGATCTCGGCCCCCGGGCTGGTTTCAGCGGGAACAGCCGGTCAGCGCGCGTCGCCGACCAACCGTCGCACCAGATCCAGATCGGCGGGCTTGTCGACATCGACCGCCGCCAGCCCGAACGGGCTCGGCACCATCGCTGCTCGTACGCCCGCCAGCTTGCCGATCTGCGCCAGCCCGGCGGCCAATGTCAGCCGCCCAAGCAGATAGCGCAGCAACAGCGTTGGCCCCAGTCGCCGCACGATCCGCCACGGCCGCTTGCGGTCCGACTCGACCGATTGCCACAGCGTGATCGCGGATGCCGCGCGGGGCGTCGCGAGATAGAAGAGATTGCAGCCCGACCAGGCCCCGTCGGCGAATCGCAGGTAGGTTCGCCTGGTCTCCGGCACGGCCTGTTCGATCGTGTCCCGCCGCGCGAGCAGCACCGCGACATCGGCGTCACCCGGCACGTCGGCGACAAAACGATTTACCCAGTCCGATTCGAGCAAGGCATGATCGGCGGTCGTCACCAACAACGGCGCACCGAGCAGGTCGAAACCGCGACCCGCGCTGGCGCTTGGGCCGGCGGCGGCATCGATCACCTCGAGACCGAGGTCTTCGGCATGACGTCGTACGACAGGGGCGGACGCGACGACGACGATGCGAACGGCCCCTGCCCCGCGTACTGCGTCGGCTACCCGTGCGAGCATCGTGCGGCCGCCGATCTCGATCATCGCCTTGTCGCCGACGCCGGCATATTCCGCGACCGGATCGACGCCCCCGCGCGATCCGGCGAGGATCAACGCGTTGAAGCTTTTCCGCCGATCATCGGACCGGCTCACGAGGATTGCGTGCGCATCACCCGCCACAAGACGCCGGGCGCGGCCAGCACCGGATGCCGCTCACGCCATGGCGTCAGCGCGACATCGACCCCGGTATGACGCCGGACCTTCCACAAGCCGTAGCGTGCGGCACCTTCGAAAGTAAACGTCGCCTTGATCAGCCGAGCGATGTTGAGCGCCTTGCCAAGCCTCACGCGCAGCAGCCAAGCCTCGGCCAATGCCTGATAGGGCGCGAACGCGATGAACGGGGCGAGCGCCGCGCCGTCATCGGCGAAGGCGATGCCGCCCGCTTCCCAGGCGATCGGGAGCAAGGCGTCGTAGCGCGCCGGATCGTAGACCAGAATCTGCTGCTCGCGCCCCGGCGGTTCGACGCGCATTTCGGCACGATAGGTTTCGCGGAACAATGCCAGCCAGTAATCGCGCGCCGGGCCACGCTCCGGTCCCAGAACGCCGGCAAAGCTCGCGGCGGTGATCGCGGCATCCGCCACCGCCCGCTTCACCCGCCGTTCGACCAGCGCATCGCGCACGGACAACAGTGCCGAAGGCTGCACGAAGCGCGTCCAGATCGTCGTATCTACAAACGACCCGCGCGTCGCCTGTTCGAATGTCGCCAACGGCATCGTCGCGACCTTGGCGCGCAACATCTGCCCGCCGACGACGACTTCATGGAAGCTGACATCGGGCCAGAGCCAGCGCATGCCGGTTCGCCTCAACAACGACCCGTTCGCCTGCTCGGTCAGAACGTAGAAATCGAGTACGCCGTCAAGGTCGCCGGTCCGCAACGCCGAGCCGTAGAACAGCACGGCGATACCGCCCAACCGCTCACGAACCGCTTCACTGACCGCGCGGATTTCCGTGCGGACCGGGGCGGCGAGTTCTTGCGCGACGAACCGCGCCAGACGTGGCGTCATGGAACGACGAACCGCATCGGACAACCCTGACGGAGCGTGAGATCGCCACCGTCGAACGTCTCGCCATCGAGGATGAAGCCGCCGTCCAGCCGCAGATCGAACCGCTCGGAATCCTCGCGATGATAGCCGGATTGCGCCATCCAACGTGGCTGCCCACCACCCAGCAACGCCGGCAGAGCCGAAATGATGTTCCGTGGCGATCCTTCGACGCGCAGCAGCTTCAGTCCCGCGCGTGGCTCACCGAACGGGCGGACCTTGAGCGGCATGTGTACCAGCGTCGAACCGATCAGCATGTAATGTGCGCCGTCCACGTCAGTGCCGTCGGCCGACGCCACGCGCATCGGCTCGCCCCGCCGCCAGCTGTTGTCGCGGCCGCCGAATAGCGTCTGCGCCACCGCGCCAGCGATCGACAGGCCGACCGCCATCCCGTTGAAGGCACCGAAGCGATGCGTGGTCTGGGCAAGACCCGTTGCGCGCACGAAGGCCCCAGCGCCGAAGATGAAGCCCCGCAACTCGGCCTGCTCGGCACCCGGGCGCCAGACCTCGATCGGGGAGCGCTCCTTGATGCCGCCGAACCGGATCGCTTCGACAGCATCCTTCGCCGTCCAATGCTTCGGTAGGCCGAGGTCGAGCGCGAGGGCGTTGGTCTTGCCCGAGGGCACGATCGCGATGCGCGGAAATACGCCGGAATAGTGGCGCGAGGCGATCGACATCACGTCGCGTACCGTGCCGTCGCCACCGTCGATGATCAGAGCGTTTACGCCACGCGCCGAAAACCCCGCCAAAGCTTCATCCAGTTCGGCATGGGACTGCGGCATGACGTGTTCGCAGCCATCCACGAACAACGGGGCGGCGCGCAACAGGTTATGGCGCGCGCGAGCGTTATGGATCACCCCGATCCGAACCTCGGCATCGGCCGGAGTGGCGATACGCAACGGCGACGGCCACGGGCGGCACACGCCCCGTCGCTGAGGTTCGGCCCTGGCCGGATCGGCAAGCCGGTTGAGCGGCGCGGCGGCACCGAATTGACCTTGATCGAGTTTCAATTGCGCATCTTTCGTACTGTCACAGAACCGTAACGAGTTCGTCTCGATTTGGTTGCTTCTTGCTACCAAACCATTGCTGAAACGACGGACCGTCAGATCGATGTTTCAATAAGATGAGAGATATGCGTCAATTCCGTGACGACATCAGGGCACGAGACGACGTATCGAGTGGTCGGTGTACCGATCGTGATCGGCGCATTACTTTGACGATAGGGGCATGGGTGGACCGGGGCACACGACATACGGCTTGGCGGACTGCCGCTATCGCGGTGGTCGGCCTGTTGGCACTGGGGCATTTGTGGTGGTTGCCGGCGCAGGCCGCGCTCAACGTCAACGAGGGCTGGAATGCCGGGCAGGCGGTACGCGCGATGGGTGCCGGTACGCTCTATCCACATCATGACGCCCTTACGGCAAACAATTATCCGCCGTTATCCTTTTACCTGATAGGCGCGGCGGGATGGCTGTTCGGGGACATCATCATCGCCGGGCGAGTGATCGCGCTGCTTGCCCAGGTCGCCAATGGGCTGGCGATCTACGTCGTCGTGCGACGGTTTGCGGATGCGCGCTGGGCAGCGATCGGCCTGTTGCTCTTCGCGGGATACTCGGTGACGTTGCTGCGGGCGTATCTGGCAATCAACGATCCGCAATGGCTGGGGCAAGCAGCGATGAGCTGGGCGCTGGTATTGCTGCTGCCATCCGACGCCGGAAAGCGGATCGCCGTCGGGCGGGTGATCGCAGCGGCCGCGCTGATCGTCGCGGGGGGACTGATCAAGCACAACCTCGTCGCCTTTCCCATCGCGATCACACTGTGGCTGTGGTGGGCCGATCGTCGGGCGCTCGTAGCATGGATCGTCACCGGCGCGCTGTTCGCCGCGATTGCCGCGCTCGCCTTGTTCGCGATCTGGGGTCCGGACGTTTTCATCGACGTGCTGTCGCCGGCGCGCGGTTATTCGCTCGCGCGCATGACGGCCAAGGGCGGTCCGCTGCTGCTCCTGATGCTACCGGTGCTGCTGGCTTGCCGCCCGCTGACGATGCGGTTGCGAAGTGACGCGCGGCTTGCCCTGCCCCTGTTCTTGCTCGCGGTCTCGATTCCGCTCGGCATCGTCCAGCGATCGGGGTCCGGCGTCGACGTGAACGCGTTCTTCGAAAGCATCATCGCGCTGGCGATCGCGGTGCCGGTCGCCTGCGCGCTCCGACCGGACGGGCCATATCGCTGGCTGGCGATCACGGCGCTCCCGGCACTGTGCCTGGTGCCGATGGCGGCGACCAAGACGATCAGCGAGATCACCGGCCGCGACGATGCCGTGCGCCAAGCGCGGCCGTTCATCGCCGCCATCGCCGCGGCCCCCGGTCCGGTCGCGTGCGACGATCAGGCGATCTGCTATTGGGCCGGGCGGCAAAGCGGGATCGATTTCTTCTCGGTCAAGCAACGCCTGTTGAAAGGCGATGGCGACGCGCTGGTCCCCACGCTCGATCGGAGCCATTTCGCGATGATCCAGATGCGCAGCGACAATCCCGGCTGGCAGCAAAATCTGCTGATTCCGATCATCCGCGCCCATTACCGCACCGTCTACGCGTCGGGCGGCAGCGAATTGCTGGCACCGAAACCCTAAGTATACCGCGCGACGAGCGCCTCCAGCCGGGCGCGGATATCCTCGGGCATCGCGAACGTGCCGTGGGCGTAGTCCAGTTCCCCGTGGCCCGCGCGCAGCACGAGTTGGTCATGGAAGGCGCCCATCAGCCCGTTGATCGCGCTCATATACCGCGACAGCACCACGTGCTCGTGCGCGGGGTGGATGATGCGCATGTCGTCATGGAACGACACCTGGCGGCTGACGATCTTGCGGGCCGCGTGGAAGCGGTGCCCGGTGAGTTCGCGCTTCGCCAGCGTTGCCCGCAGGTCTGCGATCTGATCCAGCGTAAACTCGCGGAAACCCGCCGCGTCGCTGTGCTTCAGGTGATGGACCTCGCGGTCAAGCAGCTTCAGCGGCAGGCGCGACAGCATCGTCCGCAATATCGCCGATTGCCGTACGGTCGCACCGCGCTGGCCGTTGCGGAACGCATCCTGTAACAGGCCCATGCTGGTCGTCACCGACTTGAACATGCGCGGGCAGAGATGGTCAGCACCGTAAAGCACGAACGCGAAGCGCAGATGCTTGAACTTGGCGCGCACATGCTTGAACCAGATCTGGTCGTCGGCGGTGATCGGTTCGCCGCGTCGGAGCTTCGCGATGAAGGCGATCAGAGCGTCGCGATCGAAGCCTTCGCGCCACACTTGCCGCGAGATCGCGAAGCCGTCGGCGAGGTGTTCCGCCAGATAATCGACCCGGATCGACGGCGGCAACTCGACCATCGCATCGACCACGTCGTTGACCAGGATGGCATCGAACAAGGCCTCGCAATCGGCGGCGGAAAAATGCCTCATGGCTTCGGCGTATCCGGTCGCCAGACGATCCTGTCGCGCTGGCGATAGGCGATGATCGTGGGTATCAGCATGCACAACGACACCGCGATCGTGCCGAGCAGGAAGGCGACCCCCGCCCCGTTCAGCCCGAACCAATGCGTGAACGTCGCCAGCAAGGCGAAATAGATCAGAACGGCGGCCACCTGCGCCACCAACGCCGCGCGCTGACGCCCGGCCATGTAGAGCAGGGATTCGAGCGGAAAGGTCGCCATCTGGATCGCCAGCGAGAATACCATCAGCCGCAGCAGATCGTAGGCTGCGAGATATTTCTGCCCGAAGGCGAAGGCGATCACGGGCTTGCCGCCGAGCGCCACCACCAGCACCACGATCAGCCCAACACCGCCGGCCAGCAAACCGGCCCGCACGCCGAGCAGCCACGGCCGCGTACTGGCGGGATCCAGCCGCATGATCTCCGGATAATATCCGCGCCGCAGCAGATCGGCCGGCTTGGTCGCCGAATCGAGCAGCGTGCTGGCGATCTTGTAAAGGCCGGCCGCGACCGGCCCGAGGATCGTCGCCACCACCAGATTGCTGAGCGGCCCCCAGGCGGCGTAGACCGAATGCGCGGCGTTGGTCGTCCACACGAAGCTCCACGCTTCCGGCAGGCGCCGCGCGACGCCGAACATGCCGGGCCGGAGCGCATCGAGCATGCCGCGCCGCTTCAATTCGCGCACCGCGAAGCCCCACAACACCAGATCGCCCGCCAGATCGGCGACATACCAGGCGATGATGAAGCCCGGCAGCCCGAGATCGGCGAAATAGGCGATCGCCGCGCCTCCGCCGCGCAGAAACGGCGTGACCACCTGTTGCGCGGCGATCAGATCGAAGCGATCGAGCACGCGCAACGATCCGCTGGCGGTCGCCTCGGTCATCGTGGGAACGAGCGTGCAATAGGCGATGGCCCAAGGCAGATACTCGGCTCCGATGCCGAAATAGCCTGCCAGCACCGGCAGCAGGATCATCGCCAGCACCATGCCGATGATGCCGCTCGCCAGATCGAGGCCGAAGGCGAAACGGATCACGTCGCGCGCCCGGTCGTTGTCGCCGTGGTGCAACGCCGGGGTCGCGTGGCGGACGATATATTGCCAGGTCTGGAACTTTACGATCCCGCCCGCACCGGTGGCGTAGGTGTGGATGATCATCAGCACGCCGAACAGGGTCGGGGTCAGCCCACGTCCGGCACAGGCCAAGGCGACCAGCCCCAGCCCGGCCCCGACCAGCTTGCCCGATCCGAGCAGCCCGGCGTTGCGCAACACGGTGCGGAACACGCCGTCGGCGAACCACGCCCTCACGGGTTCAGAACGCGCAGGATCGCCGCCTTGGCGTCGGCGATCACCTCTTCCAGCGGCCGCGTCGAATCGAGATCGACGATCGGCGCGCCGTCGAACGTCAGCCGCGGTACATCCTCGATCTTGGTCTTGAGCGACGACGGGCGATGATCGGGCTTGCGCGCCAATGCGGTCGCGAGATCGACGTTGAGGCGGATGACGAGCGTAGGGCGATACGCCTCCATCCATTCGTAATGCCGGCGTTCGCGCCGCGCGAGCATGCCCTGGAACCCGCTCGAACGCGCCTTGGCGAGGCCCAGCCCGTCCATCGGCCCCGGCACCGCGGTCTGCGGAAAGCGATCGGCCAGGATCGTGATGCCGCGTCGTCGGTCGGCCAGCATCCGCTTGAACCGCCGGACCCGGCGCATCGAGAACAGGTAGATGACCAACGCCGTGAACGCCCCCGGCCCCTTCGGATCCCGAGCGCCACCGGATTTCCTGACGATCGTTTTGTCAAGCCGCTGGCCGACGATCGGCCAGCGCGCGATGGCGCGACCGATATTTCCCGTCTGCTTGCCGAGATGGTGGAGTTCGGTCCGGCGGCTCTCGTTGAGCCAGGCGAGCAACGCCTCGCCTACGGTAGACTTGCCCGATCCGTCCGACCCCACGATCGCGATCAACGGCGCCAGCGCCTCTCCGGTCACGCCACTCGATCCAGCACCGGCAGGATGCCGGCCAGCGCACGGCGTCGCATCTCCTCATAAGGCGCGCGGGAATCGAGGTCGACGATCGGTGCGCCGCCGAACCGGAGCGAGGGGGTCACCGCAACCTTCTGCCGCAACAAGCCGATCTCGTGATCGGGCTTGCGGGCATGGGCGGTCTCAGCGTCGATATCGAGGCGCAGCACAAGCGTCGGACGGTAGCTCGCCATCCATTGATACATCGCGAGTTCGCGCGCGGCGAGCCATGCGACGAGGCTGCTGCCGGCACGCGCGGCGGACAGGCCGGGGCCATCGTAGAATCCGGGCACTTCGATCTGCGGGTAGCGATCGGTGATCACCGTCACCCCCCGCTGCCGCAGCGCCAGCACTCGGCGGAAGCGCCGCCGCCTGAGCAGCGAAAAACCATAAATGACGATAGCGGTAGCGAGGCCGGGTATCTTTTCCCCTTTTGTCCTCGCCTTCGTGCCGCGCTTGGCGAGCGCGGCTTCTGCGGCCACGCCGATCAGCGGCCAGCGCTTGATCCGCGCGCCGATCGCCCCCGATCCGAGGCCGAGATAGGCGAGCCGCACCGGCCGGTCCCGGCCAAGGACGCCCGCCATGTCGGTCGCGAGCGTCGATTTGCCGGAGCCGTCGCAGCCGACGATCGCGATCAGGGGAGCGAGCATTCCCAAGCCCTGCCCGCGCTCGCTTGTGGCGTCAATCGCCCCGTATCGGACGGAACGATCCCCCATCGAGATACATCAGCGTGACCGGGACGATCGTGGTCCCGGCCCCGACGGAGAATTGCACCTTCTCGGGCGCCGGTTTGCGGGACAGCAGCACGTCGAACAGGCTGAGGCGCGGATTGCCAGACGTGCCGCCGCCATCCGCCCGATCGGTCTTGCCGTTGCCGTTCTCGTCGTGGCGCACGTCGATCGCATAGGTGCCGGGTTTCGGCGCGACGACGCAGATCGTCACCGCGCCGCTCGCCGGCACGGGACGCTCGATCCGCACCAATGCCTGCTTCTTGTCGAAATACGTCGAGGTCGCGCCACCGAACAGCCGCACGCGCACCTGCCCCGCCCGGCTGCGAAAGCCGGTGATGCGCACTGCGATCTCGTTCGCGACACCGGCATGGCACTGCCCGTCGGCGGCGCGCGGCGGCGGAGCGGCGGCTGCGGCGAGCAGCAGGGGGGCGAATATTGCGATCATCATGTCCTGTCCTGCCGGCGATTGACCCGGCGTATAGCATCACGCAGGTGAACCCCTGCTGTCGCCGGTCCGTTCCCGCCCCAGCACCATGAGGCGAACCCAATGCGCACCACTTCCCAGGATACCCCCGTCCGTCTCTATCATCTGAGCGACGACGGCGTAGCCTCTACCTTGGTGTACGGCACATTGGCCGAAGCGCTGGCGCGGGCGGCCGCGCAGCCGGAGGACGTACAGGACGGCCTGTTCCTGCAAACCAGCAACGACGTGGTCGGCTATCTCGATTTCATCGAGGGATGATGGTGGGCCCGGCAGGACTTGAACCCGCAACCTAGCCGTTATGAGCGGCCAGCTCTAACCAGTTGAGCTACAGGCCCACACAGGCGGGCGTTAGCGGATGCTCCCAGCCCGGCGCAAGGGCTCACGGTCCCTCGGAGGCCACGATCAGATCATCGAGCGACGCCGCACGCACGCCACGCCGCGCCAAGTCGGCCAGCACGACGTCCCACCAGTGGTGAAATGCCGCCAGATCGGCCGCGTCGCGCACGTACGGGGTATGGCCCGGCACCAGCGACGGCGAATGAAAGGCGAAATTCAACACGCGCACGCCCTCCCCTACCGCCACGGCGATCGCCCGAAGCGCGTCGGCCAGCGGCATGTCCTCCGGTGTCAGCGCCACCCGCGACAGCAAGTGCGTGCGGGCGAACACGCCACGTCCCTTGGGGATGCGCCCCAACGTACGATACAAGCCGACCCCGCCCGACCGTGCGGCGCCGGTGAAGACGGTGGTCAGCGGCAGTTCGACGATCGCTTTTCCCGGCCCGCAGCGAAAGGCGTGATTGGGCACGGACGAAAAATCCGGTCCGGCCTCAGCGCTGTAATCATAGGCCGATCGCATCGAGCTATCGATGCGATAGCCGCGCGCCGCCAGCAACGCGAGCGTCGCCGGCCCGATGCCATAGCGCCCGGCGCGATAGATGCGGGGAGGCGCGCCGATGCCTTGCGTGATCGCATCGGTCAGCACATCCAGCTTCGCCGCCTCGAGCGATTCCGCGAGGTTGCCGACGAAGGTGTTCGCCGGGACCATCACCTCGTCGAGCGGCGGATTGACCCAAGGGTGAAGCTGCGTCCCGACCGCGGACCGGCCGTCCTCGATGAGGCGGCGCAGTATGTCCATGGCAGCCCGATCGGTCGCGACGGGATGATCTATCAGATAGGTCAGCGGCACGCCGTCGTTACCGAAGCGGCGGTGGGCATCGGGGAGTGCGACGATCGCGCGGACCGATCGGTTGGCGCTGTCGAGCGGCGCGCGCCAGTCGAATTCCTCCTCGGTATCGACCATGACGGTGAAGCGCGTGCCGAAATCCGCCGGCCAGGCGACGAAATCGGCGGTGGCAGGTGCCGGCACGCGATAGCCCGGCGGCCTCTCGGAAGCGATCGACCCTGCCACGGTCAGTTGGAAGAAGCCTGCTCCACGGTCGCGATAACGGCGGCGGGCAGCCGCAATGTCAAGCGCTGCGCATCGATCGACAGCACACCGCCCAGTTCGTTGGCCAGGTTGCGCGCCAGCCGCAGTGCGAAGCCCGTGCCGAGCAGAGGCGCGCCCTCGACCTCGGCGACCGCCTCGGCATCGATCGACATCAAGGCCTCGCTGCCGAACGCGGCCAGCGTGGCGGGCCGGTCGAAGGTCAACACCACCTGCGCCTCGGCAGCCAGCGACGCCACGACGCCGATCGTCTCGCCCGCGCCACCCGACGCGACGAGAGTCGCCATCAGCCGCGCGATCAGCCGCTCGACGGCGCGCTCGTCGCCGGCAATGGCGAGATCGTCCGCTTTGGCGTCGATCGCGAGCCGCGTTCCGCGCAAGGTGGCGAGCGGTGCGAGATCATCCGCGACCTGCCGCAACAGCGCCCCGACCGGCACATGCTCCGCGCGCAGATCGAGCGCATGCGATTCGAGCCGTGCGGCCATGTCGATATCGTCGATCGCCGTCAGCAGGTCGGCGGTCTGGCGCCGGATCGCGCCGGCCTGATCGCGATACGCCTGCGGCACCGGACCCAGCAATTGCGTTTCGATCATCTCGGCGAACCCGGCGATCGCATTGGTCGGGGTACGCAATTCGTGCACGAGCTGACGCAGCGAATCCGCCGCGGGGCTGCGCGGATCGCGTACCGGCGCAGCGCTCTCGTCGACGCGCGGGCGGCGGGCGGTGCCGCGATAGCCGGAGAAGCGCCCGCTGGCGCGATCGAATACCGGGAGGCCGGTTATGCGCCATTCGCCAGCGGCATCGGATTGCCCTTCGACCAGCAAGCGCGCGTCCGCGAAGCCCGCGCGCCGCCGGAAGGCGCCCGCCGCGACGCCATCGACGCGCGAATCGCCGGGATGCACCGCGAAGTCGAGCGAAAGCCCGATCAGCGGGGCGCGGGCCGCCCCTTCGATCCAGCGCACGACGCCATCGGCATCCGTCTCGAACCTGAACGTCTGCGCCTGTACCGGCTGGAGATCGAACAGGGCAGGCTGGTCTTCGTTCGCGGCGAAAGGCGGGCGATCGTCGCGGTGGCGCTGGTAGGCGTCGATGCGGGCGACCAGCTCGGCGATCTGGAAGGTGCCGTCCTTCTGTTCCGGCTGGACCGGCACCTGGGCCGCTTCCGCCTGACGCAGTGCCTCGGCCACGACGGGCAACCCGCGGGCGATCGCCCCGACCGAGACGAATGCGGTTTCCACCGGCAGATGCGGGACGGGTTCCACGAGCGGCACGTCCGCCGCTACGGGGTCGGGCAGCACTTCGGAAATCGCCTCGATCGCGACCACCGAAATCGAGGTCAGCCGGAAATCCTCCGGCCCGAACGCCTCAAGCGCGCGCCCTACATCAGCGGGAAGATCACGGCGATGCCGCAGCACCGACCGCGCGGCGGGCGACATGCCCGGCAACATCGCGATCCACTCCGCGCCGCTCAAAGTGGCCGAGCGCAGCACCGGTGCGGCGATCGCAATCTCGTCATCGAAGAACAACCGCACGAGATCGGCGGGCGGGTTCGCCGTAGCGAGCGCGCGCGCGCTCGCCGCGCGCACGGGCGGCGGCACCATGGCCCGGATCGCCTGCAACCGCGCGATCGTCTCCGGTGTGGCGGGCGTGCGGCCCCGGCCGATCAGGTCGACCAGCTGCCGCCAGGTCGATTGCGCACCGAATGGCGACGCAATCTCTGCCGAAAGGACCGTGTCCAGGCTATCGTCGAAACGCAAATCGTCATCCTCGGGCGAGCGCGACCGTGGCTCGTAAGGATTCCTTAACCGCACCGGGGAGCGGCGCAAACCCGGAGATTTCGGGACGTAGCAATGTGGGACAATTGCGTTCGTCCGCAATTATATTATGTTCCCGCGCAGCAGGCCGCCCGAAAAGTCGCGCCGCCGGGGAGTGTTGCGTAATGGCTTTCGATCATATCGACCGGCAGATCCTGACCCTGTTGCAGGAAGACGGGCGAATGACCAATGTCGACCTGGCCGAGCGGGTCGGCCTCACTGCGCCGCCATGCCTGCGGCGCGTTCGCGCGCTGGAAGATGCCGGCGCGATCCGCGGCTATCACGCCGAACTCGATCCAGCCGCCCTGGGCTATCCGATCACCGTGTTCGCGATGGTCAGTCTGCGCAGCCAGGCCGAGCACGATCTGGCCGCGTTCGAGGAACATGTCGCGGCCATTCCCGAAATCCGCGAATGCCATATGCTGAATGGCGAGATCGATTTCATTCTAAAGATAGTCGCCGCCGATCTGAGAAGTTTCCAGGACATCCTCACGACGCATCTGACGCCCGCGCCCAACGTCGCCAGCGTAAAGACGTCGTTGACGATCCGCACCGCCAAGGCGCTGCCCGGCATCCCGGTGCGAATGGACTGAGGCGGAGGCGCGCCGCGTCCTGACCTAGCTCGGCCTCGATCGGGCGCACCGAAATTTGCCACGAATTTATCGGGCCGCGACTCCACGTTCGTGCGCCCATTTGGGGTGTGCGCTTCGACAGGCTGAGCACGAACGGATCTCGGTAACGGCGACCTCATGGAGACGAGGTGACCTCGCACACGAAAAAGGGGCGGCATCGCTGCCGCCCCTTGCTCGGTTTCTCGTCGGCCGAGGCTCAGCCGGCGGTCGGCACGCCGGGCGCATCGGCCCAGGTGGTCCACAATTGTGCGATCTGCGCACGCAGGCCGGTCTTCACCAACGCGAATGCCGCCTTGGCCGAGGCCTTGTCGCCGGATTCGAGATAGGCGATGCCGAGATGGGTGTTGACCTCGTCGGCGTTCAGCTTGTCGCCGCCCTTGGTCAGCGCGAGCTTATACATCTCGATCGCCTTGGCGTAGTTGCCGTTGCCGAGATAGAAATCGCCCGTACCCGCCGCCGACAGGCCGTTGGGCGATGCGGCGGCGGATTTCTCCTGCGCCGCAGCCGAGCCTTCCTTGGCAACCTGCGCCGCGGCGTCGGCCGAGATACGGCTGACATTGGCGTTGGTCGCGGCGATCTTGTTGCTCGCCTTGCCTTCCTTGATCACCGACTGGCTCTCGGTCGCGACGCCGACTTCGACCGCGAGATCGGCATATTCGAGATACTCGCTCTCACCCGCCAGCGCTCCGGTCGCGCGCAGCAGGCGGAAAAGATCGACGCGCTCACGCTTGGTGATCACCTTCTGGTTGGCACCCTGGAAACCAAACACGTAGATCGCGGTGTGCCAGTTCTTCTGGGTCGGATAGGCATAGAGCCATTCACGCGTCCAGCGCTGGGTCGCGGCGACGTCGGTCGTCTTCTGCAGCGCGGTGATCGTATACTTGTACAGATCCTCGTCGGATTTCTTTCCGGCCGCCTTGTCGGCCGCGATGATCGCTTCGATGTCCGCGGCGCCACCGGCCGGGTCACCGCCGAGAATCTTGGTGCGGGCCAGCTGCAGGCCGAGATTTGGGCTGACATAGCCCAGGTCCTTGGCCTTCTGGTATTGCGCCAAGGCCGCCGGATATTGCTTGGCATTGTACGAGATGTTGGCGCGCATGTAGCTGAAGCGACCGACCTCGGCCTTGGGGGTTGCTGGATTGGCCAGAAGAGCGTCGATCGGGCCGGCCAATGTCGCGTCGCTGCCCGTCGGGCCGAGCTTGTTGGCTTCGAGCTGCAGGCGAAGCACCTGCGCGAAATAGCGCTCGTCATCGGTCTTGGCGCCGGCCTCGACCGTGGCGATGTTGGTTTCCGCGGTCGCCAGATCCTTGGCGGTCAGCGCGGTCTGGGCAGCGATGATCGCGGGACGGAGTTCGGCACTCACCTTCGGACCGGCGGGAGCCTCGTCCTTCTTCTTGGCTTCTGCGGGCATCACGAAGGCGATGCTGCTGGTGCCGGCGATCAAGGCGGCCGCCAGCGCGGCCCTGGTCAAAGTCTTCACGAAGCAACTCTCCTTATAGGGCGGCGGCGATGCGCCGTTCGAACTCAAATCCGCTGTAGCCTCCGGCATCGCCGGGTCAAGCGACGCGGCCCGGCTGGTGGCGAATGGCGGCTGAACAACGGTTGAACCCCCAAACGGCTCCCACAGGCTTTGACCGTCCCTGCCCGCCCCGCTAACGCCACGCCATGATCGCCACGCTCTCCCCCGCCAAGACGCTCGATTACGACAAGCCGATTCCCGCCGTCACGCCGACCGTGCCGCGTTTCGCCGCCGACGCCGAGAAACTGGCCGCGTCCGCCGCGAACCTCAGCCAGAAACGGCTTGGCGAACTGATGCACATCTCCAAGCCGCTGGCGAAGCTGAACGCCGATCGCTTCGCCGGCTTCATGGACCAGCCCGAGCGGCCCGCGCTCTACGCCTTTGCCGGCGACGTCTATACCGGTTTCGAGGCGAAGACGCTGGACGATGCGGCGGTCGCGTTCGCGCAGGGTCATGTCCGGATGCTGTCCGGCCTGTACGGGTTGCTCCGCCCGCTCGATGCGATGCGGCCGTATCGGCTGGAAATGGGCACGCGCTGGGCGCCACGGCGCAAGGGGCTGTACGAATTCTGGGACACGCGCATCGCCGCCTTGCTCGCCGAGGATCTGGCGGACGAGGGATCGGGCACGATCCTGAACCTCGCCAGCCAGGAATATTGGCAGGCGGTCGACGGCAAGCTGCCCAAATTGGTGCGCGTGATCGAGGTGGATTTCCGCGAACCCGGGCCGAACGGACCCCGCTTCGTCAGCTTCAACGCCAAGCGCGCGCGGGGCATGATGGCGCGCTACCTGTGCGAACATCGCATCGACAGGGTCGAGGACATGAAGGGCTTCGACAGCGACGGCTACCGCTACGATGCGAGCGAGAGCGAAACGGACCGCTGGCGGTTCACCCGCGCATGACCGGTTCGGCGGTCGTCATCGGTGCCTCGGGCGGGATCGGCGCGGCGCTGGAGGAAGCGCTGGTCGATGAAGGTGCGTTCGATCTGGTCCACGGCTTCGCCCGCTCGCGAACCGGCGCGCGGCATCTCGACCTGGAGGACGAATCCAGCATCGCCGCCGCCGCCGCGATCGTCGCGAAAGGTCCTGCGCCAACTTTGATCGTCGTCGCGACCGGGCTGCTGCATGCCGGCGATCGCGGCCCCGAAAAGGCGATGCGGGAACTCGACCCCGCCTGGCTGGCGCGGAATTTCGCGGTCAACACGATCGGCCCGGCTTTGGTCGCCAAGCATTTCCTGCCGCTCATGACTAAGGGTACACGCGGCGTGTTCGCGGCGCTGTCGGCGCGCGTCGGCAGCATCTCGGACAACAAGATGGGCGGCTGGTACGGTTACCGCGCGTCGAAATCCGCGCTCAATATGATGATCCGCACGCTGGCGATCGAGGAGAAGCGCCGCAACGATCGCAGCATCGTCGTCGGCCTGCATCCCGGCACCGTGGATACCGGCCTGTCGAAGCCGTTCCAGGGCAATGTGCAGCCCGGCCGGCTGTTCGATGCCGGGCGCGCGGCGGTGCAATTGCTCGACGTGATCGATGGGCTGAAAGTGCCCGACAGCGGCAAGATCTTCGCATGGGACGGTGCCGAGATCCCCGCATGACGCATTTGTCATGTCCGCGCCACGCCATCGTCAGGTGCCACCGGGCATAAGCTTCCTCACAAGCGGCGGCACGATCCGGCCCCGCGCCACAGTTGAGGAAGCTGCCATGTCGAAATCGACCCCGCTGATGATCCTGACCGCCGCCGCCTTGTTCTCGGGCGTCGCCGGTGCCGCGACGCGCACCACCGTCAGGACGGCCAAGCCCGCGATGACGGCGACCACGAAATCGACCGCCAAGCCTGTGACGGCTTCGACCAGCAAGACGGTTGCCAGACCGACGACGGTGACGACGACGAAGACCGCCGCCCGCCCTGCCCCGGCCATGAAGATGGCGGCGGCCCGGCCCGCCACGACCGGCCGCATGGTTTCCGCCAAGCTCGCCAACGGCAAGACCGTGACGTACAATTGCTCGCTCGCCGGCAACGCCACCAAGAAGGCCTGCAAGTAATCCAGTTTGGCCGGTCGGGGATTCCGCCAGCTCCCGGAGCGGCGTTCCTGGCCGGTCAATCCCCTGCCCCATTTCGTGGCAGGGGGTCCCCTCGCGTACGTACGCGCACAGGCGCGCGGGGTTGGCATAGGGTGGCCTGTCGGCTAAGGCCGTAACAACACTGAAACCAACCCCGAAAGCGCTGAAATTTGACCGACGAGACCATCCTCGCCGACCCTTCCGATATCTCCCCCATCTCGATCGTGGACGAGATGCGGTCGAGCTATCTCGACTATGCGATGAGCGTGATCGTGTCGCGCGCGCTGCCCGACGTGCGCGACGGCCTGAAGCCGGTGCACCGCCGCATCCTGTTCGCCAGCCAGGAGGGCGGGTTCGTCCCCGGCCGCCCGTATCGCAAGTGCGCCAAGATCGTCGGCGACGTGATGGGCAATTACCATCCGCACGGCGACAGCTCGATCTACATGGCGCTCGCCCGCCTCGCCCAGGATTGGGCGATGCGCGTGATGCTGATGGACGGCCAGGGCAATTTCGGATCGATGGATCCGGATATGCCGGCATCGATGCGCTATACCGAGGCGCGGCTGACCAAGGCGGCGATGGCGCTGCTCACCGACATCGACAAGGACACGGTCGATTTCGCGCCGAACTATGACGGGTCGCGCGAGGAGCCGACCGTCCTTCCGGCACGCTTTCCCAACATCCTCGTCAACGGCGCGGGCGGCATCGCCGTCGGCATGGCGACGAACATCCCGCCGCACAATCTCGGCGAAGTGGTCGATGCCTGCCTCGCCTATATCGACAATGGCGGGATCACGATCGACGAACTGATGGAGATCGTGCCGGGTCCGGATTTCCCGACCGGCGGCATCATCCTCGGCCGCGCCGGCTGCCGCTCCGCCTATCACGAGGGCCGCGGCTCGATCATCGTGCGCTCGCGCCATACGATCGAGGAAGCGCGCGGCGATCGCCGTTCGATCGTGCTCACCGAAATCCCCTATCAGAGCGGCAAGAACGCCCTGGTCGAGAAGATCGCCGAGGCCGCCAAGGACAAGCGGATCGAAGGCGTCAGCGACATTCGCGACGAATCGAACCGCTTCGGCGTGCGCATCGTTATCGACCTGAAGCGCGATGCGACCGCCGAGGTCGTGCTCAACCAGCTCTGGCGCCATACGCCGGCGCAAGGCAGCTTCCCGGCGAACATGCTGGCGATCCGTGGCGGCCGCCCGGAAACGCTGAACCTGCGCGACATCATCGAGGCGTTCGTCAAGTTCCGCGAAGAGGTGATCACGCGGCGGTCGAAGTTCGAACTCGCCAAGGCGCGCGAGCGGGCCCATCTGTTGCTCGGCCTCGTCATCGCCGTCACCAATCTGGACGAAGTGGTGCGGATGATCCGCGGGTCGTCCAGCCCGGCCGTCGCGCGTGCCAAGCTGCTCGACATGTCCTGGCCGATCGCCGAGATCGCGCCGTACATCCGCCTGGTCGAGGCGGTCGAGGACAAGCAGGAAGGCGACGTCTATCGCCTGTCCGAGGCCCAGGTCCGCGCGATCCTCGACCTGCGCCTGCACCGCCTGACCGCTCTGGGCCGGGACGAGATCGGCAACGAGCTTCAGGGCCTCGCCGATTCGATCACCGAATTGCTCGAGATCCTCGCCAATCGCGCGAAGCTGTACGAGGTGATGAAGGCCGAGCTCGCCGCCGTGCGCGCCGAATTTGCCACGCCGCGCAAGACCGAGATCGCCGCCGCCGCCGATGGCATTGACGACGAGGACCTGATCGAGCGCGAGGACATGGTCGTCACCGTGACGCTGCAGGGCTATATCAAGCGTACCACGCTCGACACGTTCCGCGCGCAGGCCCGCGGTGGCAAGGGCCGCAGCGGCATGGCGACGAAGGACGAGGACGTCGTCACCGAGCTGTTCGTCACCAGCACGCACACGCCCGTGCTGTTCTTCTCGAACCACGGCAAGGTGTATCGCATGAAGGTGTGGCGCCTGCCCGAGGGCGGTGCCGCCACGCGCGGACGGCCGATGATCAACCTGTTGCCGCTCGCGGCCGACGAGAAGATCACCACCGTGCTGCCGCTGCCGGAGAATGAGGACGATTGGGGCGCGCTCCATGTCATGTTCGCCACCGCCAAGGGCAGCGTGCGCCGCAATTCGATGGATGCGTTCACCAACGTGCCGACGAATGGCAAGATCGCGATGAAGTTCGAGGGTGACGACGCCGATGACCGATTGATCGGCGTGGCGGTGCTGGATCAGGACGACGACGTGCTGCTCGCTACGCGCGGCGGCAAGGCCATTCGCTTCGCGGCGACCGATGTGCGCGAGTTTCAGAGCCGAAACTCGACCGGCGTGCGCGGCATGACGCTGAAGACGGGCGACGAGGTGATCTCGCTGTCGATCCTGCACCGGGTCAACGCGACGCCCGAGCAGCGCGAGAATTACCTGAAGTTCGCGCCGTGGAAGGCCGAACGCGAAGGCGCACCCGACGATCAGGCGTTGTTCGACGAAATGGTGACGAAGGAGCAGTTCATCCTGACGGTCTGCGCCAACGGCTATGGCAAATTGTCGAGCGCCTACGACTATCGCCGCACCAATCGCGGCGGCCAGGGCATCACCAACATCGACAACATCGCCCGCAACGGCCAGGTCGTCGCCAGCTTCGCCGCGGCCAAGGGGCATCAGCTGATGCTCGTCACCGATCAGGCCAAGCTGATCCGCACCACGCTGGGATCGCTGCGCGTGATCAGCCGCAATTCGGCCGGCGTGAAGCTGTTCGATGTCGGCAAGAACGAGCATGTCGTCTCCGCCGCCCGGATCGAGGAAACCGAAGGCGACGCCGAGATGGACGTGCGCGGCCCCGAGGATCTGCCCGAGATCGCGCCGAACGACGATGCCAACACCGCCGACGACAGCGCCGCCGGCCCGGAGAACGGCGAATGAGCGATGGG
This sequence comes from Sphingomonas sp. Leaf357, assembly GCF_001423845.1. Classification (NCBI taxonomy): domain Bacteria; kingdom Pseudomonadati; phylum Pseudomonadota; class Alphaproteobacteria; order Sphingomonadales; family Sphingomonadaceae; genus Sphingomonas; species Sphingomonas sp. Leaf357. The sequence goes on along the minus strand of NZ_LMPM01000001.1, from coordinate 2,438,783 downwards.
CAGAAAAGCGGGCGCGACACCACCGCCTACAAGGTGCTGACGGCCGAACAGATGGCCGAGCTGGAGGCGACCGGCAGCTTCGCCGGTGCGCCGATCGATCTGGCGGACGGGTATATCCACCTGTCCACGCCGGAGCAGCTGACCGAAACGGTGGACAAGCATTTCGCCGGGCATAGCGACCTGCACGTCGCGGCGGTCGATCTCGGTGCGTTCGGCGACGTTCGCTGGGAGGAATCGCGCGGCGGGCAGCTGTTTCCGCACATTTATGGCAGCGCGCTGCTGCTGGAAACGGTGATTGCGTACGGGCCGCTAGAACGGGATGCCGAGGGGCAGGTCAAGCTGCCGGTGGCGGGGTAAGCCCTCCCCTCAGTCGTCATCCCGGACTTGATCCGGGATCCATCGTGCCGAAAGCGTTCTGCTTGATGTGGGCAGGTTCCCAAGCGGCTTGGTGGATCCTGAAACGAGTTCAGGATGACGGCAATGGGCTCAGTCTTCGCTACGCATACAGATCCACCACTTCCACCCCCTGCCCCACCGCGTCCAGCAACAAGGTCCGATGGCAATGGCACGGATCGCGCTCGTAACAGAGCAACGCGCTCGGCATCTCGCCCGCCAATTCCAGCATCTGCGCCGCCTGCACCTGCGCTTCGGGCAAGTCGAGTTGATCGGCATAGACCGCCTTCAGCGTCGCGACGTCGCCCTTCTTCGCCGCATCGCGCCCGCGCTTGGGGGTGCCGAGCGCCTTGAGGTGGACGTAGCCGATCCCCGCTTCGGCCAGCGACGCGGCAAGCGAGGATTTCGAGAAACCGGGCCGGCGCGACAAGGGAAGCGCGCGGACGTCGATCACGCGGGCCACCCCCGCCGTCTTCAGCGCGGCAAGGAATTCGGCCATCGTCGTGGCTTCATAGCCGATCGTATAGACTTTCATCGCGTCGAGATGGGGCCGCCCTGCCCCCCGCGCAATCCGCTCACCACGCCGATCGCGATCAGCGCCTGCGCGGCGAAATAGGTCGGCCAGATCAACAGACCCGGCAGAAGCGATCCCGCAAGCGCGCTGCCCTTGGCGAAGATCAGCAGGTCCGACACCACGAACAGTACCGCACCCAGCCCGACCAGGCGACGGTCGAACCGGCTGGCCAGCGCCGCGCCCGCCATGCCGCCGAGCGCGAGGCCGTACACCGCGACGCCTTTATCCGCCGTCAGCGCGAACGCGGCACCGGCGATCACGCAGGCCGACAGCGCAGTGGCAAAGATCGATCGCCGTAGGCTGCTCCGCGACGCACCCAGATACAATGTGATCGCCAGCACATGCCCGATCAGGAACGCGATTGCGCCCACGACCGTGCCGGATGTCTCGAGCAACACGTCGCCCAGCGCGCCGAACGCCAGCACCGCAACCAGCAACCACCCTTTCCGATCCCATGCCTCGCTCGCCGCCCAGATCGCGAGCAAAGCCACGCCCGCGCCCTTCCACGCGATCAGTCCGGCACCCGGCGGCCCGTCCTTGACGAACTGGAAGCTGATCCCGGCCAGCAGGGCACAGATGAGAAGCAGGCGCGACATCGCGTGACGATAGCCGTTTCCCGCCAAAGGACCAAAGCTTGACGGATAACCCACAATCCGTTATTTCTGGAATTACAGAAACGGACGACTGATGAAACTCTACGATCATCCCGATGTGAAAGCTTTCGTCCTCCATTGGGGGGAGATGGGCACGCATTGGGGCGTCGCCCGCTCGGTCGCGCAGATCCATGCGCTGCTGTATCTCAGCGACAAGCCGCTGAATGCCGAGGAGATCGTCGAGACACTGGGCCTCGCGCGCTCCAACGTCTCGACCGGGCTCAAGGAATTGCAGGGCTATGCTATCGTCCGCCGCGTGCATGTGGAGGGCGACCGGCGCGACCATTTCACCGCCGAGACCGATCTGTGGGAGATGCTGATGCGCATCGCCGCCGAGCGCAAGCGGCGCGAGATCGATCCGACGATCGCGCTGCTGAACGACCTCGCCGAACGGCTCGCCAAGGACAAGACCGCCTCGGCGCATGTCCGCGAGCGGATCGGCCGGATGCATGAATTCCTGGCAACGCTCGGCACCTGGTACGATCAGGTGCGCGTGCTGCCCAAATCCACGCTTGTAACGCTGATGAAGCTCGGCGGCGGAGTCGCCCGGCTGATCCCCGGCCGCAAGTCCAAGCCCAAGGATTGAGGCGTTCGAACGATGGTCCTTCCTCCCTAGCCTCGCCCGTTAGTTTCGGATTTTACAGAATTTAGAGAACAGGTTGCAGATGATGGAAAACGAGAATGCCCCTGTCCGCAGACCGTCCGCAACGACCAGAATCGGCATCGCCATCGCCGCAGCCCTTGCGTTCGCACTCGGCGTGTATTTCCTGATCGAGGCGACGCGGCCGTCCGGCGGACTGATCAGCTTCTCGTTCTTGCTCGTGCTCCCGGCGGCGGTATCGGCATTCGTCTGTTACGTCGCCGACCCGTATGCCGAACGCTCACGCGGACAATATCTCGCAATACCGTTCTGGCTGCTGCTCGTCGTGATCGTCGCCTCCATCTTCGTCCTGCGGGAAGGCGTGATCTGCGTTCTAATGCTGTCGCCATTATGGATGATCAGTGGGATGATCGGCGCGGCCATAACTTACAAAATGCGCCGCCGCCTGCCGGATGAAAGCGGGCGGACCTACTGCGCCGCGTTGGTCTTGCTGCCGTTGCTATCTATGCAGGTCGAGCCGATGATACCGCTGCCATTGGATACCAAAATGGTCGCACGCAGTATCGTGATCGATGCCAGCCCAAAGCAAATCTGGCCTTTGCTGCGTGGCATTCCCGACGTGCGCCCCGGCGAAGGTGCGTGGAATTTTTCGCAGGACGTGATCGGCATCCCCCGCCCGGTCGGCGCACGGTTGATCGGGAACGGGGTCGGCGCCGACCGCTATGCCGATTGGGGGCAGCGCATAAAATTTCGCGAGCGCATCGTCGAATGGCAGCCCGGCCGGCGGATCGGCTGGCGCTTCATCTTCGACGACATCGCCGGCTGGGGCTACACCGATCGCCATCTGATGCCGGACAGTCCCTATTTCACGGTGACGACTGGCGGCTACACGATGCAACCGCTGGGCCCCAACCGCACACGGGTGACGATCGACACGCGCTACCGCATCCAAACGCCGGTCAACCTCTACTCGGCGTTATGGGGCCAATTGTTCCTCGGCGATCTTGAGCACAATCTTCTGGCGCTGATCAAGCAGCGCGCGGAACGTGGAACGGTGGTTGGCGAAGGACGACGATAGGCGCTATCGGCACCGCATGACACACGATATCCAAATCATTGGCGGTGGCCTTGCCGGATCGGAAGCGGCCTGGCAGCTTGCCGAAGCCGGCCTCCGCGTGAAGCTCTCCGAGATGCGCGGCACGGGGGAGAGGACCCCCGCGCACCACACCGACGGCCTTGCCGAACTGGTCTGCTCGAACAGCTTCCGTTCCGACGACGCGACCAGCAACGCGGTCGGGCTGATCCATCAGGAGATGCGCACGCTCGGCTCGCTGATCCTGCGCGAGGGCGATATCCACAAGGTGCCGGCGGGCTCCGCGCTGGCGGTGGATCGCGATGCCTTTTCGGGCGGCGTGACGGCGGCGATCCTCGGCCATCCCAACATCACGGTCGTGCGCGAGCGGGTCGACGCGATCCCGACCGACGGCCCGGTGATCATCGCCACCGGACCGCTCACCGCCGCGCCGCTTGCCGCCAGTATCGGCGCGGCGACGGGCGCGGATGCGCTCGCGTTCTTCGACGCGATCGCGCCGATCGTCCATTTCGACAGCATCGACATGGAGACGGCCTGGTTCCAGTCGCGCTGGGATAAAGGGGAAGGCAAGGATTACATCAACTGCGCGATGGACAAGGACACGTATCACGCGTTCGTCCAGGCGCTGGTCGATGGCGAGAAGACCGAATTCCGCGAATGGGAAAAGGATACGCCCTATTTCGAGGGCTGCATGCCGATCGAGGTGATGGCCGAGCGCGGGCCGGAGACGTTGCGCTTCGGGCCGATGAAGGGCGTCGGGCTGGACGATCCACGCACCGGGCGCTGGCCCTATGCCGCGGTGCAGTTGCGACAGGACAATGCCAGCGCCACGCTGTGGAACATCGTCGGCTTCCAGACCAAGCTGAAGCATGCCGAGCAGGTGCGCCTGTTCCGTACCATTCCGGGGCTGGAAAATGCCGAATTCGCGCGGCTGGGGGGGCTGCACCGCAACACCTTCATCCGTTCGCCCGAATTGCTCGATCCGACGCTGCGGCTGAAGAGCATGCCGAACGTGCGCTTCGCCGGGCAGATCACGGGGTGCGAGGGTTATATCGAGAGCGCCGCGATCGGGTTGATTGCCGGGCGCTTCGCGGCGGCGGAACTGAAGGGCGAGACCTTGACGCCACCGCCGGTCGCCACCGCCTTGGGCGCGCTGCTGCATCACATCACCGGGGCGGCCGAGGCCGAGACGTATCAGCCGATGAACGTCAATTTCGGGCTGTTCCCGCCGATCCCGGGGCGGACGAAGAAGGCGGATCGCAAGAAGATGTATACCGATCGGGCGCGGGCGGCGCTGGGGGAATGGCTGGCGGCTTGACCGCCTGCGTGTAACTGCCCTCATTCTCCCGTTCGCCCTGAGCCTGTCGAAGGGCGTGTCTGGGGCATGTGCATCGACAGGCTCAGCACGAACGGGGTAGGGTGCGCCTTAAACGATCCCTCAACTCTCCTCCTCCCCCTTCCCGACCGGCGGGCACGGCGGTCTCGGCCGCTGAGCCTTGCGTTTCACCGCGGTCGTGGCGAATTCCGCCGCGTTCATCGCGCCGGACCTGTCCTTGTCCGCCTCGGCGAACTTGGTCGTGGCCTTCACCGCCCATTCCTCGAACGAGAGCCGGCCGTCGGCGTTCATATCCAGTCGGGCGAAGGCCTTGCGCCGCGCGGCGAGATATTCCTCGCGCGTGACCCGGGCGTCACGATCCTTGTCGTAGCGGTCGAAGCGTTTCTCCTCGCGGGTCTTCGCGCTCGCCTCGGGCACGGTATCGGGCAGGCCCTCCGCCTGGTCCGTCGCGGCCGGGGGAGCGGCAACCAGGGGCGAGTCCGATCGGGCCGGGCTCTTGAACAGCAATACGCCCGCCGCCACCAGCAGCAACGCCGCCACTCCACCCGCCAGATAGCGCCACATCGAGCCATTCTCCCGCCGTCGTCCAGCCGGGGATAGCCCGGCTTACGTTCAGCGCCCACTGATCCGATGGTATATCAATCGCGCCACCCGGCGCGGCGCGCCGCGTCGGATCGGTTGCCCCGGCGGCACCGCAAGATCCAGTCGCGCCAGATGCGCCAACGCGCCGAGCGTTCGGCCGTTCCGGCTCCATGTCGCGGCCGTCGCCACCGCCAGCGCCGGGCCGGCCATCGCGCCGGCGCGTGACGCCACGGCGGCATCCCCGACGTGCCGCGCCAGATCGGCGAGCGCCCAGCCCCGCCCCGCCGGTGCGACCGGATCGTCCGGCGGCACCCCCAGCACCGTGCCGAGCGCCTCGAACAGGATCACCCCGCGCGCGGCATAGCCCGCCAAAGTCGCATCGTCCGGCGTATCGGCATCGAGCAGCATCTCCCACGCGTCGATCATGCCGGCCAGGCGTGCGCCGGAGACGCCTCGGGGCAGCACCTCCGCGGCCAGCGCACGCAGCACCGGCTCGGCCGGCGGCGGCGCGCTGTCCAGCCGGGTCAGCGCCTCGTGCCACCAGGTCAGCCGCATCTGCCCGACCACCGGCTCGCGCGTCGTGCGCAGGATCTGCCCGAGCAGATCGTCGAGCGCGAACAGCGCGGTCGCCCCCGCCCGCGCCGCCACCGGCGCATAGGACAGGGCCAGCAGCCGTTCCGCCGCCGCGCCCTCGTCGCGGGCAATGGTTACCGCGCCGTTTACCATGTCGTTTGATCCAGCCTTATCCATTCCCCGCCTATCGGACTTGTCAGGTGTCAATTCCAGAGTGCGCGGGAAGCCGGATGTGGGGATTTAAGGGCAGGTCGGCGTCAGCCAAGACCTTTTTCGGCCGGCTGAAGCGCGACGTCGGCGGCAACACGCTGGCGATGATGGCGGTGGCGCTCGTGCCGCTGTCGGCGTTGACCGGCTCGGCGGTCGATATCGGCCGGCTCTACGTCATCAAGGTGCGCCTGCAACAGGCCTGCGATGCCGGCGTGCTGGCGGGGCGTAAATCCATGACCGACGCGACCGCCGCGACGCTGGATCCGACCGCGAGCGATCAGGCCAAGGCCTTCTTCAACAACAATTTCAAGACCGGCTGGATGCAGACGAACACCGTCGCGTTCACGCCGAGCAAGACGAGCAACAATCAGGTCGGTGGCATCGCCTCGACCAATGTGCCGATGACGGTCATGAAGATGTTCGGCATGGCCGACCAGACGCTGAGCGTATCCTGCGTCGCGCGCTACGACGTCGCCGATACCGACGTTATCTTCGTGCTCGACACGACCGGATCAATGGCCTGCCTGCCGGGTGGGCCAGACTCATGCGGCATGGCGAGCTATACCTTCACCCGTCCGGGCACCGGCGGCATCACCGGCTATACGGCTGTCCCGGGCTATGCCGGCAGCACCGGCGCCGGCATGAAGGAGCTGACGTCGAACGGCAGCAACGTGTCGCGCATGGAGGCCTTGCGTCAGGCCGTGCTCAGCTTCTTCGACACGTTCGCGGCGGTGGCCGACAAGACGACGCATATCCGCTACGGCTTCGTCACCTATGCGTCGGGCGTGAATGTCGGCCAGGCCATTCGCGACATGTCGTCGAACTATCTGGTCGGCTCGGGCGGGTCGTCCGACACGGCCAACTACCAGTCGCGCCGCATAACGGGCGAGTATGACATGACCGCGTCGCCCTTTTCGAACGATACGGCCAACAACAAGACTTCGGCGAACTGCACGGCCGCCGGCACGCGCAATCCATCGACCGCGCTGACGTTCAACTCCAGTGGGACGGCAACCAAGACCAATTACGACGTTTTGCGGTCGGGCAAATGCTACACGCGCTCGTCGGGCACTTTCGGCCCGGTGTGGAAGTATCAGCAATGGCCGGTCGATGTCAGCCAATTGGTCAGTGGCAGCACGAATGTGCTCGATCCGACCAAGGTGACCGGCGACAAGGTGCAATGGGCCGGCTGCGTCGAGACTCCCGTCGACACGCCCGGACAGAGCACCTTCACCACCTCGAACCTGCCGTCCGAAGTCAGCCCGGATACGATGCCGAGCGGATCGAGCCGCTGGTGGCCGCATCTCGGCGATGTCGAATATACCCGTTCGGGCACCGCCGCCGATACCACCAACGGCGATGCCGGCCGTACCGACATGAACACCGACGGATCGACCACCGGCCAGAGCAACAACCTGACCGGCGGGTACTCGGCCTGTGGCAAGCCGGTGAAACGGCTCGGCGTGATGTCGCGCAACGAAGTCTACAACTATGTGTATGCCAGCGATTTCGTGCCGATGGGCGGCACGTATCACGATACGGGCATGATCTGGGGCGCGCGCCTCATCTCGCCGCTGGGCGGATGGGCCAGCGACTCCCAGCCCTGGGCCGACCACGGCACGCAGCCGAACCGCGTGATCGTGTTCATGACCGACGGCACCCCGACGGCCTATACCAACGTGTACTCGATGTACGGGCTCGAGATGTACGACAAGCGCGTCGCGAACGGCGACACCAGCAACCTCGTCAGCTATCACATCAAACGCTTCCTGGCCGCGTGCGCAGCGGCAAAGGATCCGAACCACAAGGTCAGCATTTGGACCGTCGAGATCGCGCCATCGCCGACCTCGACGATGCAGAGCTGTGCGACCTCGACCAATCAGGCGCTGGCGACGACCACCGGCCAGGGCCTGCAGGACGCCTTCAAATCGATCGCCCAGAGCCTCGCCATGCTGCGGATCACGCAATGATCGCCCGGCTGCGCCAAATGCTGCGCGATCGGCGCGGCGCCACGCTGGTCGAATTCGCGCTCGTCTCGCCGGTGATGTTGCTGATGCTGATGGGGCTCGGCGACCTGCTGTACCAAGTCTACACCCAGGCGGTGTTGAACGGCGCGGTGCAGAAGGCGGCGCGCGATGCCGGTATCGAGGGGGGATCGGATGCCACCGGGACGATCGACGGCAAGGTCGTCGCCCTGATGACTCCGTTGATCAAGAACCTGACGATGAACTGCGATACGCCGGCACCGGCGAGCAGCTATTGCGTGACGCGCAAGACCTATGACACGTTCGGCGAGGTCGCGCCCGAACCGATCATGGACAAGAACGGCAATGGGGTGCTCGATCCCGGCGAATGCTTCACCGACGTGAACGGCAACGGGGTGTGGGATCCCGATCCCGGCATCACCGGCCAGGGCGGCGCCAGCGCCGTCACGCTCTACACCATGTCGATCACGTATCCCCGGGTCTTTCCGGTGGCCGGATTGATCGGCTGGTCCAAATCGCAGACCATCAGCTCGACCACTTTGCTGAAGAACCAGCCCTACGCTTCCCAGAACATCAACACCAACGCTACGGTCTGCACATGACGACGCTCACGGTTCTTCCGCCGCGCCTCCACCGCCTGCGCCAGGCGGCCGCACGCCTGCGGGCGGATCGCAGCGGCGTCGCCATGCTCGAATTCGCCTTCGCCGCGCCGATCGTGCTCGGCATCGGCTGTTACGGGGTGGAGATTTCCAATCTCGCGCTGGTCAACATGCGTGTCAGCCAGATCGCGCTGAACCTGGCCGACAACGCCTCGCGCGTCGGTTTCTCCACGTCTGGCGGGCAACAGATGCGCGAAGTGGACGTCAACGACATCTTCGCCGCCGCGCGCTATCAGGGTCAGGGCATCAAGCTGACCTCCAACGCCCGGATCACCGTCTCCAGCCTGGAACTGTACCAGGGCAAACCCTATGATACCGCCCCGGTCCAGCGCATCCATTGGCAGCGATGCATCGGCACGGCGACCGGTGCCACGTATGATTCCCAGTTCAAGGCCAATGTGGCCACCACCGACGGGTCGACCGCGCAGGCGGCGAACAAGGGTTATGACATACCCGGCGGGATCAGCGACAATGGGGGCGCGGTGATCAACGCCCCGGCCGCGAACACCGGAGTCATGTATGTGGAGGTCAACTACCTCTACAAACCGCTGTTCGGATCATGGCTGGTTCAGCCGCAGCGCATCCATTACATCGCGTCGTTCGTCGTGCGCGACCAGCGCGACTTCTCGCAGATCTTCAATCCGTCGCCCGCGGCAACACCCGCGACCTGCAACCTCTACACCATTTGAACGATCCGAAGGCCATCCCGCGAAGTGCGCAAGATGGCCCTCAGGCCCAAAAGGTCAAACGATCTTCTTCACCGTGTCGACGATCTTGGCCGAGCTGAGCAGCGCCAGCTTTTCCAGGTTCGCGGCATAGGGCAGCGGCACGTCCTCGTTCGCCACGCGCAACACGGGGGCGTCGAGATCGTCGAACCCTTCCTCCATGCAGATCGCGACGATCTCCGAGGCGATCGAGCAGGTCGCCCAGCCCTCCTCCGCCACGACCAGGCGGTTGGTCTTCTTCAGGCTCTTGAGCACCGCCGCCTTGTCGAGCGGACGCAGCGTGCGCAGGTCGATGACCTCGACGTCGATCCCCTCTTCCGCCAACTTGTCGGCGGCTTCGAGCGCGAGGCCCACGCCGATCGAATAGCTGACGATCGTCACGTCCTTGCCCTCGCGCATGACGCGCGCCTTGCCGATCGGCAGGACGTAATCGTCGAGCGCCGGCACCTCGAACGTGCGACCGTAAAGCAATTCGTTCTCGAGGAAGACGACGGGATCCTCGGTGCGGATCGCCGCCTTGAGCAGGCCCTTGGCATCGGCCGCGTCATACGGCGCGATCACGATCAGCCCGGGAACGCTGGCGTACCACGGGCCGTAATTCTGGCTGTGCTGCGCGCCGACGCGTGAGGCCGCGCCGTTCGGGCCGCGGAACACGATCGGGCAGCGCATCTGTCCACCGGACATGTAATTGGTCTTGGCGGCGGAATTGATGATGTGGTCGATCGCCTGCATCGCGAAATTGAACGTCATGAACTCGACGATCGGACGCAAGCCCCCCATCGCCGCGCCGGTGCCGACGCCCGCGAAGCCGTATTCGGTGATCGGCGTATCGATCACGCGCTTCGGCCCGAACTCGTCGAGCAGGCCCTGGGTCACCTTGTAGGCGCCCTGATATTCGGCGACTTCCTCGCCCATCACGAAGACGCGATCGTCCTTGCGCATCTCCTCGGCCATGGCATCGCGCAACGCCTCGCGCAGCGTGACCTTGACCATCTCGGTGCCAGCGGGGATCGCCGGATCGGAGACTTCGGCGTCGTGCTTGGCCGCCTCGAACATCTGGCGCGCGCCGGTCTCGACCTTCTCCTGTGCCGGGTGCGCCGAATCCTCGACCGCGTCGTCCTTCTTCTCGTCGGCCTTCGCTTCGGGTTCCGGGCTATCGTCTTTCGATTTATCGGTGTCGGCCGTGGTCGCCGCTTCTCCTGAAGCGTCCTCGCCTTCTTCCAGCAGGGTCGCGATGACGGTGCCGACCTTCACGTTGTCGGTGCCTTCGGCGACGGTTATCCTGCCGATCGTGCCTTCGTCGACGGCCTCGAATTCCATCGTCGCCTTGTCGGTCTCGATCTCGGCCATGATGTCGCCGGATTTCACGACGTCGCCTTCCTTGACCAGCCATTTGGCCAGCGTGCCCTCTTCCATCGTCGGCGAAAGGGCGGGCATCTTGATCTCGATGGGCATCAGTAGTTTTCCACCAGCACGTCGGTATAGAGTTCGGCCGGTTCCGGCTCGGGCGCGGTTTCGGCGAAGTCGGCCGCATCGGCGACGACCTTGCGGATCTCCTTCTCGATCTCCTTCAGCTCGTCTTCCCTGACGCCGGCTTCCTCGAGCAGTTTCTTGCAATGCTCGATCGGGTCGGACTTGTCGCGCACCGCCTGAACCTCCTCGCGCGAGCGATACTTGGCCGGATCGGACATCGAGTGACCGCGATAGCGATACGTCTTCATCTCGAGGATGATCGGACCCTTGCCCGCGCGGACCCAGGCCAACGCCTCTTCCGCCGCGCCGCGCGCCGCCAGCACGTCCATGCCGTCGATCTGGATGCCCGGGATGCGGAAGCTCTCGCCGCGACGATACAGCTGATCTTCCGAGGACGCGCGGTTCACCGAAGTGCCCATCGCGTATTGGTTGTTCTCGATCACGTAGATGACCGGCAGCTTCCACAGCTCGGCCATGTTGAAGCTTTCGTAGACCTGCCCCTGGTTCGACGCGCCATCGCCGAAATAGGCCAGGCAGACGCCGCCATCCTCGCGATATTTGTGCGCGAAGCCGAGCCCGGTGCCGAGCGACACCTGCGCGCCCACGATGCCGTGGCCGCCGTAGAATTTATGCTCGACGCTGAACATGTGCATCGAGCCGCCCTTGCCCTTCGAGATGCCCGCCTGACGCCCGGTCAGCTCGGCCATCACGTCCTTCGGCGGAATCCCGCACAACAGCATATGGCCGTGATCGCGATAGCCGGTGATCACGCTGTCCTTGTCCGACAATGCGGATTGCAGCCCGACCGCGACCGCTTCTTGCCCGATATACAGGTGGCAGAAACCGCCGATCAGGCCGAGGCCGTAGAGCTGCCCGGCCTTCTCTTCGAAACGGCGGATGAGCAGCATCTGCTTGTAGAATTCGAGCAGCTCGTCTTTCGACGCCTCGTACAGTTTCGGCTCGTCGGGGCGCTCGCGATTGGGGGCGAGCGGTTCGATCTTTCGGGCGGCGGGGGCTTTGGCCACAGGCTGGAACCTCGTTTTCCTTGGGGAGGAGAAGGGCGCGTATAAGCGCCTTTTGGTCGCGACATCAATCGTCCGCGACATGCAGAAGTTTCGTACCCCCAAGCAATCGGTGATTGCCCCGGCCGCAACGCCCCGCCTAAAGCGATGCGAGATGGATTCCGCACCAGAGCCGCGACACGCCCACCCGCTTCGCATCGCCAATTTCCGCGCCTATTTCGTGGCGCGCTTCGCCATGACGATCGCGCAGAACGCGATGATCATCGTCATCGGCTGGCAGGTCTATACCATCGCCCGCGAACAGATGGGGATGAGCGTCAGCGGCGCGGCGGCGCAATTGGGGCTGATCGGGCTGCTGCAATTCCTGCCGCTGTTCCTGACGACGCCGGTCTCGGGCTTCGTCGCGGATCGCTTCGACCGGCGCTGGATCACGCGGATCACGGTCGGACTGCAACTCCTCTGCGCCTTCATCCTCGCGCTCGCGACGTACGAGGGCTGGATCTCGCTGCCGATCCTGTTTTCCGTCGCGGTGCTGCTCGGCCTGGCGCGGGCCTTTTCCGGCCCGGCCTTTTCCGCGCTCGCCCCCAATCTGGTGCCGCGCGAGGTCCTGCCGACGGCGATCGCGCTCAGTTCGATCTCGTGGCAGGTCGGCACGATCATCGGCCCGGCGATCGGCGGTTTCGCCTATGCCCATGCACGCAGCGGCGCCTATTGGCTGGCGGTCGCCCTGTTCGGCGTCGCGCTGGCGTGCATGTCGCTGATCGGCCGCGTCGCGCAGCCGCCCCGCTCGGCGGCGCATCCGATCCGCCAGATCATCGACGGGCTGCGCTATGTCGGGCAGAACAAGCTGGTGCTGGGCACGATCACGCTCGATCTGTTCGCCGTCTTCCTGGCGGGCACGAGCGCGCTGCTGCCGATCTATGCGCACGATATCTTCAAGGTCGGGGCGCAGGGCCTGAGCCTGCTCGCCGCGGCCCCCGCGGTCGGGGCATCGGTGATCGCGCTGATCTTCTCGATCCGCCCGCTCAAGCACAATGTCGGGCCGCGCATGCTGATCTCGGTGCTGGTCTATGGTACCGCGACGATCCTGTTCGGCATCGCGCACCTGATCGTGCCGGCCTATGCGTTCGAGGTCGGCGTGGGTGCGCTCGCGGTGGCGGGCGGGGCCGACATGTTTTCGGTCTATATCCGCCAGTCGTTGATCCAGCTTTACACGCCGGACGAGATGCGCGGCCGCGTCGGCGCGGTGTCGCAGCTGACGATCTCCGCCTCGAACGAGCTGGGCGAGGCCGAATCCGGTTTCCTCGCCTCGATGCTCGGGCCGATCGGTGCGGTGCTGGTCGGCGGCGGCGGGGCGATTGTAGTGACGATCCTGTGGACCTATCTGTTTCCCAGCATCCGCCGTGCGAAGACGTTCGATCCGCCTGAACCCCAAAAGCTGGAGGCAAAATCATGAAAGCCAACACGATCCTCGAGACGATCGGCAACACGCCGCACATCCGTCTGCAGCGCCTGTTTCCCGGCAACGAGGTGTGGATCAAGTCGGAGCGCTCCAATCCGGGCGGCTCGATCAAGGACCGGATCGCGCTCGCCATGATCGAGGCGGCGGAGGCATCCGGCGAATTGCAGCCCGGCGGGACGATCATCGAGCCGACCTCCGGCAATACCGGCGTCGGGCTGGCGATGGTCGCGGCGGTGAAGGGGTACAAGCTCGTGCTCGTCATGCCCGAAAGCATGTCGATCGAACGCCGCCGCCTGATGCTGGCGTATGGCGCGACCTTCGACCTGACGCCGCGCGAAAAGGGCATGAAGGGCGCGATCGAGCGCGCGCTCGAACTGGTCGAGCAGACACCGAACAGCTGGATGCCGCAGCAGTTCGAGAATCCGGCGAATATCGAGGTGCATACGCGGACGACCGCACAGGAAATCCTCACCGACTTCGCCGATACGCCGATCGACGTGATCATCACCGGCGTCGGCACCGGCGGACACATCACCGGCGTGGCCGAGACGCTGAAGAAGAGCTGGCCAAACCTGAAGGTCTATGCGGTCGAGCCGCAGGCCTCGCCGGTGATTTCCGGCGGGCAGCCGGGGCCGCACCCGATCCAGGGCATCGGCGCGGGCTTCGTGCCGGCCAACCTCCATACCCAGGCGATCGACGGCGCGATCCAGGTCGATGCCGCCGTCGCCAAGGACATGGCGCGCCGCGCCGCGACCGAGGAGGGCATGCTGGTCGGCATCTCGTCCGGCGCGACGCTCGCCGCGATCCTGCAGAAACTGCCCGATTTGCCCGACGATGCGCGCGTGCTCGGCTTCAACTACGATACCGGCGAACGCTACCTGTCGGTGCCCGATTTCCTGCCCGAAAGCTGACAAATAATAATCGGCGCCGGCATGATACAGGTATCGCCCGGCGCCGGTAACCATTATGAACGCGCCAGCGGTGTTCGGAGCACCTTTGGGGGAATTTGAATGCGTAAGGCGATGATCGGCATCACCGCGATGCTGGTGCTGGTACAGATCTGGCCGTCGATGTTCGGCCAGCGCAGCGCCGCCGATCTCTCCGTACCCGCCGCCCATGCCGCCGCCTCGAGCCCGATGCCGACGCGTCGCGGTACCGCAAGTGCCTGGGAAACCACGACTCCTCCCGCCTGCGCGCCGCAACATCGCGTCACGCTGGCCGCCTGCGCCAAGGGCGATCGCGCTTGCTCGAACCGCGCCGCCCACGCCTGGGACGTGTGCGAAGCCACCGGATTCTGGCCGCAATAGACCCGGACGGAGCGGAGCGAATCGACTTACGAGTCGCCGCTCTGTACGGGTTCGCGCATGCCGAAAACCCCACTTCCGATCTCGCCGAGGCTCCGCGCGATCCTCGGGCTCGTCGCACTGATCGCGATCGCGCTGCCCGCGCTGATCGTCGCCACCGCCGCCCCGATCACGCCGCGCCCCCGCATCGCGGCGGTGCCGCAGCGCGTCGTGCCGCAGGCCGAACTGCCGCCGGTCGAGCCGCTCGCCTATCAGGATCTCGATCCCGACGAGGCGCGCGCGTTCAACAAGACGGTGCCCTTCTCGACCGACCCCAATCCGCCCGCACGCCCGTTCTTCCTCACCGGCACCGTCGAGGACAAGGCGCGCGCGACCGACTGCATGGCGGTGGCGATGCTCTACGAAGCGGGCGACGACACGCTCGGCCAGCGCTCGGTCGGCCAGGTGGTGATCAACCGCGTGCGCCACCCCGCATTCCCAAAGACGATCTGCGGCGTGGTTTTCCAGGGATCGGAGCGCAGCACCGGTTGCCAGTTCACCTTCACCTGCGACGGCGTGCTGATGCGGCATGCCTGGTCGGACGAGGCGTGGCGCCGGGCGCGGGAGACGGCGGCGCTCGCGCTCACCGGCCGCGTGTTCAAGGCGGTGGGCTATTCGACGCATTATCACACCGACTGGGTGGTGCCGTATTGGCAATCGAGCCTCGACAAGGTCGCGCGCGTGCGCACGCATCTGTTCTTCCGCTGGACCGGCTGGTGGGGCACGCCGCCCGCCTTCCGCCGCGCGGTGTCGCCAAGCGAACCGGTGATCCCGGCGCTCGCCGCCCTGTCGGACGCGCACAAGACCGGCGCGGCGCTGGCCGAAGCGGAGGCGGCGAAGATCGAGGCGGCGGCGGCGGAAGGCACCCTGCCCGCGCCCGCCCCGGGTGATGCCGACAGCTTCCTGGTGACGATCGATCCGAAGCTGGCGCCGGAAAGCTATGCGACGCTGGCGGCGGCAACCTGCGCCGATCGGCCGTATTGCAAGTTCATGGGCTGGAGCAGCAAGGCGAGGACGCCCACTGCCCTGCCCCTGCAACCGGCCCAAGTCGCGGCGATGTCGTTCAGCTATCTGCGCGATCACGCGCGGGGCTACGACAAGCCGCTGTGGAACTGCGCGGAGTTTCCGCGGCCGGACAAGACGCAGTGCATGAAGCTGCAGATGCTGCCCCCGGCGGTGCCGGTGACGCGCCCGGCGGCGGAGGTTTTCAAGCTGGAGACGTTGCCGGGATCGAAAGTATCGGTGCCGGTGGCGAAACCAGCACCGGATGCGCTGACCGGGGTGCGGCGGCGGGTGGAGATGACCGGGGTGCCGCCGAAGCCGGTGGCTACGCCGACAGCGACGGCGGAGGGGCGTTGATGCAGCTTGCAACCGGGATGCCTAACATGTGCCGCAAATATAGGGGCAATGACCGCTTTCGCCCCACACCCGGACGTCCGCGTGGGCAATTCGCCCTCCCGAAAGCGGTCATCCGTTCAGCATGGCCGTTCCCGATGCTCCGGCTCCGAGTGGCCATTTCGGGAAAAAGCAATCGGGACCAGATTTTGGGAAGGCGAAACCCGCCTGTGGTCGTCAGCCCGAGCGGGGAGGCCGGTTTCCCGATCTATGTTTGTTTCCGGGAATGACTATCACCCAAGTGTTCCTTGTTTTTATCGTGCGCCCGTGATTGACACCATCAAAACGGAGTTGGGGGAATGACAGAATGCGACGATTGATGTGGTTCTTGGTAATTGCATGTGCCGGGTTCGCCGTCGTTCCGGCATCAGCTCGCAGCTCTGGCGCAGCGATCGATGCGATCGCCAAGGATTATGTGGCGCTAAGCCTGGCCGCGGGCGAGCGGGATCCAGGCTATGTCGATGCCTATTTTGGCCCGTCAACCCTCGCCGCCGCAGCAAAGCTCGATAGGCGCACGCCATCTGAACTGAGCGCCGATGCAGCGAGGCTACACACGCGACTGGCGACGATCGACCCGAAGACGCTGTCGCCCATCGAGCGCAAGCGCCGCGCGGCGCTGCTGCTCCAACTCATGGCCGCGCAAACGCGCATGGCGATGGTTGCGGGCAAGAAGATCAGCTTCGATCAGGAGGCCAAGAGCCTGTTCGGCGTGACGTTCGCTGCACCGCCATTGGCCAGTTTCGATCCCATTCTCGCCGAGCTCGACCGCCTCGTGCCCGCCGGACCGGGAACGCTTGCCGAGCGCATAAAAAGGCTGAGCGACCGTGTCACCGTACCGCCCGAAAAGGCGGAAACGGTAGTCAAGGCGGCCATCGCCGAATGTCGCCGTCGGACGCTCGACCATATCGCGATACCGCCGAGCGAAGCGATCAAGCTGGAGATGGTTCGCGACAAGCCATGGGCCGGCTACAATTATTTCCAAGGCCACGCTCACAGCCTGATTCAGGTCAACCTTGATGTGCCGCTTACGATGGACATGGTCATCAAGCTGGGCTGCCACGAGGCATATCCCGGACACCACGTGCTCTATTCCCTCTACGAACAGAACCTGGCGAAGCGGCGGGGCTGGATCGAATATACGGTGTTCCCCCTCTTTGCGCCGATGGCACTGATCGCTGAGGGATCGGCCGACTATGGGCCGGACCTGGCGTTCCCCGGCGATGAACGCATTGCATTCGAGCGCGACACCCTGTTCCCCCTCGCTGGGCTCGATCCGGCGGACGCGGCGTTGTTCGAAAAGGTCCGGACCGTGCAAGCGAAGCTCGTGCCGGCGTCGGCGGTGATCGCGCGCGACTATATCGACGGACGGATCGATCGCGCCCGCGCCGTTGCCTTGAAGGAGCAATATGTCCTAGTGACTCCGCAGGAAGCGCAACGGAGCATCCGTTTCGTGGATACCTATCGCAGCTATCTGCTCAACTATTTCCTGGGTCGCGCCATGGTTGCCAAGAAGATGGCGACGGTAGGCACAGATCCCGCCGCGCGCTGGACCGCGTTCGAGCAGCTGATCGGCGGCCCTACTACGCCTGACGATCTCGTCGCGCCGTGACAAGGGGGCTGATATGCCGCTATATCGCCGCTCGCGTTCCAAAAACCATAGTCAGGGATGAAATATGGGAAGCGATTGGCGTTCCCAATTCTCGATCCTTTTCGGGAAAGGCCGCAGCGTCAGGCGACGTCCGCCAACGCCATGCGCCTTCCCGATAGCGGCCGGTCCGTTCCACACCCAAAACCGGACCTTCAGCGCATTGCGACGCCTTCTCAAAGGCTGAAAGGCCGGCAATTCCCATGCATCGTCGTTCAAGAAGCTGACGGCACCGCGAGACGCCGGAAGTTCGTTGCCCGGCCCGACGCGATCGAGCCGATTTCCCGCCGCCGC
This sequence comes from Sphingomonas sp. Leaf357, assembly GCF_001423845.1. NCBI lineage: Bacteria > Pseudomonadati > Pseudomonadota > Alphaproteobacteria > Sphingomonadales > Sphingomonadaceae > Sphingomonas > Sphingomonas sp. Leaf357. The sequence goes on along the minus strand of NZ_LMPM01000001.1, from coordinate 2,420,765 downwards.
TACGTTCCCTGGCCGACGCGATCGGCCCCACATACAGCCACTCAAGACAGTAGTTGCCTCCGCCGCACCGCGCTCCGCCAGTTATTCCTTACAATTTTCTTGTTAACCTTCAATTTGGGTTCCGTACGAAATCGGTCTCGCTTAATGCCCCGTTAACGGCGAGCGAGGGTCGCGGCCAAACCGGGGATAATGTTCATGAAGACATTTTTGATGACGGCTGCTGCCGTCTGCGCGTTCGCAGCTTCTGCAGTCCAGGCCGAGACGATGACCTTTTCCGGTGTGACGACATCTTTCGTCACCGGGCCCTATGTGGAAAACGGTATTACGATGACGCCGCCCACCGGCGGTGGATATTATGGTTTTCAGAGCAACGGAACGGTCCATCTTGACCAAGGCTCGACGAACGGCATTTACGACTTCACCTTTGCCAGCGGACTTTTCGATCTCGTCAGCATCGACGTCGCGACATCCTACGGAGCCGGCGGTTTGGGCACCTTCACCGCGTTCGATGCAGGCAATACCCAGATCGGCACCGTCAACTTCAGCGCGAACACGGTCGGCACCAAACTGCTCAGCCTGACGGGCGTTTCTCGCCTCCGTCTGGTTGCGACAGGCACCCATTTCAACATCGACAATCTCGTGCTCAACGCAGCGGCTGTGCCCGAGCCAGCCACCTGGGGCATGATGATCGCAGGCTTCGGCATGATGGGCGCAGCCATGCGAACGCGTCGGCGCAGCACGAACGTCACGTTCGCCTAACTTCTCGTTCGAGAACGCCGAGCCGCTGGCCGAAAGGCCGGCGGCTTGTTCGTATTTACCGCTGGAGCGGACCGTCGGCTTTCCGGCATGATCCCAAGGTCCGGGTCCGATCTCGACTTGCAGTACGATGCGCCGGCACTCGACGTGTCCGAGTTACTTGGCGGGCAGGCATGCCACCGGCTTGCGTCTCGCTCCGAACGCAGTGGTCGAGCCGATCGATTTCCGCGCGCGCGGGGAAGGACGGGGCGCGGTTTGGGATGCGGCGATGCCTCGGAAACCGGCTTCGGTCTCGGTGAGATTGCACGGCCCCAGCCCAACCCCTCCCCTGAAGGGGAGGGGCTTTTGCAGACGATCACGCCGCCATGAACATCTCGGGCGGCAGCGCCATCAGCGATTCCGCGCCGCTTTCGATCTTGCGGCGGAGCGCGCCGGCGTCGGGCAGGATGCGTTCGGCGAAGAAGCGGGCCGTTACCAGCTTGGCGTCGAGAAAGGCGGCATCGCCCTCGCCCGCCGCCTTCAGCTTCACCGCGGCGCTCGCCATGCGCAGCCACATCAGGCCGGTCGCCACTAGGCCCATGATCTGCATGTAGCTGTACGCGCCGGCGCCGACATTGTCGGGGTTCTGCATGCCGTTCTGCATGAACCACATCGTCGCCGCCTGAAGCTCGCCATTGGCCTTTTCCAGCGCGCCCGCGAACGCCGCCGTTTCCGGCACCGCCTTGGCCGCCGCGACATCCTCGGCGACGATGCGGAACAGCGCCTGCACCGCGCGGCCGCCATTGCTGGCCAGCTTGCGGCCGACCAGATCCATCGCCTGCACGCCGTTGGTGCCTTCGTAGATCATCGCGATCCGCGCATCGCGGACATATTGCTCCATGCCCCATTCGGCGATGTAGCCGTGGCCGCCGTACACCTGTTGCGCGTTGGTCGCGATCTCATAGCCCTTGTCGGTGCCATAGCCCTTGATCACCGGCGTGAGCAGGCCGAGCAGGTCGCCCGCCAGCTGCTTCTCCTCGTCGGTCGGCGCGGCATGTTCGAGATCGGCCTGGAGCGCGCCCCACAGGCACAAGGCGCGAAGCCCCTCGGTCATCGCCTTGGCCTCCATCAGCATGCGGCGAACGTCCGGGTGGACGAACAGGGTATCGGCCTTTTCGTTCGGCTCCTTGGGACCGGTCAGCGCGCGGCCCTGGCGGCGATCGTGCGCGTACTGGACGGCGTTCTGGTATGCCGTCTCGCCCACCGCGAGGCCCTGAAGGCCGACGCCCAGGCGGGCCGCGTTCATCATGATGAACATCGCGGCCAGGCCTTTCATCTCCTCGCCGACCAGCCAGCCGGTCGCGCCATCGTAATTCATCACGCAGGTGGAATTGGCGTGGATGCCCATCTTGTGTTCGATCGACCCGCACGACACCGCGTTGCGCGCGCCGATCGCCCCGTCGTCGCCGACCATGAACTTCGGCACGACGAACAGCGAAATGCCCTTCGAGCTTTCCGGCGCGCCCGGCGTCTTGGCGAGGACGAGGTGGATGATGTTCGAGGTGAGATCATGCTCGCCGCTGGAGATGAAGATCTTCGTGCCGGTGATCGCATAGGAGCCGTCGGCGTTCGGCTCGGCGCGGGTGCGGATCAGGCCGAGATCGGTGCCGCATTGCGGCTCGGTCAGGTTCATCGTGCCGCCCCATTCGCCGCTGACCATCTTGGGGACGTACTTCGCCTTCTGCTCGTCGGTGCCCTTGACCAGCAAGGCGGCGATCGCGCCGTGCGTGAGGCCGGGATACATCGCGAACGCCATGTTGGCGGAGATCATATATTCCTGGAACGCGGTCGAGATGACATGCGGCATGCCCTGCCCGCCGAACGCCTCCGGCGCGCTGAGCGTGCCCCAGCCGGATTCGACGAACGCGGCATAGGCTTCCTTGAAGCCCTTGGGCGTCGTCACGCTGCCGTCGTCGTGGCGCGTGCAACCTTCCTGGTCGCCCGAATGGTTGATCGGGAAGAGCACTTCGGCGACGAACTTGCCGCCTTCGTCCAGCACCGCATCGACCACGTCGGGCGTCGCGTTCTGGAAGCCGGGGAGATTGGCGTAGTTCTGCAGGCCGACGACGTGTTCGAGGACGAAGCGCGTATCGCGCACGGGCGGGGTGAATTGCGGCATGGGGGTTCCTTCAACCTTGATTCGTATGGAGCACGGCGACGAACGCGTTCAGCTCGGCGATCGCCGCGTCGATATCCTGTTTCTGCGATTCCAGCAGCGCGATGCGCTCCTGACAGCGTTCGATCGTGACGAGGCGCTGTGCCTTGCGGCCGTCGCCGATGTCGTAGAGGTCGATCATCTCGCGGATCTCGGTGAGCGAGAAGCCGACGCGCTTGCCGCGCAGGATCCAGGCGAGCCGGGCGCGATCGCGGTGCGAATAGACCCGCGTGGTGCCGCGCCGTTCGGGGGCGATCAGCCCCTCGTCCTCGTAGAAGCGCAGCGCGCGGGCGGTGACGTCGAATTCCGAGGACAGGTCCGAGATCGTGAAGTGCTCGCGATCGTCGCGCGGCGGGACGATGACATAAGCGGGCGCATGAGCGACGGTCGACATGCGCGTGACTTAGGTTCCGTTTACGTGAACGTCAATCGCCGCCGCACAGAAGTCGCCCCTTCGTGTCGCGCAGCGTCGAGGCTTCCGATGCCGATTCGCTCAGCCGCTCGACGTCGAGCGCGGCGATCGAGGCGCGACGCTGGCAGACCCCGGCGCATGCCTCGGGCACCTGCGCCGGGAAGACGATGCGGTCGCCCTCGAACCGCGCCCGGAAGCTGCAGCCCGGCGCGGCGGGGATGTCGATGCTCAGCGTCTCGCCGTCGCGGGTGACGGTGCCAGAGCCGGCGCAATTCAGGTTGTCGCCATAATCGACGAAGACGCCGATGCGGTAGTTTTTGGCGGCCGGCACGATGCACACGCGGTCGGTCTCGCGGGCGTACAGGCCGGTGATGTCGGCGCTGGCGGGATCGGGGATCACCCCGGCGGCGATCGCCGCGGCTTCGAGGCCGGTGGCGGGCGTGGCGTTCGGAGCGGGCGTGGTGCCTTCCCTGGAACAGGCGGCGAGCAGGAGGAGCGCCGGCAGCGCGCGGTTCATTCGACGCGGCTCAACGTGTCGCCCTCGATGCGGCGGAAGAAGCACGACCGTTCGCCGGTGTGGCACGCCGGGCCGACGGGATCGACGATCAGCCACACCGCATCCTGATCGCAATCGATGCGGATGTCGTGGACGTAGAGGACGTTGCCGGAGCTTTCGCCCTTCTTCCAGAGCCTGCCCCGGCTGCGCGACCAGAAATGCGCCTCGCGCGTGGCGATCGTCGCGGCCAGCGCTTCGGCGGTCATATGGGCGAGCATCAGGACCTCGCCGGTGGTGCGATCGGTGGCGACGGCGGTGATCAGGCCGGCGGCGTCGTATCGGGGGTTCAGCGTGAGGCCGGTGTCGCGGGAGTCGGGCATCGGGAGGGTTTAGCGGCGGCCGGGCGAAATGTCGTCATGAGAGCGAAGCGCATGGGTCCGATCGCTCCCTCTTCGTCATCCCAGCGAAGGCTGGGATCTTTGTGGGGATGTCGCTGCTCCAGCCTCATTGAGATCCCAGCCTTCGCTGGGATGACGGTTGGGGTTCTGGGGAGCAGAAGGTCACCCCTTTCGAATCGCCTTCACCAAGTCCGTCTTGCTCATCTTCGATCGCCCGGCGATGCCGATCTCGCGCGCTTCCTTCAACAGATCCGCCTTCGTGCGGTGCTCAAGCTCGGTCCCACGATGCTTCAGCGTGCCCGCTGCCTTGGCGTTCGCGATTCGCGCCGCTTTCTCCGGGGACGCGCCGTCGCGGCGCAGATCCTCGTACAATTTGTCGTCCTTGATGCTCGGTCCGTGATCCTTCGCCATCGCGCAAGCCTCCTGATTACGCCCGGAAAACGGCCAATGCGGTGGATCGCTCCACCCGTTTCTTACAAAAGCGCGACAAAGCCGCATCGCGCCCCTATATGGCAGGCGAAGCAACACCCCGAAGGGCGCCATGCTGACGACCAATCCGTTCGACACCCCTGACGATGGGGATAAGCTGCGCGAAGAGTGCGGTATTTTCGGCGTTTCCGGCAGCGAGGGCGCGGCGGCGCTGGTCGCGCTCGGGCTGCACGCGCTGCAGCATCGCGGGCAGGAGGCGGCGGGGATCACCAGCTTCGACGGAGCCGAATTCCACACCCACCGCGCGATGGGCCATGTCGCGGGCAATTTCGACCGCGACGACATCATCGGCGCGCTGCGCGGCACCGTCGCCTGCGGCCATGTGCGCTATTCAACCACCGGCGAGACGGCATTGCGCAACGTGCAGCCGCTCTATGCCGATCTGGCGAGCGGTGGCTTCGCGATCGCGCACAACGGCAACATCTCGAACGCGATGCGCATCCGGCGCGATTTGGTGCGGCGTGGCTCGATCTTCCAGTCGACCAGCGATACCGAGACGATCATTCACCTCGTCGCCACGTCCAACTACCGCACCGTGGTCGACAAGTTCATCGATGCGCTGAAGCAGGTCGAAGGCGCCTATTCGCTGATCGTGATGACGCCGGAGGGGATGATCGCCTGCCGCGATCCGCTCGGCATCCGCCCCCTCGTGATGGGCAAATTGGGTGACGCGGTGATCTTCGCGTCCGAAACCGTCGCGCTCGACGTATGCGGGGCGGAATTCGTCCGCTCGATCGATCCGGGCGAGCTGGTGATCGTCAAGGGCGACCAGATCCTGTCGCACCGCCCGTTCGCGCCGGTCGCGGCACGGCCGTGCATCTTCGAATACGTCTATTTCTCGAGGCCCGATTCGATCTCGGAGGACCGCAGCGTCTACACCGTGCGCAAGGCGATCGGGGCGCAGCTGGCGATCGAGTCGCCGGTCGAGGCGGATCTCGTCATTCCGGTGCCGGATTCGGGCACGCCGGCGGCGTTGGGCTATGCGCAGCAATCGGGGATACCGTTCGAACTCGGCATCATCCGCTCGCATTATGTCGGCCGCACCTTCATCCAGCCGAACAACGAGGTCCGGCATCTCGGCGTGAAGCTGAAGCACAATGCCAATCGCGCGCTGATCAAGGACAAGAAGATCGTGCTGATCGACGATTCGATCGTGCGCGGCACCACGAGCCTGAAGATCGTGCAGATGATGCGCGATGCCGGCGCGGCCGAGGTCCATATGCGCATCGCGTCGCCCCCGACGCGGCATTCCTGCTTCTACGGCGTCGACACGCCCGAGCGCGCCAAGCTGCTCGCCGCGAACATGAACATCGACGAGATGAACACCTATATCCAGGCCGACAGCCTGGCCTTCGTGTCGATCGACGGCCTGTACAAGGCGCTCGGCGATCCCAAGCGCAACGCGATCCGGCCGAGCCACTGCGACGCCTGCTTCACGGGCGATTACCCGACCAGCCTGACCGATCAGGACGATGTGGTGCAGATCGACCAGTTCGCGCTGCTAGCCGAGCGGATGGTTTAGCCTCAGTCCCAAAAAAATATCGTCATGCTGAACTTGTTTCAGCATCCATGCGCGGTCATCAGCCATCATGACGGTGTCCGTGGATCGGCTGACCGCGCCTGGATCCTGAAACGAGTTCAGGATGACATTCGAACTTGGATTTGCTCATGACCGACCTCCCCCTCCAGAACCAGATCGCCCTCGTCACCGGGGCCAGCCGCGGGATCGGTGCGGCCACGGCCAAGGCGCTTGCCGCCGCCGGCGCGCACGTCGTGCTCACCGCGCGCACCGCCAAGGATCTGGAGGCGGTCGAGACCGCGATCTTCGATGCCGGCGGCAGCGCGACGATCGCGCCGCTCGATTTGGCCGCGACCGACAGCATCGGTCGGCTGGCCGTGGCGATCGGCGAGCGTTGGCCCGCGCTCGACATCCTGGTGCTCAACGCCGCGATGCTCGGCAGCCTGACGCCGGTGCCGAGCATCGACGCGAAGGAACTGGCGCAGGTCCTGACCCTGAATGTCAGCGCGCAGGCGGCGATGATCACCGCGTTCGACCCGATGCTGCGCAAATCGAAACGCGCGCGCGTGATCGGCCTTACCTCCAGCGTCGGCCGCAAGGCCCGCGCCTATTGGGGCCTGTACGGCGCATCCAAGGCCGCGTTCGAAGTGCTGCTGACGTCGTATGGCGAGGAGATGGAGCGGATCAGCTCGATCCGCACCGCGATCGTGGATCCCGGCGCGACCCGCACGAAGATGCGCGAGCGCGCCTATCCGGGGGAAGACCCGGCTTCGGTGAAGACGCCGGACGTGGTGGGGGATCGGATCGCGGCGCTGGTGATCGAGGAATTCGAGACCGGGCATTTCGAACGGGTGGGCTGAGGCGAGCGGCTCACCCGTCATCCCGGACTTGATCCGGGATCCAATAAGCGGCTTGGTGTTCCGCCCATAATCGAAGCTCGCCATCGCGGCACGTTGGATCCCGGATCAAGTCCGGGATGACGGAATTTAAGGCGGCGTTATCGTACCGCCGCGTCGATCAGCTTTTGCTGGAAGGCCGCGCGGGCCGCCGACAGATCCGGCCCTGTCGCCTTCGGCCAGGCGCTCGACATGGCGATGACGATGCGGCGCTTCGGGTCGATCAGGATGCTTTGCCCGAAAATCCCCTGCGCGCCGTAGCGTGCATCCGGATAGGTCCACCATTGATAGCCATAGCCGAAGCCCGGCCGCCCGACATCTGCCTTGGGCGCGGTCGCCGCCGCGAACCAGCCGGGCGCGACGACACCCTTGCCGCCGCCCAGCACCAGCACGCCCATCCGCGCATAATCGCGTAGCGCGACGGACAGGCAGCAGCCGCCGATATCCTGGCCCGACTGATCGACCATCCAGAACGCGTCCTGCTCCATGCCGAAGGGCTGCCAGACCTTTTCGCTGAGATAGGACGCCAGCGATTTCTTCGTCGCCTTGCTGACCAGCACGCCGATCAGGTTGGTCTCGCCGGTCTTGTAGACCCATTTCTGCCCCGGCGGTGTGTCGCGCGGTAGGGTGCGCATATAAGCGATCGTCGGGTCCATGCCGGCCGGAACGGGGCGAAGATACATCCCCGCCACGTCGGACTTGGGATCGGTATAATCCTCGTTCCACTTCACGCCGGACGTCATCGTCAGCAATTGCGCGATGCTCACCCCGTCATAGCCGCTGCCGGCCAGTTCCGGGATGTACTTCGTCACCGGTTCCTCGACCGACTTGATATAGCCGTCCTTGATCGCCGCGCCGACGAGCGTGGAGGTGAACGACTTGGCGACCGAGAAGCTGGTGTAGCGCCCGCTCGCCGAATAGCCGCGCGCATAGCGTTCGAGCCGGACCTTGCCGTCCTGGACGACGATCAACCCGGCGGTGTTGTTCTGCGCCATGAAGGCATCGACCGTCGCCGCGTCGATCGGCAGCGGCGTGCCGGCGGGCAGCGAGTGGACGCGCCTGCCGCGCTTCACGACATTGCCGGGGAACACCGTCTCCATCGCCGGGAAGGTCGCGTCGCGCTTGGCCTGATCCCAGAACAGGATCGCCGCGCCGACCTGTTGCAGCTTCGCGGTGTCCACCGACGGGGACGCCACCGGCCGCGATTGCGGCGTGGTCGCGCATCCCGCCAGCGCCAGCGCCAGTGCCGTGGCGATCCCGGTTCCGATCCCGCGCATGCTCATCCTCCCTCGTCTCGTTCTTATCGTTTTATCAGCGTCACCTGGGCGACATCGATCCCACCACCCCTGAAGCCGCCCTCGCAATACATCAGGTAATAGCGCCACAGATCGACGAAATGCTGGTCGAATTCCGGCGGCAGATGTCCGCCATCGACCGCCGCGTCGAACGCGACGCGCCAGCGCATCAGCGTCTCGGCATAGTCCAGCCCGAAGGCGAAGCGATCCCGCCACTCCAGCCCGTGCGCCTCGGCCAGGCCGCGGAAGCGGCTTTCGGAGAGCAGCATCCCGCCGGGAAAGACGTAGCGCTGGATGAAATCCACATTGCGGGCATAGGATTCGAAGATCGCGTCGTCGATCAGGATGTACTGGATTGCGGCGTGCCCGCCCGGTTTCAGCGCGGCGGCGATCGCGGCGAGATAGGCCGGCCAATATTCCTGCCCGACCGCCTCGACCATCTCGATGCTGACCACCGCATCGAACTGCCCGGCGACGTCGCGATAATCGGTGAGCGAGACGGTGACGTCGCCGCCCAGCCCCGCCTCCGACAGGCGCAGATCGACGGCCGCCTTCTGTTCGGCGGAGAGCGTGATGCCGTGGACCTTGCGGCCGGCGCGCGCGGCGGTTTCGGCGAAGGAACCCCAGCCGCTGCCAATCTCCAGGATGGTATCGCCCGACACGGTGGCGGTGCGGGCGAGCATGGCGTCGAGCTTGGCGGCCTGCGCGGCTTCGAGCGTCTGATCCCGGGTCTCGAAGATCGCGCTGGAATAGGTCATGCCGGGATCGAGCCATAGGCCGTAGAAATCGTTGCCGAGATCGTAGTGGAACTCGATATTGCGCCGCGACCCCTTCTTGTCGTTACGGCGGAACCGATGCGCCAGCCGGCCAAGAAAGCGGACCAGCCCCCCTGCCCGCGCCGTCTCGCCCAGCGACACGGCGTTGCGCATGAACAGATCGAACAGCGGCACCGGATCGGGGCTGGACCAGTCGCCCTCGGCCCAGGCCTTGTACCAGCCGGCCGACCCGCCGGTGACGAGCCGCACGATCGCGCGCCAGCTCGGCATGTCGACGATCGCCACCGGGCCCGGTGCGCGACCGCCCAGCAGGCGCTGCGTGCCGTCGGGCAAGCGCGCCTCGATCGCGCCGGAGTGCAGCCCGGCATCGATCCGGTCGAGGACGCGGTGGAACAGGCCGTGGAAGCGGTTGAGCAGCCAATCGCCGCGCCGGGCCTTGCGCCCCGCTCGCCTGGGCATGCCGAAGCGACGCCCCCTGTTCGGTGTTACCGCGTTCATGATGTCCGCTTCATGCACGCAGCCGGCGGCGGCGAAAAGCGATTCTCACTTCGCGCGCTTCGCCGCCGCCAGCGCCCGCTCGCGGCCTTCGCGGTGGCCGATGATCTTGGCCGGATAGTCGTTCGGGCGGCAGCCGGTTTCGTCGGGATCGTGGATCGCGGCATCGCTCAGGCCCGCCAGTTCCGGCACCCATTCGCGGATATAGTCGGCGGCATCGAACTTCGCCGACTGGCCGAGCGGGGCCATGATGCGGACGAACATGTTGGAGTCGATCCCCGTGCCCGCCGTCCATTGCCAATTGACCGTGTTCGATCCGTAATCGGCATCGCACAGGCAATCCCAGAACCATTCCTCGCCACGCCGCCAGTCGATCAGCAGATGCTTGATCAGGAAGGACGCGGTGATCATGCGCACGCGGTTGTGCATCCAGCCGGTGGCCCACAGCTGCCGCATGCCGGCATCGACGATCGGATAGCCGGTGCGGCCCTGCTGCCATGCCTTCAGATCGACGTCGGCCTCGGCACCGGTGCGCCATTCGAGCCGGTCCAGGTTCGGCCGGCCGTTCTCGCGGCCGTAATCGGGGAATTGCAGGATGACGTTCTGAGCGTAATCGCGCCAGGCGATCTCCTTCAGGTAGATCGTGGCGTCGCCCTTGGCCTTCAGGACATGGTGCCAGACGGTGGCCGGGGAGATCTCGCCGAAATGGAGGTGGGGCGAGAGGCGCGAGGTGAGTTCCTCGGACGGCAGGTTGCGGCCGGTGTCGTACTTGGCGGCGTGGGGGATGAAGTCGGCGAGCCGTTCCTTCGCGGCGGCCTCGCCGGGGGTCCATTCCTTGGCGAAGCCGGTGGACCAATCGGGTTTGGTCGGGAGCAGCTTCCAGTCGGCGACCGTGTCGCCCTTTGGCCATTTCGACGGCGCGGGGATGGTGTGCGGCACCTGGGCGGGATGCGGCGGCGGCATCTGATCGTTCAGCGCGCGCCAGAACGGGGTGTAGATCTTGTAAGGCTGGCCCGCGCCGGTGGTGATCGTGCCGGGGGGCGCGAGGTAGTTGCCGTCGTGACAGGCTAGATCGAGCACATTCGCCACCGCGCGCTCGGCATTGCGCCACCAAGGTTCGTAGTGGCGCAGGCAATGGACGCGGGTGGCGCCGGTTTCCTTCGCCAGTTTCTCGAGGATGTCGGCCGCCTTGCCCTGGCGCAGGATCAATCTCGATCCTTTTTCCCGGAGGTGTTGGTCAAGCGACGTCAGGCTGTGGTGCAGCCACCAGCGCGAGGCACCGCCCATCCTTCGGTGCCTGGGCGTGTCGTCGTCGAGGATGTAGACCGGGATCACCGGACCTTCGTGCGCGGCGGCGATCAGGGCGGCGTGATCGGCCAACCGCAGATCGCGGCGCAGCCAGAGAAGGGTCGGGGCGGACTTCATTTTCGATCCCAGAAAGAAGGTTTGATCGCGCTAAGACGCGAAGGCGCGAAGAAGGATCATATTTATGATCGGCGATAATTGTTCGCGAGGCGGCGAACACCATCTTTGAAAGTGGCTGCACCGAAATTCATCAGCAGGCCAATCGGCAGATCCATCAATCTGAGATAGGTGATAACCTGCTTGGCATGAACAGGTGCATAGCTTTCAGTCGATTTCAACTCGATCAGAAGACGATTTTCAACCAGCAGGTCGGCACGGAATGCCTCCTCGATGACCATGCCGTTGAAACGTATCGCGATAGGTTTCTGCCGTTCGACGAAAAGGCCCCGGTCCATCAAGCTCTTGAAAAGACAAATTTCGTAGACTGATTCGAGCAGTCCCGGCCCCAGCGCCTCGTGCAGCTTGAAACCGCAATCGACCGCCACCCGCGCCAAATCTTCCAGCGCATCACTCAAAGGCCTTTTTCCTTCGCGTCTTAGCGCCTTAGCGCGAGCAATCCTTCTACTCCACCCGAGGTTCTTTCTCCACCTGCCAGGTCTGGCCTTGTGACAGGAGCTTCTGCAGGTCGGGCGCCTTGCCCTTCGCGGCTTCGGCGTTCTGGGCGACGACGGCGCTTTCGAAGGTGGGGGCGGGATCGTTGTAGATCACGCCCAGGGCGACCGGGAAGCCGACCAGCGGCATTTCGACCAGCATGTGCGCGATGGCGCGGTTGGTCTGGTTGTGGACGATGACGTCGGCCGCCTTCCAGTCGCCGTCCGCCACATCGACCACCTTCAGGACCAATGCGTCGCGGTCCAGCGCAATGCCCTTTTTGCCGCCGGCGAACAGTAACGGCGCGCCATGTTCGACCCAGAGCTGGCCCAGCGCGGCATTCGCCTTGTCGGTGAAGCCGGCGAAGACGTCGTCGTTATAGACGATGCAGTTCTGGTAGATCTCGATGAAGCTCGTGCCCTTGTGCGCGTGGGCAGCCTTCAGGACCGCGGGCAAATTCTTGTTCACGTCGATCGCGCGGGCGATGAAGCGGCCGCCCGAGCCGAGCGCGAAGGCGCAGGGGGACGCGGGGCGATCGACCGAGCCGAACGGCGTGGACGGGCTGCGCGTGCCGACCCGGCTGGTGGGCGAATATTGCCCCTTGGTCAGGCCGTAGATCTCGTTGTTGAACAGCAGCACCTGGCAATCGAGATTGCGGCGCAGCAGATGCATCGTGTGGTTGCCGCCGATCGACAGCGCATCGCCGTCGCCGGTGATGATCCAGACATCAAGATCGGGATTGGCGAGCTTCACCCCCGTCGCCACCGCCGGCGCGCGGCCGTGGATCGTGTGGAAGCCGTAGGTCTCCATGTAATAGGGGAAACGAGAAGAACAGCCGATCCCACTGACGAACACGGTGTTTTCGGGTTTCACGCCGAGTTCGGGCATCGTCCGCTGCACCGCCTTCAGGATCGCGTAATCGCCGCAGCCGGGGCACCAGCGCACCTCCTGATCCGTCTCCCAATCCTTCGGGCTGGTCTTGACCGGGGTCATCTCGTTCATCGGAGGGGCTTTCGAAGTTCACACAAGGTCACACGAAACCGGGCGGGTCGATCAGGGACAGATGGCGTCGATCGCAGCCTCGATCTCGGCGATCATGAAGGGCTGGCCACTGACCTTGTTGAGCGGTCTGGCATCGACCAGGAATTGATCGCGCAACACCGTCTTCAGCTGCCCGGTGTTCATCTCGGGCACGAGGATGTGATCGTAATTTTCCAACAATGCACCCAGATTTTTGGGCAGCGGCCAGATGTGGCGCAGGTGGATGTGCGCGACGTCCCGCCCGCGCTTGCGGGCGCGGCGGACCGCCTGATGGATCGGCCCGAAGGTCGAGCCCCAGCCGACCACGACCAGATGCCCGTGATCCTCGCCGAGTTCGACCTGCTGGTCCGGCACCGCGATGTTCGCGACCTTGTCGCGGCGGATTTCGGTCATCTTCTGGTGATTGGCCGCACCGTAATCGATGTTGCCGCTGCCGACCGCTTTCTCGATCCCGCCGATGCGGTGGAGCAGGCCGGGCGTTCCAGGCTTTACCCAGGGCCGGGCGAGCTTGTCGTCGCGGCCGTAGGGCTTGAAGCCGCCTTCGGGCACGTCCTCCAGGAACTGGACCGGGAAAGGTTCGTAGCGGCTCATGTCCGGTACCGCCCAAGGTTCGGCGGCGTTGGCGATATAGCCATCGGTCAGCAGCATGACCGGGGTCATATATTGCGTGGCGATGCGCACCGCCTCGATCGCGACGTCGAAGCAGTCGGCGGCGGAGCGTGCAGCGATCACCGGCATGGGTGCGTCGCCGTTTCTGCCGTAGACTGCCTGATATAGATCGGATTGTTCAGTCTTGGTGGGAAGGCCGGTCGATGGCCCGCCGCGCTGCGAGTTGACGATGACCAGCGGCAATTCGGTCATGATCGCGAGGCCCATCGCCTCGCCCTTCAGCGCGATGCCGGGACCGGAGGAGGAGGTGACGCCGAGTTGACCGGCATAGGATGCGCCGATCGCCGACGCGATCGCGGCGATCTCGTCCTCGGCCTGGAAGGTGGTGATGCCGAACTCTTTCAGGCGGCTCAGATGATGCAGGATCGCCGAGGCCGGGGTGATCGGATAGCCGCCGAAGAACATGCGGATCCAGGCCAGTTGCGACCCCGCGACGAGCCCCATCGAGATCGCCTCAGCGCCGGTGACGGTGCGGTACAGGCCGGGAGCGACGGGCGCGACCCCGATATGATGCTGCCTGAACCCTTTGTCCCCAAGCCCACCGCCGGAGATTTCGGCCGTCTCGCCGTAAGCATGGCCGGCGTTGAGCGCCGCGATGTTCGCCTCGGCCAGCACCGGCATCTTGGCAAACTTGGCCTTCAGCCAGTCGACGATCGGCGCGCGGTCGCGGTCGAACATCCACAGCGCCAGGCCCAGCGTCCACATGTTCTTGCAGCGCAGCGCCTCCTTGTTGCCGAGGCCGAACGGCTTCACCGCATCCAGCGTTAGCTGCGAGATGTCGAAGCTCAGCACCTGCCATTTGGCGAGGCTGTCGTCGGTCAGCGGGCTGGCGTCATACTTGGCCTTGTCGAGGTTGCGCCTGGTGAATTCGCCGGCATCCGCGATGATCAGGCCGCCGGGCTTGAGTGCATCGACGTTCACCTTGAGGCCCGCAGGATTCATCGCGATCAGGACGTCGGGCTGGTCGCCGGCGGTCTCGATCGCGGTCGATCCGAAATTGATCTGGAAGGCGGAGACGCCGAACAGCGTGCCCTGCGGCGCGCGGATCTCGGCGGGAAAATCGGGGAAGGTCGCCAGATCGTTGCCGGCGAGCGCGGTGGACAAGGTAAATTGTCCCCCCGTCAGCTGCATGCCGTCGCCCGAATCCCCCGCGAAACGCACGACCACCGACTCCGCGGGCGGATGAGCGGTCGACTCCTCGGACGTCACGTCATGGACGGCGCTGGCCATATCTCACTTCCTAAGTCGCACCCTCTCTGACGGAAGGTGTTGGCGGACAAGGTAGTTTGGTTGGGGCAGCGTGCAACGGTTTCTTTTTTTTGGGTGGGATAGTGCCGCGAGCGCCAAGTCGAACCCGTCTGCCCTGAGCTTGTCGAAGGGCTGCCCTTCTTCGTGCCGGAGCAATTGCCGGGCGAAGAGAAGGGCAGTGCTTCGACAGGCTCAGCACGGACGGGGATAGATGGACAGGTGCGAGTGAAAAACAAAAAGGCCGCCGCTCTTGCGAGCGGCGACCCCGAGTTGGTCGATCTGGGAGGATCAGACGGCGTAGGAGACGCGCGCGCTCGAACGGCGGCGCATCGCGGAACCGATCATGCCGAAGCCGGCGATCATCATCGCCCAGGTGGCCGTTTCCGGCACGGCGGAGGCGGCGGTGACGGCGGAGAGCGAGAAATCGTCGACGGCCAGACCATCATCGGCACCGGTCGGATCGGAATCGATCCAGCGGAACGCGAAGCTCTGGCCGTTGGTGATCGTCAGGCCGCTCAGCAGGGCGCTGAGCGCGGTGCGGTTGGCGGCGGCATTGCCGTCCAGTGCACCGACCACGGCGTTGCTCGGCGACAGGAATTCCAGAGCCGCCAGCGAAATCCACGCCGTGCTGTTGTCGGCATCGGCAATGTTGGTCGAGGTGAGCGAATATTGGAAGACGAGCGAATCGACCGATGCGCTGCCGTTGCGCCACTGTTCACCGGTGTAGCCGATGTTCAGGCCGGTGATCGTCGCGCCCGTGGCGTTGGTGAACACCGCGCCGAACGACGGGATCAGCGTGCCGCTGCGCAAGGTGCCGAGCGCACGATCGGCGGCGGTCGACCCGAAGCTGTAGACGTCGCCGCTGGTGCTGCTGCCGGTGCCGGCGGTGTAGACGCCGTTGGAATTGGTGCCGGTCTCGGTCACGATCCAGCCGGTCGGCAGCGTGCTGCTGGTGCCCGAAGACGCGAGCGTGTTGAAGTTCTGCGTGTAGCCGCCCGTGCCGAGCGCGACCGAGCCGCTGCCGTATACGAAATCGGCGGCGAAGGATGGTGCGGCGGCGAACAGCAGTGCAGCCGCGGTTGCGCCGCGAGCAGCGATCGAAAGACAAGTCATGATAAAGGACCCCGTTGTGTAAGAACTGGATGCGGCGTTCGCATCTGCATCGCCTGCTAAAGGTCTAATGCGTAAGTATTATGACTTTTTTAACCTTTCGCGTCGACCCCGGAAATGACACCGAAATGTCGTCCCAGAACGAGAATGGCGCGCACGTGGCGCCTGGCGATTTCCAGCGCGTCGGTGCCGTATCCGCCACCGACCGTACTCGCCAGCGGGAGACCTCGCGACAGCGCCAGCCGGGCGATCAGCGCTTCGCGCGCGTCCAGCCCCTCCTGCGTGAGCGCCAGCCGGCCGAGCCGATCGCCGGCGAACGGATCGACGCCGGCCTGATAGAGAATGAGATCGGGCGCGACCTGATCGACGAGTGGTGTCAGGGTGCGTTCCAGCGTTTCGAGATAGGCCCGATCTCCGGTTGCGTCGGCCAGCGGCACATCCAGCGTCGAGCGCGCCTTGCGCACGGGGAAGTTCTTTTCGGCATGGATCGAATAGGTCGCGATGCCGGGCCGCCCGGCGGTGAGCGCGGCGGTGCCGTCGCCCTGATGCACGTCGCAATCGACGATCAGCGTGCGGATTCCCTCGCGCTCCAGTTGCACGGCGGCGATGGCGAGATCGTTGAAGACGCAGAAGCCGGCGCCGGTATCGGCGAGCGCGTGGTGGCTGCCGCCGGCCGTGTTGGCGGCGAAGCCCCTGTCGAGCGCCAGCCTGGCGGCGAGGTACGTGCCGCCGGGCACGACGCGGGCGCGACGGGCGACCTCTGCCGTGACGGGGAAGCCGAGACGCCGCTCCTTTTCGCGCGGCACACGGGTTTCCAACACCTCGGCGACATAATCGGGATCGTGCACCGCTTCGAACCAGGCGAGGGGTACGGGCTCGGGCGTGTGCCAGTCGATCGCCTCGCCCCGTTCGCGCAACAGGTCGCGGATCAGGCCGTTCTTGTTCCACTGATAGGGGCTGCGCGCTGGGGCCGGCGCGACATAATCGGGGTGGTGGACGATTGCGATCATCCTGCTTACCTAGGTGTCAGCAAGCGCCCACGCCAGCTATGGGGCCGAGGAGAGACCATGACCGAACCGTTCGTCCGTGCCGATACCAAAGCGTTCCTCGCCTTTCTCAACGCCATGCCCGGCCCGAAGATGCACGAACTGGATGCGCCGGCGGCGCGCGCGCAATATGTCGCGATGAAGGACATCGCCGATCCGCCGGTCGGGGTGCTGGGTACGCGGCTGGACCTTTCGATCCCCGGCCCGGCGGGCGATATCACCGCGACTTTGTTCGATCCGCGCGCGTCGCGGGAGCCCGGGCCGGCGGTCGCCTTCTTCCACGGCGGCGGGTTCGTGATCGGCAATGTCGAAACGCATGCCAGCTTCTGCGCGGAGATGGCGCGGTCCCTGGATCTGTCGGTGATCTCGGTCGACTACCGGCTGGCACCGGAGGCGCCCTGGCCGGCCGCGCCGGACGATTGCGAGGCGGCGGCGCGCTGGATCGCGGAGAGCCCGGCGGACCTGGGTCGTGCCGTCACCAGCCTGATCGTGGCGGGGGACAGCGCGGGCGGCAATCTGGCGATCGTCACCGCCATGGCGCTGCGCGATGCGCCGGCGAAGGTTCCGGTGATCGCGCAACTGCCGTTCTATCCGGCGGCCGACATGAGCCGCGAATTTCCGTCATTCAGCGAATTTTCCGACGGCTATCTGCTGACGCGCGCGGGGATGGAATGGTTCAACCAGGCCTATCTCGCGGAGCTGGAGCATGTCCGCGCTTCGCCGCTTCAGGGCAGCGTCGCGGGTCTGCCGCCGGCCGTGGTGGTGACGGCGAGCCTGGATCCGATCCGCGATCAGGGCCGCGCTTATGCCGCCGCGCTGGCCGAAGCGGGCGTGCCGGTGGTGTTCCGCGAGGCGAAGGGCAATATCCACGGCTTCATCACGCTGCGTCAGGCGATCCCGTCGTCGGTGGGCGACGTGGCGGGAGCGTTCGCGGCGCTGAAGGCGATCGTGGTGGAGGCCGAGGGCGAGCGGGTTATGGCGCAGGCTGCGGCCTGAGCTACGCCACGCCCTCTGCCGTCCGTGCTGAGCCTGTCGAAGCTCTGTCTTTCTTGGCCCGAAGAAAGGGCAGTGCTTCGACAAGCTCAGCACGGACGGATAAGGAAAGCAGCACGGACGGCTAGAGAAAGAGTTATGATCGATCCCGACACCCTGCCCTATCGCCCGTGTGCCGGCATCATGCTGCTCAATCGCGAGGGGCAGGTGTTTGTCGGACAGCGCCTGGATGCGACGGTCGAGGCGTGGCAGATGCCGCAGGGCGGGATCGACCGCGGCGAGGATGCGGAAACCGCCGCGCTGCGCGAACTCGGCGAGGAAACCGGCATCGCGGCGGAGATGGTCGAGCTGATCGCGATCGCCCCGCATGATCTGAACTACGACCTGCCACCGGAGTTGGTCGGCAAGGTGTGGAAGGGCAGGTATCGCGGGCAATCGCAGCGCTGGTTCCTGTATCGCTTCTTGGGCGAGGACGGCGACGTCAACATCGCCACCAAGCATCCGGAGTTCAGCACATGGCGCTGGATCGATCCGTCGGAGCTTCCGGGCGTGATCGTGCCGTTCAAGAGGGAATTGTACCAACAGGTGCTGGCGACATTCGCCAGTCATTTGTCGGAGCGATGAAACGAGGCTTACTTGCGATGGAACCGATGTAATTCCTGCGATGGTTGCGGTATCGGAATGGTCATGCGCGCACTGCTGATCCTAGTCCCCCTGCTCCTGGCCAATGCGGACATCCCGCCGCAGATCCGGACGATGCTGGACGCGGCGATCGCCGGGGGAAACCCGTCCGAAGTGGCGATCGTCGAGAAATATGCCCGCAACGCGGCACCCGACAGCGCCGATGCGATCAGCGCGCTCGCCGATAGCTGGCGGCATGAACGCGAAGAGAAGCGTCTGGCGCAGATCCGCAACGCGGGGCCGCTGCAATTGTGGACCGGCAATGCCGAGATCGGCGGGTATCTCACCACCGGCAATACCGAGAATATCGGCGTCACGGGCGCGCTGAACCTAACGCGCGAAAGCCTGGACTGGCGCCACAAGTTGCGGCTGGCGGCGGATTATCAGGAGAGCCTGGGGCTGGTCAGCCGCGAACGCTATGTGGCCGCGTACGAGCCGAACTACAAATTCTCCGATCGCGGATATGTTTACGGCGCGGCGCAATATGAGAGCGATCGCTTCCTGGGATACGATACGCGCATCTCCGCCTCGCTCGGGGCGGGTTACAGCGCGATCAAGGCACCGGGCGCGACGCTCAACCTCGAACTCGGGCCGGCCTATCGCCGCACCGATTTCACGGATTCTAGTCACGAGAGCGCCTTCGCCGCGCGCGGATCGCTCGATTTCGGCTGGAAGCTGTCCAACGCGATCTCGCTGACCCAGGCCGCCTCGGCCTATGTCCAGCAATATAACAGCACCGTGACCGGCACGACCGCGCTTAACGCGAAGCTGATCGGGCCGCTGGCGGCGAAGATCTCGTACAGCGTGCAATATGAGAGCATGCCCCCGATCGGGCGGGTGGGCACGGACACGACGAGCCGCGCTTCGCTGGTGTACAGTTTCTAGCGCGGGGCCGGGACCGACCCCCTGCCCGTTCGTGCCGAGCTTGTCGAAGCACGTGCCCAACGCGCCTCCCGTGCCTGGCGCACGCCCTTCGACGGGCTCGGGGCGACGGAATGCGGGGGGTGGTCTCGGACGATCGACCTAGCGCGGGGGGTGGAGCGATCGGGCCGGAGCGGCTAGGCTCGCGCCGATGACGTCTCTCACCACCATCGAACAGGATCTGCTGGACACCGCCCGCGCGCAGCCGATGCTGGCGCAGGTCGAGCGCTGGGCGGCGATCAATTCCGGCACGCGCAATCTGGTGGGCCTCGCCCGGATCGCCGGGAAACTGGCCGATGCCTTTTCCGCGCTGCCCGGCGAGATCGCTTTGGTCGCTCCGGCTACAGCCGAAAGCGTCGGCACCGACGGGTTCGTCTCGGCGATCGAACATGGCCGGCACCTTCACCTGAACGTCCGCCCCGATGCGCACGTGCGGATGCTGTTCACCGGGCATATGGACACGGTCTATCCGAGCGATCATCCGTTCCAGACGCTGACGATGCGGGACGACGGGACGCTGAACGGCCCCGGTGTCGCCGATATGAAAGGCGGCCTCGCGCTGATGCTTGCCGCGCTGACCGCGATCGAGGCATCGCCGTACGGGGCGAAGATCGGGTATGAGGTGCTGATCAATTCCGACGAAGAGACCGGCTCCTTCTCGTCCGCCGCGCTGATCGCGCAGGCCGCGCGCGGCAAGGTCGCCGCGCTGACGTACGAGCCTGCGCTGCCGGACGGCACGCTGGCCGGGGCGCGCGGCGGGACGGGGAATTTCTCGATCGTCGTGCACGGCCGCAGCGCGCATGCCGGGCGCAATCCCGAAGAGGGCCGCAACGCGATCCTGGCCGCCGCCGATATCGCGCTGCGCCTCGCCGACGCACGGGGCCCGCGCCTCGCGGTGAACCCGGCGCGGATCGATGGCGGTGGGCCGAACAATGTCGTGCCCGATCTCGCCGTGCTGCGCGTGAATTTCAGGCCCGCGACCGCCGACGAGATCGCACGCGCGCAGGCGCAGATCGACAGCGCGGTGGCGATGGTCGCGGCCAAGCACGACGTGCGGATCGAAGTGCATGGCAGCTTCAACCGCCCGCCCAAGCCGATCGACGCTGGCGCTGAGAAGCTGTTCGCATTGGTCAAATCGAGCGGCGCGGAGCTTGGGCTCGACATCGGCTGGCGGCACAGCGGCGGGGTGTGCGACGGCAACAATATCGCCGCGTGTGGCGTCCCCGTCGTCGATACGATGGGCGCGCGTGGCGGCGCGATCCATTCGGCGGACGAATTCCTGATCGTCGACAGCCTCGCCGAGCGCGCCGCGCTTTCCGCCCTCACCATCGCGCGCATCGCGCAGGCAGGACGTCTATGACCTTTCGCATCCGCGTCGCGCGGCCCGACGATCTCCAGGCGCTGTACGAAATGGCCAAGCTGACCGGCGGGGGCTTCACCAATCTGCCGCCGGATCGTCGCGCGCTCCGCTCCAAGCTGGAGCGCAGCCAGGAGGCATTGGCCAATACCGACCCCAAGGGCGACGAACTTTTCGTGCTGGTGCTGGAGAACGTCGCGACGAACGAGGTGCGTGGCACCTGCCAGTTGTTCACGCATGTCGGGCAGCGTTACCCGTTCTACAGCTACCGGCTCGGCAACCTGACGCAGCACAGCGCGGCGCTGAGCCGGACGTTCCGCGCCGACATGCTGTCGCTTGCCACCGATCTGGAGGGTTCGAGCGAGGTCGGCGGGCTGTTCCTGCATCCGGGGGAGCGCGCCGGGGGCCTGGGCCTGTTGCTTGCGCGCAGCCGCTATCTGTTCATCGCGCAGCACCGTGCGCGCTTTGCCGACCGCATCCTGGCCGAACTGCGCGGCGTGATCGACGAGGCGGGCGGATCGCCGTTCTGGGACGGGCTGGCCGGGCGCTTCTTCGGAATGAATTTCCA
The DNA here is from genome assembly GCF_001423845.1 of Sphingomonas sp. Leaf357. Taxonomy (NCBI): domain Bacteria; kingdom Pseudomonadati; phylum Pseudomonadota; class Alphaproteobacteria; order Sphingomonadales; family Sphingomonadaceae; genus Sphingomonas; species Sphingomonas sp. Leaf357. The sequence goes on along the minus strand of NZ_LMPM01000001.1, from coordinate 2,399,449 downwards.
GGATGCCGACCAGTTCAACGCGGTGCACGGCCACCAGTTCATCGCCGACCTGTTCCCCAAGCACCCGATCTACACCGCGATGCTGAGCGAGAGCGCGCGCGCCGCGATCGGCCTGCCCCACCCGAGCGGCCGCGCGGCGATGCGCATGCTGGAGAATGAAGGGTTCGCGCACGAGAATTACATCGACATCTTCGACGGCGGCCCGACGATGACCGCCAAGACCGACCGGGTGCGATCGATCCGCGAGGCCAGGACCGACCGGATCGTCGCGGTGGATGACGATGGCGGCGCGCAGGCGTTGGTCGCGTTCGGCGAACTGGGCAATTTTCAGTGCGCATTCGGCGGCGTGCGCGCGGTGGAAGGCGGGATCGCGATCGACCGGGCGTGCGCCGGCGCGATCGGGGCGGAGGCGGACGACGTGGTGATGCATGTGGGGCGGGTTTAGGAAATGCCCGTTCGTGCTGAGTAGGGACTGAGTAGCCGAAGGCGTATCGAAGGCCCGTATCGAAGCATCGCTGCAAGAGTGGAACGGTCCTTCGATACGCGTCTTCGACAAGCTCAGCCGCTACTCAGGACGAACGGAGATTTGGGAGACCGCATGCTTACCGAAATCAACTTCGACGGGCTGATCGGGCCGAGCCACAATTATGCCGGCCTCAGCCCCGGCAACCTCGCCGCGACGGGCAATGCCGGGCGCGTGTCGCGGCCGCGCGCCGCCGCGCTGGAGGGGATCGCCAAGATGCGCGCCAACATCGCGCTCGGGCTGACGCAAGGAATCCTGTTGCCGCATGCCCGGCCGGACCATCGCTGGCTGGACAGCCTCGCCACGCGCTATAGCGACGCGGTGCCTCACCTGAAGGCGCAAGCGCTGTCCGCGTCGGCGATGTGGGCGGCGAACGCGGCGACCGTCTCGCCGGCCGCCGACAGCGCGGACGGGCGGTGCCATCTGAGCGTCGCCAACCTGGTGACGATGCCGCATCGCAGCCACGAATGGCCCGAAACGCTGGCGCAGCTCCGCCTAGCCTTCGCCGATCCCGGCTTCGCGGTACACGGCCCCGTCCCCGCCCCGTTCGGCGACGAGGGTGCGGCGAACCATATGCGGCTGTGCACGGAGCATGGCGCACCGGGCGTCGAGGTGTTCGTCTACGGCGTGTCCGGCGGCCCCTTCCCTGCGCGCCAACATATCGAGGCGAGCGCCGCCATCGCGCGCCGCCACGGCCTCGATCCGGCACGCACGATCTTCGCGCAGCAATCGGTCGCGGCGATCGCGGCGGGGGCGTTCCACAACGATGTCGTCGCGGTCGCCAACGAACGCGTGTTGTTCGCGCACGAACAGGCGTTCGAGGATCGGGGCGGTTTCCATGCCGAGTTGCGCGCGAAGCTGCCCGAGATCGAGATCGTCGAAGTGCCGGCCGCCCGCGTCAGCCTGGCCGATGCGGTGTCGTCCTATCTGTTCAACGCGCAAGTCGTCACGCTGCCGGGCGGCGGCGGGATGGCGCTGATCCTGCCGGGCGAGGCGCGCGAGAATGACGCGGTATGGGGCTGGTTGCAGGACATGGTTGCCGGCAACGGGCCGATCCGGCGGCTGGAGGTGGTGGACGTGCGCCAGTCGATGGCGAATGGCGGCGGGCCGGCATGCCTGCGCCTGCGTGTCGTCGCCGATCCGGCACGGGTCGATCCGCGCTTCCTGGTCGACGATGCCAGGCTCGATATGATCGCGAGCGTGGTCGAGGCGCATTGGCCCGAAACGATCGACATGGGCGATATCGCCGATCCCGCGGTGATCGCGCGGATCGAAGCCGCGCGCCGCGCGCTGCTCGACGCGCTCGGGATCGTCGAATTCATTTACACTTAACCCTGTTCGTTAAGGCGGGATGACGCGTTTCCGCGCTTGGCCCGATGATTGCTTAAGACACGAGCATGTGGACCAAATTCGCCAAGCTGTTCGTCATCAAGACGAAGTTCGAAGCCTTTCTGGTGATCTATGGCCTCGGGCTCGGCGCGGTCGAGCGGGGCGTGCATTATCTCGAGCAATATCCCGGCTATGGCGGCTGGATGCTGTTCGCCTGCTGCCCGATCGCGGTGTTCATGGCGGGCGCCCGCATCCTCGATTCCCTCGAACGCCAACGCACTGATTGAGCGCGATTTAAGGGCGCGACGTGGCAGGCGCGCTTTGCTAGTCAAACGGACAAGTCTGTCATGAGGTGCCTCCGTTGAGCGTCGTCGCCGCCTATCTCTACCGCGATGGCAAGCGGGTCCGCGATATCTCGATCGACGAGCCTTCGCCGTGCGGCGGCAATCCGTCCGAATTCGTCTGGATCGGGCTGCTGGAACCGACCGACGACGAATTGCTGACGTTGCAGGAGAAATACGGCCTGCATCCGCTGGCGGTGGAGGATGCGTTGAAGGCGCATCAATTGCCGAAGGTGGACGTGTATGGCGACCAATTGTTCGTCATCGCGCGCACCGCTCACCGGCAGGGCGATCGGATCGCCTATGGCGAGACGGCGACGTTCGTCGGGCGCAACCACATCATCACCGTCCGTCACGGATCGGCCCGCGCGCACAGCGACCTGCGCGTGCATCTGGAGGCATCCCCCGGGCTGCTCAGGCTCGGCGTCGATTACGTGCTGCATTCCATCCTCGACTTCATCGTCGACGGCTATCTGCCGATCGTCGAGGCGATTGAGGAGGAAGTGCTGGAGACGGAGCAGCGGGCGATGAACGCATCGCTGATGAAGGACGAGACGTCGCGCCTGTTCGCGCAGCGCCGCGACGTGATCCGTTTCCAGCGGATCGTCGGCCCGATGGTCGAGGTGGCCAACAAGCTCGCCAATCTCGACATGCCGTGCATCGACGCCGAGGCGAAACCGTATTTCCGCGACGTGCTGGATCATGTTCGCCGGGTCGAGAACATGGTCGGGGGCTTGCGCGATTCCCTGACCTCGGTCTTCGAGGTGAGCGCGCTGCTCGAACAGCAGCGCCAAGGCGAGATCACGCGACAGCTTGCCGCCTGGGCCGCGATCCTCGCCGTGCCGACGGCGATCGCCGGGATCTACGGCATGAACTTCAAATACATGCCCGAACTGGAATCGCGCTGGGGCTATCCGATCGTGATCGGCGTGATAGTGGTGATCTGCGTCGGGCTGTACGTTCAGTTCAAGCGGGTGCGCTGGCTATAGCGTGAGCCGCCACGCGACCGAGATGCGCCAGTCCTCGCCATAGCCGGGATAGGGATCGTCGATCGCCCGCGCCGCCTCCAGCCCGAGTTCCGCTTTCTCGCGGTAGCGCGCGCGGACGCCGACGCCGGTCGAGGCCAGGCTGTAATTCTGCCGGCCGGCGCCGCGATCGGCCAGCCCGACCAACCCGCCATCGACGAAGCCGTAGAGTTCGCTCTGCGCGAATTTGGGGGCGCGGATCGGGCGCAGCGCGATCTCGGCCGATCCACCGGCACCCCGATCGCCGGTCAGCAGACCGGTGTCGAACGCGCGGCCGACGCCTTCGCCGCCGACCGCGAAACGCTCCGCAGCCGGAAGGCGGTCGGCACTGTACTGGCCACTCGCCGACAGCCGGACGAAGGCGCGCTTGCCGATCTGTTGCGCGGCGTTGGCCGCCAGATTGCCCTTGAAGAACCTGGCCTCCGCCAGCGGAAAGGTGACACGGGCACCGAGCAGGTCGAGCCCGCGCGAGACCGATCCGCTGACCGAGAACGAACGCCGCTCGCGCGCCTCCGCGAAGCTGCCGGCGATGCGTACCGCGCGCGTCCGTTCGGTCGCGATGAGATTGCCGAACGCGGCATTGTCGCTGTTCAGCCCGTCCACGCCGATGCTGATATCGCCCGAACGGTGGAAATCGCGCAGCCAAGGATAGGCGAGCGACAGGCCGGCCAGTTTCGCCTGGCCGGTGATGTTCAGCCCCTTGGGCCGAGTTTCGAGATAGGCGGCATTGGCGGCGATCGTCAGTCCGCTGGCCGAAAGCGGCGCGGCATAGCCGATCGCGCCGTAGCGATAGCGGCGGAAGTCGCTCGCGGTGCTGGCGTTGAAGCTCAATTGGTCGCCGTCCTTGGCGAGGCCGTAGAATTCGGCGGTCGCGTCGAACTGCCCGTCACCGAGCAGATCGACGCCGCGATTGCTGAACCCGAGCGAGAATTTATGGCGCTTCTGCTTGGGTGTGACGGTCAGCGCCAGCGCGCCGTCGGCGGCGGGATCCTGAAAATCCGCGTCGAAGGTGAGGCCGGGGATCGCACGGGCCAGCGTGATCTGCCGCTCGAACGTCGCACGGGTCAGCGGCGCTTCCTCCGTCAGTCGTGCGAGGCGGCGGCGCAGGAGCGTGTGGCCGTCGCCCTTGACCGTAACGGCGGCGACCTTGCCCTCGGTCAGCAGCACCACGATCGTGCCGCCGCTGAAATCCTGCTCGGGGATCGCGACCGTGTAGAGCGCCACCTCGCTTTTGGCATAGGCTGTCGAGAGCGCGGCGGCGAGCAGTTGCAAATTCTCCGCGCTGGCCGGCTTGCCGAGAAAGGCACGTGCCGCCTCGGCCACCGGGGCCGGCGCCTGCGCGCCGCGAAAGGCGATGCCGGCGATCGGCGTCTGCGAGCCCTTGGTCGCGATCACGGTCTTCTCGCGCTCGGGCGGCGCGCTGCTCGGCGTGGCCGGCGGGCGGGCGCGATCGATGCGATTGCGATCGATCACGATGTCGGAAGGGCCGCTCTGCGACGGTAAAGCGGCGGCGAGCAGCAGGGCGATCATCGCCACGGCCTGTCCCCTTTTGTCATGATTTGGTGCGAAGTGACGAGGCGCGCGTCCACCGGCGCACGCCTCGTCGAGCGATCAATGCCCGGTCAGGCCGCGCACCTTGCCGGTCACGCCGCCGACGATGTTGGTGACGGGTGCCAACACGCCGGTAGTGCTCACGCCGCCGCTCGCGGTTGCGCCCCCGCTGACGCTGCCGGTGATGTTGCCGGTCAGTCCGCCGGTGACGCCGCCCACCACATTGGTCACGGGCGCGAGGACGCTGCCGGTCGTACCGCCGGTGACGCCTGCAACGACCGCCGTGACCGGGGCCAGCACGCCGCCGGTCGTGCCGCCAGTCGTGCCGCCGGTGACACCGTTGACCACGGTCGTGACCGGGGCCAGCACGCCGCCGGTATTGGCCGCGCCGCCCAGGCTGACCAGTGCGCCCGAATTGCCGAGATTGACCGCCGCGACGCTGCCGGTCGCCACCACCGGCGACAGGACCGAGACGCCGAGCAGGCCGGACCCGGAACTTGCCCCGGTGACCGTCTTGGACAGCAGATCGATCTTCACGACTTCACCCAGCTTGCCGCCGGCGCCGTTCAGGATCAGCGACTGTCCCTGCCCGAGATCGACGAGGCTCTGACCGGTCTTGGCCAGCACGTTGGTGACGGTTCCGGTGATCGTGGTGGCACCGGGGGCGAGCCCGTTGATCTTGGTGGCGAGCGCGTTGTGCTTGCTGGACAGGCCGATCACCGTGTTGCCGGAGGTCACCAGCACGGCGCCGACCACCGGGATGCCGCCGGCCATGCTGCCCGATCCGGTGCCGGCGGATCCGGTGCCGCCCGTCGACCCCGTGCCAGTGCCAGTGCCAGTTCCGGAGCCCGTCCCGGTGCCAGAACCCGTGCCGGTACCCGAGCCCGTGCCGGTACCACCGCCGGCGGTGCCGCCACCGCCGGTATCGGTCGGCGTGCCGTCGACGGCGGTCGATCCGACCGAGGCGACGCGGTATGATCCCGAACTGCCGCAAGCCGCCAACGACAATGCGCCGACGGACGTAAGCAAGATACCGAAAGGCTTAGTATGTGCTGTATTAAACATGACACGCCTCCTTTTAAGTTAAGTCAAGCCAATCGGCTCGATTGAACTCAATTCTCGGCGGGTCCGCTATGTTCCCGTAATTGATGCCTAACACGTTGTTAAGTAGTAATACTTTAGCCAGTACACAGTTCAAACCAAAGTTGTTCTATTTATCTATCAAATTGATTTAAATAATTGGCCGTAGCCAACCGATAGCTAATCAAACTGGATTTCGCTTGGGTGCGATGCCGGTATCAATGAATGCGTGGTGGGAAGTCTTCGCCGCCGCGCTCCAGCAAAGCGATGGCGTGGGCGACGTGCGCGCCGGCGATATGTTCCTGCTGGGCATCGAGCATCGCCAATGCGTGACGCAGAAGATCGAGCACTTCGCCCAATCCATCGCCATCTGCTCGATCAACCACCGCGGCCCCCGCCTCAATTGCGAAGCGCCCCAGGGCTTCCTTCGTCGCGGGGCCTTGAATCGATGCGACGATAGCGTGACGCCTCTAACATGGATCAAATGGCGAAATCCAGATAGTCCGTCATCAATTTCCGGCCCCGTTCGCTGAGCGCGACGATCGTCGGAGCCCCTTCGGTGCGGATGATAAGCCCGGACGATGCGAGCCAATCGAGATAGCGTTTCGCGATCCTATGCGAGACGCCCGCCGCGGCGAGCAGATCCGGCTCGGCCAGTGGCCGATCGTCAAGATCATGAGCGCTCAACGCCAGCAACAGGTCCCAGCCCGGCTCTCCGAAACCGTCACGCAATTCGGCAAAGACGTTGTCGCGCAAGCGCCGCGCTTGTCGAAATCGCGCCGCCAGCCGGGCATGGTCCGCGGACATCATCGACGATGTCGTTTCGGGCTCAAGCCGGGACGATACCGGGCGACGACTTCCAGGGTGGATCGGGATCGCCGGAGCGTCGCCGATCCCGGTGCCGCCACGCGCCCGCCGCCGTGGCGAGGACCATCGGATAGGCCCAGATCTGCGCCTGGATGGCGTAGCCGGTCGCCAGCATGGCCGGATCGAGCAGCTTTGCCAGGTGTGCGACGATCGCGGCCAGCTGCCACCCCGCCACCCATAACGGCCAGAACCGGGTCGAGCGCCATGCCAGCACGATCAGGGCCACCAGCAGCAGGACATCGATCGTCGCGGTGCCGATCACCGCCGAGCGATACCCGGCGGCGTCGATCATCCAGTGCACGGGCAGGCCGAGCGCGTAGCTCAGCACCAGCAGCCCCGCCGCCACCCGCTCCGGCGCGCCGCCGCGGAGCAGGGCGTAGCCGCAGCAGAGGACGAGCCAGATCAGGAAGAGCAGCACACTCACGGCCAAGCGCGTTCAGCGTCCGAGGCGATGTCGTCAACCCCGGCCGATCATGCCGCATCGACGATTGCCAGCGCATGCGCCGGTTGGCCGCCGACCTGACCGCTCGGGGCGAACTCGGTCGGCGTATCGCCGTAATCGCCGAAGGAGATCGTCCCCAGCCCCATGTCCTGCTGCACCTGGCGGAACACCAGATGCGCCTCGTGCACGGCCTTGCGCGCCGCGATCAGGTTCATGTTGGCGGTGGCGAGCTGTTCGAGGCCGGCCTGACCGGTGTGGAGCGGCAGCTTCGCGGCGCGGCGGCCCTCGACGGCGATCGCCTGCAACCGGGCCTGAGCGATCAGGGCGGCGTCGAGATTCTTCTCGATCGCGATCAGTTCGGCGGCGGCTTTGCGGGTGAGTTCGAGACGGGTGTTCAGCATCGGAAAAAGGCCCCCATGACGGGGCAGCCCCCGCCGTTAGCGTGTCAACCGATGGACGGCCTCTATCACCGGGCGGGCAACGGACGGGAGCCCGTTGCCGACCGACGTCGCCAGCGCCAGCGCCGCCAGCGAGCCGATCGCGATCGTCGCGATCCACCCGAGGGTCTGCGTCAGCGTCAGCGAATTGCGCTGGCGATGCCGTGACGGCCAGGGCCTCGACATCGCCGATGCCTCCATCGACAAGGCCGGCACTGCATCGGGCCGAGACGCGCCGGATACCCGCGCCGCATCGCCCCCCGACGCTGCACGGGGCAGATCGCCGAACGCCATCGCCGCCGCCTCGCGCCGATCGCGCGCGCCGAGCTGCTCGACCGCCTCGGCGATATAGCCGTCCACGGTGGACTTGCTGATCCCCAGCGCGATGGCGATCTCCTTCGACGTCGCCTGGCGATCCCACACCAAGCGGAGACATTCGCGCTGGCGCGGACTGAGCTGATCGATCGGCGGCGTCACCGGGCGATCGTGCCTTCGGATCGCCGCTCCGGCCAAGCGGCTTCGATCAGGCGATCGCAACGCCTGTCATCGATCGGAGAGTCTGGCCGAACTTGGTGCACAGTCGAACATCCACGCTGCGAGCGGCGACGGGAGATCACATTGCACGAGCGGCCCGCCCGAGTCTCCAAGGAATGGCGGTCGAGGGCCGTGCGCGTTCGGCGCGCATAGCGTGCAAGACCTGCGATCTCGCGACCTGCCGGGCCCTGAAAAACATAAACCCTGCCAAGTCGAAGACCTGGCAGGGTTTATGTTGGTGCACCCAGAGCGATTCGAACGCCCGACCCTCAGATTCGTAGTCTGATGCTCTATCCAGCTGAGCTATGGGTGCGTGGAGGCGGTGCAATAGAGGCGGGTTTGCGGGGACGCAACCCCGTATCTTGCTCGTACGAAGATTGCGTGTCGCTTTTTGCACGCATAGAGCGAATGCCGATGACACAGCTCCGCACATTCGCCGTCCCCGCCCGCCTGCTCCTGCTGGGCGGCGTGATTCTCGCCGTGGGGGGGTGTGTCGAGAAGAGGTCGGCAACCTATCCTTCACTGCTGCCGCGCCCGATCGAGAGTCGCAGCGACGCCGAACCGGTGGCGACCGTGCCGGTGGTCGAACCCGATCCGGCGCTCGACACGGTGGTCGCAAAGAGCCTCGCGGCGGTGGAGACCAACAAGAAGGATTTCGCGATCGCCGCGACGCGCGCCGAATCGGCGGCCAAGGTGGCGAAGGGCGACAGGGTCGGTGGCGAGCGCTGGATCGAGGCGCAGACCGCCTTGGCCGAACTCGACATCATCCACGCACAGGCCTTGAGTGTCGTTACCGACCTGGAACAGGCGGCGATCGCGCGCGCGGCGGACGGCAAGCCGGCCTATCCCAGCCTCGATAGCGCGCATCTGGCGGCGCAGGCCGAGCTGCAGGCGGAGACCGCGACGGTGGCGCGGCTGCAGGTGCTCTTGCCGGCGGCTTGAGTGTTTAGATCGATACGATTGGGGTCGAACGCTCCCCGCTCGCCCTGAGCCTGTCGAAGGGCTGCATTTTCTTTCGACCATCGAAAAGAAAAACGGTGCTTCGACAAGCTCAGCACGAACGGGGGAGTGGGAAACGTCTCTACCGAAACGCCTTCACCAGCGGCAGGATGGTCGAATAATCGTCGGTCCAGGGCGTGAAGCCGGGATAGTCCGTCAGCGGAAGCCAGCGCCGGTCGCGCGCCTTGAGCGCCGCGATCACCGCCGGATCGCGCGACAAGGCGATCCATGCCGATCCCGTGACCGCCACGCCGGCGTCGGCCGGTCGGCTGAAGGTCAGTCCCGCCGCGCTCCACCCGCCGGCCCTGGCTGCCGTGGCCACGACCGGCTCCAGATCGAGGAAGCGGTTCGAGATGTGCACCAGCAGCACCCCGCGCGGCGAGAGGACGCGGCCGTAAGCGGCGAATGCCTCGCGCGTCATCAGATGCATCGGCACCGAATCCGAGGAGAAGGCATCGAGCGCGAGCAGGTCGAGCGTCGCCGCGGTCTCGGCCTGCAAGCGCAGCCGCGCGTCTCCAATCTCGATCCGCGCGCCGCCCGGCAGGCAGCGCGAAAGGAAGCTGAACTGCTCGCGCGCGATGCGCACCACCGCCGGGTCGATCTCGTAGAAGCGCCAGTCCTGCCCCGGCTTCGCATAGCAAGCGAGCGTCCCCGCCCCCAGCCCGACCACGCCGACCCGCGCGTTCGGCCCGTACAACGACGGCAGCGCGAGCATCGCCTGCCCGACGCCCGATTGCGGCACGTAATACGCGGTCGGCGTGCGCTCGCGTGCGACGCTGCCGAGCAATTGCGTGCCGTGGATCGTCGTGCCGTGCGCCAGTTGCCGTACGGTGGCATCGTGCGTGACGGTGTAGACGCCGAAATAGCTGCGCACCCGCGCGTCCGGCTCCATCGAGATCAGGATCGAGCGATAGCCGCCGAACGCGACCAAGGCGCCCGCCAGCACGATGACGAACGCCGCGCGCGCGCCGACCACGACCAGACCCAGCGCCACCACGATCAGGAAGACGAAGCCCGGTGCCGGCATCGCCTCGCTGCCCGAATGCGCAGCGCGGATCATCACCGCCAGCACCACAATCGCCATGATCCCGGCGATGCCGAGCGTGATGAAGCGATAGCGCGCTGCCGATCCCTGCCAGAGGCGGCGCACCTGCGGGATCAGGAACCCCTGCGGCACGAGCACGCCTGCGGCGAGGATCAGCAGCGGATATTCGTAGGTCCAGTCGAACACCAACGGCGCGACCAGCGCGGCGAACACCCCGCCGAGCGCCCCGCCGACCGACATGGCGAGGTAGAAGCCGGTCAGCCGGTCCGGTGCGGGGCGCTGCCGGTACATCGCGGTGTGCAGCGCGACCGAGGCCATGAACAGCAAGACGAGCGCGAGGCCGGCGTTGAGATACGGCTTCTCCTGATAGCCGCCGACCATCACCCCGCCGAACAGCAGGATCGTGACCGGCGCGATCCGCGTCAGGAGGTCGGCGAGGTCGCGGGTTGCGGCGAAGGCGATCGTGAAGCTGAGCAGATACAGGCCGAGCGGCAGCACCCACAGCAGCGGCATCGCAACGATGTCGGTGGTGATGTAGGTCGAGGTCGCCAGCATCAGCCCCGACGGCACGAAGGCGAGCGCGATCCACAAGGCGACGCGGGACCGGGGCGGGGCCGCGCTGACGGTTTCGGCGTGCGCCACGGCCGTCGTCGTGCGCGGCAGCTTGATCGCGCAGGCGGCGATCAGCAGTACGACCACGCCGTAGCCCGCCGTCCACAGCCAGCTCTGCCACTTCACCGCCAGCATCGGCTCGACCAACAACGGATAGGCGACCAGCCCGCCGAAGCTGCCGAAATTCGACGCGGCGTAGAGCGCATAGGGGTCCGCGCCGTCGCTCGACACGCTGAACCAGCGTTGCAGCAGCGGCGCCTGTGCCGAGATCGCGAAGAACAAAGGCCCGATCGATGCCGCCAGCAGCCATGGCACCCACAAGGCCGGCGCGGCGTCGGCGGGCATTTGCATCGCCATCAGGTGGAGCGGCAGCCACAGCATCGCCGCGACCAGCACCGCCAGATGCACGAGCGCCTGCCGCCGGGCGCTTAGCCGCCCGAGCCAATGCGCATAGGCATACCCGCCGAGCAGCAACGCCTGATAGACCAGCATCGCCGAGTTCCACACCGCCGGCGCGCCGCCCAACCGGGGCAACGCCATCCGCGCGACCATCGGCTGGACGAGGAACAGCAGGAAGGATCCCGCCAATATCGCCGCGACAAACAGCGGTCGCCGGCCTGCCCCTGCCTCAGCCTCTAACCCGGCGCCGGTCGTCACGCGGGGCGATCGATGCGATACAGGATGTGGCGCTTGAGCGGGCTGTCGTCCGGCACCAGCGGATGATCGAAATCGCCATCCCGCACGCGAGTCATGCCGAGCCGCTCCATCAGGCCCCAGCTCGCCGAATTGCGTTGCACGGTGATCGCGACGACCTGCGCGCAATCGAGATTGGCCCAGGCCCAGTCGAGGCTCGCCTGCGCCGCCTCGCGCGCATAGCCCTGGCCCCAATGGGGGCGGGCGAACCGCCACCCGATTTCGACGGCGTCGGCGATCGGCGTGTCCGGTGCGCCGGGCTTCAACCCGCAGACGCCGAGGATCGCGCCATCCGCGCGCCGCTCCACCGTCCAGAAGGTATAGCCGAAATCGGCGAGATACCCGTCCATCCGCGCAACCATCGCGTCGTGCGCGGCATCGTCCGGCACCGGCAACAGATAGCGCATGACCTCGGGATCGTCGCACATCGCCCGCATCGCCGCCCGATCGCGTGCGTCGTCGTAGCGCCGGAGGATCAGGCGTTCGGTTTCGATCATGCCGGGCGAGCGATGACGAAGACGACGGTGTCGCGCAAGCGGTCGCCCTCCGCGAAGGAGGGGTGGTGATAGTCCAGCGACGGTTCGGCGTGCATGCCGATCCGCTCCATCAGCCGCTGGCTCTTTACGTTCACGCGCGCGGTGATCGCGACGATGTCGTTTTCGCGGCAATGATCCCAGGCCCAAGCGATGCAGGCGACCGCCGCCTCGCGCGCATAGCCCTTTCCCCAATGTTCGGGGCCGAAGATCCAGCCGATCTCCAGCCGCCCGGCCAGCGGATTGCCCGGATTGCAGCGCTTGAGCCCGCAAAACCCGACGGCCACGCCATCAGTCTTGCGCTCCACCAGCCAGAAGCCCAGCCCCTCGCCGCGAAAGCTGTCGTGCCGCGCGATCGCGGCGTCGGCACCGGCCTCGTCCATGGCGGGTGCGAGGTCGGCCATCACCGCCGGATCGCCGAACCAGCCGTGCAGCGTCGCCCGATCCCCGGGGCCGGGCACGCGCAGCCGCAGCCGTTCGGTCTCGACGATCGTCCCGCTCACGCCGCCAGCAGCCTCGCCGCGTGCAGCGCATGATAGGTCAGCACGCCGGAACAGCCCGCGCGCTTGAACGCCATCAGCGTTTCCAGCACCACCGCATCGCGCTCCGCCGCGCCGGCCGCGACCGCCGCCTCGATCATCGCGTATTCGCCCGACACTTGGTATGCGAACACGGGTACTTGAAACTCACTCTTCACGCGCAGGATGATGTCGAGATAGGGTAGGCCCGGCTTGACCATCACGCTGTCCGCGCCTTCGGCGAGATCGAGCGCGACCTCGCGCAGCGCCTCCTCGGCATTGGCCGAATCCATCTGATAGGTCTTCTTGTCGCCCTTCAGCAGACCGCGCGAACCGACCGCGTCGCGGAACGGGCCGTAGAAGCCGCTGGCATATTTGGCGGCATAGGACATGATCTGGACGTTGACCCGGCCCTCGGCCTCCAGCGCCTCGCGGATCAGGCCGACGCGGCCGTCCATCATGTCGCTGGGCGCGATGATGTCGGCACCCGCCGCCGCCTGGTTCAGCGCTTGCCCCACCAGCACCTCCGCCGTGCGGTCGTTCAGCACATAGCCGCCTTCGTCGAGCAGACCGTCATGGCCGTGCGCGGTGTAGGGATCGAGCGCGACGTCCGTCAGCACGCCGATTTCGGGCACCGCATTCTTCAGCGCGCGGATCGCGCGACACATCAGATTGTCGGGGTTGAGCGCCTCCTCGCCGCCCGCCGTGCGCAGGTGCGGCGGCGTGTTCGGAAACAGAGCGATGCAGGCGATCCCGGCATCGCGTGCCTCTCTCGCCCGGGCGACGATATGATCGACCGACCAGCGCGACACGCCGGGCAGGCTGGCGATCGGTTCCTCCACCCCCTGTCCTTCGGAGATGAACAGCGGCCAGATCAGATCGGCCGGCGTCAGGACGGTTTCGGCGTGGAGCCGGCGGCTCCACGCGCTGGCGCGCGTACGGCGCAGGCGAAGGGCGGGATAGCTTGCGGACATGGCTGCGTGGTAGACAACAGCCAGGCAACTTCCAAGCGTTACGCACCCGAAATCGATCAGCACGCGTTGAGCCGTACATGACCGATACGATCACGTCCGCCGCGCTCATCATCAACACGAAGTCGCGCACCGGCCAGGCGCAGTTCGACGCGACGTGCCAGGCGATGCAATCGCTCGACTTTCCGGTCGATGCGCGCGCCGTGCCCGATCCGGCGCGGCTGGAGGACGAACTGCGCGACGCTCTGTCCAAGAAACCCGATCTCGTCATCCTGGGCGGGGGCGACGGGACGATCAGCGGGCTGGTCGACCTGCTCGTTGGGCAGGACGTGATCCTGGGCGTGCTGCCGCTCGGTACCGCCAACAGCTTCGCGCGCACGCTCGGCATTCCGCTGGATATCCCGGGCGCGGTGGAGGTGTTGCGCACCGGCGCGCCGCGGCGGATCGACCTCGGCATGATCGACAACGATTATTTCGCCAATTGCGCGGCGATGGGCATTTCACCGCAGATCGCGCAGACCGTGCCGCACGGGCTGAAGAAGATGTTCGGGCGGGTCGGCTATCTCGCCTGGGCGAGCTATCAGTTCACCCGCTTCAAGCCCTTCACGCTGATCGTCGGCGAGGGGCCGACCGCCGAGCGGCTGCGCGTCGTCGAGGTGCGCATTTCCAACGGGCCGTACCATGGCGGCACCGAACTGGTCGATGCGGCGGCGGTCGATTCGGGCGAGATCGTGGTGCAGGCGGTGGTCGGCCATGTGAAGCGCCGGCTGGTGAAGAACTGGGCCGCGAGCTTCTTCCGCCACAAGGCGCGACACGAGGATACGCGCGACTTCCACGGCAAGTCGCTGCGCATCGATACCGAGCCGCGCCTGCCGATCTCGATCGACGGCGAGGTGCTGGCCAAGACGCCGGTGACGGCCAAGGTGGCGGCGGGGATCATCCGGGTTATGGCGCCGGTCGTCCAATAGCCGTCATCCCGGACTTGATCCGGGATCCAACACGCGGCTTGGTGGACAGATCGAGGCGAGACGCTCGCCACGCCGGCACATTGGATCCCGGCCTTCGCCGGGATGACGAAGATGAGATAATTCACCCCGTCGGATGCGTCCGTCCGGCGGGTTCGCTCACCGCATGGGCATGTTCCTCGCCATCCTCGGGCTCCGGGGGCACGACCAGGGTCTCCGCCCGCCACGTGCCGCGCGCGTAGAACCAGATCGCGCAGCCCAGCGACACCGCCGATCCGATCGGGAACGCCCACCACAAGGCGTCCGCGCCGATATAGGGCCGCGCGAGCAACGCGAACCCGATCCGCACCGGATAGAGCGAGATCGCCAGGATGATCAGAGGCGCCAACGTCGCGCCGTTGGCGCGCACGGTGGAAAATAGCACCATCGTCGCGCCGAACATCACGAACGTCCAGGACGAGATCAACTGGATATGCCGCGCGATCGGGATCGCCGGGCTGTCGCTGCCGATGAACAAGGCCATCACCGGCCGGTCGAACAGGATGATCGCGCCGATCACCGCCAGCGTGATGATCGTATTGTAGAGGATGCCCGCGCGGGTGATCGCATCGACCCGGTCCCATTTGCCCGCGCCGATATTCTGAGCCGCCATGCTGCTGACCGCGACGCCGATCGCCATCGCCGGCATCTGGATATAGGTCCATAATTGCTGCGAGACGGCATAAGCGGCGGCGGTATCGATCCCCAGCCGGTTGACCAGCCCGACCATCGTGAGGCCGGCGGTGGACATCACCAGCATCTGAGCGCCCATCGGCAGGCCCTTGGCGACGATCGTGCGGACCAGCGCGGCTTCGGGCAACAGATAGCGCAGTTCGTGCCCGCGCAGCCGGATCGGCAGATCGCGGACATAGACGTAGAGGATCAGCCCGAACGTGGAGACGATCGCCGCGATCAGCGTCGCGGTCGCGGAGCCGGCGATGCCCATCTTGGGAAACGGCCCGATGCCGTCGATCAGCAGTGGATTGAGCGTCGAATCGACGATCACGCTCAGTACCATGAACCAGAGCGGCGTCACCGAATCGCCAGTGCCGCGCAGACCCATCTGGACCAGCACGCCGAGCATCGACAGCGGCAGCCCGATGAAGATCACGCGGAGATAGGCGAGCGCCAGCGGCTGAGCCTCGGCCGGCGTCGCCAGCAGATGCAGGATACCGGGCGCGAAGATCCAGCCGAGCAAGGAAATCAGCACCGCGCCGCCGCAGACCAGCCCGACCGCGGAGCCGAACGCCCGCCGCGCCGCCTCGATATCGCCGCGCCCGATCGACTGGCCGACCAGGATCGTCGCCGCCATGCCGAAACCGAAGACGGCGGAGAACATCAGGAACATGATTATGTTGGCATTGCTGGTAGCCGCCAGCGCCCCCTCGCCCAGGAAGCGCCCGACCCAGATCGAATTGATCGACCCGTTGAGCGATTGCAGGATGTTCGACGCGAGCGTGGGCAGCGCGAAGGCGAGCAAAGTCGCGCCGATCGGCCCGACGGTGAGATCGCGCTGGCGGCGACTTGATCCTGCTGCCATGCGCCTCACTCCTTGCCCGTCACCCCGGACGTGTTCCGGGGCCCACCGGGCCGACAATCCAAAGCGCGTTGCCTATGCGGCACGGCGGACCCCGGAACAAGTCCGGGGTGACGACGACGTGCTAACCGAGCCGCGCCAATGCCGCGCTCAGCCGCTCGGCCTCGGCGGCCTTGTCGGCATGATCGGCGCGCGCCTTTTCGACCGCTTCCGGCTTGGCGCGCTCTACGAAGCTCGCATTGCCGAGACGGCCGGCAAGCGCATCGCGTTCCTTTTCCGCCGCCGCGATGCCCTTCGTCAGGCGGGCTTTCTCGGCATCGAGATCGACCACGCCTGCGAGCGGCAGTACGAAGGTCGCCTCGTCGACTACGATCTGGACCGCGCCGCCGGCCGGCCCGTCGCCCCCCGCCAGATCGACCCGAGCGAGACGGGCGATGGCCGCGCTTTGCCGCGCAAGGCGGCCCTTCGTGTCCGCGCCTGCATCCCGCACATGCACCGGCATGCGCACGCCCGGCGAGACGCCCAGTTCGTTGCGCGCCGCGCGAACCTCGGTGACCAGACGGATCAGCCAGTCCACTTCCTTCGCCGCTTCGGGATCGATCGCCCGGGCATCCGCCATCGGCCATTTGGCGACGATCAGATCATAGTCGCGCGGCCCCATCTTGGACCACAATTCCTCGGTGATGAACGGCATGAATGGGTGGAGCAGCACTAGCAACTGGTCCAGCACCCAGCCGGCCACCGCTCGGGTTTCGTCCGCCTCGAGGCCGGTCGCAGGAGCATCCATCTGGCCCAGAACCGGCTTGATCAGTTCGATGTACCAATCGCAGAAGCGGCTCCAGCCGAACTGGTAGATCGCGTTCGCCGCGCCATCGAAACGGTAATCGGCCAACGCCAGATCGACCGCCTGTACAGCCTGGATGGTCTCGGCGATGATCCAGCGGTTGACCGCGAGTTCCGCCTTGGGCGCTTCGAGGTGCTTGCTCGCGACGATGCCGTTCGACTGGCAGAAGCGTGCGGCGTTCCAAAGCTTGGTCGCGAAGTTGCGATAGCCCTCGACGCGCTTTTCATCCATCTTGATGTCGCGGCCCTGGCTCTCCATCGCCGCCATGAAGAAGCGCAGCGCATCCGCGCCATACTGATCGATCAGCCCGAGCGGATCGACCGTATTGCCCTTCGACTTGGACATCTTCGACCCGTCCGCCGCGCGGACCAGACCGTGCAGGTAGAGCGTCTTGAAGGGGACGTCCTTCATGAAGTGGATGCCCTGCATCATCATGCGGGCGTCCCAGAAGAACAGGATGTCGAAGCCGGAGATGAGCACGTCGTTGGGGTAGCGGCCGCCCAAGGTCTCCCTCTCCCCGCTTGCGGGGAGAGGGGCAGTATCGGAGGCCGGCGCTTGCGACTGCCTCTCTCCCCTGCCCTCTCCCCGCGAGCGGGGAGAGGGAGAAGAATCAGGCCAGCCCATCGTCGCGAAGGGCCAGAGTGCGGAAGAAAACCATGTATCGAGGACGTCGGGATCCTGCGCCAGCGTCACGCCCGGCCCGGCTTTCGCCTGCGCTTCGGCCTCCGTCAGTTCGACATACACTTCGCCGTCATCGCCAAACCACGCCGGAATCCGGTGCCCCCACCATAATTGGCGGCTCACGCACCAGGGCTGGATCCCCTCCATCCAGTTGAAGAAGGTCTTCTCCCAGGTCTTCGGCACGATCCGAATCGCGCCCGACTTGACCGCCTCGATCGCCGGCTGCGCCAAAGTCGCCGCATCGACATACCATTGGTCGGTCAACCATGGCTCGATCACCACACCGGAGCGGTCGCCATAGGGCGTCTGGATCGTGCGCGGTTCGGACTCGTGTTCCTCGCCGTCCTTGTCGATGTGCGGCACGAGAAAGCCTTCGGCCTTCAGCCGCACGACGACCGCCTGGCGCGCCTCCGCCGTCGTCATGCCGATGAAGTCCGCCGGGATCAGCCCGTCCGACACCTGGACGATCTGTGCCTTGGCATCGAGCATGTTGAGCATCTCGCCCGCCTTCATGCCGGCGCGTTTGCCCACTTCGAAATCGTTGAAATCATGCCCCGGCGTGATCTTCACCGCGCCCGACCCCAGTTCCGGATCGGCATGGTCGTCGGTTACGATCGGGATCAGTCGACCGGTGATCGGCAGGCGCACCTTCCTGCCGACCAACGCCGTGTAGCGATCGTCCTTCTCGTTCACCGCCACCGCCATGTCGGCGAGCATCGTCTCGGGTCGCGTCGTCGCGACCTCGATGAAGCCCGAACCGTCCTCCAGCGGATAGCGCAAATGCCAGAACTGCCCCTTGATCTCGCGCGTCTCGACCTCGAGATCGCTGATCGCGGTGCCGAGGCCCGGATCCCAGTTCACGAGGCGCTTGTCGCGGTACAGCAGGCCCTGCTTGTGCAGATCGACGAACACCTTGAGCACGGCTTTCGAAAAGCCCTCGTCCATCGTGAAGCGTTCGTTCTTCCAGTCCATCGAGCAGCCGAGGCGACGGAGTTGCTGCGTGATCGTGCCGCCGCTTTCCTCCTTCCACGCCCAGACCTTCTCGACGAACTGTTCGCGCGTGTAGTTGGTGCGCTTGTCCTGGCTGAGCTGCATCTGGCGCTCGACCACCATCTGCGTCGCGATCCCGGCATGGTCGGTGCCGACCACCCACAGCGCATCCTTGCCCTGCAATCGCGCGTGGCGCGCGAGGATATCCTGCAGCGTATTGTCCAGCGCATGGCCGATATGCAGGTTGCCGGTCACGTTGGGGGGCGGATTGACGATCGTCCACGGCTCCGCACCGGGGCGGTCGGGGCGGAACTTGTCGGTCGCCTCCCAATGCGCATACCAGCGCGATTCGATTTCGGCGGGGTCAAAGGTTTTCGGGAGTTCGGTCATGGGGAGGCCTTAGCTGTCCATCAAAGCACATGCCAAGTGTCAGGATTGGTCAGTTTAGGAGTTCCCACCCCAGCACCGTTCAAAGCGGCCAGAAGGTCGTTTGGAAATTCTCTGATCTGAACGAGATAGCCGCTTCGCAATCCCCCAACCAGCTCGGGCTCGCCAGTCGAGTTGTTGAAGACCAAACACTCGTCCACGTGCGTTGCAAACCATGCCAGCTGATCGAACGAGCGCTGGCGACGCGCAGCTACCTTATCGGCCGGCACGTCATGTCCCCCTTCCGCCACCCGATTACGGATCCGAGCGAGTTGCAATTCAACGGTATCGAGGATGACGTAAATCATCCTAATCTCAAACCCACGAGTTTTGGCCAATTCAACCAGGCGGCGATATTTAGGTGACGAGAGCACGGTCTCGACGCCGATCGTCTGATAGGCGTTAATCGAGGCTTCGAGCCATTCCTCGACCCGCCGAACCGCCGCAAGATTCGCATCTTCCAGATCAAGACGCTCTGACTCGGCAATCTTCGACGTCAGCAAATCCGGATTGATGATCCAGACGGAGCCGCCCCAGCCTTCGATATCCGTGCGATTGTACAGCGAACTCTTGCCGCTGCCGTTCGGCCCGGCGATGATCCAGAAGATCGGTTTATCAGGCCTGCGCGGCGTCTTGTTGGGCACGCGCGCGCTTCCGCTGCTCCGTCTTGATGCGACGCACGTTGGAGCGGAATGCCGCCAGCATGTCCAGCGCAAAGGTCGCGCTGTTTGCCTGCACGACCTTCATCTGGATCATCGATCCGTCCGGTGCCTGCACGCGCTTCGTCGGCAGGTCGCTCGGACGGATTTGTTTGGGCTTCGGCATGGTGTTTCTCCACCTCCAAGATAGGCAGCGCCGAGGATCAAGGGAAGCGGTTACTTCTTCCCCGTATACGTTCCCATCCAGCCGAGCACCTCGCGGTACCATTGGCGCGAGTTCTTTGGTTTGAGCACCCAGTGATTCTCGCTCGGGTTGACGAGCAGGCGCGATGGGATGCCCCGGCGTTGCAGCGCGGTGAAGGTGGCGAGGCCCTGCGTGTAGGGGATGCGGAAATCCTTCTCGCCGGTGATCACCAGCATCGGTGTCTTCCACGCGGTGACGTAGTTGACCGGGTTCCATTTCTCGAACGCCTGCGGGTCTTCGAAATAGGCCTTTCCGCCATGTTCCCACTCGTCAAACCACAATTCCTCGGTCTCATAGGCCATGGCGCGGGCATCGAACACGCCGTCATGCTGCACGATGCATTTGAAGCGATCGGGCCATTGGCCTTCGAACCAGTTCATCATGTAGCCGCCATAGGACGCGCCGAGCGCGCAGGCATTGTCGGCGTCGAGCCAGGCGAACTTCGTCGTCGCCGCCTTCAGGCCCTTCTGGAGATCCTCCAGCGGCCAGCCGCCCCAATTGTTGCGGATCGCATCAGTGAAGGCTTGGCCGTAGCCGGTCGAACCGTGGAAATCGACCGCGACCAGGCCGTAGCCGGCGCCCGCGAACACCGCCGGGTTCCAGCGATACGACCAGCTGTTGTTGCTCGACCCCTGCGGCCCGCCATGCACCATGTATGCGATCGGCACCTTGCCGCTGCTGCCGTACGGCTTCACCGCATAGCCCCAGACGGTATCGTTGTTCGCGCCGGTGAAGCTGAACCGCGTGACGGTCGGCATGTCGATCCCGGCGAGCTTGTCGGCGTTGACCGCGGTCAGCCGGGTCGTGCGCTTGCCGTCGAGACGGTAGAAATCGTCCGGCGCGGTCAGGCTGTTCATCGCGAAGACGATGCCCTTGGGCGTCGGCACGATGCCCGAAACGTGGCCGGCCTGGGTCAGGCGCGTGACCTTGCCGGTCGCGGCGGCGACGGCGAAGGCGGGGGTTTCCTGCACGTCGTCGGCGGTGACGTAGATTGTCTTGCTGTCGTTGCTCCATGCGATCGACCCGACCGAGCGATCCCAGCCTTGCGTCAGCGCGCGTACCTGCCCGCTGGCGAGATCGCGCAGCATCAGCACTTGGCGGTCGGCCTCGTAGCCGGGGCGCGCCATCGAGAAATAGGCCAGGCTGCGGCCATCGGGCGAAACGGTCGGCAGATTGTCCATGCCGCGATTGGCCGCGGTCAGATTGACCGGGGGGGTCGATCCGTCGGCAGGTGCGGCGAAGATGTCGAGATTGGTCGACAGCGGTTCGATCCGCCCGGCCTCGCGCAGCGCGAAATAGACGGTCTTGCCGTCCGCGCTCCACGACACTTCCTCGCCGCCGCCCGAAGGCTTGGACGGCGCATCGCCGACCAGCGTCTTCTCGATCGCCACGCCGTCGCCGGGCGCGCCATCGGGACCGAGCGGCAGGACGAACAATTGCGACCGCGTGCCATCCGCCCACGTATCCCAATGTCGCACGAACAGTTGATCATAGGTCCGCCCCTGCCCCGCGTTCGGATCCTTCTTGGTCATCGCAGGCGCCAGGCTCGGCGCGCCGGGCAGGCGATCGGCCCAGACGAGGATCTTGTCGCCGGTCGGAGCGACCTTGAACCCGCCGAAGCCGCCCTGGAAGCCGGTCAGCTTCTTCGCGGCCGACCCGTCGATGCCGATCGCCCAGATCGCGTCGTCGCCGCCCTTGTCGGACTGGAAGAACACGGTGCGGCCGTCCGCGGAGAATTGCGGTGCGGTTTCGTTGACGTCGGCTTCGGCCGCGAGCTTCTCGGGCTTTGCACCTTTGCGCGAGAGATCGAGCCGCCACAGGTCGAACCGGCCCTTGTCGGCGGCGAGATCAGTCTCGCGCTGCTGCCAGACGAGCCAGCGTCCGTCCCGCGACACGTCGGGTGACGAGGCGCGCGACAGCATCGTCACGTCGTCGATGGTGATCTGGCGGGCAGCGGCCGGGGTTGCGGCTACGGCGCCAAGAATCAGGGCGGGGGCGAGCGTGCTCGCGGACAGGATCGTCTTCATGGCCGCGAGTGATAGGCCAATTTTCGGGGCGGGTGCAACGGCAGCAACTGCCGTCGTGCTGATCTTGTTTCAGCATCCAGGCGCAGTCATCCGCACCACTGATAATATCGATATTGGCAACCGACCGCGCCTGGATCCTGAAACGAGTTCAGGATGACCATCTCTTGAGGATACGGACGTTCAGTGCTGGCCGGTGATCCGGGCGATTTCCTTGGCCACCATCTGCTCGACCAGACCGGGCAGCTTGGCGTCGAGCCAGTCGCGCAGCATCGGGCGGAGCATCTCGCGGACCAGAGCTTCCAGCGTGTCGGCACCGCCGACCTCGGGCTTCACCACCATCCGCGACAAGGCTTCGAGCGGACCACGCGTCGCCTGGGTGGCTTGCGCGGAGATGATCGAATCAGCGAGCGCTGCCGACGCCTCGACCCTCTGTGCCACCGGGAGCGGCGCGGGCGGCTCGACACGAACCGGCTCCACGCGCGCCTGCTCGACCGGCGCAGGAACGATCCGCTCCGGCGCGGCGGCACGCACCGGCTCGCTCAGTTCAAGAATCTCGTCGCGATCGAAATCGTCGATATCAGCGCGCGGGATCGGCAGGGGCGCACGCGGCGCGGCCGCGGCACGACGCGAGCTACGCGCCGCAACCGCCGCATCGCCTTCCTCGGCGATGATGCGTTTGATCGACGAGAGGATGTCCTCCATCGACGGTTCGGCGCTGATATCCCCCATCGATCAACCCTTGGCGCACGGCATCGCGATCTCGTGATGCTTAACGCGGTGTTCCTGCGGGATTTGCAACGTCCCTGTCAACCGGCGTGTCGAGAATCGGATCGAGCGGCTTGGTCACTTCCGCGCCCTGCGCCTTGGTGTCGCGCGTCGTGGTCGCCAGCGGCACCGGCTCGGGATCGGACCCCCAATCGGACAGTTTGTGGCGTACGCGCTTGTAATTAACCACCGGATCGTAGAGCGCGCCACCGTCCAGCCCGAGATCGCGCGCCTCGGCCCGGCCCATCGCCGCCTGCAACGCGAAGCGCGCGACATAGGCATCGCGCCGCGCCGTCACCAAGGTGACCTGCGAGTTGAGCAGTTCCTGCTCGGCGTTCAGGATGTCGAGGATCGTGCGGTTGCCCACGCTGTTCTCGGCGCGCACACCTTCCAGCGACAGGCGGTTGGCGTTCACCGCCACCTCGGACGAGGCGATCACCTCCTCCGAAGACTTCCACACGGCATAGGCCGAGCGCGTATTGGCGATCACCTGGCGTTCCGCCTCGGTCACCTGCTCGATCGCCTGCCCGCGCCGCTCCTGCGCCTGACGGACCTGCGCCGCCGGACGACCGCCCTGATAGAGCGGCAAGGTAAGGCCGAGGCCGACCGTCGCCGCGGTACCGTTCTGCGGGACCGACTGTCCGGTGGTGGAGCCGAGCGAGCCCAGATAGTTGTAATAATTTCCGCCGACGTTGGCGTTCAGTTTCGGCAGGCGCGCGGCGCGCGCGACGCCTTCGTCGTAGCGCGCCGCATCGCGGGCCTTTTCCGCCGCGAGCAGCGCCGGATTGTTGCGGATCGCTATGTCCACCGCCGCATCCGGATCGGTCGGGCTGTCGGGCACCGGCGGAGGCGTTTCGAGCGTGCCCGGCGCATTGCCGATCAGGCGGATATAGCTTTCGCGGCTGGAGATCAGCCGCGCCTCGGCGGTCTGCAACTGGCTGCGCGCCACGGCCAGACGGGCTTGCGACTGCGCCACGTCGGTGCGCGTCAGATCGCCGACCTGAAAGCGATCGCTGCTCGCCTGCAGATTGACGTCCAGCACCCGGACGTTCTGGCGGTTGAGCGACACGATCGCCTCGTCGCGGATCACGTCCATGTACGCGCCCACGACGGCGGTGAAGAGTTGCGATTCGGTGTTGCGCAGGCCGAAGCGGCTCTGCTCGACACGGACTTCCGCCGCCCTCACCGCATTGCGCACCGCGCCGCCGGCATAGATCGGCACCGAAAAGGTCGTCGACGCGGTCGCCTGGCGTGCCGGCGCGAGGAAGCTGTTCTGCGCGTTGACGACGTTCTCGGTATAATTGCCCGAGACGTTGAGCGACGGCAGCCCCTGCGAGCGCGCGATCGGCACGTTCTCGTCCACCGCGCGCACGTTGGCGCGGTCGGCCGAGAGCGTCGGGTTGGTATTGTACGCCCTGAGCAACGCCTCTTTCAGCGTTTCGGCCATGGCAGGCGCGGCGACCATGGTCAGCGCGCTACCAAGCAGAAGATAAGTCCGGCGCATCACTACGTGTCTTTCAGAAGGTGAAGGATTTCGCGAGCGCGAAACCCGGCAGAGGCACGCAATCGATGTCCGCGAACGGCAGCAGCGCGAAGCCGCCCGCCGTCTTGCGCCCCGACGCGAGCCGCGTGACGCCACGATCGGCCAGGCCACCGACGACCCGGCCTCCGGTCGCGACCTGGGCGACCAGCGCCTCCGGGATCTGTTCTACCGCACCGTCGATGAACAATACGTCAAAGGGGCCGCCTTCGGCATGACCGGCCTCGAGCGGACCTTCGACCAAAGTGACCTTGGGCGAACTGACCAAAGCGGTGCGCGCCAGCGCGGCCAGCGCGGGATCACTCTCCACCGCCGTTACCGAGGCGACGATCTCGGCCAGTACGGCGGCGGTATAGCCGCCCGCCGCCCCGATCAGCAGCACGCGGTCGCTCGCCTGCAACATCGCTTCGGTCAACATCCGGCCGGTGGCGATCGGCACGTTCTGGAACCGGCCGCGGCCCAGCGGCAGCGCGGTATCGCGATACGCCATATCCTGCGCCTCGACCGGCAGATACTCCTCGCGCGGCACGCGGGCCATGGCCGCGACGACGCGGGCATCGCTGACCGCATTGGTGCGCAACTGGCTCGCCACCATCGCGTGGCGCATCGCCACTTGTCCGTCCGAATCGATCGTGCTGAGTTTCATGCCGCCGCCCTTACTTCGACCTTCATCGCACAGCTGTTTTAGCCATGCAATACACTTGTTCCGTTTCGCGGCTTGTATCGTGCCGTGGGGCACACGCCAAGCGACGCCGTGACAAATAGAATATCGCAGAGTCGCACGAACGGTTGACAGCGGCGTCGCACCGCCGCATTTCGCCGCCTCGCTCGTCGAGGCCCGATGGCGGAGTGGTGACGTAGAGGACTGCAAATCCTCGCACCCGGGTTCGATTCCCGGTCGGGCCTCCAGCGATCGATCCGCGCTGACATATTCACGTTACGGGTCCGGGCCACATCCGCACAATGCAGCCGACGTCCAACGCGCCCCAGGCGGACCCACCTTATTCATCGGGCTATCGCTCCGCATCGGATCGCCGGCGCGCGTCCGGCCTGGCGTTCGCGATCATCGCGCACCTGCTCGTTCTGCTCGTGATGCTGCGCCTCGCCCCGTCGGTGACGCACAAGGTCGATGAAAAGCCGCCCACCACCTTCACGCTGACCGATGTACCGAATCCAGCGCCGACACCCGGCCCGGCCACGCCGAAGGTCGACAAGGCGCGCGAGACCGATCGGGGATCGCCGCCGAAGGCACCGCCCGAGCCGCCCAAGCCGCCGGCCCCTCCGGTAACCCCGCCCAAGCCGATCGAGCTGCCGCAGCTGATCGGCGGAAAGGACATGTTCGACGCAGTCGGCACCGCCACCTCGCGCCCCGGACACGACGGTGACAGCGACGGGCAGGCGGTGGCGGGCAAGGACAGCGGATCGGCCTACGGACCCGGTGCCGGGCCGGGCGGCGAGCGGCTCTACAATGCCGAATGGTATCGCGAACCGTCCAGCGCGGAACTGAACGGCTATCTGCCGCCCCGCGCCCAGCCCGGCTGGGGCCTGATCGCGTGCAAGACGATCGAGAATTACCATGTCGAGAATTGCCGCGCGCTGGGCGAATCGCCGCTCGGTTCGGGGCTCGCGCGGGCTTTCCGGCAGGCGGCGTGGCAGTTCCGCGTTCGCCCCCCACGCATCGGCGGCAAGGAGCAGATCGGCGCCTGGGTCAGCATCCGCATCACACTTACGGACGGCGGCGAGGTGACGACCGCGCGCTAGGCCAGGCGCTCCAGCGCGGCGATGAACGGCGCGTCGGCCGGCGGCATGTCCAGCCCGCGCATCTCCGCCGGCGCGACCCATCGCAGCGCCACGGCGTCCAGCGCGACCGGCTCGCCGGTCCATTCCTCGCAGATATACAGCAGCAGCAGGAGATGCTTTCCGTCCAGCGGCTCGCTCGCGAAGGTGGCGGGCCTCAGGGCCGACGCCGCGACCCTTATGCCCAATTCCTCCGCCAGTTCGCGCACCAGAGCCGCCTCGGGCGTCTCGCCACGCTCCACTTTGCCGCCCGGAAATTCCCACAAGCCGGCCATGTGTTTGCCGGGCGGGCGCTGCTGGACGAGCACGCGCCCGGACGCATCGACCAGCGCCGCCGCGACTACGGGGAACATAGTAATCGCCTCGGCTTGATCGGACCTATTCGTCATTCGTTAATGCTCCGGAACTAGGTTTTACTTTTAGATGTACTCGGTCCGGGGCGCGCAACCGAATGTTCACACGTTTCATCAGGCGGCTGGTCCGCGACCGCAAGGGCGGTACGGCAATCGAGTATGGGCTGATCCTATCACTCGTCGTCATCACGATGATCGCGGCCTTTGTCGAGGTGGCGAATTCGACGGTAGGCATGTGGGGCAACGTCAATACAAAAATGGAACGCGCACGCACCGGACAATAGGTTCCCGCCTGCCCCGAAATTATTTTCCGCCTTTAAGTTTTCTTCAACCCTGCCGGCCTAGATCTTGAACTGTCGATGCCGGTTCTCCGGTTCGGCCGGGTGACTGAAGACTGAAACTGGAGACCGAAAATGCAGAAGATCCGCAACTTCATCAAGAATTCCAAGGGCGCAACCGCAATCGAGTACGGCCTGATCGCCGCTCTGATCGCCGTCGCCGCCATCGCTGCCATGCAGGGTCTGGGCAACCAGCTGAAGACCACGTTCGGCAACGTCTCGTCGAACATGAAGGCTTCGTAAGCTTCAACAGCTTATCGAAAGTTCGGGGGCGGCGGGGCTTTGGTTTCGCCGCCCCTTTCTTGTCCAGGGGTGGATAATGTTACACATCATCTTGAGCGCCTTCCGCAACACACGCGGCGCAACGGCGATCGAATACGGTTTGATCGCGGCGTTGATCGCAGTCGCGGCGATCAGCGCGATGCAGGGTCTCGGCAACCGTTTGAAGACCACGTACGGTAACGTATCGTCGAACATGAAAGCGAGCTGAAGCTCGGGTGGCGTAACGGGTCGGCGCGTTACAGCCGACCCATCGCCAGGAACTTCTCGCGCCGGTCGCGACGCAGTTCCGCCGCATCCATGCCCGCAAGCCCGCCCAGGGCATCGCGGATCGCATCGCCGAGCGTAGCGATCGCCTTGGCCGCATCGCGATGCGCGCCACCCAGCGGCTCCGGCACGATCGTGTCGATCACGCCCAGGCCTTTCAAATCCTGCGCCGTCACCTTCATCGCCTCCGCCGCATCCGCCGCCTTGTCGGCGGTGCGCCACAGGATCGAGGCGCAGCCTTCGGGCGAGATTACCGAATAGACTGCGTGTTCGAACATCAGCACGCGGTTGCCCGCCGCCAGCGCGATCGCGCCACCCGAACCACCCTCGCCCACCACCGCCGCGACCATCGGCACGCCCAGCGACAGGCACGTCTCGGTCGAACGCGCGATCGCTTCCGCCTGTCCGCGCTCCTCAGCCTGCACGCCCGGGAACGCGCCCGACGTGTCGACCAACGTCACGACCGGGAGGCCGAACCGGTCGGCCAGTTCCATCAGACGGATGGCCTTGCGATAGCCCTCGGGCTTGCCCATACCGAAATTGTGGCGGAGGCGGCTGGCGGTATCGTCGCCTTTCTCATGGCCGATCACCATAACGCGCTGCCCCCGGAACATCGCGAAGCCGCCGAGGATCGCCTGATCGTCGCCGAACGCCCGGTCCCCGGCCAAAGTCGTAAAATCGTCGAACAGCCCGGCGACGTAGTCCTTGAAATGCGGCCGCTCGCCGTGCCGTGCGACCTGGGTCTTCTGCCACGGCGTCAGCCGCGCATAGGTGTCGCGCAATGCCTTGTCGGACTTGGCCTGCAGCTTGGCGACCTCCGCGTCGATATCGACCGTGCCGTCGGCGGCGGTCTCGCGCAGTTCGTCGATCCGCCCCTGCAGTTCGGCGATGGGTTTTTCGAAATCGAGAAAGCTTGCCATAGCGCCGGGCGGTTAAGCCCCCTGCTGGCCGACGTCAACGCGTGGCGTCGTCGAACGGTCGCCGGCCTGGCGATCGTTGAGCGGATGGCGTTCGTTGACCAAGGCGACCAGCCGCGCGCTGTCGATATGCGTGTAGATCTCGGTCGTCGCGATATCGGCATGGCCGAGCATGGATTGCAGCGCGCGCAGGTCCGCCCCGCCCTCCAGCAGATGCGTCGCGAAGGCGTGGCGCAGGACGTGCGGCGAGACTCGCTCGGGCGGTATGCCCGCCTCCGCCGCCAGCGCTTTCAGCAACTGGTAGAGCCGCACGCGCGACAGGTGCGTCTTGCCCGACGGGAACAGCCATGCTCGGTCGGTGGCGACATAGCCCCGCCAGGCCGCAACGGCAGCGCGGGCGCGATCGGAGATCGGGACCAGCCGCTCGCGCCCGCCCTTGCCGCGCAGGATCAGGTAGGGGCGATCGGGCGAGATGGCATTGCGCGGCAGCGACACGAGTTCGGTCGCGCGCAAGCCCGATCCGTAGAGCAACTCGACCAACGCCGCGAGCCGCAGGTCGTTGGGATCGGGCGGATCGCGGGCGATGCGGTCGGCGATGGCGGCGAACAGCCGGTCGACATCGGCATGATCGAGCGTCTTGGGCAACGCACGCTGTGCGCCCGGCCGCGGCAGGGCCCCGCCGGGATCGTCCGATCGCATGCCCTCATCGGCCAGGAACGCGAAGAACCGCCGGAGCGCGGCGGATTTCCGCGCCACGCTAGAGCGCGACAGGTCGAGCCAATGCTCGCCCAGCCGCGACAGGTCGGTCGCCGAGGCCTCGCCCAGCCGGTGTTCGAGAAACTCCGAGGCCAGCGCCAGATCGCTGCGATACGCCGCGATCGTGTTCTTGGCCGCGCCCGCCTCCGCCGCCATCATCTCCAGGAACCGCTCGATCAGCGCGCGGTCGGCGAGCGTGGTCAAAGCCGGGCGATCGCCTCGACGGCGATCATCCGCGCCTGGCCGCCCAGGCCGACCGCGCGCATCGCACCGATCGTTCGGTACAGCACTTCCGGCGGCACGCCGCGCCACTGCGTCGTTTGCATGCCGATCGAGGCGAGCAGCACGACCAGCCCCGGCTGGTTGTTGCGCGCGGCCCGATCGATCGCGCGCGTCCAGCTGTTCTCCGCGCCGATCCTGACCCCGAGCGATTCGGCGCCGCTCGCGATGTCGTCGCGCGACAAGCGGCCCAGACCGGCCAGCCCCGCGAACAGCATACGCCGTTTTAGGCCGTCCGAATCGTCCTTGCCCGAATAGCCGTTGATATCGCCGATCGAATAACGCGCCCCGAGGTTCAGATCGGCCAGCGCCAGCATCGCCCACGCGTCCCCGCCCTTATCCGCCTTGCCCGACCAGCGCAGCGCTGAGCGGTCCAGCCCGGCCGACAGCATCGATTTCACCAGCCGGTCGACATCCGCGCCTTGGGTATCCAACGGCAGCCGCGCCGCCGCGCGGGCGGTGAGGATCAGCCGAGCATAGCGCCCGTCCGCCGTCTTCGGCTCGTCCCACAGGCCGGTCAGCGCCGTCATCCGCTCGGCGCGCGTGCCGGCCGAATAAGCGGTGCGCAGATCGCGCGCGATGCCCAGTTCGGCGCTCGCCTGATCGTCGTCATTGTCGAGCGCGCCGTAGAGGTCGACCATTGCCGCGTTCGACAGCACGCCGCGCGCCGCGGCATAATCGGCCGGCGCGATCCGCGTGCGCACGTCGACCATCGGCGAAAGCGCCCGCCATGCCTGCACGCGCGGATTGACCGTCGCGATCAACCGATCCGGAATGTCCGTGCCGCTGGCCAGCGCCATGCCGATGCGCCACGCCGTCAACTGATCGACCGAATCCCATTCGATCGTTACCGCCTGGCGTCCGCGTGCGCCCATCCCGGCGACCTTGCGGGCGAGCAGCATGTCGATCCCGCGCGCCGCGCCGGCCTTTTCGTTGGCCGCGAGCAATTGCGTCGCCGGTTGCCCGGCCAACGCCGCGCAGATGCTCTTGGCGACGACCCAGCCACGTTCGCGCGCGCTTGCCGCCGCCTTGTCCGCGACCGGACAGAATGCGCCCGGATCGCCGGTCGCGAGCCCCGTCTGCATCAGCGCGTTATACAGCTTCGGCGTGGAATTTTCGGGGTCGACGCTCTGCGCGACTGCGCGGCCGGCGACCGATTCGCCCATCCGCACCAGCAGCCAGGCCCGCTCGGCAGCGAAATCCGCGCCATTGACGCGCTCCGGCGTGTCGAGCCGCGAGACCAGGGTCTTGCGCAGTGCCATCGACAGCCAGCGCGAGGCGATCGGCGCGTTCAGACGCCGCATCAATTCCTCGACATAGATCCCGTCCGCGCCACGAAGCGCGTCGGGCGCGAGCGCACCCTGTTGCGGCCCGGCGACACCGACCGTGTCGAGCGAACGGTGCGCCGACAAGGCGCGCGCATAGGCCTCGGCGGCACGCACGGCGGCGGCCGCCTGCGCATCGGCGAGCACGGCGGCGACCACCGGATCGACCACGCCATCCGTGGCCGCAGGCGTCGCACCGGGCGACGGCGTGGGTACGGGAGTGGACGAAGGTGCCGGACGACCGAGCGTCGAGGGATTGAGCGTCAGCCCGCCGGGCGATGTCGGGCGCGGGCGCGGTGTCGCGGGATCGTTGAAACCGGGCGGCAGCAGCGATTCGGGGCTGTCCTGCCCCAGCGCAGGAATTCCTGCGCCGATCAGGCAGACGGCAATGGCGAGGCGCGCGCTGTTAGTTCGAGAGATTCGCAAGCGGCACCACTTTCTCGACGCGCACCGGGGACTTTTCATGCGCCATGCCGGACAGCACGAACAGTCCGCCCACCACCACGACCAGAATGACAACGAGCGTGACGACCAAGCGAGACATGACAAAACCCTGTGCGAACGAAGGACGAAGCGGCGCGCCATAGTCTTTTGCCGCAGACGCGGGGTCGCTGTATAGCCCCGGCGCGATGTTGCAAAGCCATCCTCCTTCGGACCCGGGGTCCGGCACCCCTGCGCCACCCCATGCCGAGCGTCCGATCGTGCTCGTCGGCCTGATGGGCGCGGGCAAATCCACCGTCGGCCGCCGCCTCGCCGCGCGGCTGCGCCTGCCCTTCGTCGATGCCGATAACGAGATCGAGACGGCCGCCGGCATGTCGGTCAGCGACATCTTCGAACGGTTCGGCGAAGCGCATTTCCGCGACGGCGAACGCCGCGTGATCGCGCGGCTGTTCGACGGCACGCGCAAGGTGATCGCGACCGGCGGCGGCGCCTTCATCAACGACGAGACGCGCGCGCTCATCCTAGAACAGGCGGTGGCGATCTGGCTCGACGCCGATGCCGCCGTCCTTGCCGAACGCGTGCGCCGTCGCGACACGCGCCCGCTGTTGCGCGGCAAGGATCCCCGCGTCGTGCTGATGGAACTGGCCCGGGTTCGCAACCCGTTCTACGCGCTGGCCCCGATCCGCGTCGCCAGCAACCACGCGCCGCACGACCATACCGTCTCCGCCATCCTGAAAGCACTCGGACTATGACCGTCATTCCCGTGGCCCTTGGCGACCGCAGCTATGACGTCATCGTCGATAACGGCCTGCTCGCGCGATCCGGCGAGCATCTTGCGCCGCTGTCGCGCGGGCGCACGATGGCGATCGTCACGGACGAGAATCTGCTGCCGCATCTTGCGACCTTGCAGGCGTCGCTCACCGCGTCCGGCGTCGCGAGCGAGGCGATCGTCCTGCCGCCGGGCGAGGGCAGCAAGAGCTGGGCGATGCTGGAAACGCTGATCGACCGGCTGCTCGATCTCGGCGTGGAACGCGGCGATCACGTCATCGCCTTGGGCGGCGGCGTGATCGGCGATCTCGTCGGTTTCGCCTGCGCGATCCTTAAGCGCGGCTGCGGGTTCGTGCAGATCCCGACCACATTGCTGGCGCAGGTCGATTCGTCGGTCGGCGGCAAGACCGCGATCAATTCGCGCGCCGGCAAGAACCTGGTCGGCGCGTTCCATCAGCCGGCTCTGGTGCTGGTCGATCCGACGACGCTCGACACGCTGCTCGCGCGTCAGGTGCGCGCCGGTTATGCCGAAGTGGTGAAATACGGCCTGATCGACGATCCCGATTTCTTCGCTTGGTGCGAAGCGAACGCCGCGGCCCTGATCGCGGGCGATGCGGAGGCGCGCAGCTATGCGATCGGCCACAGCATCGCCGCCAAGGCCCGCATTGTCGGCGAGGACGAGTTCGAGACCACGGGCCGCCGCGCTCTGCTCAACCTGGGCCACACGTTCGGCCACGCGCTGGAGGCCGAAGCGGGTTTCTCCGATCGCCTGCTCCACGGCGAGGGCGTCGCGGCGGGCATGGCGCTGGCCTATGGCTTCTCCGCCGGACAGGGGATTGCGCCGGTCGTCGATGCGGACCGCGTGACGGCACACCTGCGCGCGGTCGGCCTGCCCGACGGTCTGGCGGCGGCGGGCAGCAAGGATGACGGCGAAACCCTCGTCGCGCACATGATGCACGACAAGAAGATGTCCGCCGGCACCCTGCCCTTCCTGCTCGCGAAGGGCATCGGGCGGACCTATGTCGACAAGACGGTCGACCTGAAGGCCGTGGCCCGCTTCCTCGACGCCCAGCCGCGCTGAATGCCGCGCGGAATCGCCAAGTCGAACCTGCCGACCAAGATGTGCCCGGTCTGTGCACGTCCGTTTACGTGGCGGAAGAAGTGGGAACGTGACTGGGATAATGTGATCTATTGCTCCGAGCGCTGCCGCCGCACGAGCAAGGCACCGCTCGACAAATAGCGCTTGAAGTTGACGCGGCGTCATCCGCCAGGGGTGATTCGTATGGACAGCCTGGACATAGCCGATGTCGCGTGAAGCACCGGGCTCCTGCCCGCGCGCTGCGATTCTACGAAGCGCGCGGGCTGATGGAGCCGTTGAGCACCTCCAATGGCCGCCGCTGTTTCGGCTCCGGCGAGCTGGCTCGGCTCACCGCGATCGTCGCGCTGAACGGCCGGTTTCCAGTTGGCCGCGGTCCAGCTCTGCGCGCCGGGCGCGGCACCGATCTGGGCGGCTCGTCGCCGCGCAGACCGCCGAGGTCGATGCGAGCGCGAGCGAGATGAAACCGCCCTGTTCGGCGGAGGTGTTGGCGTTCATCGAGTCGGTCGGCTCGGCACCTGGGCCGCAGGGCTGTCCCGTCCAAGCGGGCCGTTCCCTGGCTCACGCGGAACGGCCCGCCACGTTTCAGCCCGGCGTAGCGGCCGAACCGGCCAGCAGTCCCCCGTCGATCGAGAGTTCCGCCCCCGTGATGTAGGTCGCTTCGTCCGACGCCAGGAGCACCGCGATCGCCGCGACCTCCTCGGGCAAACCAAAGCGTTTGAGCGGCGTATCCGCCACGAGTGCCTCCATCCGTGTCTCGCGATCAGGGCCAGTGCCGAGCATCGGTTCCCAGATCGGCGTCAGGATTGCCGCCGGGTGGATCGAGTTGCACCGGATCTTCCACCCCCGCTGAGCGCAATAGAGCGCGACGCTCTTGCTGTGATTGCGCACCGCCGCCTTGGACGAGGCATAGGCCGCGGCCATCGGAATGCCGACGAGCCCCGACCGCGACGAGATGTTGATGATCGATCCCGTCCCCCGCGCCTTCATCGCGCCCATCGCATAGCGGCAGCCGAGGAACGTCCCGTCGAGATTGACGCGGTGCACCGCGCGCCAATCCTCCAGATCGGCATGTTCGGGATCGTGCGCGACCGGACCATCCTCGAACCCGGTGATCCCGGCATTGTTGACCACGACATCGGTGCGCGGGACATGGTCCGCCAAACGAGTCCAGTCCGCCTCCTCGCGCACGTCGAGCGGCTCGAAGCGGCAGCCGATCGCATCGGCGGCGGCCCGCCCCATCTCGATATCCTTGTCCGTGAGGACGACCGCGGCGCCCTCGGCATGAAAAGCGGCGGCAATCGCGCGACCGATCCCGCGCGCCGCGCCGGTGACGACGCAGGTTTTGTCATTCAATCTTGGCATGTCAGTCTCGAAACCAGAGTTCGGTCGGCGGAATGTGCTCCGCCCGCTGAAAGGTTGCCGCTTCAGCGGTGACGATGAACCATGTCGAAAACTCCAAATTCCTGCCCTGGTCTAAGGGCACGACGATCCCTGAGCAAGGCTAACCCCGCGCGCCGCTCCAGGCCAGCCACAGCCACCCGGCGATCAACGATGCGCCGCCGATTGGAGTCACCGCGCCGAGCCACCGCGGCAAGCCCATTGCCATCAGGTACAGCGACACACCGAAGATCGCCCCGCCGGCCAGAAACAGCATTGCCGGCCCTTTCGCGTCCAGCCGCATCGCCACGAGCGCCGCGACCGCGTGGATCAGTTGATACTGCCCACCGGTCTTCAACCAATCCGCTGCTTCGCCGATAGCGCCATGCGCACCGAACGCGCCCGCCCCGACCGCCATCGCACCGGACAGGCCGGCCAGGATCACGATCCAGTTCATGCTCAATGCCCCATCAGGCGGGGCCAGTGATCGACCACCAACGCCGCCGCCACCACGATCGCGCCGACGCTCACAGCCAGCACGGCACCGGCGACCATATCTTTCACCGCCTTGATCTCGGGATGCAGATCCGGATGCAGCAGGTCGGCCAGCGCCTCGATCGCCGAGTTGACCAGTTCGATCGCCACCACCAGCGCGCAGATCAGGGCGACGATCGCCCACCAGATCGGCTCGGGCCGCAGCAATAGCAGGATCACGATCGCGAGCGCGACGATCAGGGTGTGCGCGCGAAAGCTGCGCTCGCGCTTGAACGCCGCGCACCAGCCGGCAAAGGCGAAGCCGGTCCGCTCGATCAGCGATCGGTTCTTCATTTCCCGCCCCCTCCGAGCCCGGTATCCGGTCGGGCATCCTGCGTGATGATCCGGTCGCGCGCCGCGCGCAGATCGCCGGTCTCGTATTGCGCCTTGAGCCGTTCCTTGTCGCGCGCGCGGTAATGCTCCTCGCTGCGGTTGATCTCGCTATCGTCGATGCCGATGCTCTTCATCGCGAGGCGCGCCATCTTTACCGCCGATTCCATGACCTCGCGCACCACGCCGTCGACATGCGCATCCTTAAGCTTCAGCAATGAGCGTCGATCGAACGCACGGACGAAGATCGCCGCCTTGGGGAAAGATTCGTGCACGCCGTCGATCAATTCCGCGCTCAACTGATCGCCATCGGTGCAGAACATGATCAGTTCGGCCTCGGCAGCCCCGGCCTGACGCAACAGATCCAGCCGCGTGCCGTCGCCATAATAGACCTTCGCGCCGAAGCCGCTGGCGACGTCGATCATCTCGATATCGGTGTCGATCAGGGTCACCGGAATGCCCTGCGCGATCAGCATCTGCGCCACCGTCTGGCCGAAGCGGCCATAGCCGACGATCAGCGCGTTCGCACCGTCCGCCACCGGCCCCTCGCGGTCGCTGCTGTCCACCGGCTGGGCCCGGATGCGGCGGGTGATCGTCATCAGGAACGGCGTGGTCGCCATCGACAAGGTGATGATCGCGCCGAACAGGCTCGCCGCCTCGGGCTTGATCAGTAGCGCGTTCTGCGCCTGCGCGAACAATACGAACCCGAATTCGCCGCCCTGGCTGAGCAGCAGGCCGAGCGCCAGCGCGCCGCGCCATGGCATTCGGAACGCCATGCCGATGCCGAAGATGATCAGCGCCTTGGTCGCGATCAGCGCCAGCGCCATGCCGGCGACGAACAAAGGGCGCTCGGCGATCGCATGCAGATCGAGCATCATGCCGATCGCCAGGAAGAACAGGCCGAGCAGGATCGAGCGGAACGGCTCGACATCGGCCTCCAGCTCATGCCGGTACGGGCTGTCGGCCAGCATCACGCCGGCGACGAACGCACCCAGCGCGGTCGACAGGCCCAATGCCTCCATGATCGCCGCGCTGGCGATCACCGTGAACAGGCCGGCGAAGACGAACATCTCGCGCTCACCCATATTGCCGATGATGCGGAACAGCGGGCGCAGGATGAAACGCCCGGCAACGATCAGTCCGCCGACCGCCAGCACGGTGTAGATGAACAGCAGCCAGCCCGGCGGGCCGTTGGCATCCGCCGGGTTGCGCGACATCACCGCGACGATCGTGATCAGCGGCACGATCGACAGATCCTGGAACAGCAGGATGGAAAACGCCCGCTCCCCGAACGGCGTGCGCATGCGACCGGCCGATTGCAGCATCGGCAGCACCTGCGCGGTGGAGGAAAGCGCCAGCGGCAGGCCGAGCGCCAGCGCGGCCGCGACCGAACTGTGCGTCGCGAACAGCACGACCGCCGATATCGCGATCCCGCAGAGCACGACCTGCAACAGGCCGAGGCCGAAGATCTCCTGCTTCATGCGCCACAGGCGGCTGGGGTTCAGTTCCAGACCGACGATGAACAGTAGCAGGGTGATGCCGAGTTCGGCGACGCCGATCTTCGATTCGGCATCGCCCACCAATCCCAAGACGTGCGGCCCCACCACGGCGCCCGCGACGAGATACCCCAGGGTCGCACCGAGACCGAGCCGCCGGAACAGCAATACGAAGACCAGCCCGAAACCGAGCAGCACCACGCCGTCACGGAGCAGCGAGACGGCATCGCCGGCGTCGTGCATCAGGCCGTCCCGTCTTTGGCAGTGGCGGCGAGCGCGGCGGCCTCGGCGGCAGCCTCGAACGCAAGACGGATCGAGGCGTGGCGCGCGCTGTGGCTGAGCGCCGGCGTGAACAGGTCGAACCCCGGCCAATCGGGTAGCGGCCCCGCGCCCGCCAGCCACGCCGTGACGGCATCGCGCGCCGCAGCCAGTTCTTCCGGAGTTTTGCCGATCACGTCGGCCGAGAGGAGCGAGGACGATGCCTGACCCAGGGCGCAGGCGCGGACCAGCATGCCGATCGCGCCGACCCGTCCGCTCGGGTCGAGATCGACATCCACCGTCACGCGGCTGCCGCAGATCGGCGAGCGCTTCTCGGACGTGCCCATCGGATCGACGAGACGCTCCTGATAGGGGATCGTCGCGGCGAGGCGGAGGATTTCGGCATTGTAGAGCGGGGCATTCATCCCCGCGATGTAGGCGACAATGCTCGCAGGCGCACCCCCAAAGCGTTCTGCGGCAAAGTGTTCCGGCATCGCCTCAGGACGCGCGGTCATCCGTGTTGCCGCCGGCATCGTGCGGGCCGAACACCGGCAGGCCCTTGCGCCGCCGGTCGACGAAATCGGCGATGCTCGCGCTGGTGGCGTTGAGCAGCGGGTAGGTCCGCGAGTCCTTCAGCCACAACGGACGGCGGGACGGGCCGCCGCTCATCGTATCCGTCACCAGCACTACGAGCAGGAAGACGAGGCTCGACAGGATCAGCCCCTTGATCGCGCCGAACCCGAAACCGAGCGCGCGATCGAGTGGCCCGAGGATCGAGGTGCGCGTCCGTGCGCCCAGCGCATTCGCCACCATCCGTCCGCCGAAATAGGTCAGCCCGGCCAGGATCGCGAACGCCAGCACCGCCGCGCCCGACACCGTCCCCACCACGCCCGACAGCGCGGAGGCGAGCGGCGTGTGGAACAGCTTGACCACGAATACGATCGCCACCCAGGCGAACAGCGACAGCACCTCCGCCACGAAACCGCGCATCAGCCCCATCACCGCCGAACCCAGCACGGCGATCAGGACGAGGATGTCGAGTGCCGAAAGTCCCATCATATGCCCCAAAGCCCCAACCGCTCGACGCGAACGGAAATCGCGGCTTCCAGACCGCTACCCACGCCCGAGCATATGGTCAACGAAAGCCCCGAGCGTGCGGAACCCGGTCAGCTTCAATGGGCTTTTCTCGCCCGCCAGCGCGGACGGCACCAGGGCGCGTTCGAACCCCAGCTTTCCCGCCTCCTTCAACCGCAACGCGCCATGCGCCACCGGCCTGAGTTCCCCCGACAAGGCGATCTCGCCAAACGCCACAGCGTCCACCGGGACGGGGCGCTCGCTGAGCGCCGATACCAAGGCCGCCGCGACCGCCAGATCCGCCGCGGGATCGGACACGCGGTAGCCCCCGGCGATGTTCAGATACACTTCGCACGACGAGAAACTAAGGCCACAGCGCGCCTCCAGCACTGCCAGCACCATTGCCAGCCGCCCGGAATCCCAACCGACCACCGCCCGTCTGGGCGTCGCCCCGCTCGCAAGCCGCACGACCAAAGCCTGAATTTCGACCAGCACCGGCCGCGTGCCTTCCAGCGCAGGGAACACCGTCGTCCCCGTCACGCTTTCGTCGCGCTGCGTGAGGAACAGCGCCGAAGGGTTGGCGATCTCCGCCAGCCCCTCGGCGACCATCGCGAACACGCCGATCTCGTCCGTGCCGCCGAAGCGGTTCTTGATCGCGCGCAGGATGCGATATTGGTGGCTGCGCTCACCCTCGAAGCTCAGCACCGTATCGACCATGTGTTCCAATACGCGCGGCCCGGCGATGCTGCCGTCCTTCGTGACATGGCCGACCAGCACGACCGCCGTGCCACGTTCCTTGGCGAAACGGATCAGTTCCTGCGCCGAGGCCCGCACCTGGCTCACTGTTCCGGGCGCGCCCTCGATCAGGTCACTGTGCATCGTCTGGATCGAATCGATCACCAGCAGCGCCGGCGGCTGGCCGTTGCCGAGCGTCGTCAGGATATCGCGCGTCGAGGTCGCCGCCGCGAGTTGCACCGGCGCATTGCCCAGCCCGAGCCGCCGCGCGCGCAGCCGCACCTGATCGGCCGCCTCCTCGCCCGAGACATAGGCGACCGGTAGCCCGGCCAGCGCCATCGTCGCCGCGGCCTGCAGCAGCAAGGTCGATTTCCCGATCCCCGGATCGCCGCCGATCAATGTCGCCGATCCCTCGACGAACCCGCCGCCCAGTGCCCGGTCCAGTTCCGCGATTCCGCTCGGCATTCGCTCGGGCAGTGCGATCTCCGCATCCAGCCCGACGAGTTGCATCGTCCGTCCGCCGGATTGCAGATTATGCTTGGCCTGAAACGGCGTGACGTTCCCGCCGCCGGCTTCCTCAACGAGGGTGTTCCATTCGGAGCAATCCGCACACTGCCCGGACCAACGATGCGAGACGGAACC
Source organism: Sphingomonas sp. Leaf357 (assembly GCF_001423845.1). Classification (NCBI taxonomy): domain Bacteria; kingdom Pseudomonadati; phylum Pseudomonadota; class Alphaproteobacteria; order Sphingomonadales; family Sphingomonadaceae; genus Sphingomonas; species Sphingomonas sp. Leaf357. Next base: position 2,360,167 of record NZ_LMPM01000001.1, on the reverse strand, counting down.
GCAGGACTGACAGACATAGCGCTTCTGGGACTTGGCCAAACTCATCCTGCCTTCTATTTCGAACCGCCGTCCGCCTTGTCTCGTTTGACGGCTGACCGACGCATGACCGCCTCATATAGCGAGAACGTAAGAAGAACAACTAGAACAAGCGACCTTTACCCCCTTGCGGGAATCTTCAATCCGCGTTGCACCGCGGGCCGCGCCAAGCCGCGATCGAGCCACGCGCCAACGTTCCTGTAATCCTCGAAGCCGACGATCTCGCGAGCTTCGTAGAACGTGATCAGGTTGTTTACCCATCCGATCATCGCGATATCGGCGATCGAATAGTCGTCGCCCAGGAACCACGTCTTCCCGGTCAGCGCCGCATCCATCACACCGAGCAACCGCTTCGATTCTTCGACATAGCGGCCGAGCGGCCGCTTATCCTCCCAATCCTTGCCGGCGAACTTGTTGAAGAAGCCGAGTTGCCCGAACATCGGCCCGACACCGCCCATCTGGAACATCACCCATTGGATCGCATGCCAGCGATCCGCCGGTCCGCTTCCGAGCAGCGTGCCCGTCTTCTCCGCGAGATACAGCAGGATAGCGCCGCTTTCGAACAGCCCGATCGGTTTACCGCCGGGGCCGTCCGGATCGATCATCGCCGGGATCTTGCCGTTGGGGTTGAGTGAGACGAACGCCTCCGACTTCTGGTCGTTCTTGGCGAAATCGACCAGATGCGCCTCATACGGCAACCCGGTTTCCTCCAGCATGATGGATGCCTTCACGCCGTTGGGCGTGGGCAGCGAATAGAGCTGGATCCGGGTCGGGTCCTGCGCAGGCCAATGCGATGTGATCGGGAAGGCGGACAGATCGGTCATGGCGCGAAACTCCATTTGGACAAGGCGGGTCTGCGGGAGATAGTCACAGCCCCCGCGCTTCGCTATGGCCGCGCCACCATGCAGCCGACGGACCTCCGCGTCGCCCTCTTCAGCGGCAACTATAACTACACGCGCGACGGTGCCAATCAGGCGCTGAACCTGCTCGTCGGCTATCTGCTGTCGAAGGGCGTGACGGTCCGGGTATATTCACCGACCAGCAGCCGCCCGGCGTTCGCTCCGACCGGGGATCTGATCAAGGTGGCCGCGTTCAAGATTCCGGCCGGGCGGGACGAGTACAAGCTCGCCTGGGGCATGCCCCCCGGCACGCGCCGCGATCTCGAGGCGTTCGCGCCCAACGTGATCCATGTCGCCGCACCGGAATTTCTTGGCCATGCAGCGGTCAGCTATGCCCGGCGGCGCGGCATCCCGTCGCTAGCGTCGCTGCATACGCGGTTCGAGACCTATGGCAGCTATTACAAGATCGGCTGGCTCGCTCCGGCCGCGATCCGGTTGCTGACGCGTTTCTACAACCGAGTCGATCGGGTGGTGACGCCGGGCCAGTCGATGGCCGAGCTGATTCGTGAGTGGGGCGTGACGACGCCGATCTCGATCTGGTCGCGCGGCGTGGACCATGATCGCTTCTCGCCCAAGGCGCGCGATCTGGTGTGGCGGCGCTCGCTCGGCATCGCCGATGACGAGGTGGCGATCGGTTTCCTCGGCCGGCTGGTGCTGGAGAAGGGGCTGGATATCTTCGCTGACGTGGTCGCGGCGTTGAAGGTGCGCGGGGTGAAGCATCGCGTGCTGGTGATCGGTGACGGCCCGGCGCGCGACTGGTTCGCCGAGCGCGTGCCCGACGCCGCCTTTGCCGGTTTCCAGCGCGGCGACGATCTCGGCCGGGCCGTCGCGTCGATGGACATGCTGTTCAACCCCAGCGTCACCGAGACGTTCGGCAACGTGACGCTGGAGGCGATGGCCGCCTCCGTCCCCGTAGTCGCCGCGCGCGCGACCGGCGCGGTCGACCTGATCGAGGACGGCGTGAACGGTTTCCTCGTGCCACCGCGCGACGTGAATGCCTATGCCGACGCGATCCAGCGTCTGGTCGAAGACGACGAAGCCCGCCGCGCCCAGGGCGCGGCGGGTCACGCCAAGGCGGCGACCTATCAATGGGACAGCGTCAACCAGTCGGTGCTGGATGCGTATCTGGAGTTGGTGGCGCGCACGGCGGGTTAGAAGCCGGCCACATCCCCTGCCGTCAGCCCAGCTTCCCGCGACCGTCACCCCAGCGAAGGCTGGGGTCTCTAAGAGGCGAGCGCGGTGCCGCCGCTTGAGATGCCAGCCTGCGCTGGCATGACGATTGGGGATGAGCGACGATCAGAAACTCAGCGCCAATCAAACGCCAGCGGAGCCTCGCGAAACGCGAACCGGTCGAGATGTCGGGCGACCGCGCCCTTCAATCCCTCAAGCTGCCCTTCCACGGAGGCATCGATCCGCACCTCCAGCGTTTCCGCCTTGGCATCGAACGTCACCAGCGCATCGGCCGGCCAGTCCGCGCCGCGCGCATCCTTGGGAAACACTACGGTGCCGTGCTCGGGCGTGAACTCCACCGTCAGATTGTGCTGCCAATGCTTGCACAATTGCTGGAGATATTTGCTCCCGCTCGTCGTCGGCACCGAAGCCGTTGCGCTGACCGGGCCGCTCATTTCAGCCGCTCGATCTTCTGCGCGACCTCGTCGAGCAAGGCCGCCACTTCATGCAGGCGATCCGCGTCGATATCCTCGGCGGTCAGCCGCTGCTGCAACACCAGGCGAAGGTTGCCCATCGCGCGCCGGATCGGCCCGCCATCGGTGCGCTGCCGCTCGGCGCCGACATCGGCCAGCCGCCCAAACAACGCCTCGATTTCGGCCTCGCGTTCGGTGAGCAACGCCTGACCGGCGACGGTGATCGCGAACTGCTTCTTCGCGCCCTCGGCCTTCTGCTCCTCGATCATACCCATATCGTCGAGCATGGTGATCGTCGGATACACGACGCCCGGGCTTGGCGCATAGGCACCGCCGGTACGGCCCTCGATCTCGCGGATCAGGTCGTAACCGTGACGCGGTTGCTCCGCGATCAGCTTGAGCAGTACGAGGCGAAGCTCGCCGCTGTCGAACATACGACGCCCGCGGCCCGGACCACGCGGCCCGCCTTCATCGCCGCCGCCCCAGCGCACGGAGAAACCACCCCGCCCGCCGAAAACCCGGCCACCGGGGCCGCCGTGCCGCATGCCATGCTTGTTGTGGCCGCCACGGCTGCCTCTTTCGAAAACTATCATCTAAATTCGTCCTTTCAATAACACGATGGCTCTAAGATATATCTTGAAATAGTTTTGGCAAGAGCGTTCCAGACAAAAAATCCGTCATCCCGGACCCGATCCGGGATTCACCGTGCCGCAAACCCAGCATCGGAACCGATCGCGGCGCGTTGGATGCCGGATCAAGTCCGGCATGACGGGGTGGTGAGCAGACATCGCAGCGCCTATCTTCTCTCCAGATGTCCGATCTCTTCGCCCCCTTCGATCCCCCCGCCCGCGAGGCACCACCCGAAAACGCGCCGCTCGCCGATCGCCTGCGTCCACGCACGCTGACCGAGGTCGTCGGGCAGGATCACATCACCGGGCCCGAAGGTTCGATCGGGCGGATGGTCGCTGCCGGTCGCCTGTCGTCGATGATCCTGTGGGGGCCGCCCGGCACCGGCAAGACGACGATCGCCCGCCTGCTCGCCGATGCGGTGGATTTGCGCTTCGTCGCGATCTCCGCCGTGTTCTCCGGCGTCGCCGATCTCAAGAAGGCCTTTGCCGAGGCGCGCGAACATGCCCGGATCGGCAAGCGCACCTTGTTGTTCGTGGACGAGATCCACCGCTTCAACCGCGCGCAACAGGACGGCTTCCTGCCCTATGTCGAGGACGGCACCGTCACCCTCGTCGGGGCCACGACCGAGAATCCCAGCTTCGAACTCAACGCCGCCGTGCTCAGCCGTGCGCAGGTGCTGATCCTGCATCGCCTAGATGCCACCGCCTTGACCAAATTGCTCAACCGCGCCGAGGACGCCGAGGGTCGCCCCCTCCCCCTCACCTCCGACGCGCGCGACGCGATGGTCGCGCAGGCCGATGGCGACGGCCGTTTCCTGCTTAATCAGGCAGAGACATTGTTCTCGGTCGACCTGCCCGAACCGCTCGATCCCGCCGGGCTGTCGGCGTTCCTGCAACGCCGCGTCGCGGTGTACGACAAGGATCGCGAGGGGCATTACAACCTGATCAGCGCGCTGCATAAATCGATCCGCGGCAGCGACCCGCAGGCCGCGCTTTATTATCTCGCACGGATGCTGACGGCGGGCGAGGAACCGCTCTACCTGCTGCGTCGCCTGACCCGCGCGGCCGTGGAAGATATCGGGCTCGCCGATCCGAACGCGCTCGTGCAATGCATCGCCGCGAAGGACACGTACGATTTCCTTGGCAGTCCCGAAGGCGAACTCGCCATCGCGCAGGCCTGCCTGTACCTCGCCACCGCGCCCAAATCGAACGCCGCCTACAAGGCCCAGAAGGCCGCGTGGCGCTCGGCGAGGGAGACCGGATCGCTGATGCCGCCGGAGAATATCCTCAATGCGCCCACCAAGCTGATGAAGGACATCGGTTACGGGAAGGGCTACGCCTACGACCACGATGCCGAGGAAGGCTTTTCCGGTGCCAATTATTGGCCCGCCGAAATGGCTCCGCACACCTTCTACCAACCGACCGAGCGCGGCATGGAAAAGCGGATTTCCGAACGCATGGCGTGGTGGGACGAATTGCGGAAACGGCAGGAATGACCCGGGCCTGGTTTAGCGATGCACCGGCGGCACCACGCGAGGCGTTCGGCGGCCGGTCTTGAGGGAATTCCGGCATTTCTCGGTGATCGATTGGTCCGGGCAGGCGGTTGCCCGGCCGAAGGGGTTGGCCGTGGCCCACGCCGTCACCGGCGATGCCGCACCGCATCTACTCGCGCCGGAGGGCGGCTGGTCACGCGGTGCGATCCTCGATTCGCTGCGGCACCATGCCGAAGCGCGAACCGATATCCTGATTGGCCTGGACCTGTCCCCTGCATTACCGTTCGTGGATCTGGGCGCGTATTTTCCGGGCTGGTCGCAGTCGCCGCCCGACGCGAAAGCGTTGTGGGCGCTGGTCGATGAAGCGTCGTCAGATGACGACCATCTCGCCGCGGCGAGTTTCCTGCGCGATCCAGAGGTGCGCCGCCATTTTCGCCAGCATCTGGATTGCGGCGATCTTTTTTCCGGCGGTCGCGGGCGGCTCCGCATCTGCGAGTCCGGGCAGCAGGCGATGGGGCTTTCGCCGTCGAGCTGCTTCAACCTGGTAGGCGCGGCCCAAGTGGGCAAGTCCAGCCTCACGGGAATGCGCGTGCTGCACCGCCTGAACGGGATCGTCCCGGTCTGGCCATTCGACCCGGTGCTGGACGCCGGCCCGGTGATCGTTGAAATCTACACGACCATCGCCGCCCGTGCCGCACGATTGCGCAAGGGCATCAGCAAGATCCGCGACGGCGAAACGCTCGATCTTGCGCTCGAGGCGCTCGGCACCGCGCCGCATGCCCCGCTCGCGAAGTATGACGACCATGCCACCGACGCGATCCTCACCACCGCGTGGCTTCGGGCCGTCGCAAACCGACCGGAGTTGTGGCACCCGGACGCCCTTACGCCCCATATTGCGCGCACCGAAGGCTGGACCTTCGGCGTGCCATGAAGAGAGGAACGACTTCGTCGCGCTTCAGGTGGAGAGCGACGCCGTAAATCGGTACGTGCCCGACCCGACGCGTAGGTCGATTGCCCCTAGCGGACCTTTGGATACGCCGATCTCGGGTCGCGCCGACAGCGGACGTCCGCTCTCGCGGATCGTGTTTGCAGTGGTGGCGGGCATACGGATCCGCGCGCTTGCGCCGGCAGGTATGGCGACGTCGAGATGGAAGCGGCCGCGCACTGTCCGCCAACGAGTCCGCACCGTACCGAACGGCGTGACCAGCCATGCGGCCGCGGCTGTGATACCGGGGACCGGCGTAGGCGCGATCCATAGCGCGTCTTCGACACCGCGCGCGAAATCGCAGTCGATCCCGCACAGTCCCGTAAACAGCCAGGACATTGCGTGACCGAGCATGAAATGGTTTTGCGAAGACGACGGATTGGCGTCCCACGCTTCGGTCAGCGCGGTCGCGCCCTTGGCAAGTTGCGCGCCGTAACTGGGCGCATCGCGCCGCGCGAGCATTACGGCGAGCCGTTCTGGCGCCGCGGCGGCAAGCGCGCGCACGACATAATGGAAGCCGATATCGCCCGCCGAAACATGGTCGCCACGCGCGCGGATATCGGCGATCAGATGGTTGAGCACCGCGTCGCGTCGCTCGGCCGGTGGCAGATCGAGGACGAGCGCCATCGCGTTGGCCGTCTGGCTGTTGCGATCATATCCGCCGGTTCCGGGATCGAGAAAGCGGGCGTTGATGATCGCCTTCAGCCGATCGGCCTGACCGGCACACGCCGCCGCCTCCGCCGGTTTGTCCAGGATCGTCGCGATCGCCTGCATCGCCCGCAGATCGGCGTACCAGATCGCGGTGCCGGTGAAGGCACGGCTCGTCAATTGCGCTGCGCCCGGCGGATTGGGGCCGATATCGTACCAGTCGCCAAGCCCGACATCGAGAGTGGCATCAACCGACCGCGTCGCCAGATAGTCCATATACCGCCGCATCGCCGGCCATGCCCGTGCGAGGATCGCCGGATCGCCACCGAAGCGGTACGCCGCCCATGGGCTCTGCACCACCGCCGAACCCCATTCGGGCGAATGCCGGAACGGCGTGTCCTGCCCGTTGGGATAGACGAAGCGGATATATTCCGGGGCGATCGACGGGACCATTCCGTCGTCGCGCTGCGCGTCGATGATGTCGCCGAGCGTCTTGTCGTAAAGCGGCAGCGCCTCGATCGTATGGAATACCGTCCCGGCATTGAGCCAGGTCTGTTCCAACCAACCGAGCTTTTCGCGATGTGGACAATCGGTGAGGACGGTCGCGACATTGCTCAGCACCGCCTGTCGGATCAGGCCGTAAATCGCTTCGATGTGCGGGTCGCTGCAAGCAAAGCCGCCGCTCGACGCCAGATCGGCGCGAATGAACTCGCCATCCAGCGCGACGACGCCCTCCCCCTCGACCTCGAGATACCGGAAGCCGGTATAAGCGAAGCGCGGCGTCCACACCTGTTCGTCCTCATCGTCGCCGCATCCGCCGAGGGTGTAATCGAACCGGATCGCCTCGCGCGCGGAGGCACCCATGCTCGCCTGGGTGACGCGGCCGGCAGCGTCGAGCAATTCGCCCGGCGTGATGCGGATCGTCGTGCCGGGCTTGCCGCGCACGGTGAGGCGTGGGCGACCTGCGATGTTGCGGCCGAGATCGTGCACCGCGATGCCGGGGGCGGGATGCGTCACCGCGACGGTCTTCAGCTTTTCCGCGACGGTCAGGCCGGGCGTCGTCTGCGGCCGCAGCGCCCCGCCGGGGCCCGTCGTCGCCACGACCGGTGCCCAGCCCGCATCGCCGGCATCGGGCAGATCCCAGCCGATCGGTTCGCGGCGCGCATCGTGATCCTCGCCGCCGAAGATCGAGGAAAACAGGATCGGCCCCGGCCGCGTCCGCCAATCGCCGTCGCTGACGATCCAGCGTTCGCTGCCATCGTCGTGCACGATGCGGAGTTGCAGGATCAGCTTGGGGGCACCGAACGACCCGACGAACTTGGTGTATCGCCCGGGTCGCTTTGCGACGTCGTACATGCCGCCACCCAGGCGGATGCCGAGCATGTTCGCCCCGACGCGCAAATGATCGGTGATATCGATCGTCTCGTACAGCACCGTCTTGCGAAAATCGGTCCATCCGGGGTTGAGCAAAGCCCGCGACGGCTCGCGCCCGTTGATGCTGAGCGTATGCGCCCCGAGCCCCGCTACGCAGAGCACGGCATGCCGCACCGCACGCTGGATCCTGAAGGCACGGCGGAGCAGCGGCAGCGTATAAGTGGACGTCGCGGGCGGAGCGCCTTCGCTGGGCGGCGCAGTGATCGGGCCATCGCGTTCCGCGGCGATCCAGAATCCTCGCCAAGCGCCCTCGACCCCGGTCACGAACCGCGCGGGTCTGCTCCAGGGCGATGCGCGTGCATCCTGATCCCAGACCATGACGCGCCAGTCTAGCGGCGTCTGCGCGGGCAGCGCGAGGTCCTGCGGCGGCACGAGCGCGAGCGACGGACCGTCGATGCGCCCGCTATCGAACAAGGTCGTACCGCCGGGATCGGTGACGATCACGCGTGCGGCGGACTGGCGCAGATTGCGCTGCGCCGGATCGCGCGCGGCGAGCGTCCAGCCGAATCTCGGCCGTGCGGTCGCCAGCCCCGCCGGCGCGATGCGATGGTCGATACGCAGGTCGCGGGGCAGAAGCGTGCCGATCGCTTCGGCCTGTGCAGCGAGCGACGGCGTGCCGATCGACGCGGTCAGAAGCGCAAGCGTCTCGCGCCGCGTGAGGTGTGTCATTGGCGAGCGCCGAAGGTCAAGGCGTAGGCGTGGCCGGCCTGCAGCTGCAGCACCGGTCCGGCCGGATGCTCGCGTCCGTCCTTCAGCACGCGCATGAGCCGTTGGCCCGGCGGCGGGGAAATCGCGAACGTCGCGTCGCGCTCCGGCCTCAACAGCACCCGCCGTGCCAAGCCACCGCGCCAGACGATATCCACCGCGACGCCACCACGGGCGCGGATGCCGGTGATGCTGCCATCGGGCCACGCGCCTGGCAGTGCCGGCAAGATCCGCAGGCGGCCGTCATGGCTCTGCATCAGCATCTCGACGATCGCCGCCGTCGCGCCGAGATTGCCGTCGATCTGAAAGATCGGCCCGTCATCCGCCGGGTGGGTGTCGAAATAATTGTCGGCGGTGGAGTCGCGGAACAGCTTGCGCAGCATCGCCCAGGCCTGATCCCCCTCGCCCAGCCGCGCGCGGAACATGGTGAGCCAGGCCGCGCTCCATCCGGTCTGCCCGCCACCGCCCGCGAGCCGAGCCGCGAGCGTCTTCCGCGCCGCGGCGGCGAGATCGGGCGTCGTATCCCTGTCGATCTCGTCGCCGGGATAGAGGCCGAACAGGTGCGAGATGTGCCGGTGCCCGGTCTCCGTCTCGGCAAAGGGTTCGGGCCATTCCATGATCCGCCCATCGGCGCCGATACGCAGCCGCTGAAGGGTGCCGATCGCATTGTCGCAGCGCATCGCCATCGCCGTCTTGCCGAGCAGCACGGCCGCATCGCGGCATCGGCTGAGCACCGCATAGGCGATCGACTGCGACATTGCCGGCCCCATCGTGATCGCGCCCCTGCGCCCATCGGGCAGGCGATAGCTGTTTTCCGGAGAGGTCGCCGGCCCGGCGACCAGCTTGCCCGTCGCCGGATGCGGCACGAGATAGTCGAGCGTGAACTCGGCACAGGCCTCGAGCATCGGATAGGCATGGTCGCGCAGGAAGTGGTCGTCGCCGCCGAACAGGTAATGCTCCCAGAAATGCAGCGAGAGCCACGCCAGCCCCTCCGGCCACATCCCGTACAGCAGGTCGCCGTCCAGCGCGGTGTACCCCCAGGGATTGCTGGTATAGTGCGCCGCCGCACCGGCACAGCCGTATGCAACCCGCGCCGTCGTTCGCGCATGCGGCAGTAGCCGTTCGGCGTGCAGGAACAGCGGTGCGGTGAGCGCGCCGAGGCCGCAAACCTCGGCCGGCCAATAGTTCATCTGCAGGTTGATGTTGATATGATAATCCGCGCCCCAGGGCGGGGCGAACCCGTCCGCCCATAGCCCCTGCAGATTGGCGGGCAGCGACCCCGGCCGCGACGACGCGATCAACAGATAGCGCCCGACGTTGAAATACCGCTCGACCAGAGCATGTTCGTCACCGCCCTGTGCCAGTGCAGGAGGCGGCGCTCCGGTGCCGATGGCGGACCCGAGCTTCAGGGCGACCGCATCGAACAAAACGCGATGATCGGCCCGATGCGCGGCGACCAGCGCAGGCCAGGATGTGCGACGGGCCGCCGCGAGCGCGTCGCTGGCGTGGCCGACCGGATCGGGCGCGAGAAGATCCGTCGCTGCGGTCAGCAAGAGCGTCACGCTGCGCGCGCCAGCGATGCGGATACCGTCAACCGTCGCCGTCGCGGTGCCGCCTTCGGCATCGCAGGACAGATCGGCGGCGAAGGTTACGCCATACGGTTTCGGCCGGCCGCGCAGATGCAGGACCGTGCCGGTCGGCGTGACGACGGCATCCTGGCTCCGCCGCAACCGCACGGTCAGTGCGAGGCCCGCGGGCGCGGTCGTCGTCAGCCGGATCGCCAGCACCGCATCGGGATGCGAACACAGGATCGTTCGGGCATGACGATGCCCGCCGATCGTGTAATCGACCCGCGCCTCGCCGGTCGCCAGGTCGAGTGTGCGCTCATACTGCGTCACCGTCTCGCCATGATCGAACGCGAGCAGCAGATCACCGAGTGTCTGGTACGACCCGTAAGTCTCCGGGTTCATCGGCGTCATCATCCGCGCCTGAGCCAGCGCGTTGGCCTCGGCATAGCGCCCGGCGAACAGCAGGCGGCGGACCTCCGGCAATGCGGCAAGCGTCTCGGGCCGGTCGTCCTGCGATGCGCGACCGGACCATAACTCGATATGGTTGAGCGCGATCCGCTCCTCGGCAATCCCGCCATGCACCATGGCACCGATGCGCCCGTTGCCGACCGGAACGGCTTCCAGCCATTTCTCCGCCGGCGTCGCGAAGCGCAGCGTCCGGCTGTCCCCACCCCGCGTCATTCGCGCGAAGGCAGTTTGCGTCCAGCCCGGCAGCAGGCCCGCCGCCATGCCGCCAAGCACCGTGCGGCGCGTGGTCACGGCATGCGCGATGGCGGCGGTGGGCGATCGACAAGCGCGCGGCCGAAATCGCGGTTGGGGGCGACGCCCATCTCGAACACCAGCCGCCCGCCTCGGGCGATATCGGCATGCGCAATCCAGCTTTTCGTCCACGGGCGGCCGTTCCACGTCACGCTTTGGACATAGGGTCGGTCGGGGGCGTTGCCGCGCGCCTCTACGATCAATCGCCTGCCACCACCCAACCGCATTTCGGCACGGTCGAACAAGGGGCTGCCCAGCACGTAGTTGGCGCTGACCGGATCGACCGGATAGATGCCGAGCGCCGACAGCACGAACCATGCGCTCATCTGGCCGCAATCGTCGTTGCCGATGATCCCGTCGGGATCGGCCTTGTACATCTCGGTCAGCAATCGGCGGACCATGGCCTGAGTCTTCCACGCCGCGCCGCAATAGGTGTAGAGATAGGCGACATGGTGGCTCGGTTCGTTGCCGTGCGCATATTGGCCGACCAGCCCGCTGATGTCGGGCGGTGCGTCGGCCGGGAGCGTCGAGGGGCCGTCGAACAACGCATCCAGCTTCGCCTCGAACGTAGCATCGCCGCCCATCGCCACGATCAGGCCGTGCACATCGTGCTGGTTGACGAACGTCCCCTGCCAGCCATTGCTCTCGGTGAAATCCCGCCACTTCTTCGAATGGCCGAGCGCGATCGGATCGTAGGGCAAGGCCCAGTCGCCGTTCGCCAATCGCGGCCGCGCGAAGCCGATCTTCGCATCGAACACGTTGCGCCAATTGCCGCTGCGCCGGCGCAGGCGCGCGGCATCGGCGGTGGCACCCGCCGCATCGGCGATCGATGCGGAGGCATAATCGTCATACGAATATTCGAGCGTGCGCGAGACCGACTCCCAAACCTGATCGGCGGGGATGAAGCCGAGCCGGTCGTAGGGCTCGCGGCCCAGACTGTGGTCCTTGTCCGGCATGGCGAAGTCGAACGCACGGCGGCGGACGTTCGGCCAGGCGGCGGCATAATCGGCGGGAATGCCCTTTGCCCTCGCCTCCGCCAGCACCGAGACCGCGTGCCAGCCGATCATGCAGCCCGTCTCGACCCCTTGCAACGGCCAAGCCGGCGGGCCGTACGGACTCTGCTGCGTCTGGCGGATCAGATCGCCGGTCAGCTCGGCGCTGCGTTCGGGCTGGATCAGCGTGAGCAGGGGATGCAGCGCGCGATACGTGTCCCACAGCGAATAGGTGCTGTAGGCACGCGCCTTGCCCTCGATCCGGTAGACCTGCCGATCGAGCCCGACATAACGGCCATCCGTGTCGGAGAAGAGCGTCGGCCCGAGCTGCGTGTGATAGAGCGCGCTGGCCATGATCGTGCGCTGGTCCGGCGTGCCGCCCTCGACCTTCACCGTCTCGAGCGCCGGTTTCCAGCGCCGCGCCGAGTCGGCACGATAGCGATCGAAGTTCCAATGCCGCGCTTCCGCCGACAGGTTGGCGCGCGCGCCGGCGACATCAACCGCGGAGATGCCGGTACGGATCAGGATCGGCGCGGCGCCGGCATCGTCGTAATGCAGCACGACCTTCAGGCGTTTGCCCACGACACCATTCGCGTCCGCCGGGGCCGGCGCGTCGGCGTCGCCGTAGAACTGGACCCGATCGGGCTTGCGCGACAGTTGCATCGCGAAATGGATCCGACGCCCCTTGGCCCAGCGGAATACGCGGCGACTGCCGGTCAGCAGCCCGGTCTCGTCGATCGCGAGCGAGGCCTCGTCGATCAGCGGCTTCGTGTCCGAACTGTCGAGGATCAGGTGCGACAGGTCGACCAGGATATGCCCAGCGCCTGCCGGGAAGGTATGGCGCTGGATGCCGGTGCGATCGGTGACGGTCAGCTCGGATCGCACGCCGGATTCCAGCGTCACCGCGTAATAGCCCGGCTCGGCCTGTTCCGCGCTGAAGCGCTGGCGATAGCCCGCGTCAGGATCGGCCAGCGTACCGGGGATAAGCTTCACCGGACCGGTGGTCGGCACGACCAGCACGTCGAGCATGTCGCCGATACCGGTGCCCGACAGATGCGTATGGCTGAAACCCATGATCGACGTGTCGGTGCGGTGATAGCCCGAACACGCATCCCAGCGTTCGACATCGGTGTCCGGGCTGAGCTGAACCATCCCGAATGGCAGCGTCGCGCCGGGATAGGTATGGCCGTGCCCGCCGGTGCCGATGAACAGATCGGGCTTGGCTGGCGCGGCAGGTGCGGCGAAGACGGCACGCGAGGTGAGCGCCAGCGCACCGGTGCCGGCCAGAAGCGTGCGGCGGCTGATCTTCATACAAGGGCTTTCAAGAGAGCGGGGCGTCGGGCTGCGACATCCAGGATCAGTTCGCCGAACAGGCCGTTGGCCCAGGCGAACCAGCTGCGGGTGAATTTCGCTGCGTCGTCCTGGTCGAAGGATTCGTGCATGAAGCCGGTGCCGCCGTGGCTCGCCTTCAGCCAGCGCAGGCATTGCCCGACGGTGCGGTCATCCCGGGCGTTGAGTGCGTGCATGACTATGCTCATCGGCCAGATCTGCTTCAGCCAAGTGTGCGGGCTGCCGATGCCGTCCGCAACCTTCCCCGAGCAGAAATACGGATTGCGCGGGCTCCATGCGCGTTCCGCCGTGCGGCGCCACAGCGGATCGTCGCGCGACACGCAGCCGAGATAAGCGAGGCCCGACAGGCTCGGTACGTTGGCGTCATCCATGAAGTGCGCGTTGCCGATGCCGTCCACCTCATAGGCCCAGATCTGCTGCCCATCGGTATCGCGCATCGTGCCGTATTGTCGAAGGGCGGCGTCGACCTCGTCGGCGAGCGCTAGCGCATCTGCCGCCAATTTGGGCTCGGGCCGCGCCTCGGTGGCCAGCACCGCCAGCTGGCGCAGGGCGGCGACGGCGAACAGGTTCGACGGGATCAGGAACGGGAAGATGCAGGCATCATCCGCCGGGCGAAAGCTGGAATGGATCAGGCCGATCGGGCGAGACGGTGGGCCGTAGCCGTCGAGCATCAGCGTTTCACTCGGAATCTTCGATGCGCGCTGGAAGCGGTACGGACCGGGTCCGTCCTTGCGCTGCTGCTCGCGCATCGTGCGAATCGATGCTCGGGCGGCTTCCGCCCAGAGCGCATCGAACGGCGCGGTATCGCGGGTTGCCCGCCAGTAGCCGTGCGCAATCCAGATCGGATAGCAGAGCGAGTCGAGTTCCCATTTTCGTTCGGCGACGCCGGGCTTCATGTCGGTCACGTCCTTCAGCGACCAAGACAGGTTCGTGCGTGCGGCCGGGTCGTGCATGAAGGCGTTGGCATAAGGATCAATCAGGATCGAGCGCGCCTGCCGGCCGATCAGGCCGTGGAACAGAGTGCGCAAGGCCGGGTCATTCGCTGCCAACCGCAGATACGGATGCAGTTGCGCCGAGCTGTCCCGCAGCCACATCGCGTCGATATCGCCGGTGATGACGAACGCATCTGGCTTGCCATCCACGCGCCCCATGAACACCGTGGTGTCGAGCGTGTTGGGATAGCAATTGCCGAACATCCAGGCGAGTTCTGGGTCTGCGATCTTCGCGGACACGCGTGCGATCTCGCGCTCCACCGCCGGGCTGGTGAAGCGGCGATCGGCAAGCGCGGGACGCTTGCTCGCAAAGGCGGGCGGCGCGGCGCGGAGCGGTCCGGTCACGCTCAGAGCCGCGGCACTGGCGATCAGGGTGCGGCGGTCGATCAGGGGGGCGATCATTTCGGCACGTCCTGCGTTCCCGTGACGGTGAAGACCGTATCGATGCCCGGCCCATCGCCGGGCTGCCCACCGCCGACGTGGAGACGATATTCGCCCGGCGCCACACGACGGTTGCCGGCCCCATCGACGCTGCTCATCGCACGCGCATCGATCGTTAAGGTCACACGCTTGGTCTGCTTGGGCTTCAGCGTCTCGCGGCGGAAGGCGACGAGCTGGCGTTGCAGCACGGGATCGTTGAAACCGGGCTTGGCGGTGGGAGCCGGTGGCACGAGATAGGCCTGCACCACCTCGTCTCCCGCCAGCTTGCCGCTGTTGGTGACGCTGGCCACCACGGTGAGTGTTTCGCCCGCCGCGATGCGCGCCTTAGATACCGGTGCCGCATAGGCGAAGCTGGTATAGCTCAGGCCATGGCCGAACCCCCAGAGGGGTGTACCGGTGAAATAGCGATAGGTGCGCTCGCGCATGTTGTAGTCGATGAACGCGGGCAGATCGCGGGTGCGGGCATAGAAGGTCACGGGCAATCGTCCGGCGGGGTTGCTCTTCCCGATCAGCGTATCGGCGATCGCCTGGCCGCCGGCCTGCCCCGGATACCAGCCGACCAGAATCGCATCGGCATGCTCCTTCGCCCATTGCAGCGCCACCGCGCTGCCGCTCATCAGCACGACGACCAGCGGCTTGCCGGTCGCCTTCGCTGCTTCGAGCAGGCGTTGCTGTGCGGCGGGCAGGCCGATATCGGTACGGTCGCCGCCGGAGAAACCTGGCACCTCGATCCCCAGCGCCTCGCCCTCGACGGCGGGGGACAGGCCGACGAACGCGACGATCGCGTCGGACTCCTGTGCCGCCGTGACGGCTTCGGCGATCTGCGCCGCCGGCGGCGCGATCCATGTCAGGCGCATGCCCTGATCCTCGCCGCTATGAGCAAGTTCGATCCGGATATCATGCGCGCCGGCGGTGAGCGTCACCGGCACCTCCACCTTGGTGCCGCTGCCGTCGTCGTCGGCGATCAGCGTGCCGTCGATCCACAGGCGTGAAGGGTCATGCCCCTTGCAATCGAAGCAGCGCGGGACATCCAGCCGCAGCACGTAGGCGCCCGCCGCCGGCGCGGTGAGCGTCCCGGTCCAGCGGACGGACCAGAAAGCCGGGTCGATGCCGGCCGCGGGCGCGGTGCGATCCCAGTCGAAGTCGATCGTCCGATCCGCGCGCACCACGGGCGTGCCGGCGAAGTCGGGACCGTGGAAATATTCGCCGAGCAGTTTCAGCGCGGTGTCGGGCACGGGCACGGGTACGCCGTCCGCGATGCTTGCGCCTTGGGCGTAGCGGATGTTGGCGAAGTTGGCGCGCAACGCGGCGAGCGGAGTGACGGGCGCGGCGGCGGTGCCGTGATAGTTGGCCTCCAACACGTCGAGGCTGTCGGCGTTGGGGCCGATCACGGCGATGCGGGCGGAGGGCTTCAGCGGGAGCACGCCGGTATTGGCGACGAGCACCATCGCCTTGCGCGCCGCCTCCAGCGCAAGCGCGCGGTGGGCAGGCGTATCCACTTGATTCGGCTTGATTTTGTCCCACGGACTGGTAGCGCCGAAGGCACCGCCCAGCGCGCGGCGTTCGGTGAAGACGCGCGACAGGCTGGTGTCGATCAGGCGTTCCGGCACCAGCCCGCGCCGCACCGCATCCCCCAAGGCGGCATAGGTGCGGCCACAATTGAGGTCCATGCCGGCGGCGATCGCGGCTGCCGATCCGCTCGCATGGTCGGGACGATAGTAATGGAAGTTGGCGATGTTGCCGATCGCGTCGCAGTCCGACACGACCAGACCGCGCCAGCCCCAGTCGCGCCGCAGCGTTCGGTCGAGCAGCGCCTCCGACGCGCAGACCGGCACGCCGTGGATCGAGTTGTACGCACACATGACCGATCGCGCCCCGCCCTCGGTGAGCGCCATGCGGAACGCCGGCAGATAGGTCGCCTCGCGGTCGCGCGGGCTGATGTCGACGTCGAACGCATCGCGCCCCGCCTCCGGCCCGCTATGCGCGGCGAGGTGCTTGGGCGTGGCGATCACCTTGGGATAAAGCGGATCGGGGCCCTGCAGGCCGCGCACGAACGCGACGCCCATGCTGCCGGTGAGGAACGGGTCCTCGCCGTACGTCTCCTGCCCCCGCCCCCAGCGCGGATCGCGGAAGATATTGATGTTGGGCGACCAGATCGTCAGCCCCTGATAACGCTTGCGATCACCCTTGGGCAAAGCGTTGGATTTGGCGCGCGCCTCGGTCGAGATCACGTCGCCGACGCGCTCGACCAACGCCGTGTCCCAGGTCGCCGCCAGCGCGATCGCCTGCGGGAAGACGGTGGCGATACCATTGCGCGCGAGACCGTGAAGCCCCTCGTTCCAATAGTCATAAGCGGGCAGGTCGAGCCGAGGGATGGCCGGCGCGCCGCTCTTCAATTGCGCGACCTTCTCGTCGAGCGTCATGCCCGCGATGGCGGGGTCGATGTCTCGCGCTGTTGCGGGTGTTGCCGCCAGCATCGTTGCGAGAACAAGGAAGAGTTTTTCACGCGAAGGCGCGAAGGCGCGAAGAAAGAACGATGCACGCGGAGCCGCGGAGGCGCGGAGGAGGTTCGCGCGCGGCGGCGTGCTTCCACTCTCCCAACGCTGGCGATGAAGAGCGGCTGATGCCGCATGGAACGGAATCTCCGCGGCTCCGCTGCTCCGCGCGAACCCACCTTCTACTTCGCGCCTTCGCGCCTTCGCGTGAATCATCTTCAAACCCGAACGCATCACTTCGTCGCTCCATAAAAGCTGCGCACCGTCAGCGACCGGCGCAATTGCGCCAGCGATGCCTTCGACGTGACGGCGATCGTCACGCTGTCTCCGGCGGCGAGATCGAAAGCATTGTCGGACAATGCCGCGTCGAGAGTGCCGAAATCGATCCACACGCCGCGGGCCAGCGTCTTGGTCGAAACCGTGAGCGTGTACCCACCGCCGGGCGCGGCGGCGATCGTCGCGGCCAGCCCCGGATCGCTCAGCGTCAGTTCGCGGGCATGAACGAAATAGCTGAATTGCCGCGCGACCGTCTTGCCATCCACGATCAGCTCGGCGACCGCGACGCTGCGCTTCGGGTCGGCCGTGCCGAGCAGATCGGCATCGGCGATCTTCGCGAGCGGCGTCGCCGCCAGCGGTGCGGCGGTGACGTCGCCGCCACGCTCCGACAGCAGCGCGCCGTCACGATCCAAGACGCGCAGCCGCCATTGCGCGCCGAATGCCGCGCGCTGGTCGGAGATCAGCGTCACGATCGTCTCGCCCTTGATATGCTGGGCACCGATCGTGACGGGCGCGTAGAAGCGGCGGGCACGGTAATGGCTCGCCTTCCAGCGATTGTGGAAATCGATGCTGCCCCACGCCTGCCCCGCCCAGATCGAGTTGATCAGCCCCGGCCAGGTGTCGTTGAGCGTCCAATACAGCGTGCCCATGCTCTGCGGGCGCGAGGCGCGTTGGCGGATCACCGACAGTTCCAGCCCCTCGGCCTGGAACAGTTGCGACAGATAGATGTAATCGACGAACGATTTCGGATCGCCATAATCGTCGTGCAGATATTTCAGGATGCGGCCGTTGCCCTTGCCGCTGTCATAGGCGCTGCCCACGATCTGCACCGGCAGGTCCTCGGGCCGGCGCTTGCCGAGGAATTCACGCGTGGTACGCAGGCCGGGCATGGATTGCAGCCCGAATTCCGACATGAAGCGCGGCACCACCGTCAGATAATCGTCGAGCGGTGCGCCGGACCAAGTCTGCCAATAATGCATGTCGCCATCGTTCAGCTTGTCGGACGGGCCGTCATAATCGCTGGTCGGCGAACCGCCCCAATACAGCGCGCCGGGAGCGTGTTCCTTGACGATCGCGCGCAGATCCTTGTCGAACAGGCGACGGATGCTCGCACCGAACAGTTCCTGCCCGTCGGCACCGAGCGCCTTCTGGAACGCCTTGCGATCGCCCCAGCGTTCCCAGCCGACCTGCACCTCGTTATTGCCGTTCCACATCACCAGCGACGGGTGATTGCGCAGGCGACGCACCTGATCGATCGCTTCGGCCCTCGTACTTTCGTGCAGCACCGGGTCGTTCGGCGGCACGGCGTTGCCGAACATGAAATCCTGCCACAGCATCAGCCCGAGCCGGTCGGCCTTATCGAACAGGGCATCGTCCGGGTAATAGCCGCCGCCCCAGATGCGCAGCATATTCATGTTGGCCGCGACCGCCGCCTCCAATGCGGCATCGGTGCGCGCGGCCGGCACGCGCGAAGGGATACTGTCGGCGGGTTCGAAGTTCGCGCCCTTGGCGAAGATCGGCACGCCGTTGACGACGAATGCCATGCCGCGGCCCCATTGGTCCTTCTCGCGTCGCATCTCGACCGTGCGCAGGCCGATATCGTGCGCGGCCTGCCCCAGCGTCTCGCCCTGCGCGGTGACGGTGGCCTTCACGGCATAGAGATCGGGTGCGCCGTATCCGACCGGCCACCAGCGACGCGGCTTCTCGATCCGTGCCGGCAGGACGATCGGGTTCGTGCCGGCGAACAGGGTGACGGTGCGGGTCAGAGTCTGCACGGCCCCGTCCGGCGCGGTGATATCGACGCGCACCTCGACATCGCGCGGCGCGGCCGCGGTGATCTCGACCTTCGCGTCCAACACCGCGACGTCATCATCGAGATGAACCTGCTGCATATGGAAGCCGGACAGGCGCACCCCGTCATAGGCCTCGATCCGTACCGGTTTGCTTATCCCCAGCGTCACGATGCGCGGCGTGAAATCCCAGCCGAAATGATAGCCGGGCTTGCGCACGTAATTGGCGGTCTGGACACCCTTCGGCTCGTCTCCGAACGCGCTGTCATACGCGCCGGGCAACTGGTTCTTCAGCGCGAGCGCCATCGGCAGCAATTTCTTGATCGGCGAGGCGAAATCGATCTCGATCACGTTCGCGCCGGGCTTGAGCAAGGCCTTGGCCGCGACGCGCCACGTGCGAAACATGTTGTCGGCGGCCAGCACCTGCGTGCCGTTCACCCGCACGGCCGCGAACGTATCCAGCCCGTCGAACACCAGATCGACGTCATGCCGTGCCAGCATGGCCGCGTCGACGGTGAAGACGCTGCGATATTGCCAGTCCGACAGGCCGACCCATTGCGCCGCGCGTTCGCCCTCACCCACCCACGGATCGGCGAGCAGGCGCGCGGCCATCAGGTCGGTCTGCACCGATCCTGGAATTGTCGCGGGCAACCACCTTGCGGCGCGTTTGTGCGCCTTGGCGCTTGCGTCGCCCGGCAGGAGGCGGACCTGCCAGCCGGCGTCCAGCGTGCGCGTGATCGGCGAGAGGAGCGGCTGGGCGCTGGCCAGCGGCGCCAGCAACAGGCCGAGCAGGACGAGGAGCAATCGCGTCATAACGGAGACAGGCCTGCAAGCGTGCGAACAGTGAGCGCGCGGGTGAGTGCCGCGGCCGAAGCGGCGGACTGGACCGTGACGGTGCGGCTTTCGCCGGGCAGCAGATCGAAGGCGTTATCGGACGGCGTCGCATCGATCGCACCGAAATCGACCCATACCGCGCGTGCCAGCCGGGTGGCGGTCAGCGTCAGCCGGTCGCCGTCCCAGCGCGTGGTGATGCCGGGATCGGGCAGCGCCATGTCCTTGGGCGCGACCCCCGTGACCAACGTGCGCGAGACCGCGCGACCATCGACCAGGAGTTCCGCCACCGCGACGGTGCGGGCGGGATCGCCGCCGGCGAACACGGCGGCATCGGGCAAGGTCGCTACCGCCGTCGCGGACAGCGGTGCGAGCGTCGTCGCCGTCTCGCGCGCCGCCAGCACCTTGCCGTCCACGTCCAGCGTCCGCACCCGCCAGCGCGCCTCGATCGGCGTGACGGCGTCGGAAATCAGGCTGATCCTCGTCGTCCCGTGCTTGCGCTCGGCGGCGATCGCGAGCGGCGCGAAGAAGCGCCGCGCGTGGAAGTTCAGCGCCTTCCACCGGCCGTAATAATCGATGCTCGACCAGGATGCGCCCGGCCAGACATCGTTCAACTGCCAGTAGAGCGATCCCATCGTCACCGGGCGGCACGCGCGGTGGTGGAGCGCGGCGAGTGCGATCCCCTCGGCCTGCATTACCTGGCTGAGATAGACGAATTCGGCAAAATCGCGCGGGCTCCGATAGTTCTGGCGGATGTAGAACAGCAGGCGATCATTGCCTTCGCCCTTCATGAACTTCTGGTGCGCCTTCATCACGAGCGAGGTCGGCGAGAGATCGCCGGGTCGTGCGAACGCGGCGATGGTGCGGATGTCGGGCATCGCCTGCAGACCATATTCGGACATGAAGCGCGGGCAGCTGTTCAGATAGGCCTCGACCGGCTTGCTACCCGCCCATACGTCCCAATAATGCCGGTCGCCATCGGCATCGGTATCGGGCTTGCCTTCGTAATTGCTGCTCGGCGACCCAGGCCAATAGACCGCATCGGGATCGCGGCGCTCGGCGGCGTCGCGCAGCACCTGGCCGAACAGCACCGCCATGCCGACGCCGACGCGTTCCTGCTCGTCCGCGCCGACCGCCTTCTTGAACGCGACCCGGTCCGACCAGCGATCCCAGCCGCTCAGCACCTCGTTATTGCCCGCCCAGAGCACGATCGAGGGATGCGCCTGAAGCCGATCGACCTGCTCCTCCGCCTCGATCCGCACGTTTTCGCGGAATTCGCGATCTGGCGGGGTCACCGCGCCGCCGAACATGAAGTCCTGCCAGACCATCAGGCCCATTTCGTCGGCCAGATCGTAAAAGGCGTCGTCGAGATAATAACCGCCGCCCCACACGCGGATCATGTTCATGTTGGCGTCGCGCGCGCCGGCCAGCACATTACGGATCTGCGCGACGGGTACGCGCGCCGGGACCATGTCGAACGGGATCAGGTTCGCGCCCTTGGCGAAGACGGCAATGCCGTTGACGACCAACGCCATGCCGCGCCCCTGCACATCCTTGTCGCGGCGCAGTTCGACGCTGCGCAGGCCGGTGCGGCGGGTGGCGGTGTCGCTGCCCGCCAGCGTCGCCGTCACCGTGTAGAGCGGTTGCGCGCCGTAGCCGGCGGGATACCAGAGGCGCGGATCTGCGATCGCGATCGGCACCGCGACATGGCTCGCGCCCGCCGCGACCGTCACGGTGCGCGTGGCCTGCGTGACGCTGCCGTCGGGCGCGGTGACGGCGATGGCGAGGGTCACCGGCCGTTCCTCGCCCGCCACCACGTCCAGTTCGGCGGACAGCCGCGCCTCGTTGCGCGTCAGGCCTTCCTGCACGACGCGCAGCGTTTCGATCCGGGCATCGTCCCACGCCTCGATCCGCGCCGCGCGCCAGATCCCCTGCGTCACGATGCGCGGACCCCAATCCCAGCCATATTGGTATTTGGGTTTACGGATATAGGGCGAGGTCTGCCGGCCGGCCGGCTCGTCGCCGAAGACCGAATCATATTCGCCGGGCAGCGGATGCGGCGTCTTCAGCACCATCGGCTGCAAGGTGCGGATCGGCGAGCGGAACGTGACGAGCAGGTCGTTCGCACCGGGTTTCAGCAGTGCCTTGACGGGCACGCGCCAGCGGCGATGCGCATTGTCGGCGGCGAGCAGCTTCGTGCCGTTCAGCCGCACCTCGGCGAAGGTGTCCAGCCCGTCGAACACCAGATCGACATGACCGCGCCCGAGCAGGTCGGGCGTCGCGCCCAGCGTCGTGCGATACTGCCAGTCGGTCAGCCCGACCCATTGCACCTCGGCCTCGTTCAGCCCGACATAGGGATCGGGGATGATCTTCGCCGCGATCAGATCGGTCTGCGCGCTGCCCGGCACGGTGGCGCGCAGCCAGCGTGCGGCCTTGGGGTGCGCCTTCGCCGCCGCCCGGTCGCCCGGGTCGATGCGCATCGTCCAGCCGCTCGTCAGCGGGACGGAAGTGCGCGGTGCCGCCCAGGCGCAGGTCGGCAACATCGCCAGCAGCAGCGTCAGACGGCGCATCAGTCGCGCTCGCTCAGCTGCATCGCCTCGACCGTGTAGAAGGGTTCGGCGATCGAGGCGGTGAACTGCATGCACAGGTCGGCATCGCCGGTGCCTTTCGGCAACGCGCCCTTGAAGCTCATGCGATTGGGGCTGGTCGCGGGATCGGGCAGCGGGAACGTCGCCGCGACCGGGCCGTCGCACCCGCCGCTCCGCACGATCAGCTCGCCATGCTCGGTCACCTTGTAATATTGCCTCTGCTTGGTCGTGTCGTGCGCCAGCCCGTAATGTCGTGCGAGCCGAGCGACATCGACGGTGAAGCCGCCCGCCACGTCCAGCGGCGCGGCCGGGTACATCGTGCAGGTGTCGAAGATGTTGACGTTGTAGACCGGCGCATTGCCCGTCGCGTCGGCCGTCAGCGGCACGCGCAGGCCGAGATCGCCCTTGGGGCATGCCGCCAGATCGGAAGCGCTGCGCCGCAACAGCATCGCGCGGCTCGTCTCGAAGCGCCTCGGCAGCGCGGTGGGGCGGCGGTCGGCGGCGAAGGCGGCGGCGCGGATCACGACGCCGGGGGCGACGGACAGCGGCGCGGCATAGGCTCTGGAACGCGCCGTCGGCGTCTTGCCATCGAGCGTGTAGCGGATCGTGCCGAAGCCGGTCTGGGTCGACAGCGCCGCCGCCACCTTGCCGGTGCGCAGCGCGTCGCCGCGCGTGCCCTGCAACCGGATATCGACCGCAAAGGCGCTGTCGGCGGCGGCGATCCCGGCGCGGGCATAGCGGCCCATCTGCGGCGCCATGCGGGTGACGAAGGACGCGAAATCGCGCTTGTCCTTGGGCGACCAGGTGAGTTCGGCCAGCGCCGACAGGCGCGGGAACAGGGCATGCTGCACCTGCTCCGGCGTGACCAGATATTCGCTCCACCCGTTGGCCTGAGCGCCGAGCACATGCCTGGCCTTGTCGGGTGCCAGACCCACGGGGGCGGGATCGTATTTGTACAGGTCGGCCAGCGTGACGATCGACTTGCCGCCGGACAACCGGCCCGGCGGCTCGTCGGCATGATCGCTCTGCAGACTGTCGAGATACAGGGTCGGTGCGGGGCTCAGCACCACATCATGGCCGGCATTGGCGGCGATCACCGCGCCCTTCTCGCCGCGCCACGACATCACCGAGGCCGAGGCCGGCAGGCCGCCTTCGAGGATCTCGTCCCAGCCGATCAGGCGGCGGCCATGCTGCGCCAGATACTCGCCGAGCTGGTCGATCATCCAGCTCTGCATCTCCATCTCGGTCTTGAGGCCGAGCGCCTTCATCTTCGCCTGCACCGCGGGCGACCGCTCCCACTGATCCTTGACCGCCTCGTCGCCGCCGACATGGATGAATTCCGACGGAAAGATCGCCATCAGTTCGTCGAGCACGTTCCTGATGAAGGCCATGCTGTGATCGTCCGGGCTGAACAGCCACGGATTGACGCCCCAATCGTGCCCGACCTCGGGCCGGTCCCCCAGCACGCCGATCTCGGGATAGGAGGCGACCGCCGCCTGGGCATGGCCGGGCATGTCGATCTCCGGCAAGATCGTGATTGCGCGATCCCTGGCATAGGCGACCAGCGCTTTCAGCTCGTCCTGCGTGTAGAAGCCACCGACCTTGGCCGTCGGCGTCTGGCCCGACGACGGCGGCGTGCGCCACGCACCGATCCGCGTTAGATCGGGATAGCGCTTGATCTCGACCCGCCAGCCCTGATCGTCCGTCAGATGCAGGTGCAGCACGTTCAGCTTCTGCGCGGCCAATTGATCGATGATGCCATAGAGCGTGGGGACCGGCACGAAATGCCGCGCCGGATCGACCATCACGCCGCGCCATTTGAAGCGCGGCGCATCGTGGATGACGAGCGCGGGCAGCATCACCGGCTTGCCGATCGCCGCATCCGGGCTGAGCAGTTGCGCCAGTGTCATCGCGCCATGCACGAGCCCGGCATCGCCGCTCGCCGTGATCGTCGCTCCCCTCGCATCGATCGTCAGCACATAGGCTTCGTCGCCGGCAATGCTCGCATCCCGCACGATATGGATCGGCCCGGGCGCATCGGTGCGCAAGGCGATCCCCCGATCGATCTTGACGCGCTGGACGAGCAGCCTGGCGGCGATGCCCGCGCCCCGATCGGCCGCCGTGATCCCCGCGCCTTCGGCGATGCGCAGGCCCCCTTTCGCCAGTGCGATCGAGGCCGGCATCGGGACCAGCTTGGGCGTCTCGGCCAGCGCCGCGGTCGATGACAGCAGCACGGCAAGTGCGAGGGTACGAAATCGGATCATTGCGAGACTTTCGGCAATTGGGCGGAATCGGGCGGAAAGACGGCGGACCCGGCCTTGAACGGACGGAAGGTCTCGACCACGCCGCCGGCGCGCGTGCCATCGGCGGTCAATATGTCGATCGTCAGCGTCACGGGGGTCGCGCGCGCGGTCCAGCCGGCGGCGATCGATATGGTGGCACCGGGCGCGATCGTGGCGAGGCTTTGCTCGCCCTCCCCCAGCAGCGCGCGGTCGCCGCCGATCGCGCGCCAGCGCAGCCGATGGCCGACCAGCGGATAGGACGGCAACGCGCCCCCCGCCGCCCCGGCGACGGTCGCGGTGAAGCCGGTGGGAATGTCGCCGGCCATCGTCCAGGCAGCGCTCGCCGAAACGGCCCGTGTCGCGCGTTCCCAGGCGAAGTAGCTCGGCCGACGCTGACGATCGCCATCGACCAGCCCGTGATCGACCAGTCCGTCCGCCTGCCCCGCGAACAGGTTCTTGTTCGAGCGATAATCCTGATAGCTCCAGAAGATCGCGCCGCCGACGAACGGACAGCCGGCAAAGGCAGCCAGTTGTTCCTGAAGGTTCGCTGTGCGCGCGACATCCGCGCTGGCGCTGTCGGCGGAGAACGGCCCCGGCCAGCCGAATTCGGAGATCACCAGCATCTTGTCGGGATAGCTTTTCTGGAACGCGTCGAGCCAGGGCTCGACGCGGTTCGCCGCCCCGCTCCAGGTGCCGAAATAGGCGTTGGCCAGGACGAAATCCGCCTCCGCCAGCGCCGGCACGCGCACCGGGCGGATCGCGATATCGGAATCCGCGAAGGTGACGAAACGATCCGGATCCAGCTGACGGATATGGGCCTTCATCGCGCGCACGAAGGCCAGCCCCTCGGGCGAGGCCGCATCGCTCTCGTTCATCACGCTCCAGCCGAGCACGCTCGGATGATTGCCGCTCTCCGCGATCATCTCGCCCATCATCGCCTTGGCCAGCGTCAGCAGACGCGGATCGCCGAGTTGCGACGCCTTCATCTGCCAGATCGGGATTTCTGGGATCAGCAGCATGCCGGCGCGGTCGGCGGCGTCGAACACTGCCTGCGGTTGCGGGTAATGCACCGGGCGCGTCAGCGTGACATGCAGCGCGGCGAGATCGCGCATGTCGTGCAGGATCGTGCCACGCGTTTCCGCCGCGCCCTCCCATGGCGAGTCCTGATGCCGGGTCACGCCGGTCAGCCGCACGGCCAAGCCATTGACGTAGAGCCTTCGGTCGCGGATCGCGATCGTGCGCAGGCCGATCGTATCCTCGCGGCGGTCGAGCAGTCTGGCGGTTTCGTCGCGCAGTTCGACGACGATGCGATAGAGCTTGCCCGCGCCGATATTCCACAATTGCGGTTTCGCGATCGCCAAGGTCGCGACGGACTGCGCCGCAGCGCCCGCCGCGATCGTCGCTCTCATGTCGCTCCGCGCCGCCTCGCGGCCATCGGGATCGATCGCGATCGCGGTCAATCGATAGGCGTGCGGGCGATGGTCGATATTCTCGAGCGCCACCGCCGTGGTCACCCGTGCCGTCTCGGCGGTCAGCGTCTGGCCGATGCGCTGGCGGCGGATCAGCCCGCCCTCGGCGATGCGCAGCGACACGTCGCGCGTGATCCCGCCGTTCCGCCACCAATCGTACCAGACGTTGCCGGACCCGGCGAGCCGCATGGCGTAACCGGGAATGGTCGCGAAGCCGGGCCGGTCGTCGGCGGCGACGAGGATGCGGTTGGCACCCGGCTTCAGCAATCGGGTCACGTCGAGATCGAACGCGGTATGCCCGCCTTCGTGCGCGCCAGCGGCAACGCCGTTCACCCAGATGCGCGCACGATAGAACACCGCCCCGAAATGCAGTTCGAGATGCCGGCCCGCCAATCCGTCCGGCAGGATCAGCGTGCGTGCGTACCAGCCCACACCATCCGCGTCCGCGCCGCGCGTGAGGTTCCAGCTGTGCGGCACCGTCACCGCCTCCGCCCCGGCCGGATCGGCGTCCAGCCAGTTCGGGACCGGAGGTGCCTCGGCGGGCGCGCCCTTCGCCAGCCAGAACGACCAGCCGCCGTCGAGATCGACTTGCTCCGCCGCCGCCGGATCCCCCACCGCGCCGGATAGGCAAAAAAACGCGAGCGCCACGGCACGCCGCAACGCCCGCAGGGGGGAGGAAGAATGTCTGGCAATCTCAGTCATGCCGGGTTGCGATGCTCCATCGTCGTTTCAACAGCATTGCATGCCCACGATCGATAGCGCCGCCGCGCCCCGGAGAACACGGCGACGTACCGAATCACATCTTGGCCGTCGCGCTCAGCTTGAACACGCGACCGTTCTTGTAGATCGATGTCGGCGCATCCGGCGTCGAGCTGTACTGGTAATAGGTTTCATCGAGCAGATTGCTCGCGCTCGCCGTCACCGACAGATCTCGCGTGATGCTGTACGAGACCTGCGCATCGAGTTGACGATAGGCGTCGGTATAGTCCTGCGACTGCTGCCGGCCGAAGCGGTAGAAATATTTCGAGCGGCGGTTGTAGCTGACCCGCGCCTGGAACGGGCCTCGCTCGTAATAAGGCTGGATCGTGATCGTGTTGCGCGACAGGAATGGCAGGCCGGTGGCGAAGCCGGTATCGGCATCGGCGTAGGTATAGTTGCCCATGATGCCGAAGCCCCAGATCAGGTTGGCATTGCCCGAGATCGAGAACCCGGTGACGCTCGCCTTGCCGCCATTTTCCGGGCGGGTGATCGCGTACCTCAGCGTCTGCCCGGTCTGAAGGTTGGTCAGCGGCACGCCCTGCCCATCCGGCCCGTTGTCGACGCTGTTGCTGATATAGTTTGATATGTCGCGGTAGAAGACTTCGGCGGACAACAGGCTGCCCGGCGCGAAATACCATTCGGTCGAGATACCGAAATTCGTCGCGGCATAAGGCTTCAGGTTCGGATTGCCCGCGGTCCCCGAGCGACTGGCGTCATCGACCGTCAGCGTACCGGCAAGATCGCTGTAGCGCGCGCGGGCGATCACCTTGGCGACCGAGCCACGGATGACGACATCGTCGCCGGCCTGGAAGATCAGGTTTGCCGCCGGCAGGAACCGGTTGTCGTCGTTGGTGACGCGGGTCGGATAGAAGACGCCACCGATCGACGAGTAGAAATTCGATTGCGCGCGCGTGTTGATGTAGCGACCACCGATATTGCCGCGAAATTTGCCGAGTTCGAAATTCGCCTGGACATAGCCCGCCGCGATGCGCTCCTTGACCAGCCAATATTCACTATAGGCAAGGCCGCGAGAGACGCTGACCGTGCCGTATTTCTGCAAGGCCGCGATGATGGTGTCGGCGGTCAGAGTCGCATAGGGCGTGCCGTTGCCCGACGTGCCCAGGCCGCTATAGACATCGGTCCCGAAGACGTAGGGGTTGAGATCCGCCAAGGTGAAGTTCTGGTTGGTGAAGATCGCGTTGCTGTAGGTCGTGTTGCTGTTCTCGTGCTGGGAGAAACGGCCGCCGAACAACAGGCTGACGACGGGCCCCCAATTGACCTCGCGCTTGGCATTCACCTCGCCGAAGACTTCCTTGTCCAGCGTGAAACCCGATTGGGTGGGGATGCCGCCGATCTGACGCCCGAAGAAATTCTGGCCGCCATTGGCCGCCTGATCGCCGGCGCTGAGGTTCTCGCCGCCATACGCGGTGAAGTTGCTCAGCCATTTGGACGCATCGCTGGCGGGAGAATCCCAGTTCACCACCGTGTCGCGGCCGTTGGCACCGGCCGTGAAGCCTTGCTGGGTGCGGAAATCGAGCAGATATTCCGGATCCTTGCCGCCCGATGCACGGGTGTAGCCGGCGTTGCCGGTGACGCTCCAGCCGCCGGGCTTCCAATCGAACAGCAGCGAATAGGTATCGTTCTTGATGCGCGTGCGGCGGTAATTGGTGTCGAGTTGGCCGGTCGCGCCGGTCGAGCCGGCAGGCAGCCCGGTGAACGTCGCCGAGGTCACGATGCCGGGGCTGGCACCACTGGCGGGTGTGAAGGTCGCCGCGGTCATTCGCGACCCTTCATACCCATAGGTGTATTCCGAACTCGAAACGTTGTCGTAATTGCCGCGGATGACCAGGGCGCTCGCGACAAGCGAGAGGTTGTCCGCCGGCTTGAACTGGAGCGCGCCGCTGAAGCCTAACCGCTTGCGCTCCTGCCGGAAATATTCGTGCGCCAGGAACGAGGCATAGCGCGCGTTGCTGAAGGCGGCGCGGTCGGCAGCGGAAAGTGCGCTGATCGCCGTGCCGTTGACGGTCGCGGTGGTCGGCGCCGTCTCCAGCAAGGCTGCGCCGGTGCGATACCAATAGACCGCGACGCCGGCACGCGCCAATTGCTCGCGGTCGTAGCTGACTGCGCCCAGCACACCGAACGTCTCATCGTCGTTGCGCCAGCTGTAGAGCGCCGATCCCCGGAAGCTGCCACGATCGGAGCGGTCGTTATACTGCCCGCCGGCATTGGCGGAGATCGTGTTCGCTTCGAGATCGAGCGGCTTGCGCGTGACGATGTCGACGGTCGCGCCGATCGCGCCCTCCTGCATCCGCGCCTCGGGCGTCTTGTAGACGATCGCCTGGCTGATGATCGTCGGCGACAGCAGCGAATAGTTGAACGACCGGCTCGAACGGTCCGACGGGTTGCCGCCCCAATCGGCCGACGCGACCGAATGGCCGTCGATCGTCAGGCGATTGAGTGCCGGCTCGACCCCCGCGATCGACAGCTGCTCGCCCTCGCCGAACTGATGATCGACCGTGACGCCGGGCAGTCGCGCCAGCGACTCCGCGATGTTGGTATCGGGCAGCTTGCCGACCGCTTCGGCGCTGATCACTTCGACGATGGAGTCGGCGCGGCGCTTGGTCGCGATGGAATCCTGAAGACTGCGGCGGATACCGGTGACGACGACTTCGGTGTCTTCATTCGGTTGCGCCGGCGCGGTCTGCGCTGCGGCGGGAACGGCCGCAGCGCAGACCATTGTGGCACTCGATGCGAGTAGAATCTGATTGCGAAACGTCATTGCCCAGCCCCTTCCAATCGACGCTTCCGCGTCGCCCCGATGCAGGACGGCTGCATCGTCCGAGCCCCGATCGCACGCGGTATCTTTTTGGTACCTTATGTCGCGCGTTGAGGTGAGCAATCTATAACCAATCCGAGCATTGCGCGCTATCGCGAAATTACATTTTCATGACTTGCGGCAAGATATCCTATCAATTCCCATACTGTCACCGGTTATCAATGATTTAAGCCTGGACCGGTCGGGGCGGAAAATGCTGTCTTGGTGGCGAATGTGTCGCAATAAGCACGATCCATGTTAGAACCAGTTCAAGATAGGACCAGTTCATGACAGCATCTTTCGACACCGCCTGCTGCCAGACGGTGATTCGCACCGGTCCCTTCGCTAGCCGTCACGCGGCGAGGCGATGACCCTTCTGGAAGTCTGCGTGGGCGACGCGGCCGGGCTGGACGCTGCGGTCGCGGGCGGGGCGGATCGCATCGAACTGTGCTGCGCTCTATCGGTCGGCGGGCTTACGCCGCCACCGTCCCTGATCGCCGTCGCGGCGACCGCGCCGATCCCCGTCCACATGCTGGTTCGGCCGCGCGAGGGCGGTTTCGAATATAATGCGCGCGAAGCGGCGATGCTGGCGGCCGATATTGACGCCGCCGCGCAGGCCGGACTTGCCGGCGTCGTGATCGGCGCGACACGCGGCGGAGCGCTCGATAGGCGTTTGCTGGCAGAGCTCACCGCGCACGTCGGCGCGCAAGGCCACGCACGCGGCCATCGTATTTCCCTGACGCTTCATCGTGCGTTCGATATGTGCGACGACCTACCGGCAGCGCTCGAGACCGCCGTTGCGCTCGGGTTCGAGCGCGTCCTGACCTCCGGCGGCGAACCGCGCGCGATCGATGCGCTGCCGATGCTGACCCGGCTGCACCGCCAGGCCGCGGGGCGGATCGCCATCCTCGCCGGCAGCGGAATCGATGCAAGCAATGTCGGCG
Organism: Sphingomonas sp. Leaf357; assembly: GCF_001423845.1. Classification (NCBI taxonomy): domain Bacteria; kingdom Pseudomonadati; phylum Pseudomonadota; class Alphaproteobacteria; order Sphingomonadales; family Sphingomonadaceae; genus Sphingomonas; species Sphingomonas sp. Leaf357. Next base: position 2,329,344 of record NZ_LMPM01000001.1, on the reverse strand, counting down.
CGATCCTCGAAACCGGAATCGGTGAGATCCACGCCTCGTGCAGCGCAATTTCGACCACCGAGCCGACCGACGCCGACATGCGCCAACGCCGCTTCGGCTTTGCCGATGGCGCCCGCCGTTACACCGATGTCGCACGCGTGCGAGCGCTGCGATCTCGGCTGGACAGTTTCCATATGCAACGCTTGAATAATACCAATCCATGACGTATCCGTGAACCGTTGTCCGGATGGCTACCCTCAAATCGGCTGTCCGGCATCATCGAAAGTACCACTATGACCTTCTCCGCCAGCATCGGTCAGTTCCGCACCGACAATCCCGCGCCGCTCTATGTCCAGTTGCAGCAATTGATCCGCGACGCGATCAACCGCAACGTGCTGGCCAAGGACGATGCGATCCCCGCCGAGCGAGACCTCGCGGTCGAATATGCCGTCTCGCGCATCACCGTGCGCAAGGCGATCGGCGGGCTGGTCGAGGAAGGCCTGCTGACGCGGCGGCGCGGCGCGGGCACGTTCGTCGCGACGCGCGTCGAGAAGAGCTTCTCCAAGCTGTCGTCATTCTCCGAGGACATGGTGTCGCGCGGCCGCACCCCGACCAGCGAATGGGTCAGCCGCACCTCCGGGCTCGTGACGCCCGAGGAATCGCTGTCGCTCGGCCTGTCGCCCGGCTCGATGGTCTATCGCTTCCAGCGTATCCGCTATGCCGACGACATGCCGATGGCGCTCGAATATTCGACGATCGCCGGATATTGCCTGCCGGCCGTGGATGCGGTGGAAGATTCGCTCTACGCCGCGCTCGATGCGGCGGGCAATCGCCCGGTGCGCGCGCTGCAACGCTTGCGCGCGGTGCATTTCAGCCCCGAACATGCGCGGATGCTCGGCGTCGATCCTGGCCATGCCGGGCTGTTCATCGAACGCCGCGGCTTCCTGCGGGACGGGCGCGCGGCCGAATTCACGCAATCCTATTACCGTGGCGACGCCTACGACCTCGTCGCCGAACTCAACGATATCTGACGCCGGCGCGCGATGCGTCGGCCGGGGGGCTTATAGTGATCGAGACGACCGACCATCCGGGCCATGCCGCGTCCGACGACCAAAGCCCCCCCGCTACGCTGATGCACTGCGAGGCGGCCGAGGCGAGCGCGGCGGTCGCACGGATGCTCGCCGCCAATCGCGATGCGTTCGTGACGCTCGGTGCCCGGCTGCGGGGCATGCCGCCCGCCGTGGTCGTCACCTGCGCGCGTGGATCGTCCGACCACGCCGCGACCTATGGCAAATATCTGATCGAGACCCTGGTCGGCGTGCCGGTCGCGTCCGCCGCGCCGTCTGTATCGTCGGTCTACGCCGCACCGATGGCACCGGGCGCGGCGATCGTCATCGCGGTATCGCAGAGCGGCCGCAGCCCCGATCTGCTCGCCACGGTCGAGGCCTATCGTACCGCCGGCGCCTATGTCATCGCGTTGGTCAATGACGAGACGTCGCCGCTCGCCAAGAATGCCGACGTGATGATTGCGCTGAAGGCCGGGCCGGAACGCTCTGTCGCGGCTACCAAATCCTACATCTGCGCGCTCGCCGCCTTCGCCGCGTTGGCCGCGGAATGGGCCGACGATACGGATCTGCGCGACGGCCTCGCCATGTTGCCCGATGGCCTGACCGAAGCGTTCGCGCTCGACTGGTCCGTCATGGTCGATGCGCTGACGTACGCGACCAACCTGTTCGTGATCGGTCGCGGCTATGGCTATGGCATAGCGCAGGAAGCCGCGCTCAAGCTGAAGGAAACGTGCGCGCTGCATGCCGAGGCGTTCAGCGCCGCCGAGGTCCGCCACGGACCGATGGCGATCGTCGGCGAGGGCTTTCCGGTGATCGCGTTCGCCACGTCCGACATGGCGGGCGACGGCGTGCGCACCGCCGCCAGCGAATTCGCGGGTCGCGGCGCGGTCGTCTGCCTGGCCGATGCCAGCGCGGGATGCGACCATGCGCCCGTCGCGCTCGCCGGGCATCCCGCGATCGAACCGATCCTGATGATCCAGAGTTTCTATCGCATGGCCAACCGGCTGTCGCTGCGGCGCGGGCTCGATCCCGATGCGCCGCTCCATCTCAGCAAGGTGACCAGAACGGTATGAGCATGATGCGATTTTCGAACGGCACCGTTCTGACCGCCGATGGCGCGTTGGACGGCGCGACGATCACGCTCGAGGATGACCGGATCGCAGCCATCGCACCCTTGGCGGGCTTCAATGGCGACGCGATCGATCTGGACGGCGGCTGGCTGGTGCCGGGCTTCGTCGACACGCAGGTGAATGGCGGCGGCGGCGTGCTGCTCAACGATGCGCCGACCGTCGCGGGGATCGCCGCGATCGGCGCGGCGCACGCGACCTATGGCACGACCGCCCTCATGCCGACGCTGATCAGCGATACGCCGGACGTGATCGCGGCGACGCTGGACGCGATGGATGCGGCGATCGTGGCGGCCGTGCCCGGCGTGATCGGTGCGCATATCGAGGGCCCCTGGATCAATTTGGCGCGCAAGGGCATCCACGACCCTGCGAAATTCCGTCGCCTGGACGAGGCCATGATCGCGCTGCTGACGCGCCCGCGCAGCGGCCGGGTGATGGTGACGCTCGCGCCCGAACTGACCGATCCCGCGACGATCGCGCGACTGGTCGCGGCCGGCGTGATCGTCAGCGCGGGGCATACCGATGCCGATTACGAGACGACCGTTGCGGCGATCGCGGCGGGGATGACCGGCATCACGCATCTGTTCAACGCCATGTCGCCTTTGCTCCACCGCGCGCCCGGCGTGGTCGGCGCGACGCTCGACGATCGGCAAGTCTATTGCGGTCTGATCGCCGACGGGCTGCACGTGCACGATGCGGCGCTGCGCTTGGCGCTCAACGCGCGACCGCACGACCGATTGATGCTGGTCAGCGACGCCATGCCCTCGGTCGGCGCGGTCGAGAAGGATTTCTGGCTGCAGGGCCGACTGATCCAAGTCTCGGACGGCAAATGCGTGGGTGAGGACGGCACCCTCGCCGGCTCCGATCTCGATATGGCGGGGGCGGTGCGGAATCTCGTACAGCGCACCGGCGCTGGCGTCGCGACCGCCGTGGCGATGGCATCGACCAACCCGGCCGCGTTTCTCGGCCTGTCGCACGAACGCGGCGCGCTCGCGCCCGGACTGCGCGCCGACTGGGTGCGCCTCAGCCGCGATCTTGCACCCGTCGGTACTTGGATCGGCGGCGTCAAGATCAGCGACGGGGTCTGAGGCATGGCGGCTATCCTCCTGACGTCGCCGATGCAGGGCTGGGCGACGTCGCTCGATACGGTGCCCGATGCCGTTTTCGCCGAACGGATGATGGGCGACGGCGTCGCGATCGATCCCACCGGCGACTGCCTGCACGCGCCCTGCGACGGGGTCGTGCTCAGCGTCCATGCGAGCGGCCATGCGATCACGCTGCGCAGTCCGGAGGGGGCCGAGATCCTGATGCATATCGGGCTGGACACCGTGGCGCTCGGCGGGCGTGGCTTCACGCCTTTGGTCGAAGAGGGCGCGAGCGTGGATCGCGGGGATCCGCTGATCCGTTTCGACCTGGACCTGTTGGTGTGCGAGACACCCGCCGTGATCACGCCCGTGATCGTCACCAATTCCGACCGCTTCACGATTCAGGGCCACGAGATCGATCGGCTGGTCGCGATCGGCGACACACTGATGACACTCGTCCGGCGCGACGAGCGCGCGGCGGATGCGGCGATCGTCGCGGGCGACGGCGTGCGGCGGACGATCGTTGTGCCCCTGGCCCACGGCATCCATGCGCGCCCGGCGGCGCGGATCGGCGCGGCGGCGCGCGCATTCGTATCAGAGGTCAGCATCGCGAAGGACGATCGCATCGCCAGCGTGCGCAGCCCCGTGGCACTGATGGCGCTGGGCGTGCGGTTGGGCGACGACGTGACGATCGAAGCGACCGGCCCGGATGCTGCCGAGGCGCTCGCCGCCGTCGCCGATCTGATCCTCGGAGGGATGGGCGAAGGCGCGGATTCGCCTGCGGCAAGCGCGCCTGCTCTCCCGCTGGTCATTCCGGCGACCACCACCCTGCCCGCCGACGGCCGCCTGCGAGGGGTCACCGCATCGCCCGGCATCGCGATCGGGGAGGCCGGTCTCTTCCGCCTCGCCGAGATCGCGGTCGCGCAGGCCGGTAACGGGGTCGAAGCGGAACGCCGCGCGCTCGACGTCGCCCTTGCCGCGGTGTTCAGCCGCGTCGCATTCCGTTCGACCGATGCGACGGAAGCCGAAGGCGCGATCCGCGAGGCGCACGCCGCCCTGCTGACGGACCCGGCGCTGACGGACGCCGCCGATGCCGCGATCGCACGGGGCGACAGCGCAGGGTTCGCCTGGCGCAGCGCGACCCGCGCCCAGGCCGATGCGCTCCGCGCGACCGGCAATGCCCGGATGGCCGAGCGCGCCGACGACCTGCTCGATCTCGAACGTCAGGTGTTGCGCACGCTGGCCGGCGAAGATCCCGACGAGCGGATCGCCTTTCCGCACGGCACGATCCTGCTCGCTGACGACCTGTTGCCGTCGCATCTGCTCGGGCTGGACACCACGACGATCGTCGGTTTCTGCGTCGAACGCGGCGGACCGACCTCACACGTCGCAATCCTTGCAGCGACGATGGGCCTGCCCGCGCTGGTCGCGGTCGGCTCGGCGCTGGCGCGGATCGCCGCCGGCACGCCATTGATCCTCGATGCCGGCGCGGGCGTGTTGCACGTCGCGCCGGATGCCGCATCGCTTGCCACCGCGCAGACCGCGATCGCCGCACAGCGCGACCGCCGCACCGCCGCGCTTGCCGATGCCGGCCGCGAATGTCGTACGCAGGACGGCGTGCGGATCGAGGCGTTCGCCAATCTCGGATCGGCCGACGATGCCGACATCGCCATCCGCAACGGGGCCGAGGGCTGCGGGCTGCTGCGCACCGAATTCCTGTTCCTCGAACGCGAGTCCGCGCCGGATGTCGCCGAGCAGACCGCCGAGTATCAGCGCATCGCCGATACGCTCGCGGGACGTCCGCTGATCGTCCGTCTGCTCGACATCGGCGGCGACAAGCCCGCACCCTATCTGCCGATCGCGGCCGAGGACAATCCCGCGCTCGGCCTGCGCGGCATTCGCGTCGGCCTCGCTTTTCCCGACATGCTGGATGCGCAGTTGCGGGCGATCCTCGCGGTCCGCCCCGCCGGGCAATGCCGCGTCATGGTGCCGATGGTTGCCAGCCTCGCCGAATTGCGCGCCGTCCGCGCCGCGCTCGACCGCGCGATCGAAGCGACCGGGCATCGGGATCCCGTCTCGCTCGGCATCATGGTCGAGACGCCTGCCGCCGCCGTTACCGCGCATCTGCTCGCGCGGGAGGCCGATTTCCTGTCGATCGGCACCAACGATCTGACGCAATATGTGCTGGCGATGGATCGCGGCAATCCCGCCGTCGCGGCTTCGCTCGATGGGCTGCACCCGGCGGTGCTCGCCCTGATCGGCCAGACCTGCGACGGGGCCGCGGCCAACGGGCGCTGGACCGGCGTGTGTGGCGGCCTTGCCTCCGATCCGCTCGCGGTGCCGATCCTGATCGGCCTCGGCGTCACCGAGGTGTCGAGCGCGCCCGCGCTGGTGCCGGAGATCAAGGCGCTGGTCGCGACGCTGACGCTGCCGGACTGCCGAGCGCTCGCGCACGACGCCTTGTCGTGCGGTTCGGCCGCCGAAGTTCGCGCCCTCGCCCGGGAGTTCCGCCGATGAAGTCCGTGCTCGAAACGCTCCAGCCACTCGGCCGAGCCTTGATGCTGCCGATCGCGGTGCTGCCGGTCGCCGGCCTGCTGCTGCGGCTCGGCCAGCCCGACCTGCTCGACATCGCACTGCTGAGCGCGGCGGGCGATGCGATCTTCTCGCACCTCGGGCTGCTGTTCGCGATCGGCGTGGCGACCGGCTTCGCGCGCGACGGCAATGGCGCGGCATGTCTCGCCGGAATGGTCTGCTACCTCGTCGCGTCGCAGGGCGCGCAGGCGCTGATCGCCGTGCCGCCCGCCGCGCTCACCGGTTTCACCGGACCCGCGACCGCGCTGGCGGCCGCGGCGTTCAAGGCGAAGGCCGTGGCACGGATCGACGTGCCGCTCGGCATCCTGTCCGGGCTGATCGGTGGCGGGTTCTACAACCGCTTCTCGACGATCGCGCTGCCCGAGTATCTCGCGTTTTTCGGCGGACGGCGGTTCGTGCCGATCGTCAGCGGCCTTGCCGGCCTGGGCATCGCGCTGATCGTCGGGCCGGGCTTCGGCGCGATCAGCGCGGGGGTGGACGGGCTCAGCTATGCGGTGATCGGTGCGGGCGGGTACGGCCTGTTCGCGTTCGGCCTGCTCAACCGCCTGCTGCTCGTCACCGGGCTGCACCATCTGCTCAACAATATCGCCTGGTTCGTCGTCGGCGACTATCACGGCAAGACCGGGGATCTCGGCCGCTTCTTCGCCGGCGATCCGCAGGCCGGCGCGTTCATGGCGGGATTCTTCCCGGTGATGATGTTCGGCCTGCCCGCCGCCTGTCTGGCCATGTACCACGCCGCCGCGCCCGATCGGCGCAAGGCGGTCGGCGGGATGCTGCTCAGCCTCGCGCTCACCTCGGCGCTGACCGGCGTCACCGAGCCGATCGAGTTCAGCTTCATGTTCCTGGCCCCGGCGCTGTATGCGATCCACGCGGTGCTCACCGGCCTGTCGATGGCGCTGATGAACGCACTCGGCGTCAAGCTCGGCTTCGGCTTCTCGGCCGGTCTGTTCGATTACGTGCTCAACTACGGCAAGGCGACGCGCCCGCTGCTGCTGCTGCCCGTCGGCCTCGCCTATTTCACGATCTATTACGGTCTGTTCCGCTTCGTCATCCGCCGCTTCGACCTACCCACGCCGGGCCGCGAGCGCGATGCGCCGGTCGAGGCCGGCGCCGTCGCAAGGGGCGGCCGAGGCGCAGCGTTCGCCGAAGCGCTGGGCGGTGCGGCGAACCTGACGAGCGTCGGTGCGTGCACGACGCGCCTGCGGCTGATCGTCGCGGATCAGGCAGCGGTCGACGACGCTCGGCTCAAGACGCTGGGCGCGCGCGGGCTTATCCGGCCCTCGGCGAACGCGCTTCAGATCGTGCTCGGTCCGATCGCCGATGTCGTCGCGGTCGAGATCCGCGATGCGATCGCCGGCGGCACCGTGGCCGCCCCGACCGAAGTCGCACCGCCCGCCCCGAACCATGTCACGCTGACCCCGGCGGCGCTTGCCGCAATCGGCGGCGCGGACAATTGCCGCGCGGCGCGCCGCCACGGCAGCCGCCTGCGCATCGTGCTGGAGGACGCCGGCCGCATGTCGGATGCCGCGATCGAGGCGCTCGGCGTCCGGGCGATCGTTCGGCTGCCTGCGGGACGGATCCACCTCCTCCCCGCTCCCGAGACAATGCACCGTATCGTCGAGTCCGAATAGTCTCCGATCGGGCAAGCTGAATCCGCCTCGCGCTGCGCCTGAATCCGTTCGGCTCGGAGCCGACAGGCGACGTTACCGAATCATCGGACGCCTGGAGGCCGCATCACGCGAGTTCGTCGACGAAGATGCCGTCGATCAGCACGAAGGCGATGCGGCAGGTCTTGCCCGAACGGTTCGACCATGCGTGATTGGTGCCGCGCTGGACCACGACGTCGCCGGGTCGGCAGATCGTCTCGCCCTCGTCCACGATGAGGACCAGTTCGCCTTCGATCACGATGCCGTAATCGACGCTGCGCGTGCGGTGCATGAACGGGTGAGGCGCGCCTTTGACGGCGGTGGAGGCGTCCGCCATGCCGATCGCGGCGAAATGTTCGCGCGCGTCCGCCTCGCTGATGTGCTTGAAATCCTCGGTCTCGGGCGGGATGTCGAGTACGCGGATGCGCGTGCCGCCCGGCGGCGGCGGCAGGATCAGGCCTGCTTCGGGAAACTCGCCGCTTGCCGCGTCGATGCGCGCCGGCGTCTCGCGAGTGTTCCAGATCTCGTAGAAGATCGGGCCTTGCGGGCCGATCTTCTCGATCCGCTCCGGGGGTGCATCGGTCTGGATGATCGCCCGGCCCTCGGCATTGTGGCCGGTCACGATACGTCGGATGGTCGGCATGCTGGTCTCCGTGGTTAAGAGCGGTGGGCGGACGGATCGGCCAGGTCGGCGATCATGGTTTTACCGGAACCACCGCCTGATCGATCGCCCCGAACAGCGGACCACCCTGTGCCGTGCGGGCTTCCATCCGGACGCGATCGCCGAAGCGCATGAACGGGGTTCGCGCGGCGCCTTCGTCCAGGAGCTCGATGCCGCGCCGTTCGGCGATGCAGGACGATCCCACCTCGCGGAAGTTCGCGTTCGAGACCGTGCCCGTGCCGATCACGGTGCCCGCGCACAAAGCGCGCGTCCGCGCCGCATGGGCGACAAGCTCGGGCAGCGAATAGGCCATCGCATAGCCCGACGCCGCGCCGAACCGCGTCTCGTTCCAGTCGACGATCAGCGGCAGATCGACCCGCCCGTCGCGCCAGGCCGCGCCGAGTTCGTCGGGCGTGACCGCCACCGGCGCCATGCTGCTGGCGGGCTTGGCCTGCACCCAGCCGAAGCCGGTCTTCATCTCGATCGGCGCGATCGCGCGCAGCGACCAATCGTTGATCTGCACGACGAGGCGGATATGGCGTTCGGCCTCGTCGGCGGTGACGCCCAACGGTACGGCATCGACGATGACGCCGAATTCGCCCTCGAAATCGATCCCGTCCGCTTCGCTTGGAAAGACCGCATCCTGGGTCGGCGCGAGAAAGGTATCGGACATGCCCTGATACATTAGCGGGCGGCCCTTGGGATTGGGTGCCAGACCGAACACCGCCTGCATCAGGTCGCCATGGCTTTCGAACGCCGATCCGTCGAGCCATTGCCAAGCGCGCGGCAGCGGTGCCAGCGCGGCCGCCGGATCGAAGGCGTGCACGCCCCCCACGGCCCCAGCTTCGAGCGCCTCGAACCGGGCATCCAGCGCAGGTTGCACCTCGTCCCAGCGATCGAGCGCATCCTGCAAGGTGGCGGCGATGTCGCTTGCGGCTACCGCGCGGCTCAGGTCGCGCGAGACGATGACGAGCGCGCCATCGCGCGTTCCGTCGGCGATCGTGGCTAGCTTCACGCGCAGCTCTCCATGGCGCGCGCCACCAGCACGTCGATATCGCCATCATGAACGAAGCCCAGCGCGTCGGCGAGCGGGGTCGTCAGCGGAGGCTGGCTGCCGAATTGCAGTTCGATCGCCTCATCGGGGGCATAATCGACGTGCGCCCCGCTCTCCGGAAAGCGCCGTGCGAGCGCCAAGACGAGATCGTCGAAGCGGACGCGCTGCGCGGGCAGCGTCATCGCCCGCCGCCGCGCCAGCCGGTCGCGGTCGATCGTGCCGGCATGCAGCAGCGCCGCGACGCAGGCCTGTACCGATATCAACCACGTGGTGCCCGCCGCCCGGACCGGCAGCGTGATCGCCTCGCCGGCGGCGAAGCGAGGGAACAGGGTGTTGAGAAAGGACGATTTCAACCGGGCATCCGCCCCCGGCCGGGCGACGATGCCGGGCAGGCGCAGGGCCAGTCCATCGATCCAGCCGCGTGCGCTGAACTGCTCGACGGCGATTTCCATCATGCGCTTCTGCGCGCCGTAGATCATCGTCGGCAACGGGATCGTGTCGTCGTCGATCGCGTCGGGCAAAGGTGGGCCGAAGACGGCGATCGAACTCGCGAATACCACGCGCGGCGGCGCGTCCTCGTTCCGTAGCGCCTCGAGAAACGCCAGCGTGGCATCGATGTTGACGCGGCGTGCCGCCGGATAGTCGGCCTCCGCCGCCCCGCCCAATAGGCCGGCGAGATGAAACACCAGATCGGGCCTATCCGCGATGAGGCGCGCCCTGGTTTGCGAATCGCCGAAGTCGCCCTCGCAGCGGACGAGCCGTGGATCTTCGCTACCGTCCGACAGGCGAAGATCGTTGAGCATGATCGCGGCACCGGCGAAGCGCGGGTCGGCCAGCAGCGCATGCACCAGCCGCGCGCCGATGAAGCCGTCCGCACCGGTCACCAGGATACGCCGCGCCGGACGTGTCACGAACGGCTGTCCGCTTTGGCCTGCTCCGTCAGCAGTGCCCGCAGCCGTTCCTCGGTATATTCCTCCGCGACCACGGTCAGCGAACGGTCGCGGTCGATACCGTCCACGGCGAACAGCGCCGGCACCCGCGACGCCGCGTCCATCGCCGCAGCGTGGCCGTCGAACCAGGCCTCGAACACGCTGTCGACGAACCGCTGACCGTGCGGCGGCGGCGCGACGACATTCTCGGTCAGGGCTACGAGCCCGTCCCACCCGCGCATCGTCTCGCCGACGCCATCGCGGATCGCCGTCCAGCGCGCGTCGTCGAGATCGGGCGTGCGGCTCACGAAGACGAACAGCTTGGCGAAAGTTCTCGATCCCTCCACGATCGTTTGCGGGACGACGGCGAGGCGGACGACGCTGGGATTGTGCACGAAACGCGGTTCGTCCGGGCCGAGCTTTTCGAGATAATATGGCGTCGCCAGCGCCGCCTGCATCGCCGCCATGCTTTCGAAATTCACCTCCGTCACCAGATCGCGCTCGATCGCCTGGGCGCCGTCACCCGCGGGATAGCCGCCGTCGACGATATGGTTCTGAACGTAATATGCCGGCAGCGCGCCGGCATCGGCCGGCGGCAGGACGACCATCCGGCCGTGCACATCGCGCAGATGCGCCTGCGCCGCCTGTCGCGTTAGACCCGGTGTGCGGCGGGCCAGGATAAAGACCTTGATCATCCGAAGCGCCTTCCGAAGCTAGAAACTGAACGCCAGCCGCGCGCCATAGGTACGTGGTGGCGCGTAGGTCGAGGTGATCTGGTTGCCGACACTGCCGACATATTGGGCATAGGTCGGCACCGCGCGATTGGTGAGATTGCGGACATAACTCGTCAGCGTCCACCGGTCATCGGCCTTGCCGAAGCTCAGCGAGGCATCGAACGTCGTATTTTCACCGCTGTTCTGCTGCGCCAGATGATCGAAGCCGATGACCGCGTTGGACCGATATTGCATGCTGCCCGACAGCACGGCCTTGTTGTCGCCGAGCGGGATCGTCTGATCGACGCCGGCATTCACCGACCATTTCGGCGAGTTGTACGCGGGCTTGCCCGAGCAATCGACGATATAGACGGTGCTGGCGGCGCTGGGTGTCGAGAACGGGCAGCCGACGACGGGTTGCAACGCGGCCTTGGGCACTTCGTACGTATAGGAGTTCACCTTCGAATCGAGATATTGGACCGTGCCGGTGAGCCGGGTGTTGCGCGTCGCCAGCAACTGGACATCGACGTCGACGCCCTTGAGCGTCGATCGGCCCACATTCTCGGTGAAGAAATTGACCGAGTTGTTCGCGTCGATTCCGAAGTGCGACACCTGCTGATCGCGATATTTCCAGTAGAAGGCCTCGATGTTCAACTGAAGCCGGTTGTCGAAGAAGCGGTTCTTCGATCCCAGGGTCCAGGCATCGACATATTCGGGTTTGAAGATCTCGTGCCCCGGCGCGACCGAGAAGCCGCCCGACCTATAACCGGTCTCGTAGCTCGCATAGAGCAGGGATCGGGGACCAAGATCGAACTCGCCCGCCAAGCGATAGGTGAAGCGGCCATTGTCGATCGAGGCATTCACCGTATTGGGATTGTACAGGACCAGATTGCCGCTGGTCCCGTAGGGAACGGGGACGCCCGGCACCGTCGGACCGCCCACGAACTGGCTGAGCGTATCGATCACCGGCAGCGACGGGCCGCCGATACAGGAGGCCGCGCCGCAGATCTCCACCAGCGTAGCGACATTGGCGTCGAACGCTTTCTTGTCCTTCGTGTAACGACCGCCCCCGACGAGGCGCAGACGATCGGTCAGATTGAGCGTCAGGCGCCCGAACCCGGCATAGGATCGCGTTTCCGAGCGGAAATCCTGAAACGAGGTGATCTGATACTGATTGATCGCGTACCGGCCCCGGACGGTCTCGTCGAAATAATACAGCCCGACCAGCCAGTCGATCGGGCCGATGCGCTTGCCTTGGAAGCGGGCTTCGGTGCTGAACTGTGTATTGGTCTCGACGTTGCGCGACGATCGGAACGAAGGCCCGTTGAAAACGAAATCGAGATCCGATCGGCGATAGGCCGGCAGGATCGTCAGCGTGCCGATATCGGTGTCGAGCGTGATGTCGCCAGCGACGCCGTAATAATTGTTGTTGAGATACGGCGTGCTGAGCGGTTCCGGATTGACGTAGGCGCCCGGGATCACCTGACGGCTGAAATAGGCCCGGCCCTCGGGGGACAACAGGCCGCTATAGGGATCGAGATTGGCCGGGGTGAACGTGTAGTTGGCCGGCGACGTCGCGGTGGCCGGCGAACCGGGCGTGTAAGTCTCCGTGCCGACATAGCTCGCTCCGCTACCCACTCCGCCCTGGTGCGAATAGTCGCCGGACAGGCGCAGGGTGAGAGTGGCGGTCGGCTTCACCAGCAGTTGAACGCGCGCGGCCTTGCCGTTCTCGTCGCCCGTCCCGTCCCGGTAATAGCCTTCGTGATAGGCCGAGGTGGCCGCGATCCTGAGCGCGGCGTCGTCGCCGATCGGCAGGTTGGCGGCGACCTCGACATTGGTCGCGCTATAATTGCCGACACCGAAGGCGACGTTCAGCGAGCGTTCGCCGAGGATCGGCTTGTTGGGGATCACGTTGATCGCACCGCCGGTCGCGTTGCGGCCGTACAGCGTACCCTGCGGCCCCTTGAGCACCTCGATCCGCTGGAGATCGAAGAAGGTGCCGGTGGTCGAGGTGGGCCGCCCGAGATACACGCCGTCCACATTGAACGCGATCGCCGGATCGGAATAGGCGTTGTTGGTATAGTTTCCGACGCCGCGCACGAAGAAGGTCGTGTTTGCGCCACCCCCTTGCTGCACGGTCAGCGCCGGTGCCACGGCGTTCAGCGTCGCGGCGGTCATCACGCCCTTGCCGACGAGTTCCGCAGGTGACACGACGTCGATCGCGATCGCCGCGCGTTGCGCGCTTTCGGTACGGCGTTGCGCAGTGACGACGATCTCCGCCAAGCCCTCTTCAGCAGGCGGCGCATCCGCTTCGGCCGAGGTTTGCGGCACGGGCGCGGCGGTCTGCGCGTGAGCCGAGGTGCCGATCATGATCGCAACCAGCGCCGTGGATGTCGTCCAAAGTTCGCAACGCATAATCCTCTCCTTGTCGGCCGCGTTCCTGGCGGTCTGCGACCAATAGAAACCACGTCATCCAACATCGGAAAAGTTGTTTGTATTTATGAAATATCATTGATGGAATTTATGTATTACGTGCATCGCCTTGCCCAGCCAATTCGCGGGACACACGTTTCCGCCAAGCCGCCCCACCCATCGCGCTGCGCAGAATCAATGGTGTCGTGACGACACTGACGAGACCGCCATAAAGCGATTTCACGATCAACGCGGCCTGCGGCGATATCGCCGCCGGCCCGAATGCGAGCATCAACAGCGCCGCCGCCCCGCCCAGCATCGGCATCACCGCCAGGGCCAGGCCGAACAATCGCCAGATCTGTCGCGCGGCCGACGGCACCGGCCCCAAGGGCGACACGATCCCCTTGCGAACCCGCGCCAGCATGATGAAGGACGGCACGATCCCGCCCAGGAACGTGATCCCGAACGTCTGCACCGGGAAATCGAACGCGAGCGATCGTCCGGCAACCGGCCCCCAGCCGAAGACCAGCAGGAAGAACCCGATGCTGACGATCGCATTCGCGCAGGCGCTCGCTATCGTATCCCGTCGCACCAGCGCCCGGGCGTTGGGAGCGCCCGGGATCACGCGATCCGGCCGCCGAGCGTCTCCGCGAACCAGTCGGCGATGTAGTCGCGACCGAAGCTCATGTTATCGGCGCCGACATGTTCGACTCCGCCCTCGCGCGGCGTGAAGATCTTGAGTTCGCGTCGTGGCGAGTTGATCAGTTGATCGTAGCTTTGATGAGCGTATTCCAGCCCGATCTGGCGGTCGCTTTCGCCGTGCGTGACCAGAAACGGCACCGTGATCCGGTCCATGATCCCCTCCAGCGTCATGCCCTTCGCCTTCTCGAGGAAATCCGCCTGGTCCGTTGCGCCAAACACCCACCAGACATGCCCCCAATAATGCGGCACAGGGTTTTCGCCTTCGCGCCGCATCCGCTTCTGCTGGACTTCCGCCCAATCGTGATTGGCACCCCATACCGCGCCGCTCGCGAAGCGTGGTTCGAAGGCCACCGCGCGCGGGGCGTAGTGACCGCCGAGCGACAGACCGGTCATCCCGATCGCGCCGGCATCGACCTCGTCGCGCGCCTCCAGCCAATCCACCCAGGCCGACGCCCAGACCTCGCTGTCGGCGCGCGCCGGAATGTTCTGCAGACGCAGTGCCTCACCGGTGCCCGGCTGATCGACGCACAGGCAGGAAATGCCGCGCTTGGCGAGCGCATGCGGGAGCCAGGAAAAGAAGATCAGTTCCTTGGTGCTATCCAGCCCGTTGCAATAGATCACCGCCGGGCGCGGCCCCTCCCCGACCCCGACCGTCCAGAGGCCCGACAGCGTCTTGCCCTCGTATGCGATCTCGACCCGCTCGACATTGTCCCTGGCGAAAGCGGTGCCGCGCGCGAAGCTGTCGAGCGCTTTGGCGTAGGTCCCCTCGCGACCGGGATGTCCGTGCCCCTGCATCCGCTCGGCCATCTGGTAATAGAGGGCCGCGCGCTTCAGTTTCTCGCCGGCCGAAAACAGTCGGCCCTTCGCCTCGTCTTCGCCGGCAAGCCCGGCAAGCTTGTCCGCCATTCTGGACCATTCGGCCATGAACGCCGCCGTCCCGCCATCCTCGCCGCGCGCCGCGGCATCCCGGATCGGCGCGCACATGTCGATGATCTCGCCGATCTTCGCGCCGCTTTCGAGCGCGATCGACACCGACAGGTTCCAGACGTAGTTCGGGAAATATTCGAACAGCGCCACGCGTGCTATACCCCCGCCGGCTGGAACAAGGCGACGTCCGCTTCGGGGTGCGGCATCGTGTGCGGGCCACCGACGCCGGTTTCCCATTGGTCCATCACGCCCGGCCCCGGCTCGTGCACCTTCGCTTCGTGCGTGGCGTCGTCGACCGAATCCAGCTCCGAGGTATATTCGACCGCGAACCCGTTCGGCGTCGTGAAATAGCTGAACGTGTTGTTTCCGGCCGTGTGCCGCCCCGGCCCCCAGCGTATGTCGGTGCCCTTCTTCCGCAACCGCGCAATGCCGCGCATCATGTCGTCCACCGTCAGCATGTCGTAGGCGATATGGTTCAGGCAGGGTGGGCCGGGCAGGAAGGCGATGCGGTGGTGCCATTCGTTGCACCGGAGGAAACTCATGAAGTCGCCGAGCCAGTCGGACACGCGGAAGCCGAGCACGTCGACGAAGAACGCCGTCATCGCCTTGTGATCGGGCGAGTGCATCACGATGTGGCTGATCTTCTGCGGCACACCGTCCCAGCGCAGCATCGGCCGCGACGTGCCGCGCGCGACGTCGCTCGACACTTCGAAGGGCAGGCCGTCGGCCGAGAAGAAGCGGAAGCCGTAGCCACCACCGAAGCTCGTCAACTCTCGCGGAGCAAAGACGATCTGGCACCCGGCCGCCTCCACCTTGGCGAACAGCGCGTCGACATCGCCACGCGTGTCGGCGGCCAGTGCGATGATATCGACGCGCTTCTCCTCCGATGCCCGCAGGCGCACGACGTACAGCTCGTCGCTGCCCTCGGTCGCGAAATGCTCCATCCCGTCATGGGTGCCGACATGCTTCAGCCCCCACACGTCGCGGTAGAAATCGCGCTCGGCGGCGATGTCGGGGCAACCATAGCCGACATAGCGGATTTCGGTGACCCTGCTGGTAGTCGCGTTCATGATGCTTCCTTTCAGATCGGTGCCGCGGTGACGGCGAACATGTCGTGCGTGGCCTTGCCCTGTTCGACGCGTGGCCCCTTGCCGATCTGCCCCAGGCAGATGGCGAGGCTGGCGCGGACGATATAGGCGCAGCGGTCGAAGCGGCGGTCGCGATAGGCGGCGAAGCCAGCTTCCGGGGTCGTGGCGCGCGCGAGTTCCTCGGCGAGGACGATCGCATCCTCGATCGCCATTCCACCGCCCTGCCCCAAATGCGGCGTGGTGGCATGCACGGCATCGCCCAGCAGCACCACACGACCCTTGTGCCACGGCCCTTCGACCAGCAACCATTCCAGCGGCTTGTAGACGACGGCCGCGTCGTCGACGATCTGCCCGGCCAGACCCGAAATCGCGGGAGGCATTCCAGCCAGCTTCGCCCGCATCGTTTCCGCCAGTTTCTCGCGCGGATAGCGGGGCTTGCCGGGCTCCGGCGTCGTCAGGTACATGTACATCAGATCGTCCGCGAGCGGCACCAGTCCGACGCCGATCGGCCCTTCAAAGGCGTGCAGCCCGGTGACATCGGCGGAGCGCACGAAATTGTAGCGCCACACCGCCTGGCCGGTGAATTCCGGCACGGGCGCATCGGGCAGGATCAGGCCGCGGATCTGCGAATAGAGCCCGTCGGCACCGACCACGATATCGTAACGCCCCGACGTGCCGTCCGAGAAGACGATATCGACGCCATCGCCATCGTCAGCGAGACTTGCGACCGTCACGCCCAGCCGGACCTTGGCCCCGGCCGCGATCGCCCGATCGCCCAGCACCTTGTGCAGCGCGCGCCGCCCGATGCCGACATTGGCCGGATAGCCCTCGACCAGCGCAGGCGAGGTCAGCCGTGCGACCTGTTTGCCGTCGGGCAGGAAGACGCACACATCGTCATAGCCGAAACCGGCCTCGAGATAATCGTCGAGGAGATCCAGTTCCTTCATCGCCCGCACGACGTTCGACTGCTGGATGATGCCGACCCCGTAGACCGACCAGGTCGGATCACGTTCGATCAGGTCGACCGCCATGCCCTTGCGGCGCAGGGCGATCGCCGCCGTGAGACCACCGATACCGCCACCGACGACCAATATCTTGGTCATCTGGCCGATCCGCGAAGTAAATATGAGATCATGCCATCCTCTCGTCAGACCCCATCGGGGTTCCCGCGAGACAACGGATAATCGATGCCTAAGATTTGTAAAAACGAAGGAATTTATGGATTATCATTCATGCAATCTATTGATTTCGGTTTGGTCCCGAAGCCGCTCGCGCAGCCAGACCAGCCCGGGGTCGCTGGCGCGCGCCGGATGATATTGGACCATCTGACGCATCGTCGGAAATTCGAACGGTATTTCCGCGATCGCGATCGGATGGTGCTCCGCCATGACCAGCGCCAGTCGTTCGTGCATCAGCGCCAGCCGCTCGGTGTGGATCAGCAGCCATGGGACCACCGCGAAGGATGAGGCGGTGATCTCGACCCGCACATGCTTGCCCATCAGCGCGAGGGCGCGATCGCTGAACACCGACGTGCGATGATAGCCGATGGCGACCGTGACATGGCCCGCCGCGAACACGGCCGCTTCGTCGATCGGCCCGGCGAATAACGGGTTCTCCCGCCACCCGACGACGACGTGGCGCTCGTCGAGCAGATGCTCGGCGGGCAGGCTGCGGTCGATATACGCCTCCGGCGTGATCAGCAGATCGACCGCGCCCTGTTCGAGTTGCGCGAAGCTCTGGTCCTCGCTGATCAGCAATTCGAGCCGAACCGCAGGCGCCTCCCGCGCCAGCGCACGCGCAAGCGGGGCGAGCAATGCGGTCGAGATATAATCGGACGAACACAGCCGGAACGTGCGCTGGGAGGTCGCGGGATCGAACCGCGTCGACGTCGCGATCAGGCTTTCGATCGCGCGCAGGCTTTCGCGCACCTGCGGCAACAGGCTTTCGGCATAGGCGGTGGGCAGCATCCGCTTGCCGTGGGCGACCAGGATGTCGTCGCCGAAATAGTCGCGCAGCCGCTTCAATGCCGAACTGAGCGCCGGTTGGCTGAGATTGAGTTCTTCCGCCGATCGCGAGACGCTACGTGTCCGCATCAAGGTGTCGAACACGCCAAGCAGATTGAGGTCGAGGCCCTTGAAACGCATCGTTGGTCCTTTTTGCGGGGCATAGGATGTTTTCCGATCAGCGTGAATACGAGCCCCACGCGGAGAGCGAAGCCGCTCGTGGGCCGGAGGCGCGGCGATCGGAGCCAAGATGGGCGTCCGAGTTCCACCTTGACGCCGCGTCGGCAACATCGGATAGACCGAAAAGTGCCAGATTTCCGCGGTTATCGCGCATGGGCCGGTTTAGCTCAGTTGGTAGAGCGCCAGTTTTGTAAACTGGATGTCGCGGGTTCGATTCCTGCAACCGGCACCATTTCCTTCGGTCGGCGTTACCGCAGTCAGATGATTTCCGATCCATCATGATAAAAGTCGCCAGCTACAACATCCACAAGGGCATCGGGCTCGATCGGCGCCGCGATCCGATGCGCATCCTGGACGTGTTGCGCGAGATCGATGCCGACGTGATCGCCTTGCAGGAAGCGGATCGCCGCTTCGGGGCCAAGGCGGGGATCATACCGATCCACGCGCTGGAGGACCATTCGCCGTGGAAGGCTATTCCCCTCGGTGCGAACGCCGGATCGATGGGCTGGCACGGCAACGTGCTATTGGTACGCAAGGACGCCTTGGTCCTCGACAGCGAGGCGATCCATCTCCCAGCGCTCGAACCGCGCGGCGCGGTGATGGCGGACGTGCGGGCGAACGGAACGCCGATCCGCATCGTCGGCATGCATCTCGATCTGTCGGGCCTGTGGCGCAGGCGGCAAGCGCACGCGATCCTGGCGCATGTCGATGCCAGCGCCGAACGCCGGCCCACCGTCTTGATGGGCGACCTCAACGAATGGAGCGCGGGGAGCGGGTGCCTGCGCGATTTCGGCAAGGATTACGCCTTCGCCGCGACCGGCGCGAGCTTCCATGTCCGCCGCCCGGTCGCCCGGCTCGATCGCATCATGGTCTCACGCGATCTACGCGTCGTCGATTGCGGCGCACACCAGAGCGCGGCCTCGCGCAAGGCGTCCGATCACCTGCCGATCTGGGCGATGCTGGAGGCGGTCTGACCTTTTTCCCCACCGACTCACGCGGGACGGTTGTCGCAAGCTGGCGGCAGCAAGAAGATTTGCTCGCACGAAGGCACGAAGACGCAAAGAACAATAAGAGAAAGAACGGTTTGGAAATTCTTCTCTTTCTTCGTGCCTTCGTGCCTTTGTGTGAACAAATCTACTTCTCATTGCTGCGGCGGACCGGCGGATTGGCACAATCCAAAACGGCAGGCGCCGGATCAGTCCGCAACAAAACCCCACCCCTGTCATTTCCACCTACAATAAGAGATACGATCCCGCGCCCGAGCGCAGGACAGAAGGATTCGGAGAGAAAGCCACCCGATGCGCGAAAAGGAACTTCGTCTCGCGCTCGTCTGCTATGGCGGCATCAGTCTCGCCGTCTACATGCACGGCATCTCCAAGGAGATCTGGCGGCTTGCCCGCGCCAGCGAGGCGTTTCTCAGCGACGGCGCGACGGCCAGTGGCAGCCAGGGCGTCTACCGCGCGCTGCTCCAGGAAATTCAGGACGATACCGGCCTGAGCCTGCGCGTGCTGGTCGACATCATCGCGGGGGCCAGCGCCGGGGGCCTGAACGGCGTGTTCCTGGCGCAGGCAATCGCCACCGGCCAGAGTATCGAACCGTTGACCAAGCTGTGGCTCGATTCCGCCGATGTCGAGGCGCTCATCGACGATGACGCCGCGCCGCATTCACGCCTGTCCAAGGCCTGGGCGATCCCGCTCGCCTGGATGGCGGCCGGGCGCGGCGGCGGGAAGGTGGACGATACGGTCGATCCCGAAACGCGTGAGGAGGTGAAGCGCAAGCTGTCGCACTTCGTCCGCTCGCGCTGGTTCGAACCGCCCTTCGGCGGCGAACGGTTCACCGGACTGATCCTCGATGCGCTGGACGCGATGGCCGCCGGCCCTAAGGGCCCGCGCCTGTTGCCCGAGGGCCAGCCGCTCGACCTGTTCGTCACGGTCACCGACTTCCGCGGCCATCCCGAACGCCTGCAACTCCATTCCCCGGCCGAGGTGATGGAGACCGAGCACCGATTGGTCGTGCCATTCACCGATCATGGCACACGATGCGAGATGCTCGCCCACCCTGCCGAACTGGCCTTTGCCGGGCGCGCGACGAGCAGCTTTCCCGGTGCCTTCCCGCCCTTCACCGTTGGCGAACTCGATTCGGTTCTCGAGAAGCGCAAGGCCGACTGGCCCGGGCGGCTCGCCTTCCTCAAACGCATCCTGCCGCGCCAGTTCGCCGCCAATGTCGCCGATCGCGCGGTGCTGATCGACGGATCGGTGCTGGCCAACGCGCCGTTCCGCCCGGCGATCGATGCCTTGCGCGAACGCCCGGCGCGACGCGAGATCGACCGACGCTTCATCTATATCGATCCCTCGCCGGGCATGAAGATCCATTTCGGCAACACCGCACTCGACCGCCCATCCTTCTTTCAGACGATCCTCGGCGCGGTCTCGGAACTGCCGCGCCAGCAACCGATCCGCGACAATCTGGAGGCGATCGCCGAGCGTTCGGCACGGATCGAACGCATGCGTGCCATCACCGCTTCGATCCGGGGCGATGTCGAAGCGCAGGTCGAATCGCTGTTCGGCTACACGTTGTTCCTCGATTCGCCGACCACCGCGCGTCTCGCGAACTGGCGCCGTCGCGCGCAGAACGCCGCCGCGGCCCGGGCCGGCTATGGCTATGCCGCCTACGGCCATCTCAAGGTTGCCGGCGTGATCGAGGGCGTGACCGCCTTGCTCTACCATGCCGGTGGCGAGCTCGGCCCCGGCCAATGGGATCGCATTCGCGGCTGCATCGCCGCCGCCGTCGCCGCGCGCGGTTCCGACACGATCGGCGCGGCGTTCGGCAGCGGCGCGAGCAAGGAGACGGTCGAGTTCCTGCGCACTTACGATCTCGCCTTCCGCATCCGCCGCCTGCGCCTGCTCGGCCGCCGCCTGACCGAGATCGAGGCCGAATACGATGCCGGAAGCGACCGGGCCGATCTCGGCGGCATGCGCGACGCGATCTACGAATCGCTCGCCGCCTATCTCGACGTGAAGCGCACCGAGGCGCACGGGCATCTGCAACGCGAGGTGCGATCGTTGCGCGGCGATGCCGGTCCGTTGCTCGATCGGCTCGGCGACTCGCTCGATCTCAAGCGCCTCGATGCCGAGACCGATGCCCGCCTCGCCATCGCCTTTGCCGGACTGCCCAAGGACACGCGCCGCCCGATCCTGCTGACCTATCTCGGATTTCCGTTCTTCGACGTCGCCACGCTGCCGCTGCTGCAGGGCGAGGGCACCGACGAATTCGATCCGATCAAGGTCGATCGCATCTCGCCCGACGACGCGAAGTCGATCCGCGCCGGCGGGGCCGAGGCGTCGCTGAAGGGCATCCAGTTCAACAAGTTCGGCGCCTTCTTCAGCCGCGCGTACCGCGAGAACGATTACCTCTGGGGCCGGCTGCATGGCGCGGAGCGGATGATCGACATCATCGTCTCCACCCTGCCCGACAAGGTGCGCCTCAAGCCCGGTCGGGTTGCGGCGGTAAAACGCGCCGCCTTCCTCGCCATCCTCGACGAGGAGGAAGCCAAGCTGACGGCGGCGCCTGGCCTGATCGAAGGGCTGCGGCGCGAGATCGGCTGAGCGAGCGGAGCGATCCCCCACCCGCCCTGCCGCTCGCCCGGGCTCAGACGAGAATGTCGAGCGTGTAGATGCTGTCGGGCAACTTGGCCGACTGGACGGTCGAGATATTGTCGATCCCCTTGTTCGGCTGCACGGTCGAGATGCTGTCGACGGCCTTGGTCGGCTGGACGGTGGAGATGCTGTTGATCGACTTGTTCGCCTGGACCGTGGAAATCTGCGGCGGTGCGTCGCCTCGCCGCCCCTGGCCGCCCTTGCGCGCTTTCTGCAAGGTTTCGGCGGCCGTCTTTACCGCCGTGGCGTCGCCGCTCTCGATCGCCGTGCCCAGGGCTGCGAGCGGGCTGTCGGCAGGCGGTTTGCGATCGGCGGTCAGCTTTGCATAAGCGCTTTTCGCGGTTTCCAGATCGCCCGATGTCGCGGCGGACATCATGCTGGAATAGGCCTCGCGGTTCTGCTTCATGGCGGCGGTCCGGTCGGTGGATACGCCGCTGGCGGTGATCTGCATTCCCATCTTGGTCTCCAGGCGAACACGCGGTTCAAGGACGTCTCGACCTATTTTAGGACGAGAAGGACGAAGGTGGGCGAAATGAGGGAATTTCGGATTTTCGGACGCACCTTCGACGGCGCCATTCCGGCGACCCGTACTAGCCAACCCGCTTAACCCGCGTTAGCCTGCACCCCATGCAATTCCTGAAAATCCTCTTCTGGTGCCTGCTCGCCTTCCTCGCGGCGATCTTCACGATCGGCAATTGGACGAACGTTCAGATCAAGCTGTGGGGCGGCCTGATCGCCGAGGTGAACCTGCCGCTGCTGCTGCTGATCGTCTTCCTGCTCGGCCTGTTGCCGACGATGCTTTATTACCAGACGATCCGGTGGCGCCTGCGCCAGCGTCTCGCCGCCGCGCAGAACGCGGTCGATACGCTGCGCGGGACCAGCGCCGCCGCCGTCCCGACGCTACTTCCCGACTCCGAACCTTCGATCCCGTCCGTGCCCCTCCCTCCGGCGTCGGTGCCCACCGCCGTGCCGCCCGGCGGCGCGTAATGAGCAACCGCATCTTCGTCGCGCTCGACACGCCCGATCTCGCCAAGGCCAAGGCACTCGCGGCCCGCGTCCACCACCATGTCGGCGGAATCAAGCTCGGCCTGGAATTCTTCATGGCCAACGGTCGCGCCGGCGTCCGCGAGATGGCCGATCTCGGCCTGCCGATCTTCCTCGACCTCAAATTCCACGACATTCCCAACACCGTCGCCAAGGCGATCCAGGCGCTCGGCGATCTCGAACCCGCGATCCTGACGGTTCACGCATCGGGCGGTCGCGCGATGCTCGAAGATGCCAAGGCCGCCGCGCCGATCGGCACCAAGGTCGTCGCGGTGACGATGCTCACCAGCCTAGACGATACCGATCTCGCGACGACCGGTGTGCACGGCAGCGCGCACGATCAGGTCCTGCGCTTAACCGAACTGGCGATGGACGCGAAGGTCGACGGCATCGTCTGCTCCGGCGCGGAGGTCGGCGCGGCGCACAAGCTCTGGCCCAAGGGTCTCTTCGTCGTTCCCGGCGTGCGCCCGTCCAACGGCATCATCGGCGACCAGAAGCGCGTCGTGACCCCGCGCGGCGCGCTCGACGCCGGGGCCTCGATCCTCGTCATCGGCCGCCCGATCACGCAGGCCGAGGATCCCGACATGGCCGCGCGCGAGATCGAGGGCACGCTGTAAATCCCTCTCCCGTCGGGAGAGGGTGGCCGCGCGCAGCAAGGCCGGGTGAGGGCGACAGCCAGCACCCACCCTCAACCCTCCCACCGCTTCGCGGCGGGCCCCTCCCTCTCCCGTTGGGAGAGGTGTAAAGGACCGGAATGCCAGCCAACGCCAAGATCTGCGGCCTCTCCACCCCCGAAACGCTCGACGCAGCGATTCGCGGTGGCGCGAGCCATGTCGGATTCGTCTTCTTCCCGCCCTCCCCACGCAACCTCGCCCGCGAACGCGCCCAGCAACTTGCCGCCCGCGTGCCGGATCACGTCACCCGCGTCGGTGTCTTCGTGAACCCGGAGGACACGCTGCTCGATGCGGCGATCTCCGCCGGCCGCCTGCAGGTCCTGCAACTGCACACCACCACTCCGGCCCGCGCCGCCGCGATCCGGGCGAAGACCCGCCTGCCGGTCTGGGCCGCCGTCGCGGTGAAGCAGCGCGCCGATCTCGCCGCCGCCGCGACATTCGAGGGCGTCGCCGATCGCATCCTGTACGATGCCAAGACGCCCCCCGGCGCGACGCTGCCCGGCGGCATGGGCGTCCGCTTCGACTGGACCTTGCTGGAGGGCTTCCGCCATCCCTTGCCCTGGGCGCTGTCGGGCGGGCTCGATCCGTTCAACGTGGCCGAGGCGATCCGGCTGACCGGCGCGGATCTGGTCGATGTGTCGTCCGGCGTGGAATCGTCGGCGGGCATCAAGGATGCGGGCAAGATCGACGCGTTCCTGCGGGCGATTGCGCCAGCCTGAACGAAACGAGCTACGATCCCCGCCAAACCGTCATCCCAGCGAAGGTTGGGATCTCGGGCGGATGCGCAGGACAGGAGCCGCCTGAGACCCCAGCCTTCGCTGAAGTGCGACGCTCGGGGTCTGCAAGCGCACGTTGAGCACCCGCTGTCCCTCGACACACCCGGCGGGGATGCTAAATGCCCCGCATGAACACCCCCAACTCCTACCGCGCCCAACCCGACGAGCGCGGCCATTTCGGCGATTTCGGCGGCCGCTATGTCGCGGAAACGCTGATGCCGCTCGTGCTGGACCTCGACACGGCCTATCGCGCCGCGAAACAGGATCCCGCATTCCAGGCGCAGTTCGACGATCTGCTCGAACATTATGTCGGCCGCCCCAGCCCGCTTTACTACGCCGAACGCCTCACCGAAGCGCTGCGCGAGTCCGCACCCGAGGGCAAAGGCGCGCAAGTGTGGTTCAAGCGCGACGAACTCAACCATACCGGCGCGCACAAGATCAACAATTGCGTCGGCCAGATCCTGCTCGCGATGCGCATGGGCAAGACGCGGATCATCGCGGAGACCGGCGCGGGCCAGCACGGCGTCGCCACCGCCACGGTCTGCGCCCGCTTCGGACTGCCCTGCGTGATCTACATGGGTGCCAAGGACGTCGAGCGTCAGGCCCCGAACGTGTTCCGCATGAAGCTGTTGGGCGCGGAAGTCCGCCCGGTCAAAAGCGGCGCGCACACGCTGAAGGACGCGATGAACGAGGCAATGCGCGATTGGGTCGCCAACGTCCACGACACGTTCTACATCATCGGCACCGCCGCCGGCCCGCATCCCTATCCGGAGTTGGTGCGTGATTTCCAGTCGGTGATCGGCAAGGAAGCGCGCGAACAGATGCTGTCGCGCATCGATCGCCTGCCCGACTTGCTCGTCGCCGCGATCGGTGGTGGATCGAACGCGATCGGCCTGTTCCACCCGTTCCTGGACGACGCGGACGTCAAGATGCTCGGCGTCGAGGCGGCCGGCCACGGCCTGCACAAGGAACATGCCGCGAGCCTCGCGGGCGGCTCCCCCGGCATCCTCCACGGCAATAGGACCTATTTGTTGCAGGACGAGGATGGCCAGATCACCGAGGCGCATTCGATCTCGGCCGGGCTCGATTATCCCGGCATCGGCCCGGAGCATTCGTGGCTCCACTCGATCGGCCGCGTCGAATATACTTCGGCGACCGACGTCGAGGCGCTCGACGCGTTCCAGTTGCTCTGCCGCACCGAAGGCATCATCCCCGCGCTCGAACCCGCCCACGCCATCGCCGCCGTGGCCAAGGTCGCGCGCGAAATGGACCGGGAGCAGATCATCCTCGCCAACCTTTGCGGGCGCGGAGACAAGGACATCTTCACGGTGGCGGAAGCATTGGGAGTGGCGATGTGAGCAACTTCTTCTTCCCCCCTCCCGCTTGCGGGAGGGGCCGGGGGTGGGCTCCCGGCCAAATCGAACGCAGCGGATGTGGTGAGCGCGAGCCCACCCCTAACCCCTCCCGCAAGCGGGAGGGGAATAAGTCATGACCCGTCTCTCCGCCGCCTTCGCCAAAGCCCACCCCGCCCTCGTCACCTTCGTCACCGCCGGCGATCCCACCCCGCACGCAACCGCAGCGATCCTCGACGCGCTGGTCGAAGGTGGCGCGGACGTCATCGAACTCGGCATGCCGTTCACCGATCCGATGGCCGACGGCCCCGCGATCCAGGCCGCCAACCTGCGCAGCCTCGCTGCCGGCACCAAGACCGCCGATATCTTGAACATCGCGCGCGAGTTTCGTGCCCGTTACCCGGAAACCCCGCTCGTCCTGATGGGCTATGCCAACCCCATGACGATCCGGGGCGGCAACTGGTTCGCCGCCGCCGCGAAGGACGCGGGCGTGGACGGCGTGATCTGTGTCGATATCCCGCCCGAAGAGGATCCGGAACTCGGCCCGGCGCTTCGCGCCGCCGGCATCGATCTGATCCGCCTGGCCACCCCGACCACCGACACCGCGCGCCTGCCCGCAGTGCTCGATGGCGCAAGCGGCTTCCTCTATTATGTCTCGGTCGCCGGCATCACCGGCCTGCAACAGGCCGCGCAATCCTCGATCGAGGATGCCGTCGCGCGCCTGAAAGCCGCCACGCGGATCCCCGTTGCGGTCGGCTTCGGTATCCGCACCCCCGACCAGGCCGCCGCCATCGCCAAGGTCGCGGACGGCGTCGTCGTCGGTTCGGCGATCGTCGATCTCGTCGCCGAGCACGGCGCGGATGCACCCGCCGCCGTGCGCGCCTATATCCAATCCCTCTCGAGCGCGATCCGCGCCGCCCGAATGGAAGAAGTCGAATGAGCTGGCTCAACAACGTCCGCAACGCGCTGTCGTTCGTCGTCCCCAAGAAGGACACGCCCGAAAACCTGTGGCACAAGTGCAAGGGTTGCGGCCAGATGGTGTTCCTGAAGGAGCTGGAGGACAACCTCCACGTCTGCCCGCATTGCGAGCATCACGATCGCATCGGCCCGGTTACGCGCTTCGCATACACGTTCGATCCCGGCAGCTACACGATCATCCCGCTGCCCAAGGTGCCGGACGATCCGCTGAAATTCCGCGACACCAAGAAATATGCCGATCGCATCAAGGCCGCCCGCGCCGCCACCTCGGAAGGCGATGCGCTGATCAACGCGCGCGGCACGATCGACGGCCATAAGGTCGTCGTCGGGGTACAGGATTTCGCCTTCATGGGCGGATCGATGGGTCTCGCCGTCGGCGAGGCGTTCATCCGCGGCGTCGAGAACGCGATCCTCGACAATTGCCCCTACATCATCTTCACCGCCGCCGGTGGCGCACGCATGCAGGAGGGCATTCTCAGCCTGATGCAGATGCCCCGCGCGACGGTAGCGATCGCGATGCTGCACGATGCCGGCCTGCCCTATATCGTCGTGCTGACCGATCCGACGACCGGCGGCGTGACCGCCAGCTATGCGATGCTCGGCGACGTGCAGATCGCCGAACCCGGTGCGCTGATCGGTTTCGCCGGCCAACGCGTGATCGAACAGACGATCCGCGAGAAACTGCCCGAAGGCTTCCAGCGCGCGGAATATCTGCTCGATCACGGCATGCTCGACATGGTGACGCACCGCAAGGACCTGCGTGCGACGCTAGCCAAGGTGGTGGATTACCTGAGCGTGAAGCAGGCGGCGTAAGCATAAGGCTCCCCTCCCGCTTGCGGGAGGGGTTGGGGGAGGGCATGGAACAAAGAACCAGAGCCCGAGAGCTAAGGGCAAACCCGACCGAAGCGGAAATCAGGCTTTGGCAAGCGATCAGCGCCCGCAAGGTGTCCGGCGTGCGGTTCAACCGGCAAGTGACCATCGGCCCGTTCATCTGCGATTTCGTATCACGTAGCGCCGGCTTGATCATCGAGGTCGATGGCGGCCAGCATGCTGCGGCAACAGAGCAGGACGCGGCGCGAACCCGATATCTCGAAAAGGAGGGATACCGTGTCATCCGCTTCTGGAATGATGATGTGATCGAGAACCTGGAGGGGGTTGTCGCAGAAATCGAACGCGTTCTTATGACCAATCCCTCCCCTAACCCCTCCCGCGACCGGGAGGGGAGCTAGTGGACCACGCCACCTCCACCTCTACCGCCGTCCAACACCAGCTCGATCGGCTCTGGTCGCTGTCCCCCGGTGCCGACATCCTCGGCCTCGAGCGCATCACCACGCTCCTCGCCCGGCTCGGCAACCCGCAGGAAAGCCTGCCCCCCGTTTTCCACGTCGCCGGCACCAACGGAAAGGGCTCGACCTGCGCCTTCCTGCGCGCCGCGATCGAGGCCGCCGGCTATACCGCCCACGTCTATACCAGCCCGCACCTCGTCCGCTTCAACGAGCGCATTCGCGTTGCCGGCGCGCTCATCGCGGACGACCATCTCGCCGCTTTGCTGGCGGAGGTGCTGGACGTGGCCGACGGCATCGGCGCGAGTTTTTTCGAAGTCACCACCGCCGCCGCCTTTCTCGCCTTCAGCGGCACCGCGGCCGACGCCTGCATCATCGAGGTCGGCCTCGGCGGTCGGCTCGACGCGACCAACGTTATCGCCCGCCCCGCCGTCACCGGCATCGCGCAGCTCGGCATCGACCATCAGAGCTTCCTCGGCGACACATTGCTGCAGATCGCCGGAGAGAAAGCCGGCATCGCCAAGCCTGGCGTTCCGCTGGTCACGATGGATTACCCCAAGGCACTGCGCAAACGGATCGCGGACATCGCCGCCGCCGCAGGCGCGCCCGTCCTCGCGCGCGGCACCGCCTGGACGAGCGAAACCGCGCGCAGCACGATGCGCTATGCCGATGCCGGCTTCTCGGTCGTCACCCACCGCCCGCGTCTCGTCGGCACGCACCAGTCGCGCAATCTCGCGCTCGCCATCGCGATGCTGCGCCATCAGGGGGCGCTCAACGTTCCCGAAGCCGCGTTCCGCGCTGCCGCCGACTGGGCACACTGGCCCGCCCGCATGCAGCGCTTGGGCGATGGCCCGCTCACCGCGCGCCTGCCCGCAGGCAGCGAAATGTGGCTCGATGGCGCGCACAATCCCGCCGCCGCCAAGCCACTTGCCAAGGCGCTGCGCCGCATCGCGCGGGGCCGGCCGGTCACCCTCGTCACCGGCATGCTCGCCAACAAGGATGCCCCCGGCGTCCTGCGCGAGCTCGCGCCGCAACTCGCCCATGTCATTGCCGTGCCCGTACCCGGCCATGCGCATCACGCGCCCGAATCGCTCGCAGACATCGCGCGCGCCTTCGGCATCGGTGCGGGAACCGCACCATCGTTCGATGCCGCGATCGACACGCTCGACGATACGCCCCGCGTCGTCCTGATCGCCGGAACGCTGTATCTCGCGGGTGAAGTGCTCGCCGCCAACGACGAACCACCGACCTGACGCCTTATTGATATTGACTTGCAATAACGAACAGGCGACCTTGCTTTCACCGAAGCGGAGTCGCCTGTCATGCCCATTGCCCCCAACCCGATCGCCACCCAGACCACCGCCGCATTGCCGCATGCCATGCCGCCCTGCCCCAATGCCCGGCTGGCGCTGTTCGCGGTGCGCCGAATGGGCGCGCATGGCCTGTCGGACGCGCATGTCGCACACGCCTTCGTCAACGGCTTCGGCGAAAGCTTCCGTCGCCCCCTGATCCTGATGCGCGCGCTGATGGCCGATCTCGCGGCGAATTCCAGCTGTCCGATCGCCATAGCGCCCTGCTGCTGTGCCCGCATCACTTCGGCCGAAAGCGCGTTGCTCACCATTCTGGCCCGCGCCGAAACCGCCCCGGAAAGCGCGCGTCTGCTGCTCGCCGATCTGCTCGGCATCCGGCGCATCGACGGCGTGCTGGCCAGCGCGACCGCCGTGTCGCTGGCGTTCACGGACGCCGGGCGACCGATCGGGGTTTAGACGTCAGCCTTAACATCCGTTCGCGCTGAGCCTGTCGAGGCCCAAGCGCCGTGCCTGCCCTTCGACAGGCTCAGGGCGAACGGAGGTATTTAGCTCGCACCCGTCCGCGCATCTCCCTCGCCCACCGTCCCCGCATCGCCGATCGATCGATCCACGATCCCGGATCTGCTCATCCACCAGAACAGCAGCACGCCGGGGAAGGCGATGATCGTCGTCATCCAGTAGAAGTCGACATAGCCTAGCCGTTCCACCAGCGCCCCGGCGGAGGCGGCGGTCAGCAGGCGGCCGACGACGCTGGACGCGGCGGAGATCAGCGCGAATTGCGCGGCGGTGTAGCGCAGGTCGCACAGCGCCGAGAAATAGGCGACCACGCTGACGCTGCCGATCCCGCTCGACAGATTCTCGAACCCGATCGTCCCGGCCAGCCCGAGATTGCTGTGTCCGGACCCGGCGAGCAGCGCGAAGCTGGCATTGGACACCGCCATCAAGAACAGGCTGAACAGCACCGATCGCTTCAGCCCCAATCGCGCATACAGCACGCCGCCGATGAACACGCCGATCAGATACGCCCAGAACCCGACCCCGACATCGTAGATCGCGATCTCGTCATTGCTGAAGCCAAGATCGTTGAGCATCAGCCGCAGCACGATATTGGCCAGCGTATCGCCGATCTTGTGGATCAGGATGAACAGCAGGATGATGATCGCCCCCCGCCGTCGAAAGAATTCGGCAAACGGGCCGACGATCGACGCGACGATCTCCGCCGCTCCGCGTCGTTCGGCCGGATCGCGCCGCCGTTCGGGTTCGCCGAGCCAGAAGCCGGTCAGGATCGCCGGCAGCACGAACACCGCGCAGGCGAGATAGCCTACGCCCCAGCCGAACCGCGCCGCCAGCACCAGCGCCAGCGAGGCCGCGGCGACGTTGCCGATGCGGTAGCCATATTGCGACATGCCCGAACCGACGCCCAATTGGTGCGGCTGCAACTGCTCGATCCGGTACGCGTCGATCACGATATCGAACGTCGCGCCGGCCAGCCCGACCAGCAACGCGGCGGCGATCGTCGCGGAGAGATTGGTCTTCGGATCGACGAAGGCGAGATTGGTCACCGCCGCGACCACCAGCAATCCGGCAAAGATCAGCCAAGACAGGCGCTGCCCCAGCCCGCCGATCAGCGGTAGCCGCACGCCATCGACCATCCACGCCCATAACGGCTTCAGATTATAGACCAGGAAACCCAGCGTGAAGGCGGTGATCGTCTTCTTGTCCAGCCCGTCCTGGGCCAGCCGGCTGGTCAGGGTCGCGCCGATCATGGCGATCGGGAAGCCGGACGACAGGCCGAGCGTGAAGGCCGCGATCGGCCCCTTCTCGACATAGGGGCGCAAGCCGTCCACCCAGCTCGGGGTTTTCGGATCTGCCATACCGTTCATTCGCTCACTCTCCCCGCGCCTCGGTCGCGGAGATTAGACGAGCGATCGGAATATGAAACCCCGGGACCGACAGCGACGACGTTTACGCCGCCTCGAACAACCGGAACCCCGATGGCAGTCGCTTCGGTGCCTTGCCATCCAGCATCGCCTCGACCGCACCGATCGCGGCCAGCAAATCGCGTTGCGCATAGGGCTTGGACAGACACCCCACCGCCACCTCGCTTGCACCCATCGGGCAGGAACCGGTCACGAACATCACCGGAATGCCCGTTTCGTGCGCGGCACGCGCCACGTCGATGCCGCTGCCGTCGGCCAGGCTCACGTCGACCAGCACGAGATCGATCTCGCCGCCGCCCTGCCCGGCACCGCGAATCACGCGCATCGCATCGGCCACGCGGTCCACTGTCGCCACGATCTCGAACGCCTCGTCGCGCAGGAAATGTTCGGTGTCGAACGCCACCAACGGCTCGTCCTCGACGATCAGGAGCCTGGAGATGCGCCGTTTCTTCTTGCCGAACATGGTCCGGACACCGCCTTTGTGCTCGTGGCGCAGGATGAAAACCTCCCTGCGACATCGTTACGCCTGCGACCTTAACGCGCGCCGCGAAACTTGGTCGCAACTTTTTTCCTGCCAGCACGCATTTAGCCTGTATTAGCCCTTCCGTGACCAAATCCTACAAATCCCCGGACGCCCCGACCGCCGTTCCCAAGGACGCCCCCGATAACGGGCTCAAAGACGGACAGCGCATCGCCAAACTGCTGGCCCGCGCCGGCATCGCCTCGCGCCGCGAAATCGAGCGTATGATCGAGGAGGGCCGCGTCGCCCTGAACGAGAAGGTCATCGATACGCCGGCGACGATCCTGACGTCGCTCGACGGCGTCACAGTGGACGGCGTTCCCGTCGAAGCCCCCACCGCGGCGCGCCTGTTCCTCTATCACAAGCCCTCGGGCTTGCTGGTGACGGAGCGCGATCCTGGCGGCCGCCCGACGATCTACGACAAGCTGCCGAAGGATCTGCCCCGGCTGGTTCCCGTCGGCCGGCTCGATCTCAACACCGAGGGCCTGTTGCTCCTCACCACCGACGGCGAACTGAAGCGCCAGCTCGAACTGCCCTCGACCGGTGTCGAGCGCGCCTATCGCGCCCGCGCCTATGGCAACGTCACGCAGGCGCAACTCGAGGACTTGATCCACGGCGTCGAGATCGAGGGCGTGCGCTACGGCTCGATCAACGCCAATCTCGAGCGCCGGACCGGCGCGAACGTGTGGATCGAGATGATCCTGACCGAGGGCAAGAACCGCGAAGTGCGCCGCGTGCTCGAATATCTCGGCCTCAAGGTCAGCCGTCTGATCCGCACGCGCTACGGCCCGTTCCTGCTCGCCGATTTGCCGGTCGGCGGCGTCGGCGAGGTGAAGGGGCACGACGTCGCCGCCTTCCGCAAGAACCCGACCAGGAACCCGCCGCCCGAACGCCTGCGTCGCGACGAGAAGTTCAGCCAGCGGCCGAAAGCCGAACCGGTGAAGGTCGGCACCGCGCAACCGCGCCCCGGCGGCCCGCGCCCAGCGCCCGGTTCGCCGAACCTGGCGCGCAAGCCCAGCCCGGTCCAGGCCGGCAAACCCGCCACCCGCATCACCCGCGAAGCCGCCTCCGCCGCCGATCGCGCCGCCTTCGTCGACAATCCCAATCGCGGCACACGCGCCGGCGGTCGTCCCGCGAAGACATCGACCAAGACCGCCGGCTGGCAGCCCGCGCTCGATCACACGCCGCGCGAACCGGCCCCCGCGCCGGGCGGCGTACGCCCGAAACGCTTCTACGACGCCAAGCCACCCAAAGCCCGCGACGGCGAAGGCTCGGGCGAGAGGCCAGCCCGCGTGTTTAACTCCGAACTCGGCCGCAACGTTGGCGCCAAGCCGCCCCGCGCGCCGCGCGACAGCGCAAGCGACGCCGCTCGGCCAGCCCGCCCGTCATCGCGCCCCACCCCAAAGGGCACGGGCAAACCTATCGGCGGCAGCCCCAATCGCGGGGGCCCGCCCCGCAGCCGGAAGTAAGTCATGCGCATCATTTCGGGCCTCTGGCGCGGCCGCCAGATCATCGCTCCCAAGGGCGACGCCACCCGCCCCACCGCGGATCGCACCCGCGAGACCCTGTTCTCGATGCTCACCAGCCGCCTCGGCAGTTTCGAGGGGCTGGCGGTGGCCGACCTGTTCGCCGGCTCAGGCGCGCTCGGCCTGGAAGCGCTGTCGCGCGGCGCGGAAAGCTGCGTGTTCGTCGAACAGGACAAGCCCGCGCTCGACGCGCTGCGCACCAACATCGCCAAGCTCGAAGCAAAGGCGGACGTCCGCGCCCAATCCGTCCTCGCGCTCGGCCGCGCGACGAAGCCGCTCGACCTGATCCTGATGGACCCGCCCTATGCCACCGGTGCCGGCGCGGTCGCGCTCGACAAGCTGGCGCGCTTGGGCTGGACCGGCCCGGCGACCTGGATCAGCATCGAAACCGCCCGCGACGAAACGATCGCGGTCGACGGCTTCGAAATCGATGTGGAGCGGAATTCCGGCAAGGCCAAGCTGACGATCCTGCGGGCGGTGTGACGTAGGCGTTCGCCTGTCGGGCAAGAAGAAGTTCGGCTCGCACGAAGACACGAAGACGCGAAGAACAAGCAGAAATAATCAGGTTAGGCGGCAACGCCGGCCACCGTTCGTGCTGAGCTTGTCGAAGCCCATGCCCCGAACACGTATTCGACAGGCCCAGGGCACGCGAATGCGTCAGCCGCCCAACTTCCCGTCTCTCTTAGCGTCTTCGTGTCTTCGTGCGATTTAAACTTCTTCTTCTACAAATCACCGCCGTAAGATCAGCAGCCCGCCCAAGCTCAACACCCCCGCCACAACCAGATACGCCCCCACCAGCGCCAGCCCGCCCCGTGCCGCCAGCGCGGTCGCGGCGATCGGCGCCAGTGCGCCACCGAAGATCCCGCCCAGATTGAACGCGATCGACACGCCGGTATAGCGCACCCCCGGCTCGAACAGCGACGGCAACCATCCGCCGAGCGGCCCGTATGCAAAACCCATCACGAACAGCCCGAACGCCAGCCACGCGAACACCATCCAAAGGCTCGCCGCGCCCAGCATCGGCCCCATCAGCAATCCCGCGATCACGCACCCGGCAAAACCCAACCGCAACATCGCCTGCGCGCCGGTTCGATCGGCGATCGTGCAGGACACGATCACGCCCAGCGCCAGGAACAGGATCGCGGCGATCTCCACGCCCAGAAACGCCTGCCGCCCGTGGCCCAGCGTCGTCGTGCCGTAACTCAGCGCGAATGCCGTCGTCAGGTAGAACAAGGCGAAGCACGCAATCACCCCCACCGTGCCCGCGATCGTCGGGCGCAGGTGCGAGCGAAACAGTTCGGCGATCGGCACCTTGGGCAGCGCGTCATGCGCCGCCGCCGCGCGGAACGCCGGCGTCTCGGTCAGCTTCAACCTTACCCACAGGCCCAGCCCGACCAGCACCGCGCTCGCCAGGAACGGCACGCGCCAGCCCCAGTCGCGGAATTGCTGCTCGTCCAGCATCGTGCCGAGCAGCAGGAAGAACCCGTTCGCCGCGATGAACCCGATCGGTGCGCCGAGCGGCGGGAACATGCCGTAGCGATTCTCGTATCCCGGCGGCGCATTCTCCACCGCCAGCAGGCTCGCCCCGCCCCATTCGCCGCCTAGGCCGAAGCCTTGCGCGAACCGCAACACGCACAGCAGCAACGGCGCGGTCCAGCCGATCTGCGCGTAGGTCGGCAGGAACGCGATGCACACGGTCGCCCCGCCCATCAGCATCAGCGACCCGACCAAGGTCGATTTGCGCCCCAGCCGATCCCCGAAATGCCCGAACACCGCCGCGCCCAACGGCCGGGCGAAGAACGCCAGCCCGAAACTGGCGTAAGACAGCATCACCTGCGCCGACGCGCTTTCCGAGGGGAAGAACAATGGCCCGAAGACCAACGCCGCCGCGGTCGCATAGATATAGAAATCGTAGAACTCGACCGACGTGCCGATCAGGCTGGCGATCAGGATGCGGCGATGCGCGTGCATGGGCGAGGCCGTGTGGCGTTGGGGGGATACCGTCATGCCACCCTCATACCGTTCGCCCTGAGCTTGTCGAAGGGCCGTTCTTCTCCCGGCGAAGGAGGGAGGGCGGTGCTTCGACACGCTCAGCACAAGCGGGAAACTTCACCCCCCGTAAGCGCGCACCGCCGTCAGTAATCCCCAATACAGCCCGCCCGACAGCAGCATCGCCGCCGGCAGCGTCATCACCCAGGCAAGCGCCATGTTGCGGATCGTCCGCATCTGCAGCCCCTGCCCGTTCGCCACCGAGGCACCGGCCACGCCCGAGGTCAGGATGTGCGTCGTCGACACCGGCAGCCCGAACCTTTCCGCCAGCAGGATGACCGACGCCGCGACGATCTCGGCCGATGCGCCCATGCCATAGGTCATGTGGCTCTTGCCGATCTTCTCGCCGACCGTGACGACGATCCGCTTCCACCCGACCATCGTCCCCAGCCCGAGCGCGATCGCCACGCTGATCTTCACCCATACCGGGATGAACCGCGTGCCGCTTTCCAGCATGTCCTGATACGCGCCGATCGTCTTCAGCTCGGGCGCCGAGAAACGTTTGGCCGCTTCCTTGTCCTTGGTCATCAGCTTGGTCGTATCCAGCACCAGATACATGTCGTTGCGCACGTTCGACGCCACGCCGGCCGGCACGTTGCTGAGCGCGCCATAGCTGCCGACCCGCGCCGCCAGATCGCGCGACACCGTCTCGACCGCGCCAAAGACCTTCGCGCCCTCGACCTTCTTGGCCTGCAACGCCGCCGTCAGCACGCCGCGCGCCTCGGTCGGTGCCACGGTCAAGCCGCCGGACTTGGCGTCGAACACTTCGCTGACCGCCGTCGCGGCGGACACGAACGCCGGTGTCGCGCCGCTCGGCAGCGTGCGGTTCAGCGCATAGGCGGTCGGCGCGCAGCCGATCAGGATCAGCATGATCAACCCCATGCCCTTCTGCCCGTCATTCCCGCCATGCGCGAAGCTGACGGCGGTGCAGGTGAAGATCAGCAGCGCGCGGATGCCCTTCGGCGGCGGCGCGCCCTCGACCGGCGGCGTGTACAGGGTCGGGTTGCGCACCACGCGCTTCATCGCGAACAGCAGCACGAGCGCGGCGGCGAACCCGATCAGCGGCGCCATCCACAGCCCGGTCATCACCTTCTGCACCTGCGCCCAGTCCAATCCCGACGTGCCGCCCGAGCCCGCGCCGGACAGAAGCTGGTTGGCCACGCCCACGCCCAGGATCGACCCGATCAGCGTATGGCTGGAACTGTTCGGCAGGCCGACGTACCAGGTCGCCAGATTCCACAACACGGCGGCAAGCAGCAGCGAGAAGATCATCGCGAAACCGCCCACGCTGCCCACGTTCAGGATCAGATCGACCGGCAACAGCGTGATGATCGAATAGGCGACCGCACCCGACGACAGCATCACGCCGAGGAAATTGAAGCAGCCGGACCATACCACCGCCAGATGCGCCGGCATCGAGTGCGTGTAGATCACCGTCGCCACCGCATTGGCGGTGTCGTGGAAGCCGTTGACGAATTCGAACCCCAAGGCGATCAGCAGCGCCAGCCCGAGGAACGCAAACACGCCCAGCGCCAGGCTCTCACCCACCTGCCGCGTGTCCACGAACACGCTGAACCCGGCATAGGCCAGCCCACCGATCAGCGCGACGAGGAACAGAATGCGGGCGGTCGGCGAAATCGGGCGATCGAACCCGGTGCGTGCGGGCGCGTCGATGGGCGACTCAGGAGCCGCGATAGCGTGTGTTGCCATGATGACCATGCCTTTGCCGGGCTTCGTTACACGTTGATGACGGTTCCATGACACTGGTCGCGATGTCCCGGATCGAGGCTCGTTCAGGCCGCCCCCAACCGTGCGCCCATCAATGGCAGGATCGTGTTGAGCGCCTTCAACGGCCGCATCATCACCTTGAACGCGATGATCCGTCCGTCCGCGCCCCAGGTGATGATATCCACCCCGTCGATCTGGATGCCGTCGATCGACAACTGGAACTCCAGTACCGCCGACCGATCCGCGCGCCATTCGCCGACATAGCGGAAATCCGGCTGCTTCAGCACCGCCAGCGCGGCGGTCAGATATTTGATCGTGATCGCCTTGCCGGCCTGCGGCGTGTGCACCGCGGGCGAATGGAACACGCACTCCTCGGCGATCAGCGCATCAAGTGCTTGGGGGTCGTTGCCTTCGACATAGGCATGCCAGCGTTCGAGCGTGTCCATCGGCATTCTCCCGGCTGTCATCGGCCACCCGGCGACGATACAGGCTCAGGGCGCGGCGGTCGATGCCCGTTCCAGCCGCCCCGCCCAGGCATAGCCGCGATGCAGCGACGTGAAACCCGGCGACAGCGCCTCCCTCGCCCCGATCTCGTCCAGCGCCCGGGCCAAGTCTTCGCGCGGGGTCACGTCGAACCGTTCCAGCCACGCGAACAGTCCGCGCCGGAACACCGCCGGCAGCCTCTCCTGTTGCCCGAAATCGACGATCTCCACCCGCCCCCGCGCCACCCGCGCCGCCTGCGCCATCGCCGCGCGCCAGTCCGGGATCATCGACAAGGTGTAGGACAGCACCACCCGGTCGAACCCGTCCTCGCCGAACAGGCGTCGCGCATCGAACGCCGTCGCATCGCCCTGCGCCAGCGCGATCCGCTCGCTCAGCCCGGCCCGCGCGACGTTCGCACGCGCTGTCGTCAGCATCGCCTCGGACAGGTCGATTCCGAACAGTCGCGCCTCGGGCCAGACGCGAGCGATCGCGATCAGGTTGCGCGCCGTACCGCATCCGATTTCGATCACGCTGTCGCCGGCCACCAGATCCAGCCCGGCGATCAGCCGGTCCCGCCCGAGCAGATAATATTTCCGCGTCGCATCGTAGAAATGCCGTTGCCGCGCATAGATCGCGTCCATCCTCTCGGCCCGTTCGGACATCGGCTCAGCCCTTCAGGACATAGAGATGGACGCCGCCATAGATCGAGGATCGGTCCCGCGCGGTGAAGTCCAGCGACTCCGCCGCGCGATAGTCCCAGCGATCGAGCACCGCCTCCGCCACCCGCCCCGGTAGCAGGCTCGGCGCGGCGGCGGTGCGGAACAGCACGCGCGCACCGGGCCTGGCGGTACGCGTGATCTCCGCCCACAGGACGTTCAACTGCGCGTCGGTCATCCAGTCCTGCGCGTCGAGCAGCACGTACCGGTCGCGGCTGGCCGCCGTCAGGCTCGCCAGATGCTCGGTGAAATTCGCGTGCAGCACCTCGATCCGCGAAGCGCGCGCGACGATATCCGCGTGATGCTCCGGTTCCAGATACGGCGGCACCGAATGCCCTGCCCCGCTCGCATAGCGTCGGCCGAACGCCTGTTGCGCGAAGTAATTGTCGCCCACCGGAAAATCGCACGCCAATTTCTCCAGCCGCCCGCGCAGCACCGCGCGGATCCCGCCCGGATCGTCATTCGACAGCGCGGCATATTGCGCCGGCGGAATCCCCAGCCCGAACAGGGACGCCGGCTGGTCCATCAGCCAGCGCACGAAGCCTTTGTCGAACACCGGCGCCAGCCGTGCCTCGAACACGCGCCGCTGTTCCTCCACCGTTTCCGCCGCCAGCACCTCGCGCGGGTCGATGCCGTACAGCCGCGCCACCAGATGCGCGCTGCCGATGAACCCGCCGAGCAGCCCGCGCTTGTAGATGTTGGTGGCAAAGCCCCGGATGCGCCGCTTACCGCTGAGATCCCGCCCCTCCCAATAGCGCCGGGTCACATCGTCCAGATGCTGCCGCAGCACCTCTTCATAGGCGCGCACGTTCGCCCCGTCGTCCGCCTGCCCGAAGAAGCGATGGAAGCTGGCATGATCCGGCAGATGCGCCGCCGCCGCCACCTTCAACCGGTTGAGCGCGACATGCGCGGTATTCAGGTCCACCGCCGTGATCCGCGCGGGATTTGCGGTCAGGTACGACAGCACGTTGCACCCGCCGCTGGCGATCGTCACGACATGGCAGTCGGGCGTGATCGCCAGCGCCGCCATGTCCACCACCGGATCTTCCCAGATCTGCGCATAGACCAGCCCCCGGAACGCGAAGGTGAATGCCCGCTCCAGCAACCCCGCCTTGCTCGCCCCGTCATGCTGGTGGACGGCAGCGCCCACCTTGACCGTCGTCGCCTTCCGATGCTTCAGGCTCGCCATATCCGCACATCCCCGACTGGTTCGAGGGCGCGGTTACGCCCGCGCCGTGACGCTCGCGTGACGATGGGGTTGCGGTTTGAAGATGAGTGTAGAGGCTAGGCCAACAGCGGACATCGCAAGCAATTATTCATCTGTCGCGAGCAGGGCGCCATCCGTCAAAATACCTTATCGGCGATCCGGTCGCAAAGGGGAAGCCAATCGTCTTCGGGCTTCCATTCCCAGGTCCTTACCTGGCGTTTCCCGTCCTCGTCGAAATTCACCGTCGCCCGTTCCGTGGCACCAGCGAATGTCCAGCAATCACCTTCGCGGGTCACCTTATAATCGCGATAAAAGCCGTGATTCTCGACGCTGCGCGAAAAGTACGAGCCATCGTCATCGATGCCGAGAATACTGAATGTGTCGAAGCGGTCGCCCGCGATATCGGCGCGCTCGTCCTGAAGTATGAAAAACCTGCCCGTATGCCACGACGCCTCATGCGTGCTGACCCAAGGCTGCCCATTCGCCTTCGGATCTCCGCCCGTCTGGTCGGTGCCCCCGAAGGACGTTCCACGTGCCGACCACTTTCCAAGAAAGACCGTCAGTGCTTCATGTTGATCGGTACGTCGTGGGACATCCGCCATCGTGCCCTCCTGTCTGATATGTCGTGATTCAACGCGGTGATCGCCGGACTGTTCACGTTCGAACGATGGTGCATTGTTCTGCTGCGGCCTGACGTCCGCTGACCCCCTATACGCAACACTCATGCCTGCATCGGCCGCCAAACAATCACGTCAGAGATAGGGCCTCAACGTGAAACGCACATCCGAAGCAACACCCCCGCGTTCTATCTTCAGACCAACCTCCATCCCCGGCCCGCCGCCGATCTTGCGCAGCAGCATCGGAAACGCCTCGCCCACGATCCGGTCGCCCACCTTCAGCCCCGCCGCCGCCGCCGGACTGCCCGTGCCGACCGCGGCCACCGTCACGCGGTCGCCCGCATGGTCCAGCCACAGGCCGGACAGGCCGTAATGTTGCGGCGACACGCTCTGGCGGCTCGGCTGCACCCATAATTTCCGCTGGCGCGCGTCGATCGACAGGTTGAAGCGGCGGATGAACGACAGGCCGAGGATCCCGTCGAAGCCGTTGCCCACCTCATTGTCCAGCAACGTCACCAGCGGCCTGTCTTCGCGCGCGCCGCCCATCTCCAGTGCGCCGACCCGCACGATCCGCGCGATCGGCCCCGCCCCGCCGATCCCGTTCGGCCGGATCGGCGCGTACGGCCGGTCGTCGCTCCACAGGCCCAGCCGCCGCACCGCCGCCCGGCCGAGGATCAGCCGGCCCGGGGCGCCCGTATCGAGGATGCAGCGGATAACCCGACCGTCGATCGTCACCGCGGCGCTGATCTTGCGCGATCCACGGTTCGGTTGGTCGATGCGTGGGATCTCGGAATCGATCGCCGTATAGCCCGTGCGCACGCCGCGCCCGTCGGGATAGATGCGCAACTCGCCCTTGTCGAAATCCAGGTCGGTATCCGTGGTGGTCAGAACGCCCGCCGCCAGCGCGCCGTAGATATCCTGCCGATACCCGAATTCGAACGAGTCCTGCAGCACCACGCCAGGCTGGCGGATGGTCCCGCCGATGACGAAATCCTTCGCCGCATACAGCGCGAAGCCCCGGCCCTTGCCACCCACGCCGCGCGAATGCTCGATGCCCTGCACCGGCAGCTTCAACTGCTTGGCCAGATCGGGGCGGATCAGGCTGACATAAGCACCGGTGTCGATCATGAAGATGAACGGGCCGGCGCCATTCATGCCCACCGCCACCAGAACGCGGTCGTTCTCCACCGCGATGCTGGAGGTGTAGACCCGCGGTTCGGCGGCGAGGGCGCGCCCGCCGATCGCTACGACGCCGCCGCCCACGGCGAGCGCACGAATTACATCCCGGCGGTGCATCCACGACCTCCTCGTACAAGCCGCCACATGCTTAAGTCACCGCGCCGGCCCCGGCAATTCGCGCCGGTCCGCTCATGCCCCCGGATAGCGCTCGAACTTCGGCAGCGCCTCCAGCCCGGCCATCCAGCGCGGCGCATCGGCCATCTGGATGCACGCCTGCGGGGCCAGCGCGTCGGGATCGTCGAAGCTGCCGGTCTGGATATCGATCTTGCCCGGAAAGATCGTCTCGCTGAGATAGAACAGCCCCGTCCCACACGTGCCGCAGAATTGCCGCTGCGTGTCGCCGGACGAATTGTAGCTCACAGGCGTGCCGGTGATCGTCACCGCCTCCGCCGCGAACAGCGCCCAGCCGACCATCGGCGCGCCCGCCGACCTGCGGCACTGTTCGCACAGGCACAGCGCATTGTGATCGGGCTGCCCTTCCGCCGTGTAGCGCACCGCGCCGCAACGGCATCCACCGGTAATCGTCATCTCCAACCTCCCTCTTGTGTTGCCGGTTTGTTCCATATCGATCGCGGCCGCGCAACCCCTTCGCGCTTGCCCCCCGCGCTCGCGTTCCCTACCTGTTCACGAATGTCGCTTACCCCCGTACCCCAGCAGGAACCGCCTTACATTACGGGCCTCAACCCGCCGCAGCGCGAGGCGGTGCTGACCACCGAAGGCCCGGTCCTCGTCCTCGCCGGTGCCGGCACGGGCAAGACCGCCGCGCTCACCGCGCGCCTCGCGCACCTGCTCTGGACCAAGCGCGCCTGGCCCTCCGAGATCCTCAGCGTCACCTTCACCAACAAGGCCGCGCGCGAGATGAAACATCGCGTGCGCAACATCGTAGGCGACGTGGTCGAGGGCATGCCCTGGCTCGGCACCTTCCACGCGATCGGGGCCAAGATGCTGCGTCGCCACGCCGAACTCGTCGGCCTGCACAGCAACTTCACGATCCTCGACACCGACGATCAGCTTCGCCTGCTCAAACAGCTCATCCTCGCCGCCGATATCGACGAGAAACGCTGGCCCGCCCGCCAATTGGCCGGCGTGATCGACGGCTGGAAGAACAAGGGCCTCACCCCCTCGGACATCGACGCGGGCGAGAGCGAACTCTACGCCAACGGCCGTGGCGGGGAGATGTACGCCGCCTACCAGGCCCGCCTCATCGCGCTCAACGCCTGCGATTTCGGCGACCTGCTGCTCCACATGCTCGTCATCCTGAAGCGCGACCGCGAGGTGCTGGCCGATTATCAGCGCCGCTTCAAATACATCATGGTCGACGAATATCAGGACACGAACAGCGTCCAGTATCTCTGGCTCCGCCTGCTCGCGCAGGAGCGCAAGAACATCTGCTGCGTGGGCGACGACGATCAGTCGATCTATTCCTGGCGCGGCGCGCAGGTCGAGAACATCCTGAAGTTCGAGAAGGATTTCCCCGGCGCGAAGGTCATCCGGCTCGAACAGAATTACCGCTCCACCCCCCACATCCTCGGCGCCGCCTCCGCCGTCATCGCCAACAATAGCGGACGCCTGGGCAAGCAGCTCTGGACCGACCTCGACGTCGGCGAGAAGGTGAAGGTGCTGGGCGTCTGGGACGGCCCCGAGGAAGCGCGCCGCGTCGGCGACGAGATCGAGGGCGCACAGCGGACCGGCAAGTCGCTCGACGAGGTCGCCATCCTCGTGCGCGCGCAGCACCAGACGCGCGAGTTCGAGGATCGCTTCATCGCCATCGGCATGCCCTATCGCATCGTCGGGGGTTTCCGCTTCTACGAACGCGCCGAGATCCGCGATGCGCTCGCCTATCTCCGCGTCGTCGCGCAGCCGGCCGACGATCTCGCCTTCGAACGCATCGTCAACGTCCCCAAACGCGGCTTGGGCGACAAGGCGGTGCAGAAGGTCCACCAGCTTGCCCGCGCCACCGGCGTACCGCTCACCACCGCCGCCGCGCGCATCCTCGATACCGACGAGTTGACCGGGGCCGCGCGCAAGTCGCTCGGCAACCTCGTCGCCGACATGGCGCGCTGGCGCAGCATGGCCGGCGAGATGCCGCACCCCGATCTCGCGCGCCAGATCCTGGACGAGAGCGGTTACACCGCGATGTATCAGGCGGAAAAGAGCGCCGAGGCCGCCGGCCGGCTCGAAAACCTCACCGAACTCGTCCGCGCGATGGAGGAATACGAGAATCTCGGCGCGTTCCTCGAACATGTCAGCCTCGTGATGGACAACGAGAACAATGCCGAGGATCCCAAGGTCACGATCATGACGATCCACGCCGCCAAGGGGCTGGAATACGACACCGTCTTCCTCGTCGGCTGGGAAGAGGGCCTGTTTCCCTCGCAACGCTCGTTGGACGAAGGCGGCTTGGCGTCACTCGAAGAGGAACGTCGCCTGGCCTACGTCGCGATCACCCGCGCGCGCCGCAAGGCCGTGATCATCCACGCCGCCAACCGCCGCATCTACGGCCAGTGGACCAGTTCGATCCCCTCGCGCTTCGTCGGCGAACTCCCCGCCGAC
Organism: Sphingomonas sp. Leaf357; assembly: GCF_001423845.1. Classification (NCBI taxonomy): domain Bacteria; kingdom Pseudomonadati; phylum Pseudomonadota; class Alphaproteobacteria; order Sphingomonadales; family Sphingomonadaceae; genus Sphingomonas; species Sphingomonas sp. Leaf357. Next base: position 2,285,528 of record NZ_LMPM01000001.1, on the reverse strand, counting down.
CATACCGAGAGCGAGACCACCATGTCCGGCGGCGAAAGCCTGTGGCGCGCCAACTGGTCCGAACGCGCCGATCCCTTCGCCGATGTCGCCCGCGGCACCGGCCGAGGCCCCGGCTGGCAGCGCGCGGCGGGCCTGGGCGGCGGCATCGATCCCGCCAAACCCGGCGGCACCTTCACCAGCCGAACCTTCTCGCGCGAACCCTCCCGCGTCGTGGAAGCCCGCGCCTCCGCCGTCAGCCTCGGCAACAAGGGCCGCGACGACGTGAGCGTCGGCCTGCGCGTCTTCCACCAGAAGTTCGGCTATGGCGAGATCGCCGAGATCGAAGGCAACAAGCTGGAGATCGACTTCGAGACTGCGGGGCGGAAGCGGGTGATGGATAGTTTCGTGACGGTGGGGTGAGCGTTATGTCGAGCGAGATTGTAGCAGTCTGTATCGGAGGTGGTTTTGCACTTGGCGGCGCTTATTTGGGTCCGTGGATGCAGTTTCGTCAGAAAAAGTCTGAACATGCGCGCGAACACAACGCAATGCTAAGAGAGAAGGGTGAAGAGCTTTTTGCTCTTCTCGCTAACGTACGCGCAAACGCTCAGGATTGGACAGCGTCTTTTTTCATATCAGAACAAAAGAAGTCTTATGCTATAACGGAGTTTAACAAACTTCATAGAATGTTCGCAATTTCTGCTGTATATTTTCCTAAGTCACTTGTTATATTTACTGATTGGCGAAGTCGGACAGATAGAACGTTGGATGCTATTGAAAAATATGGCAATTTTACTGCCAAGCAACGCGAAGCGGAGATAACAAAGGTTATTTCCAAAGAAGCCAACGCGTTATGTTATCAAATAGAGAATTATTTGGTCGAGCAAATGCCAAAATATCTCTAATTTATTTAATTCCATAATTATGTCGCTACTCGCTCCACGTTAATGTTTCCGGCCTGCGCTTGCACCACTGCCAAATTATGCGTCGCTTGCATCCGCATCAGTTATTGGCGCTCGGTACGAACGCTCTTTCGAACCCGATAGCCATTTCCGCCCACAGTCCGGCACGCCCGCCGAGCAAATGCTCATCGACTGCCGCGTTACATGCAATCTGGCGGCGGAATCCGTTACCGAAAAGCCGTGCGGCGCGACGATCTCCGCGCACAGCTATGCATCGGGATGCACCGCGAAACTTGGATTAAGCATAATCGCAATAAACACCTCTGCGGCGGCATCTTACATCCTGAAAGAAATTCTGATAGTCACCAACCTAGTCAGGAGCACCAGATGGAACGCATCAACCTAGCCGATGCGAAATCGCATCTCAGCGAGATCATCGATCGCGTGGAGGCGGGCGAGAGTATCGAGATAACCCGTCGTGGCAAGGCTGCCGCGCAAATCCGGCCGCTCGGAACACCACGCCAGAAGATCGACGTGGACGCCCTTCGCAAGCTGCACGAAGGCCAGCAGATGCAGGCGGTCCCCGCCGCAGACTTCATCCGTCAGATGCGCGATTCCGATCGGTACTGATGTTCTATCTCGACACGTCGGTCATCGTCGCCGCGCTTACGCTGGAGCCGCAGAGCGAGCGCATCATCTCGTGGATGGCGAGGGGTCGCTCTACGTCAGCGAATGGTGCGACACGGAGGTGTCGAGCGCCCTCGCCCTGAAACTACGCACCGGCGCGCTGTCCGTCGAGAAGCGTGCCGAGGCGCTGGCGATGTGGCGCGGCTGGCGGGATCGCGTGCTGACCTTGTCGCCGGTTGCGTCCAATCATTTCACCGCAGCCGCCGGATTCGTGGATCAACACATGCTCGGACTGCGCGCGGGCGATGCGCTGCATCTGGCAATCGCCGCCTCCGCCGGGCTGCGCATCGTCACGCTCGATCGCACGATGGCCGACGCCGCCCCCGCGCTCGGCATCCCGGTCGAACAGGTCTGACACTCAACCTGTACCTCACCCTACAGACACATTCAGCAACGATATCCGCGCCCGGGCGTACTCCCGTCGCAAGGCCCATACCGGGCCGAACGAGAGGATATCGATCATGAAGTTCACCCACATGCTCGCCGCCGCCCTGATGGTCGCCGGCATCGGCGTTTCGACCGAGGCGTCGGCGCAGCGTTATGACGGCGCCTACAATCAGGAGGTCCGCTACGATCGCCATGACCGTGATCGCCGCAACGACCGTCGCTGGGATCGCCGCGACGACCGCCGCAGCTGGGGTCGCCACGATCGCGGCCGTCATAACGGCTGGCGCGGCGATCGCGGCCGGAACAATTGCCGCCTCGTCTATCGTCACGGCCAGCGTTACACCGTCTGCCGCTGAGGCTCGCGGGCGGGAAGGGCCGACGCCCTTCCCGCCTTCGCCGCCAAAACGCTGCGCTCGATAGCGCCGCCTGAAAAAAATGCTGTCCTACAAGGATCGGTCCGGCGCATAGACTGGTCGATGCACGATCCTCTCGATTTCACGCCCGTCCCCGGGCAAACCGCGACCGTTCGACACGATGGCTGGACGCCCGCCCGGCAGGTCGCTTTCATCGCCGCGCTCGCCGCGATCGGCCTTGTGTCGGCGGCCGCCAAATCGGTCGGCATGTCGCGCAAATCGGCCTATGCCTTGCGCAAACGCGCCGGTGCGGAGAGTTTCGCGGCGGCGTGGGACGCCGCGCTGAAACGGGGTCAGGCGGAAGTCCTGTCCATCGCGATCGATCGCGCCCTGCACGGCGTCACCACGCCGGTCTTCTATCGCGGCCGGAAGGTCGGCGAGTGCCAGAAATTCAACGATCGCCTGCTGATCGCGGCGATCCGCGCCATCGATCCCAGCTACAGATAGAGGACATCTTCGGAAACGCGTACCGAACAGCGCGCTTTCCCCGCGCACTCACCGAATTCGCAGTACCTTCGTTACCTTCGCCGTCGCGATTCAGTCCGGCTCGACCGCCATCAGCGTGGTGTCGGCATATTTGAAGCTGCCCTGGTCGAACAGGGCGCTGACCGTAAAGGCGCGCGGCGTGATGCGCACGCCGGTCAGGCCGACCAGCTTGAACGTGCCGATCTTCGGCTCCTTGGGCGGCTTGCCGTCGCGGGCCAGCACTTCGGCATCGATGAACAGCTCGTCATGCTTGGTGTAGATGACATGCGGTGCCAGCGTCATCTCGACCTTGTTGTAGGTGGCCGCGATGCACATCTTGCGCACGATCGCCTCGAAGAGGATCGGCGTCGTGGTCGGCACGGCTGCGGGCGGGCGCTCGGCGGTCAAGGTCGTCATCCGTTCCATTTAAACGTTGCGCTGCACTGCAGCAACCCGCATTCACGGTAAACGTCGCCACCGCATTCGGAAACACAGCATTTCCAGTTTGTCAGACATATCGCAAATCATCGCGCGATTGCAGCTAGCRCCTCACCCTGAGGGCGGCTGGTATCGCGAAACCTTCCGTCAGCCCGCCCCCGGCGGTGGTCGCGGCCTCGCCACCACGATCCTGTTCCTGCTCGAGGCCGGTCGGCGCTCGCACTGGCACCGCGTCGATGCCGCCGAATTGTGGATGTGGCATGCCGGCCACCCGCTGCGGCTCGCCATTCACGACGGCGCGGCGCACGAACATCTGCTCGGCCCGGACGTCCTTGCCGGCCACAGCCCACAGGCGCTCGTCCCGCCGCACGCCTGGCAATCGGCCGAGGCGCTTCACGGCTGGGCCTTGGTCGGCTGCGTCGTCACCCCGGCGTTCGAATTCTCCGGCTTCGAACTCGCCGCACCGGGCTGGTCCCCGGCTTGCGATCCCACGCCAGAAGCGTAATCGGACCAGCCATGAACGACGGCCTTCCCATGCCCCGCCGCCTGCTGGCGATCGGTGCCCTGTGTTGCGGCACCGCTTTGATCATCATCGACGGCGCCGTCGCCACCGTCGCGCTGCCGACCATCGCCCGCGACCTGCATGTCGGGCAGAGCGCGGTCGTCGCGGTCGTCACCGTCTATCAGCTCACCCTCGTCATGCTGCTGCTGCCGTTCGCGGGCCTTGGCGACCGCATCGGCCTGAAGCGCATGTATCAGCTCGGCCAATTGGTCTTCACCGTCGCGACGATCCTGTGCTTCTTCGCCAAGAGCCTGCCCTTCCTCCTGGTCGTCCGGGTGATGCAGGCGGCGGGCGCGGCGGCGGCGCTCAGCGTGTCGTCGGCGCTCATCCGCCAGGTCTATCCGGCGAAGCAATTGGGCCGCGGCCTGGGGATCAATTCGGTGATCGTTTCGAGCGCTGCCGCCGCGGCCCCGACGATCGGCGGGCTTGTGCTGGGCATCGCGCCCTGGCCGTGGGTGTTCGCCAGCGCCGTGCCGTTCGCGATCCTCTCGCTGTTCCTCGGCCGCTCGCTGCCTGCGCCCAAACCGCGCGACACGCGTTTCGACGTGCTCGGCGCGGTGATGTGCGCGGCGATGTTCGGGCTGGTGATCGGCGGGCTGGAAAGCGCGGTGCACGGCGATTCGCCCGTCGTCTCGGCCGCGATCGTGCTGGTTGGCGCGGCGATCGGCGTATTCTTCGTTCGCCGGGAGAAACATGAGAGCGATCCGATCCTGCCGATCGATCTGCTCGCCCGCCCCGTCCTCGCCCTCTCGGTGGTCGGTGCCTACACCGCCTTCATCGCCTCGATGACGCTCTTGCTGTCCACGCCCTTCCGACTGGCGCAGATGGGCTTCTCGCCGGCGCAGATCGGCGCGGCGATCGCCCCCTGGCCGCTGACCAACATGATCGTCGCCCCACTCGCCGGCTGGCTGTCGGATCGTATTCCCGCCGGCATCTTGGGCGGGATCGGCATGGCGATCTCGATCACAGCCCTGTTGTTGCTGGGCTTCATGCCCGGAGACCCGAGCTATTTCGACGTCGCGTGGCGCATGGCGTTGTGCGGATCGGGCTTCGGCACGTTCCTGCCCCCCAACGCCCGCCTCATTATCGGCAGCGCCCCGCGCGAGCGCGCCGCGGCGGCCGGCGGTCTGGTCTCGACCGTCCGGCTGGTCGGCCAGACGACCGGTGCGACGCTGGTCGCCGCCTTGCTCGCGATGAACATCGGTGCGGGCAAGGTGCCGGCCCTGGTCGCCGCCGGTCTCGCGCTGGTCGCCGGCCTGTGCAGCCTCGCCCGCCTGCGCCCCTCGATCCGCAATCCGCCGAAGGACGAGATCGAGGAGCAGGTCTCCACGCTCAAACAGGCGCGCTAAAGCTTCTTATTGAACCTTCAACACTTCGGTTGCACTAGTGTACCCTGCTTCGCGAGCTTTACGAGCAGCCTGCTCAAAATGAAGCCAAAGGCTGTTGTCGCCAGGATGCCGGGAATCTCGCCACTTTTTGTAGTCTCGCAGACGGTCGAAATTTGTGACGATGCTATCTCCAAAAGAGGCCAATATTATCTGAAAGTCTATCTCTCCCTTATCATCGAGCAAACTTGCCAAGCCAAATAGGGATGCAATGCTGGCGAATTGAGCACGTTGCGCTTCCGATAAAATTTGAAAATTTCCTCCTTCATCGGCAGCAAGCTTTAGGTGTGATCGCACATTGAATCTAGCAGCACGTGCTTCCGGTTCTAGATATCGCGCGAGAAGATCCAATGTATTCGACACCCTGTTAGACCTACGAGTAGCAGTGCCCTGTTGAATAGCAATTCCGAAGGCCAACAGCACTCCGCCAAGAGCGATATAGTTTTCTAAACTCATGATGAACTCACCTCAAAACACCGCCTTCCCATCTCCGCCCAGCATCGCCTTGCGCACCAGTGGGATCGGCGGCCCGCCATATTGCAGGAACGCGTCGTGGAACGCCTTCCACGCCTTCCGCCCGCCCCGCGTCGCGGTCCAGTCGTCGCGCAATTTGCGGATCAGCAGCTTGCCCATCGTATAGTTGAGATACGCCGGGTCGTACGTCCCCCGCGCCGATTGCTGCTTCGCATTGCCTTCGTCCTGATAGCATTGCTCGACGAACATCCGGCGTGATTGCTCCTGCGTCATCGTGCCCGAATGCATCCCGATCGCCGACAGGAAGCGGCAGTCGCGCAGCAGGGCGTTGGACAACTGCCCGACATGCGTTTCGGGATCGCCGGCATGCAGGCCCGCATCCCACATCATCTCCTCGGCATAATGCGCCCAGCCCTCGGCAAAGGCGTATCCGACGAACAGTCGCCCGAACAAGGATGGCGACGCGTTGGCATGGCGGAACTGCAGGAAATGCCCCGGCATCACTTCGTGGACGAAGGTGAACAGCAGGTCCATCTTGCCGGGGATGAAGCCGTCCTGCTCGGCCTTGCTCCAGGCGGGATCTGGCGGGGAGATATAGTAGATCGACGGCACGCCCTTCTCGAACGGCCCCGGCGGATCGATATACGCGCTGTTCTGCCGGTTATAGGGCGGGCTCTCCTCGACCAGCGCCTTTTCCTTGTCCGGGATCGTGACGATGTCGTGCGCGGTCACGAACGCGGTCAATTCGGGGATCTGCCGCCGCGCCTCGGCGACCGGGCCGCCCTCCGGCTTGTTGGCGTTCATCTTGTCCATGCACACGGGGATCGTCGCACCCGGTGCGAATTGCTGGCATGCCGCCTTCAACGCCTGCTGGTTGCGCGCCAGATCGGCCTTGCCCGCCTGTTCCAGCGTGGCCATCGGCACATCCACGCCCTCGGTCATCTTGACCATCCGCGAGAAGCGCGCGGCACCGAGCGCGAAGCCCTGCGTGGCGGTCGGCCTCTGGCTTTCCAGCCACGCCGCCAGATCCTTCATCGCCTTCGAGGCCGCAACCGACGCCTGATCGAACTCGCCCTGCAGCTTGGGGTCCGCCACGCTGGCGAACGCCTTCTTCGCGTCGCCGGTATAATAATCCGCAAAGCCCCCGAACCCGGCCACGCCATAGGCGATGAAGCTCAGCGGCAACGGCGTCTTCAGATTGGCGCGGATGTTGGCCGCGGCACCCGGCACACGTTGCAGAAACGCGATCATCGCCTTCATCCGCGTCGGCGCATCGGCATAGTTGCGCGCGACATAGACGTTCGGATCGAGCCCGTTGCCGATATACCAGGCCGGATTGGTGTGCGGCTGGTCGGCATCCTCCAGCCAGAACAGTTTGCCCTCCGCGACATTGATCAGGTAATCGCGCTCGAACGCGTCCTGCCCGGACAGGGCCTTGAACCCGCGCGCCTTCAGGATTGCCGCCTTCAAGAAATCGCCCTGCCGCTTCAGCCCGGCCGAGCTCCAGTCGGCCAGCTTGCCGTCGAAATCGTGCCGTCCCTGATACACCGCGTTCGCCGGATCCAGCTTGAACCAATCCTTGATAAAGGCATCGCGGAAGCCCGCCCAACTGGCCGTCGGCAGCGGCAGATCGGCCGGCGTGCCGACCTGCGCCCCGGCCCCGCCGGAAGCCGAAGGCACCCCCGCCGCCAGCGCCAGCAGCGCGATCCCACCGAGCCATTTGATCCGCATGTCCATCCTCTCGAGTCGTTCAGCGACGGGATGCTGGCAGGTTGCGGCAGAGCGCGCCACCCCGACGGAACGTCCGCTTCGAAGGCTCGTTCAGGCCCGGTAATCCATTCTGGAAACTGGAGCTTCCCATGCCCTACATCAAGACGCGCGACGGCACCGATCTCTACGTCAAGGATTGGGGCAGCGGTCGCCCGGTCGTGCTGATCCACGGTTGGCCGCTCTCCGCCGACAGCTGGGATGCGCAGGCCATGGCGCTGGCCGAAGCCGGCTTCCGCGCCATCGCCTACGACCGGCGCGGCTTCGGTCGGTCCGGTCAGCCGTGGAGCGGTTACGATTACGACACGCTCTCGGACGATCTGGCGGACGTCCTGAAGGAAACCGGAGCGGACAGCGACGCGACACTGGTCGGCTTCTCGATGGGTGGCGGCGAAGTCGCCCGCTACATGAGCCGCCACGAGGGGAAGGGCGTGATCGCCGCCGGCCTGATCTCGTCGGTCGTTCCGTACATGCTCAAGACCGAGGACAATCCCAACGGGGTGCCGGAGGAAACGCTGCAAGGCATTACCGACGGCATCAAGAAGGACCGGTTCGGGTTCTGGACCAGCTTCTTCAAGGACTTCTTCGGCGTCGGCATGATCTCCTCGCCGGTCAGCGAGGAAGCGGTGCAATGGGCGTGGCGCACGACCATGCAGGCCGGCCTCAAGCCGATCCTTCAATGCGCCGCATCCTTCGGCCATACGGATTTCCGTGGCGACCTGCCGGCCTTCCGCGTACCGACACTCGTCGTCCACGGCACCGCCGACAAGACGGTCCCGATCGACGCTACCGGCCGCGAGGCGGCCAAGGGTATCTCGGGCGCGCAACTGGTGGAATATGACGGCGCGCCGCACGGCCTGACCATCACCGAAAGCGACCGCTTCACCAACGATCTGCTGACGTTCCTCGGACGCGGACGCGATGACGTCCGTAGCGACCGCGAAGCGCAGTTGATCACGGACTAAGCCTATCTCTGATCATTAACCGTCATCCCGGCGCAGGCCGGGATCTCTGGGAGGCGCGCGCAGCTTCTCCCCACAGAGATCCCGGCCTGCGCCGGTATGACGAAAATGAAGGGGAAATGCTCCCGCACCGCCGAACTCAGTTCAGCGGAACGATCATCTCGTCGGGATGCACGACGTTGAGCTTCTTGCGCGTCAACTCGTCCACCATGTCCGGGTCCGCCTTGCGCGGATCGACCAGCGCGACCTTGTTCTGCCACTCCGCGCGCTTCGCCGAAAGCGCCGCGAGCCGCACTTCGCTCACCGCCAGCTTGCGCTTCACGTCGCCATAGGCACGCGCGCCGTTCGGTCCGAAGATCGTATACGCGCCGAGGCCCGCGATCACGATCACCGCCACCGCCGGCACGATCGCGCGACGGAGCATGACGTTGAAGGTGGAACGCTTTGCCATTCCACGATTCCTGTCAGTCTCCGTCCGCGCAATCAAGCCTTTTTTAATAACGATTCGGTTGGCGTTCAGCGCGCGCGTAGCACGCTGCGCCCGGCATAGACCGCCGCGTCGCCCAGCTCTTCCTCGATCCGGATCAACTGGTTGTACTTCGCCAACCGGTCGGACCGGGCGAGCGAACCTGTCTTGATCTGTCCGCAATTGGTCGCGACCGCGAGATCGGCGATCGTCGCATCTTCGGTTTCGCCCGAGCGGTGCGACATCACGGCGGTGTAGGCCGCGCGATTGGCCATCGATACCGCCTCCAGCGTCTCGGTCAGGCTGCCGATCTGGTTGACCTTGATCAGGATCGAATTGGCGGTCTTCTCCTCGATGCCCCGCTTCAGGCGCTTCGGATTGGTGACGAACAGATCGTCGCCGACCAGTTGCACCTTGTCCCCGATCAGACCGGTCAGCGCCTTCCACCCGGCCCAATCGTCCTCAGCCATGCCATCCTCGATCGAGAAGATCGGGTAGCGTCGCGTCAGATCGGCCAAATACTCCGCCATCTCGCCGCTGGAGAGCAATTTGCCCTCGCCCGAAATGTTGTAGATGCCGTCCTTGTAGAATTCGGTCGCCGCGCAATCCAGCGCGACCATCACGTCCTCGCCCGGCTTGTACCCGGCCTTCTCGATCGAGGACATGATGAAGTCCAGCGCATCGGTCGTGCTGGCGATGTTCGGCGCGAAGCCGCCCTCGTCGCCGACCGACGTCGCCAGCCCCTTGTCGTGCAGGCCCTTCTTCAGCGTGTGGAAGATCTCCGAGCCGCAGCGCACCGCGTCGAACAGCGTGTCCGCGCCGACCGGCACGATCATGAATTCCTGGAAATCGATCGGGTTGTCGGCATGTTCGCCGCCATTGATGATGTTCATCATCGGCACCGGCAGCACGTGCGCCGCCACGCCACCGACATAGCGGTACAGCGGCAACCCGCGCGCATCCGCCGCCGCCTTCGCCGTGGCAAGGCTCACGCCCAGGATCGCATTCGCACCCAGCCGGCCCTTGTTCTCCGTTCCGTCCAGCGCGATCATCGCCCGATCGACGTCCGCCTGGTCCTCGGCATCGATGCCCAGCACGGCGTCGGCGATCTCGCCGTTCACCGCATCCACCGCGCCCTGCACGCCCTTGCCGAGCCACTTGCCCGCGTCGCCATCACGCCGCTCGACCGCCTCGTGCGCTCCGGTCGACGCGCCGGACGGCACCGCCGCACGTCCGAAGCTGCCATCCTCCAGCATGACGTCCACCTCGACCGTCGGATTCCCGCGGCTGTCGATGATCTGGCGGGCGTGCAGGTCGATGATTGCGGTCACGGAACGATCCTTCTAATCATGGCAGTCGGAATGTGGTCGGGCGAATGTTGCGCCGCCTCTATCGGCTTACACGTCACGCTGCAATTCGCCCGTGGATATGGAACCGTAACGGTCGCTGGCCGGTTACGGCGTCAGCATTTGAAAGGGTTCGTGATGGCCGAAGACGCTCCCCAGCCGAACACGGCCGCCGCTACGCCGCGCGCGACCGTGACCAAGCCCCGAACCGCCAAACCGAAAGGCCCTGCCGTGAGTACCGACACGTTCGAAAATCCGACCGGCGACAACCCCGAAGTCGCGAAACCGTCCGGCCCCGCCCAGTCCTTGAAGGACGGAGCGGCCCAGCTTTCCAAGGAGGCCGGTGCCAAAGCCCGTACCTATGTGGAGGACGGCAAGGCGCGTGCCGGCGGCGCGCTGGACGAACTCGCCAAGCTGATGACCGACGCCGCCGGCACGGTGGACGAGAAGGTCGGGGTGCAATACGGCCAATATGCCCGCACCGCCGCCGAAGCCGTCTCGGGCTTCTCGGAATCGCTCAAGTCGAAGAATGTCGACGATCTGATCGCGGACGCGACCGGCTTCGTGAAGAAGAGCCCGGCCATCGCCATTGGCACCGCCGCCGCAATCGGTTTCGTACTGGTCCGCCTGGTCCAGTCCGGCCTCAACGCCGATACCGACGGCAAGGCCTGAACGTCGTAGCCGGGGGTATAGTTTTGGATCAGCCTCCGTCGGAAAGCATCGGCGAATTGCTCAGCCGGCTGGTCGAGGACCTGCGGGAATCGACCAGGGCCGAAGTCGCTTTGTATCGCGCGCAGATCCTCGGCTGGCTCGCCCAGGCGAAGATCGTCGCGACCTACGGCATCATCGCTCTGCTGTTGCTCAATTCGGCGGTGATCGCGCTGTTCGTCGGGCTGCTGTTGATCCTGCAACATCATCTCGGGCCGATCTGGGCAACCGTCATCGTCGTGCTCGGCACGTTGGCGCTCGTCGCGGTCTTCGGCTGGCTCGCGGCGCGCCACGTGAAGCGTCTCATCTCGCAAAGGATGCCGAAATGAGCGACGGCCCGGTCCACCAGCGGATCGTAGAGATCGCCGAAGCGCGCTCCACCGCGGCCCGTGCAAGGCTGGCGAACACGCTTTCGTTGCTGCAATCGCGCCTCAGCCCCAAGGCCCTGGCGCAGGAAGCCGCCAGCAACCTGATCGCCAAGGGTCAGGAGATCGCCAGCGATGGCGTGGACGCCGCCAAAAGGCACCCCTTCAGGATCGCGGGAGCGCTGGCGGCGGCTGGCGTCGTATTGGCCCGCCGTCCCCTGTCGCGCCTTCTGACGCGCAGCGGCCATGCAACCCCTGCCGATCGAAACAGTTTGAACTCACAGCACCATCCCACCCCAGCCAAGGCCGCCGCCAGAAGGAAGCCAGAATGACCGATCCCGTTTCGTCCGCCCCCGTTTCCAATGCCGACGGCACTGATGCCGGCGCAACGTCGTCCACGCGCAAGCCCGCAGCGAAATCCGCCGTCGCCAAGACACGCGCCGCCGCCAACAAGGCCTTGGACCGGACGTTGGATGGCGCCCGTGATGCCGCCGACCGCACCGTCCAGGCGATCGATTCCAACCCCATCCCAGTCCTGGTCGGTGGTCTGGCGATCGGTGCGCTGGCCGGCGCACTGCTCCCACGCAGCAAGGGTGAAACCGAATTGCTCGCCCCCGTCGGCCAACGCATCCGCGCGACGACCAGTGGCGCCATTTCGGCTGCCAAGGATGTCGGCCTCGATGAACTCGGCGCGCTCGGCCTGTCCAAGTCGGCGCTCAACGATCAGGCCGGCAAGCTGGTCGGCAACATCCTGAAGGCCCTGGCCACCGCCGGCACGGCAGCGGTCGCCGCATCGAAAGACGCCGGCGCAAGGAAAGTGGGCTGAGGATCGCCGCTTAACCCTCCGATTGCTACGACCGACTGACGCAGCCCCGGGACCCACCCGGGGCTGCTTTTTTTAAAAGCGTCCGCCCTCATGTCGCCAGCCCGATACGGAACGGGCGATAGGTCCAATATCCTATCACGCTCTAGCCCCCGCCGCCTCGCGGCGCTAAGGACGCGGTGACTTCTGCTTCCCCGGGGAATTCACGATCATGAGCAAACTCCACCTCGTTTTCGGCGGCCGCGTCAGCGACCCGCAGACGCTCGACTTCGACGATCTCAATTCGATCGACGTCGTTGGCATGTTTCCCGATTACAAGAGCGCCGAAAAGGCCTGGCGCGCCGCCGCTCAGCGCACCGTCGACGATGCCGAGATGAAGTATGTCGTCGTCCATCTGCACCGTCTCGTGCAGCCCGATCTCATCGCCAAGCCCTGACCGGTCCCGGCTAAAGTTACCGCGCGGAGTCTACAATGTCTCAGCGCAAGCCGGGCTCGGTCGGGAAACGGGAATGATCGGTCGCTGCGCGACGCAATGTCGATCTATGCCACCAGGCCGACGGCTTTTTCCGGCAGAGAATTGGATCGGGCCGATCGTGTTAAGCCCGGCGGTATTGCCATTTCAGCAACGGCTGAGCGATGGCCATTCCGGCCACTAGCGCGCCGATCGGTTCGACGAACGTCAACGACATCTCGAAACTTTGCGATATCACCATGAAGACCGCTTGGATCGCGAACCAAATCCCCGCCAGCATCGCGATCCGCACCGCACGGCTTTGACCCGCCCCGATCGGCAGGGCGGCCGGCAAGCCATACAGCATGAAATACGCCCCGATCAGCGCGAACACCGCCGGATCGAGACCAGCACCCGGCAGCACGGATCCCGGCGTCAGTAGGAGGCGCGCCAGCGCGCTGGCATAGATCCCGACGACCACCACGATCAGCAACCCGGCCGGCCGCAACGCCTTTTCGACGTAGCGCCCGGTAATCAGCAGCAGCACGATGTTGAATGCCGCCGACAGCACGTCCCGCGCGATGAACGCGGACGCGAGCGGTGACAGCCACGCGCGCACCGGATCGCCGTCCCAGCCCCCGCCCAGAAAATCCTGCGGAATGAAGCCGTATTGAATCGCAGCGATCTGGCTGCCCAGCACGGCGATCACCATCACCGCTGCGAAGACGGCGAAGGCGACGAGCGCATCGGTAACGCGCCCGCGCGGAAGATGCACGCCGTCCAGTTAGATGAACTCGATCTTGGCGACCGAATACCAGCGGTCGCCGGCGGGCACGGTCACTTCGACCTCTTCGTCCACCTTGCGGCCGATCAGCGCCCGTCCGAGCGGCGAGTTGTACGAGATGCGCCCACCCTTGGCATCCGCCTCGGTCTGGCCGACGATCTGGTACGTCGCTTCCTTGTCGTCCTCGTCGAGCAGCGTGACCGTGGCGCCGAACACCACCTTGTCCCCCGACAATTCCTTGGGATCGATCACCTGCGCACGGGACAGTTTGTCCTCGATGTCGCTGATCGACGCCTCGATCTGGCCCTGGCGCTCCTTGGCGGCATGATATTCCGCGTTTTCCGAGAGGTCGCCGTGCGCGCGTGCTTCCTCGATCGCGTCGACGATGGTCGGGCGCTCCGCTTTCAGCCGTTTCAGATCCGCATTGAGCTTTTCATAGCCTTCTTGCAGCATCGGCATCTTTTCGACGGTCGCCATCCCTTTTCGTCCTTCGTCAAATTCCCCCTGTTGGCCGGCCCTTGCTGGGCCCGCCCGCACGTTTCTCGTCTGTGGGGGATTAAGTGTGCGAGTGCGAATAATAGGATTGCAGAGGCATTACTTCAAGCGCGTGGTTTGCAAGAGCGGTAATCGCCTGTGCCGCCTCGACACTCGCGGCCGCCGTGGTGAAGTGCGGGATCTTCTGCATCAGCGCCGCGGCGCGGATCGGTTGCGAGTCCTTCAGGCTCTGCCAGCCTTCCGTCGTGTTGAACACCAGGTCGATATCGCCGTCCTTCATCCGGTCGACGATATGCGGCCGCCCCTGCCCCACCTTGTTGATCCGCTCCACCGCCACGCCGTTGGTGGTCAGGAACGCTGCCGTCCCATCGGTGGCGATGATCCTGAAGCCCTGCTCGGCCAGCAAAGTCACGGCGGGCAGGATCACCGGCTTGTCGCTCGGCTTGACCGATACGAACACCGTGCCCGATTTCGGCAGCACCGTCCCCGCCCCGAGTTCCGCCTTGTAGAAGGCGACCGGGAAAGATCGATCGATCCCCATCACTTCGCCGGTGGATTTCATTTCCGGAGACAGCACCGGGTCGACCCCGGGGAAGCGGTTGAACGGGAACACCGCTTCCTTCACGGCATAATAATCGATGTGGCGGTCGATCTTGGGCAGATTGGCCAGCTTTTCCCCCGCCATCACCCGAGCCGCGATCTTGGCGATCGGCGCGCCGATCGCCTTGGCGACGAACGGCACCGTCCGGCTGGCCCGTGGGTTCACCTCGATCAGATAGACCAGTCCGTCCTTGACCGCGAACTGGATGTTCATCAGCCCGACCACCGACAGCGCATGGGCCAATGCCACCGTCTGCCGCTCGATCTCCGCGATGATCTCGGGCGACAACGAATAAGGCGGGATCGAACAGGCCGAATCGCCCGAATGCACGCCGGCCTCTTCGATATGCTGGAGCACCCCCGCGACGGTCACGTCCGTGCCGTCGCAGATCGCATCCACATCCACCTCGATCGCGTCGCGGAGATATTGATCGATCAAAACCGGCGAGTCGCCAGACACCTGCACCGCCGTCTGGATGTAATCATCGAGCTGCTGGAGCGAATCCACCACCTCCATCGCGCGTCCGCCCAATACGTAGCTCGGGCGCATCAGCACCGGATATCCGATCCGCTCCGCCGCCGCGACCGCCTCGTCGCGGCTCCGCGCAAGGCCATTGGCCGGCTGCAACAGGCCCAGCTTCGTCACCAGCGCCGAGAAGCGCTCGCGGTCCTCCGCCAGATCGATCGCGTCCGGGCTCGTGCCGAGAATCGGGATGCCCTCCGCCTCCAGTGCGCGCGCCAGATTGAGCGGCGTCTGCCCACCGAACTGCACGATCACGCCCACCAGCGTGCCGGACTGCTGCTCGACATGCAGGATTTCCAGCACGTCCTCGGCGGTCAGCGGCTCGAAATACAGCCGGTCGGATGTGTCGTAGTCGGTCGACACCGTCTCCGGATTACAATTGACCATGATCGTCTCATAGCCCGCGTCGCCGAGCGCGAAGCACGCGTGGCAGCAGCAGTAATCGAACTCGATCCCCTGTCCGATCCGGTTCGGCCCGCCGCCCAGGATCACGATCTTGCGCCGGTCGGACGGATGACTTTCATCCTCCGGCGCACCGAAGCTCGGCGCCTCGTAGGTCGAGTACATGTACGGCGTCTTGGCATCGAATTCCGCCGCGCAGGTGTCGATCCGCTTGAACACGGGGCGCACGTCGAGCCGGTGGCGCAACGCACGCACCTCCTCCTCGGTCACGCCGCCGCTCATCGCGACCACCGCATCGTGGATCAACCCCGAGCCCCGCGCGATCCCGCGCTCCATGCCGCGCAGATTGACCGATTTCAGCGCGAGATAGGCCAGCCGCTTGTCGCTGAAGCCCATCGCCTTCAGCTTGCGTAAGCCCGCCGCCTCGATCGGCAGGCCATGGCGGCAGACCTGCTCCTCGGCGGCGATGATCTCGGCGATGCGATCCAGGAACCACGGATCGAACTTCGCGATCGCATGCACTTCGGCGACGGTGAAGCCTTCGCGCAGCGCCTGTGCCGCGACCAGCAACCGGTCCGGCGTCGCCCGTGCCAGCGCCGCCTCGATCTCCTCGCGCGGCGCGCGGGCCAGCGCTTCGACCATGTTGAAGCCGCTCAGCCCGGTCTCCAGGCCCCGCAGCGCCTTTTGCATCGACTCGTGAATATTCCGCCCGATCGCCATCACTTCGCCGACGCTCTTCATCGCGGTCGACAGGATCGGTTCGGCCCCCTTGAACTTCTCGAACGCGAAGCGCGGGATCTTCGTCACGACATAATCGATCGTCGGCTCGAAGCTTGCCGGAGTCGCGCCGGTGATGTCGTTGGTGATCTCGTCCAGCGTGTACCCTACCGCCAGCTTCGCCGCGACCTTGGCGATCGGGAAGCCGGTCGCCTTGGACGCGAGCGCCGACGAGCGCGACACGCGCGGGTTCATCTCGATCACGATCAGCCGGCCATCCTTCGGATTGACCGCGAATTGCACGTTGGAACCGCCTGTTTCCACGCCGATTTCACGCAGCACCGCGATGCTCGCGTTGCGCATGATCTGATATTCCTTGTCGGTCAGCGTCAGTGCCGGCGCGACGGTGATGGAATCGCCGGTATGCACGCCCATCGGATCGACGTTCTCGATCGAACAGATGATGATGCAATTGTCGTTGCGATCCCGCACGACCTCCATCTCATATTCTTTCCAGCCGAGCAGCGACTCTTCGATCAGCACCTCGGTCGTCGGCGAGGCATCCAGCCCTGAGCGAACGATCGCCTCGAATTCCTCGCGGTTGTAGGCGATGCCGCCGCCCGATCCGCCCATCGTGAAGCTCGGCCGGATGATTGCGGGCAGGCCGGTATGCGCCAGCCCCGCCATCGCCTCGTCCAGCGTATGCGCGACCATCGATCGCGCGCTTTCCAGGCCGATGCGATCCATCGCGTCGCGGAATTTCTGCCGGTCCTCCGCCTTGTCGATCGCCTCGGCATCCGCGCCGATCATCTGCACGCCGTATTTCTCCAGCGTCCCGTCGTTGAACAGCGCCAACGCGGTGTTCAGCGCGGTCTGCCCGCCCATCGTCGGCAACACCGCATCGGGGCGCTCCTTGGCGATGATCTTCGCCACGATCTCCGGCGTGATCGGCTCGACATAGGTCGCGTCCGCCAGTTCCGGGTCGGTCATGATCGTCGCCGGGTTCGAATTGACCAGGACGATGCGATAGCCCTCCTCGCGCAGCGCCTTGATCGCCTGCGTACCCGAATAATCGAACTCGCACGCCTGCCCGATCACGATCGGCCCCGCGCCGATGACGAGGATGGAGGAAATGTCGGTACGTTTTGGCATCAATCCTGTCCGTTTTGGCCGGTGCCGTCTTCGGCCGTGCAGCCCCAGCCGTCATATTCCACGTCGTACAGCAGTTCGATCTGCAGGCATTTCAGCGTCAGCGCCTTGATCGCGGCCGCGTCGGCGGCCTGCTCGCAGCCCAGGAACAGCGAGATCTCGCCATCCTCCTCGTCCTCCTCGCGCTCGATCACCTCGAAGCCGAGTTCCTCCGCACTTTCCTCCAGCCGATCCAGCGCCGCCTCGCTCCCGCGAAAACTCACGTCGATCAACCGCACCAGATGCGCAACATCGCCATTCTCGGCGAGGCTTTGCAGCACGTCCTTGTCGGCTGCCCATTCCTCGGCGAGGCGCTCGGGCGAGACTTCGGGGAGGGTCATGAACTGACTTTCAAGCTGCCGACGAATTTCTCGAACAGATACAAACTATCCTGCGGCCCCGGGCTCGCCTCCGGATGATATTGCACCGAAAACGCCGGGCGATCCGTCAGTTCGAACCCGGCATTGCTCCCATCGAACAGCGACACATGCGTCTCGCGCGCCGTGTCCGGCAAAGTCTCGCTGCGCACCGCGAAGCCGTGGTTCATGCTGGTGATCTCGACCACGCCGTCGGCGATGCGCTTCACCGGGTGATTGGCACCGCGATGGCCCTGGAACATCTTGGTCGTCTCCGCCCCCACCGCAAGCGCCAGCAACTGGTGCCCCAGGCATATGCCGAACAGCGGAATGCGCGTCTCGAGCAGCGCGCGGATCACCGGCACCGCATATTCGCCGGTCGCGGCGGGATCGCCCGGGCCGTTCGACAGGAATATGCCGTCGGGCTTCAGCGCCATCACCTGTTCCAACGTCGCGGTCGCCGGCAGCACGCTGACCTTCGCGCCGGCCTTCACCAGATTGCGGTAGATGTTGCGCTTGGCGCCGTAATCGATCGCCACGACGTGCGGGCGGCCAGCCGCCTGGTCCGCGCCCTCCTCGTCGTTCGCGTCGTAACCGAAGCCCAACCGCCACACGCCGCCGTCCCAGCCGTAATGCGTCTCGGTCGTGACATCGATCGCCAGATCCATGCCCTCCAGCCCCGGCCATGCCCGCGCCTTTTCCAGCAGCGCCGGAATATCGAACTCGCCCGCGGCCGAATGCGCGATCACCGCGTTCGGCGCGCCGCCGGTGCGGATCCGCCGCGTCAGCGCGCGCGTGTCGATGCCCGACAGCCCGATCCGCCCGTGCCGCGCCATCCAGCCGTCCAGATGCTCGACCGAGCGGAAATTGCTCGGGGCGGTCACGTCCTCGCGCACGATGATGCCCAGGGCATGCGGATCGTTCGCCTCGATATCGTCCGGGTTCGCGCCGACATTGCCGATATGCGGAAACGTGAACGTCACCATCTGCCCGGCGAACGAGGGATCGGTCATCACCTCCTGATATCCGGTCATCGCGGTGTGGAAGCACACCTCGCCCACCGCCTGCCCTTCCGCGCCGAAGCCGCGTCCCCACGCCATCTCGCCATTCGCGAGCACCAGAACTCCGGTGGCTCCCCCCGGAGCTTTGGCGGGCACGGCAATAGGCTTGGCGTCGGCCATGTCGGCGGGCACTCCATTTGGTTTCGATGTCGCTAAGCGGCGGGGGCTAGTCGTGCTTGGCGGATGCGTCAATCGCTTAAAGCCGCTAGGGAGACGCCCGGTTCAAAAAGGACGATTAATGATTCGGGACGACATCAAGGCCGCGCAGATCACCGCGATGAAGGCCGGCGACAAGGAAGCACGGGCCGCGATCGGCCTGATGCAATCGGCGATCAAGAACCGCGACATCGAAGCCCGCACCGGCAAGGCTCCGGAGAGCGACGACGCGCTAGTGATCGAGGTGCTGCAGAAAATGGTCAAGCAGCGCCGCGAATCGATCGAAATGTTCGTGAAGGGCGGCCGCCAGGAACTCGCCGACAAGGAAGCCGCCGAAGTCGCGGTGATCGAACGTTTCCTGCCCAGACAGATGGACGAGGCCCAGACCACCGCCGCGATCGCCGCGATCAAGGCCGAGATCGGTGCCGAGGGCATGAAGGACATGGGTCGCCTGATGGCCGAGCTAAAAGCCCGCCACGCGAGCGAGCTGGACATGAGCAAGGCGAGCGGGCTGGTGAAGGCGGCGCTTTCGTAACAATCAGTTGCCCCTCTTTCCGTTCGTTTCGAGCGACGTCGAGAAGCAGCTACAAGCGCCTACGCTGATGCGCCCCGGCGCCGCTCGACACGAACAGTTCAATTGGGGCATGAGAGGACATGGCGTTCTGGGCATATATTTTGGCGTGCGCCGATGGCAAATTCTACACTGGCCATACCGACGATCTCGAACGCCGCCTCAGCGAGCATCAGACTGGTAGCCATTGCGATTTCACGTCGCGGCGATTGCCGGTGGAGTTGGTGTGGAGCGAATCCTTTGCCACCAGGATCGAGGCTTTGAAGGCGGAGCGTGTCGTCGGTGGCTGGTCTCGTGCAAAAAAGCAGGCTTTGATCGCGGGCAATTGGAGCCTGGTGTCTCACTTTGCCAAACCACCGCATGAGCGTTCGAATGTCACCTATCGTTCCCCGTTCGTTTCGAGCGAAGTCGAGAAACATGGCGCAGCGCTTGGGGCTTGTTTCTCGACTACGCTCGAAACGAACGGGGAGGAAATTATTGAAACCCGAGAGGGGGGCCTATGAGCCTTTCCCCCCAGTTCCTCGACGAGCTGCGCGCCCGCACGCTCCTCTCCGCGCTGATCGGACGCACCACCAAGCTTCAGAAAGCCGGCCGCGAGTATCGCGCGTGCTGCCCGTTCCACAACGAGAAGACGCCAAGCTTCTACGTCAACGACGACAAGGGCTTCTACCATTGCTTCGGGTGCAGCGCCCACGGTGACGCGATCCGCTGGATGACCGACCAGCGCGGCCTGCCGTTCATGGATGCGGTGAAGGAACTCGCTCAATCCGCCGGCATGGAGATGCCCGCGATGGACCCCCGCGCCGCTGAAAAGGCCGAAGCCGCCAAGGGCCTGCACGAGGCGTGCGCCGATGCCGCGCTGTGGTTCACCGATCAGCTGAACGGCATCGCCGGCGCCGAGGCGCGCAGCATCCTCGAAAAGCGCGGCATCAAGCCCGAGACCGCCCGCGCCTTCGCGCTCGGCTTCGCCCCCGATTCGCGCAGCAAGTTGAAGGAGGCGCTGAAAGGCTATGGCGACCCTATGCTGGTCGAAGCCGGCCTGCTCATCTCGGTCGAACAAAAGGCCCCGTACGATCGCTTCCGCGGCCGCCTGATGATCCCGATTCGCGATCCGCGCGGACGCACCGTCGCGTTCGGCGGGCGCATCATCGGGGACGGCGAGCCGAAATACCTCAATTCCCCGGAGACCCCGCTCTTCGACAAGGGCCGCACGCTCTACAATCTCGATCGCGCCGGCCCCGCCGCGCGCAAGGCGAACCGCGTGCTGGTGGTCGAAGGCTATATGGACGTCATCGCTCTCGCCCAGGCCGGGTTCGAGGAAGCCGTCGCGCCGCTCGGCACCGCGCTTACCGAGGCACAGCTCGAACGGCTGTGGCGGATGAGCGACGTGCCGATCCTGTGCCTCGACGGCGACAGCGCCGGCCAGAAGGCCGCGATCCGCGCCGCCCACCGCGCGCTGCCGATGCTCGCGCCCGGCCGCAGCCTGGCGTTCGTCACGCTCCCCCAGGGCCAGGATCCCGACGATCTCGTCCGCGCCAAGGGCGCCGCCGCCTTCGAAACGCTGTTGAAAGCCCCCGATCCCTTGGTCGACAAGCTCTGGGCGCACGAACTCGCGCTGGAACCGCTCGACACCCCCGAACAGAAGGCCGGTTTCAAACATCGCCTCAACGAGCTCGCCGGTTTGATCGCCGACCAGAACGTCAAACACGAATATCTCGCAGAATTCCGTCGCCGCTTCGACGATCTCTACGCCCGCAAGCGCGAACCCTTCCGCCCATTTACGCCCCAGCCGCGCGGAGCACGCAAGCCGGGCCAGCCGTGGAGGGCCCCGCCCGGCCCGGTCGGCGAGGGCCCCAAGGGCATCCGCGCCGGTGGGATCGATCGCGTTCTCGCCAAGGCCGTGCTCGCCGGACTGATCCGCCATCCGGCCGAGATCGCGCGCCACATGGAAGTGCTCGGCTCGCTGAAACTGGCCGATGGCGCGCTCGGTCGATTGTTCGAAGCGGTGGTCGATTTGGCCCTCGAAGACGCCAATCGCGGTGAGGCGCTTGATAGTGACCGCCTTCTCACCATATTGGCGACATCTGGATTTGATATAATCGCGCACGAATTGCTGCGGCCGGACCAGCTTTCGCTCTCCTTCACCTCGAAGGATGCGGAACTTGGGCGGGCGCGCGAAGACCTCGACGAGGCGATCGCGATCCTGGTGGCGCGCCCCGAAGTGGATGCGGCGCTGGCCGATGCTACGGCGGAAATGCAGAGGCTTCACTCGGATGAAGCGTTCGAGCGGCAAGTGGCGCTCGTGATGGAACAACAGGCGCTCGACGCTCGGCTTGCAAATCTGGTGCAGGCGAACGAAGACGCCAGGGCTTTTGGTGCTGAGGGCAATTAATGGCGAAGACGGACATGGCGGACGCGACCGACACCACGGAAAACGGCGATGCTCCGCTGATCGATCTCAACGACGCATCGATCAAGAAGGTGATCGCGCGCGCCAAGAAGCGCGGCTACATCACCTATGAACAGCTCAACGAGGCACTGCCGCAGGGCGAGATGTCGTCCGACCAGATCGAGGATATCTCGTCGGCGCTGAGCGAGATGGGCATCAACATCGTCGAAAACGACGAAGCCGGCGAGGAAGGCGACGAGAAGCCTGCCGATGACGACGAGGTCGAATCGGTCGACGCGTCGGACGACGGCTCGCAGCATATCGACGTCAAGAAGAAGGAGGTCGTCGATCGCACCGACGATCCCGTGCGCATGTATCTGCGCGAGATGGGCGCGGTCGAACTGCTCAGCCGCGAGGGCGAGATCGCCATCGCCAAGCGGATCGAGGCCGGCCGCGACACGATGATCCTCGGCCTGTGCGAATCGCCGATCACCTTCAACGCGATCATCGACTGGTCGACCGCGCTCAACGAGGGCACGATGCAGCTGCGCGAGATCATGGATCTCGATGCGATGCTGTCGAAGGATCCCGCGCCTGAATCGCTCACCGACGATGAAGAAGGTTCCGGCGAGATCAGCGAGAAGACCGCTGGCCCCAGCTTCAAGGAAGAGGAGGAGCCCGAGGAGGCACCGGCCGACGAGGAAGAGGATTCGATGCAGGAGCGGCGCACGCCGCGCCCGTCCGATGACGAGGAGGAGGACAACACCCTCAGCCTCGCGCAGATGGAAGAGCAGCTGAAGCCGATCGCGCTCGAACGCTTCGCCAGCATCACCGCGCTCTACAAGAAATTCAGCAAGATGCAGGTCCAGCGCCTCGACGCGATGGGCGCCGGCGGCGAACTGTCGAATGCGGACGAGCGCAAATACCAGAAGCTCCGCGAGGAACTCACGGCCGAGGTCGAGAGCGTCCAGTTCCACAACGCCAAGATCGAATATCTCGTCGATCAGCTCTACGCGTATAACCGCCGCCTGACGGCGCTGGGCGGCCAGATGCTGCGTCTGGCCGAGCGCCACAAGGTGCCGCGCAAGGACTTCCTCGATCGCTATATCGGCCACGAACTGGACGAGCAGTGGATCCCGAACCTCGGCAAGCTCGACAAGAAATGGGCCGCGTTCGTCGCCGCCGAGACCGATTCGGTCGACCGGATCCGCATGGAGATTTCCGAAATCTCCCAGCAGACCGGCATGGCGCTTCCGGAATTCCGCCGCATCGTCAACATGGTGCAGAAGGGCGAGCGCGAGGCGCGTATCGCCAAGAAGGAGATGGTCGAGGCGAACCTGCGTCTCGTCATCTCGATCGCCAAGAAGTACACCAATCGCGGCCTGCAGTTTCTGGATCTGATTCAGGAGGGCAATATCGGCCTGATGAAGGCGGTGGATAAGTTCGAATATCGCCGCGGCTACAAGTTCAGCACCTACGCGACATGGTGGATCCGCCAGGCTATCACCCGGTCGATCGCCGATCAGGCGCGCACGATCCGCATTCCGGTCCACATGATCGAGACGATCAACAAGCTGGTCCGCACCAGCCGCCAGTTCCTGCACGAGCAGGGCCGCGAGCCGACCCCGGAGGAGATGGCCGAGCGCCTCTCCATGCCGCTGGAGAAGGTGCGCAAGGTGATGAAGATCGCCAAGGAGCCGATCAGCCTTGAAACGCCGATCGGCGACGAAGAGGATTCGCATCTCGGTGATTTCATCGAGGACAAGAACGCGATCATCCCGGTCGATGCCGCGATCCAGGCGAACCTCAAGGAGACCGTCACCCGGGTTCTGGCGTCGCTCACCCCGCGCGAGGAACGCGTGCTGCGGATGCGCTTCGGCATCGGCATGAACACCGATCACACGCTGGAAGAGGTCGGCCAGCAATTCTCGGTCACGCGCGAGCGCATCCGTCAGATCGAGGCGAAGGCGCTGCGCAAGCTCAAGCATCCGAGCCGTTCGCGCAAGATGCGCAGCTTCCTCGACCAGTAACCGCATCGCCGCCGTCCCCGCGCAGATGGGGACGGCGGATTTGCCGCGTATTTCCCGTGGGTTCGGGGATCGCGGACCCGAAATTGCCACCGCTCCGGACCGGCCTCATTGCATCCGCCACGCAACGGATGTTTGCCTTGTCGCCATGTCCGCTCCCCCAGCACACGCTCCGCGCACCGACGTCACACGATCGGAGATCGTCACCGCATCGGAACTCGTCCGTCATTTCGGTCTGTGGCAGGAACGCGCCGCCCGCACGCCGGTCTATGTCATGTTCCGCGGGCGCCCGCGCCTCGTGCTGACCTCGATCGAGGTGATGGAAGCGCTCGTCGCCCCGCACATCCCGGACCGCGAGATCCAGGGGCCGGACTCCACCGCGCTGCTGGATCTGATCCGCGACATGGTGGTCATCGCCGACGCCGATCTGCGCATCACCGCCACCAGCCGGACCGCGCGCGCCTTTTTCGGCGAACGGGTCGCCCCCGGTATCTCGCTCGACACGCTGGTGCCGATCCCATCGCGCGAGACGCTGCTCAAGACGCTGCGCCATGTCCTGGCGGCCGGAGTCGCTCAGATCGTCGATCTGCCCTCCCCGCGCCGCGCCGGCGGCCTGCTCACGCTGACGATCGAGCCGCACCGTCGCGGCGTCGCGGTGCGCATCGAGGATGTCACCGCGCCCGTTCACGCAGATTGAGACACCCTTAATCGCCGGTACACCAGGTCTTTACGCGGTTCGGTATATCCCTTGGTCCGAACAGGAGATCGGGCGCGCATATGGGCGACGCCAGTATCCACACCGGGGGACTATGGTTTTCGAATCGGCACATCTGGCGCAAGCGGAGGGCAGTTGGGGCATCATCGCCGCATTGTCCGCCGCCGACGGCAGCGGGGCGCACCCGATGATGCGCAAGCTCGCCGCGCGCACCGCGCCGCTGCGCGACCTGGCCGACGCGGTCCACGCTCTGTGCATGCTTCACGGCCGCCACCCGGGCGTGATCGAACACGCCGCGATCCGCAATGCCCAGCCGCTCGCGCAGGATTGGCTGCACGCCGCCTCGGAAGCGTTCACCGAGGAACGCAACTACCTCGCGAAGCTCGCCGTCGCCGCCGGCCACGCCCCCTCCACACCCGGCCAGGCCGAATCCGAAGCCGCCGTGATCGGTCAGCGTCACGCGCTGGAAATGCTGGCGCAGTCGGACCGCGCGGGGTGCGCCACCGGTGCCGCCACCGCGCTGCTGCTCGATTGGGCGACAATCCGTCCTACGCTGGATCTGGCCGCGCACCGCTTCGGCATCACCCCGCCCGAGTGCGTTCTGCCGATCGACAACGAGATCGCCACCGTCATCGGCACGCTCGGCGAGACGCCGGGCGTCGAGCGCGCCATGGCGTTCGGAGCACAGCAATTGCTCGCGCAACATCGCGGACTGTGGGACCTGCTCGAGGCTCGCGCCAGCGCCCGCGACCATCTCTGATATATCAAAGCCGCGCTTGCGCTCGCCCGCGACTTCCCTCTATCGCCATACCCGATAGTCGAAACGGGATTGGATGCCGGCATGAAGCGCTTCGAGGGCACACAGAGCTATGTCGCGACCGACGACCTGAAGGTCGCGGTCAACGCCGCCGTCACGCTTCGCCGCCCGTTGCTCGTCAAGGGCGAGCCCGGCACCGGCAAGACCGTGCTGGCCTACGAGATCGCCAAGGCGGTCGATGCCGAACTGATCGAGTGGAACATCAAATCCACCACCAAGGCTCAGCAGGGCCTGTACGAATATGATGCCGTCGCCCGCCTGCGCGACGGCCAGTTGGGCGACGAACGCGTCCACGACATCGCCAATTACATCCGCAAGGGCAAATTGTGGGAGGCCTTCACCCGCCCCAAGCCCCCCGTCCTGCTGATCGACGAGATCGACAAGGCCGATATCGAATTCCCCAACGATCTGTTGCAGGAACTCGATCGCATGGAATTCCATGTCTACGAGACGAAGGAGACGGTGCGCGCGGTCGAACGCCCGATCGTCGTCATCACCAGCAACAATGAAAAGGAGCTGCCCGACGCCTTTCTGCGCCGCTGCTTCTTCCACTATATCAAATTCCCCGATCGCGAGACGATGCAGGCGATCGTCGACGTCCATTTCCCGGGCATCCAGAAGATCCTCGTCAACCGCGCGATGGACATCTTTTACGACGTCCGCGACGTGCCCGGGCTGAAGAAGAAACCCTCGACCAGCGAGCTGCTCGACTGGCTGAAGCTGCTTCTGCACGAGGACATGCCGCTCGATGTGTTGCAGAACCGCGATCCGACCAAGGCGATCCCGCCGCTACACGGCGCGCTGCTCAAGAACGAACAGGACGTGATGCTGTTCGAGAGGCTGGCCTTCATGGCCAAGCGGCAGCAGAACAAGGGCTGACGGTCACCCGATTTGACCGAGGATGCGGCACCGCCCGGCGCAACGCGGTTCGCGCGGGTGCGGGCCGCACTGGAAGCCAAACAGCCGACGCGCGGCTGGACCGCGGCGGTCTATGAATTCCTGCTATTCGGTTTCAAGCAGGGCTGGGCTTGCCTGTTCGGCGCGCTCTTGCTGCTCATGCTGTTCGCCTCCCACCTGGTCTATCCCGCACATGCGCCGATCGCGCGCTACGACGTGCTCACCATCGGCGCGCTGGCGATCCAGCTCGGCATGCTCGCCTTCCGCCTCGAAAGTCTCGGCGAAGCCAAGCTGATCCTCGCCTTCCACATCGTCGGCACCATTATGGAGGTGTTCAAAACGGCGCACGGATCATGGGTCTATCCCGAGCCGAGCCTGCTGCGGATCGGCGACGTACCTCTGTTCTCCGGCTTCATGTACGCGGCGGTGGGCAGCTATATCGCGCGGGTCTGGCGCATCTTTCGCTTCCGTTTCGATCATTACCCCCCGCGCTGGACGACGATCGTGCTGGCGGTCGCGATCTACGCCAACTTCTTCACCCACCACTGGCTGCCGGACATCCGCATTGGCCTGTTCGCGGCCACGGCCCTGCTGTTCTGGCGCACGCGCATCCATTTCGTGTCGTTCCGCCGCGACCGCTGGATGCCGCTGCTGCTCGGCTGGTTCCTCGTCGCCGGCTTCATCTGGCTCGCGGAAAACATCGCCACCCTCTCGCGCGCCTGGGTCTATCCCGCGCAGGCCGCCGGCTGGGCCCCCGTCGCGCCGGACAAGCTCGGTGCCTGGTATCTGTTGATGATCATCTCGTTCGTGCTGGTGTCACTCGCCCATCTCCCGCGCAAGAGCATGTGAGGCCGGACCACCACCCGTGTCACCCCGGACGTGATCCGGGGTCCCGCTTCTTCGGGAAGCGGGAACAGCGGGACCCCGGGTCAAGCCCGGGGTGACGAAGTAAACGACATCGCCTCACCCAGTCCCTTTCCAATTAACGTCTTGTTAACCATTATCCCCCACCTTCCCGACAGCCGAAAGCAAGGTCAGGGGGTTCGGTAATGAGGCGCAATTTCTTACCGCTATCCATGCTGCTCGCCTCGGCGTGCATCGCCACCAGCCCCGCACGTGCCGCCTCCCTGCTCGATTATGTCGGCGAATGCGTCCCTTTCGCCCGCGCCGCCTCCGGCATCCAGATCTACGGTGACGCCTGGACGTGGTGGGGCCAGGCCGATGGCCGCTACCAACGCGGCGACGTTCCGAAGGTCGGCGCGGTCATCGTGTTCGAGAAATCCGCCCGCCTGCGCCTCGGCCATGTCGCGGTCGTCAGCCGCGTCGTCACCAGCCGGGTCGTGATGGTCACGCACGCCAACTGGTCGCGCCAGAACGGCGAACGCGGCCATGCCGAACAGGACGTGACTCTCACCGACGTCAGCCCCGAAAACGACTGGACCGAGGTGAAGGTGTGGTACCGCGACCGCGACGGCCTCGGCAGCAGCATCTATCCCGTCTACGGCTTCATCTACGGCATTCCGGACGGCACCAGAACCGCCGCCCGCGCCCACACCGCCCCCGAACTCACCGGCCGCAATCCGGACTATGTGGGCGCATTGATCGACGCATATTGATATTGCGCCTGCCGGGGCTGTCCTACACCGTCCAAGTCTGCCATCACTCGCTATCGCCACGCCGTGCCTGCGGTCGCCACCGCGAACCTCGCACGGACCCGTGGAGTGCGTGACTTTGTGTGAACTTCCAGGCGTGCAGCAATGTTTCTGAACTTCCTCGACGAGCTTCGCGCCGCCGGCATTCCCGCCAGCCTGAAGGAGCATCTGATCCTGCTGGAGGCGCTCGACGCCGAGGTGATCAATCGCACGCCGGAGGATTTCTACTACCTCTCTCGCGCGGTATACGTGAAGGACGAAGGGCTGCTCGACAAGTTCGACCAGGTCTTCGGGAAGGTGTTCAAGGGCATCGCCACCACCTTCGGCACGCAGAATGCCGAAATTCCCGAGGATTGGCTGAAAGCCGTCGCCGAGAAATATCTCACCCCCGAAGAGATGGAGGCGATCAAGTCGCTCGGCTCGTGGGACGAGATCATGGAGACGCTCAAGAAGCGGCTCGAGGAGCAGCAGGGCCGACATCAGGGCAGCAACAAATGGATCGGCACCGGCGGCACCAGCCCGTACGGCAATGGCGGCTACAATCCCGAAGGCGTGCGCATCGGCGGCGAATCCAAGCACAAGCGCGCGCTGAAAGTGTGGGACCAGCGCGAGTTCAAGAATCTCGACAACACCAAGGAACTCGGCACCCGCAACATCAAGGTGGCGCTACGCCGCCTGCGCAAGTTCGCTCGCGAAGGCGCCGCCGACGAATTGGATATCGACGCCACGATCGACGGCACCGCGCGGCAGGGCTGGCTCGACGTCGTGATGCGCGCCGAGCGCCGCAACGCCGTCAAACTGTTGTTGTTTCTGGACGTCGGCGGTTCGATGGATCCGTGGGTCAAGCTTTGCGAGGAACTGTTTTCCGCCGCGACGACCGAGTTCAAGAATCTCGAATTCTTCTACTTCCACAATTGCCCGTACGAAGGCGTCTGGAAGGACAACAAGCGCCGCTTCGCCGAGCGGACGCCGATGTGGGACGTGCTCCATAAATTCGGTCACGATTACAAGCTGATCTTCGTCGGCGATGCGTCGATGAGCCCGTACGAGATCACCCATCCCGGCGGCTCGGTCGAACATTTCAACGAGGAATCCGGCGCGGTGTGGATGCACCGCATGGCGACGACCTACCCGGCGGCCGCCTGGCTCAACCCCGTGCCCAGGGAACAATGGGGCTATTCCCAGAGCGTGCGCATCATCCGCGAACTGATGACCGACCGCATGTTTCCGCTGACCCTGGCCGGGCTGGACGACGCGATGCGGGAATTGACGCGCAAGCGCTGATGGTGTGAACTGGGGAGGTCGCAGGTGAAAGGATCGCTATCATGCGCCGTCTGATCTCGCTGGCTCTGATCGCCCCGTTGCTCGCCCCATCCGCCGTCGATGCGGCAGCTCGTCGTACGGTTCTGGATACGAAATGCGGTTCGGAACAGACGTTGGTCGGCGACCCGGTCAAGCCGCTCAAGGCCAAGCCTCTCGGGCGGGAGCCTTCCGCCGCTCAGATCCTCGCCGTATATCGAAATGTGGATGGCTGCCCGCAGCCGGTGGTCTTGCGGGAAGGGATCGGCATCAAGGGCAATGCTCGGCCGGCGCTCAAGGCTCCGCCGAAACTCTCGCCGCTCCGCTAGTCGGTCAGGCGGTCAGCGCCGCCAGCTTCGCGCGATACATCTGCGCCAGCGCCAGCCGGCGTTCGCGCGCTTCGTCGGTCAGCGCGTTGCGCGCGGCGACCTGCTCCTGCATCGCGCGCCGCTGGTAATAGTGATGATCCGATACCATCGAAGTCGTCCCCGCAAACGAATTCCCCTGTCGATTCGGGGCATGCTGCAAAATTACGACGGTTCACAACGCTTTGTGACAGGATGACGCGAGTCCGCGCTCAGTCGTTTTACGTCGCGTCGTTTACCGTCACTTCCTGTACCAATCGTCGATTTCGGCCATCCAGCCCGCCTGCACTGTCGGCAACACGCTCCCGACCTTGAAATCATCTGATTTGGGCGCCGCGCCGAACGCGATTCCGGCATGATCTTCCGTCGCCCAGGCGACCATCGCTTCGACTTCCGGCGTCTTGCCGACCGCGATGCGAATCGCCATTCCGGTGCTCAGGTCGCCCTTGTGCGACACGCCGACGCCGGTCGGCGACGTGTTGCGCACCCGGCATTCGATCCGTCGGCCGGTGTCCAGCATGATGCTGGCGGTTCGAAACACGCTGTCGCGCTTCGCCCGTCCGCCAGCAACCGTCTCGCTCATCGATCAAACTCCTGTTCGAACGACAGTCTGGCCCAAAACCCCTTTGAAAGGGTTAATCAATACAGCAGGAACGGTCGCATCGTCTCCGCCCACGCCGCTTCGTCCGGCCGCGTCACGGCATCGAGATCGCCGGCCCTTGCCGCCGCATCGTCGACCCATTCGCGCAGGCCAGGCCCGCCGTTGATCACGTCGATCGCCAGCTTGCCGAACTCGTATTCGTACGGAAAATCGCGCCACAGATCGTAATCGGGATACAGCGCCCGGATCGCCTTGAACCCCGCCGCCTGCACGCGCCACGGCCGGAACGCGGCATGATCGTATCCGGCGCCTTCGGCGTGAATGAACACCCCATGGCAAAGCTGCCCGACATGCTTGTGGAACGTCGGCTGGAACCAGAAGTCGCGCAAGGTACACCCCGCCAGCCAGTCCGGCGCGATCCGGCGCATCTCGGCGATCACCGCCTTGGCCTCGATGTCCGGAGCGCCGAACAGTTCCAGCGGCCGTGTCGTGCCGCGTCCTTCGGACAGGGTGGTCCCTTCCAGCATCACCGTGCCTGCATAGTCCCGTGCCATGTTGACGTTGGCGGCATTCGGGCTGGGATTGATCCACACGCGATCCTCGGGCCAGCCGAACCCCGGCTCGTCCCCGGGTGCCCAATTCTCCATCGCGATGACGCGATACTCCACGTCGAGCTTGTAGTGTTCGATGAACCAATGGCCTAGTTCACCCAGCGTCATGCCGTGCCGCATCGGCATCGGCCCCGCCCCGACGAAGCTCTCCCACCCCGGCAGCAACGTCAGCCCCTCGATCGGCCGCCCCGCCGGATTGGGCCGGTCCAGCACCCACACCGCCTTGCCATGCGCGGCCGCCGCCTCCAGCACATAGAGCAAGGTCGTGACGAACGTGTAGATCCGGCACCCGACATCCTGCAGGTCGATCAGCATCGTATCGAAGGTGCCCATCGATTGCCCGGTCGGCCGCCGCACTTCGCCGTACAGGCTGAACACCGGAATATTGTAGTGCGGGTCGGTGAAGTCGGGCGACTCCATCATATTGTC
Source organism: Sphingomonas sp. Leaf357 (assembly GCF_001423845.1). Taxonomy (NCBI): domain Bacteria; kingdom Pseudomonadati; phylum Pseudomonadota; class Alphaproteobacteria; order Sphingomonadales; family Sphingomonadaceae; genus Sphingomonas; species Sphingomonas sp. Leaf357. Next base: position 2,254,296 of record NZ_LMPM01000001.1, on the reverse strand, counting down.
CTGCAGGTCGCCGCGCACCCCATGCTGCGGTCCGAACATCGCCGAAACGTTCAGCCCCGCCGCGATCAGGGCATCGAGACTGTGCGTGAGATCCGCCGTCACCGAAGCGGGATGCGCGAGCAGCGCCACTCGCTTCCCCTCCAGCGGCGCGCGTAGTTCAGGGTCGGCGAGCAGGCGATCGATACCGAATTTCATGACACGGCTGGTGCCGGGAGGGTCGCGATAAAGCAATCCCGGTTGTGGAAATCCGGCGGTCCGGGAGCGTGGGCCAGCGCCCAATAGGATTTGGTCCCGTCGGTTTCCTCGATGACGGCGGAGAGGCCCATCAGCAACAATCCCGATCCAAGATCGGACAAATCCTGATCCACCTCGACCAGATAATCGGATTCGTCGTCACCCCGATCGACATGCGGCTCCACGGTCAGCAGCAAATCGCGTCCCCCAGTGCGATATCCGTCGAACCGGTACGCGGCCCACCGCGTCGACGGCGAATAATTGAACTCGAAATAGGCGTCGGACCCGAGCGGCGCGAGGAAAAGCTCGCAACACGTCGTCTTCCAAAGGCCATCGGCGCGGGCGGACGTCACCCATTCGGGGAGCGCGACATATTCGCTGCCCTCGACGATGAAGGTGATCAGCAACTCATCGCCGTTGTCGTCGACGATTTCTGCCCGAACCGCCCGCACGGCATTCGGCGGAGTGTCCGGATGGGCGACCAGCAAGTAAGTGCTCGAAACGCTCATCCCAAATTCCGTCTGTGCTGAGCCTGTCGAAGCACTGCCCTTCTTAACAAGCGTAGAGGGAAAGTCAGTCCTTCGACAAGCTCAGGACACACGGAAAAGCGCAAGCGAAACGCACCGCTGGAAAAATCCGCCCACTTGCCCTACATGCCGCCCCTCCCATGGCAACGATACTCCCCTCCCCGCCGAAGATCGGCATGGTTTCGCTCGGCTGTCCGAAGAACCTGGTCGATAGCGAACGCATCCTCACCAAGCTCCGCTCGGACGGATATGCGATGTCGCCGGACTATGCCGGGGCGGATGTCGTGCTGGTCAATACCTGCGGCTTCCTCGACTCCGCCAAGGAAGAATCGCTCGAGGCGATCGGCGAGGCGATCGCCGAGAACGGCCGCGTCATCGTTACCGGCTGCATGGGCAAGGAAGCGGAGATGATCCGCGCCAAGTTCCCGGGTATCCTCGCCGTCACCGGCGCGCATCAATATGAAGAGGTCGTCGGCGCGGTGCATGACGCGGCGCCGATGCCGCCCAGCGCATTCCTCAATCTCGTGCCCGACAGTGGCCTGAAACTCACCCCGCGCCACTACAGCTATCTGAAGATCAGCGAAGGCTGCAACCACCGCTGCTCCTTCTGCATAATCCCGTCGCTACGCGGCGATCTCGTCAGCCGCCGCCCCGATGCGATCCTGCGCGAGGCGGAAAAGCTGATCGAGGCCGGCACAAAGGAATTGCTGGTCATCAGCCAGGACACGTCGGCGTACGGCGTGGACATCCGCCACCAGCCCCGCATGTGGCATGGCGAGGAAGTTCGCGCTCACATGACCGACCTGTCGCGCGAGCTCGGCAAGCTCGGTGCCTGGGTGCGCCTGCACTACGTCTACCCGTATCCGCACGTCGATCAGGTCATCCCGCTAATGGCCGATGGGCTGATCCTTCCCTATCTCGACATCCCGTTCCAGCATGCCAGCCGTAACGTCCTGAAGCTCATGCGCCGCCCGGCCAACGAGGCGAAGGTCTTGGAGCGGATCAAGAACTGGCGCACGATCGCCCCGGATATCGCGATCCGCTCGACCTTCGTCGTTGGCTTCCCCGGCGAGACGGAGGACGATTTCAGATATCTGATGGACTGGCTGGAAGAGGCGCGGCTCGATCGCGTCGGCGCATTCCGCTTCGAGCCCGTCGAGGGGGCCGCCGCCAACGATCTGCCGAACCACGTGCCGGAAGAGGTCAAGGAGGAGCGGTATGCCCGGTTGATGGAGCTGACCGCGCGCATTTCGGCGGAGAAGCTGCAGGCCAGGATCGGCCGCACGCTGGATGTCATCATCGATGCCGTGGACGAGGAGGGCGGCGCAACCGGACGTTCGAAGGCCGATGCGCCCGAGATCGACGGCGAGGTGTTCCTGCGCGACGCCGGACATCTCAAGCAAGGCGATATCGTGCCCGTCGCGATCGAGGATGCGGACGAGCACGATCTGTACGGCGTGCCCATCTAAGCGCGTCAGCCGGATTTGGCGAACGGCGGGGCCAGATGTCCGCCGGTTACGGCAGCGGTCTCGCCGGTCGCTTCGTACATCGGATACAACTCCGCCTCCTCGCGCTCGACACGCAGCGCCAGGAGCGACAGGATGCGGCGCGTGTCGGCGCGGAACGCATCGCGGTCGGCGCGGATGCTCTCGCCGGCCCAGGCCACCATATAGCGCTGATATTCGACCGACAGGCCGCCCATTTCGCGTTCGAAACGCTGCGCGAGATCCGCGACCTGCGCGTTGCCCTGCTGTTTCAGGCGCGGATAGATGATCTTGTCCTCTTTCGCGAGATGCACGGCCAGCGCATGGCCCAGCCGCCAGCGCATCTTGATCGCCAGGATGACGTCGAAATCCGGTTGCGCGATGATGTCCAGAATGGCGCCGGCGATCTCCAGGATCGCCGCATGCTCGTCCGACAACGTGCTTCGTTCGATCATTCGCGTAAATCCCCAGCTTGTAGCCGGAGACTTGATGAGGCGCAGTTAAGCGGTTCCTAAAAAACCGTTATGGGGCATTTATTCTGCACCGACACGGTTCAAAAGAGCCGCACCAACATCATCCCCAGCCCCAGAAGCGATACGAGAAACGCCACCGATCGCCAGCCGACCACGCCGAGCAGATAGAGCGGCACGTAGACGATCCGAGCCGCGAACCACACGCACGCCCCGATCGCCCCGATCCCGCCGCTCTGCCCGGACACGGCAAGTGCCAGCGCAAGCGCGATGAAAGCGGGCCAGGTCTCCTTGTAATTGTCCAGCGCCCGCTGCGCCCGCCCGGCAACGACCCCCAACGGCCTCTGCTGTTCGTCCCGCGCGCTGGCATTCCACGCCCGCCCACGCTCCTTGGTCACGGTCTGGCCCTGGATGCCGATATGCACGACCAGCAACAGGACCGACAGGCCGAGGATCGTCAGTTCGGTCGTCATCACGCCCTCGGCAAGGCATAGGCGATCACGCTGTCGCCGGCCGGTGTCTCCATGAAGTGATGGCCACCGGCGAAGATCACCAGGAATTCCCGGCCGCCCTGCTCGTAGACCATCGGCGTCGCCTGTCCGCCAGCGGGCAGCTTCGCACTCCATACCGTCTTGCCGGTGCGCAGATCGATCGCGCGGATCAGGTCATCGGTGGCGGCGGCGATGAACACCAGTCCGCTCGCCGTCACCACGCTGCCGCCATTGTTCGGCGTGCCGATGTGGAAGGGCAGACCGGACGGGATGCCGAACGGCCCGTTCTTGCGGGCCGTCCCGAACGGCCGATCCCACAAGGTCTTGCCCGTCGCGATGTCGATCGCGCGGATCCCGCCATATGGCGGCTGCTTGCACAGCATGCCGGTCCACGGCACGCGCCAACCGGCATTCACGTTCACCGCATAGGGCGATGCCCATTGTGGATCGATCGAGTGCGAGGTCGAGGACGATTTGCCCGGCGTCATGAAGCGCGGCAGCACGCCGAGCTTCGTCGCCTCGGCGCGCGGCACCAGCTTCACATAGTTCGGCATGTCGTTGTAATTGGCGACGATCACGCCGCGCACCGGATCGACCGACACGCCGCCCCAATCGCTGCCGCCGTTATAGCCGGGATATTCGACCGAGCGCTTGCCCACGCTCGGTGGCGTGAAGAAGCCGCGATAATCCGCCTGGCGGAACTGGATGCGGCAGAACAGCTGATCGATCGGGGACATGCCCCACATGTCGCGCTCGGTCAGCAGCTGCGGGCGGCGCAGCGTATGCCACAGCGACACGATCTGCGTCGCCGCACGCTGGGCGGGTTCCGCCCCGCCGCCCGGTGCCTGCACCGTGCCGATCGGGGTCAGCGCCCGGCCCGTCGCGCGGTCCAGCACGTACATGTCGCCCTGCTTGCTCGGCACGACGATCGCCGGCGTGCCCTTGTAATCGATCAAGGTCGCCTGGCTGCCGAAGTCGTAATCCCATACGTCCTTCTTCACGGCCTGGAACGTCCAGCGCGGCTTGCCGGTCATCACGTCCAAAGCGACCAGCGAGGTGGCGTACTGGTTTTCCTGGGGGCTGCGATGGCTGCTCAGATAATCGTTCGCGGCATTGCCCATCGGCACATAGGCCAGCCCGAGCTGCTCGTCGCCCGAAGCGCCGGTCCAGGAATTCGGGGTGCCGCGTGACCAATATTGCCCGGCAGGCGGATAGCCGTTCCAGTCCGGGTGCATCATGTCCCATGCCCAGCGCAGCTTGCCGGTCACCATGTCGAAGCCCTGGATCACGCCCGACGGCGCGAACTTGGTCTGCCCGTCGAGGATCTGATGCCCGACCACCGCGACGCCGCGTACCACGGTCGGGGCGGAGTTGATCGAGGCGTAGCCCGGATACACGTCGCCCATGCCGATCTTGGTATCGGTCTGACCGTTGGTACCGAAATCGGTGCACGGCTTGCCGGTCAGCGCATCGACCGCGATCAGCCGCGAATCCAGCGTGCCTTCGACGATCCGGGTCGCGCACAGGCTGCCCTGCGGCGCATTCGGCACGGCATAATAGACCACGCCGCGGCAAGCGGTCGTGTAGGGAATCCAGTCGTCCGGTACCTTCGGGTCGAAGCGCCACGCCTGCTTGCCCGTCGCGGGATCCAGCGCGACGATCACGTTCTTCGCGGTGCACGTGTACAGCAGGTTGCCGACCTTGAGCGGCGTGTTCTCGGTGCCGTACAATTTGGTGAACTGCGGATCGGTCGGCAGGCCACCGGTATGCGTCTCCCACACCTTTTCCAGCTTGCCGACATTGCTGAGACTGATCTGCGTCAGCGGTGAGTAGCGTCGTGCACTCGTCGTTCCGCCATAAGCCGGCCAGTCGGCACCCGTCGCCTGACCGGATGGATCGGCCATGCCCTGCGAATTCTGCGCCGGCAGCGCGGCAACCGCGACATTGTCCTGGAAACCGAGGATGCCGAAGAACAATGCCGCTACGACGAGGACCGCGCCGGCGCTGAACAGCCCGGCCTTCCAGCGGTTCCGCGCCACGCTCAAGGTGGGCATCACCAGCAAGGCCGCGATCAGCAGCACCAGAGGCGCGATCACGCGCGGCACCAGGGCCCAGGGCTCGAGCCCCACTTCCCACAACGCCCACAGGAACGTCAGCACGAAGATTGCGACATAGATCCACACGCCCGCCATCCGGCCGCGCACCAGTTGCAAGCCCGCCGCCAGCATCGCCACGCCGGTCACCAAATAATAAAGCGATCCGCCGAGAGCCGCGAGCCACACCCCACCGATCGCCAGCACGAGCCCGATCGCCGCGATCACGATACCAAGGATCGTGGCGGCCCAGCTGCGGCGCTTCGGCATGATGGAATGTCCTGACTTGAGTGAGTTGGATCGCAAACGGAACGGCATCGTATTGGTTCCGGATGCCGTAGCGTATCCTGCCTGAAACCTGGGTCATCGCGCCTGCATGGATTGCAAGCGCAAATCAGGGCATTTCATCTCGGCAGGTTCCTGCTCTAGGATCGTCCCCCGCCCCAATTGCCGAAATGACCCCGCGATGACCGATTTCTCCACCCTGCTCCAGGCCGATCGCGGCCAGAGCGCGCGCACGATCCACGTCGTCCATCCTGATGCCTATGACGCTTGGCTGGCGAAACAACCGCAGCGCACCCGCACCGCCGTCTCCGCGCACCGGCTGACCGGCAAGGCCGGCAACCGCGCCGTCCTGCCCGGCGACGCGGCGGACGACTGGTCGATGCTGCTGGTCTGCAACGAAAGCCTCGATTCGCCGTGGCGCATCGCTTCGCTCGGCGAGCAATTGCCGGCGGGGACCTATCGCTTGGCCGAGGGCGACCCTGGCGCGGCGATGCTCGGCTGGCTGCTCGCGCAATATCGCTTCGATGCGTACCGCAAGGGCGACGAGGTCGGCGCGCGCGTCCTGCTCACCGGGGACCCCGCCCGGATCGAGGAAACCGTCCGCCTCGCCGCCGCCACCGCGCTCGTGCGCGACCTCGTCAACACGCCCGCGTCCGACATGGGGCCGGCCGATCTGGAGGCGCGGGCCGACACGCTCGCCAAGGCGCATGGGGCCACGCTCACCGTCACCAAGGGCGAACCGCTCGCCAAGGGCTATCCGATGATCCACACGGTCGGCAAAGCCGCCGCGGCCGATCGCGCGCCGCGCCTGATCGAACTCGAATGGGGCGATCCCAAGCATCCGCGCATCGCCATCGTCGGCAAGGGCGTGACGTTCGACACCGGCGGCCTCAACATCAAACCCGGCGGCGGCATGGCGCTGATGAAGAAGGATATGGGCGGCGCGGCGCATGCGCTCGCGCTCGCCAGTCTCGTCATGGCCGCGCGGCTGAAGGTCCGCCTGCATCTGCTCGTGCCGGCGGTGGAGAACAGCATCTCCGGCAGCGCGTTCCGCCCCGGCGACGTGCTCAGGACTCGGCAGGGCCTTACGGTCGAGAACACCAATACCGACGCCGAAGGCCGCCTGGTGCTGGGCGACACGCTGACCAAGGCGGGCGAGGACAAGCCGGAACTCATCATCGACTATGCCACCCTCACCGGGGCCGCGCGCGTCGCACTCGGCCCGGATCTGCCCGCCACCTTCAGCAATGACGACGCGCTGGCAAGCGATCTGCTCGCGGCGGGCGCGCAGGTTGGCGACCCGTTATGGCGCATGCCGCTGTGGGACGGTTATGACGACATGCTCAAATCCGACATCGCCGAACTGGTGAACTCGGCCGAGGGCGGATATGCCGGCGCGACCACCGCCGCTTTGTTCCTGCGTCGCTTCGTGCCGAAAGAGACACCCTGGGCGCACTTCGATACCTTCGCCTGGCGGCCGTCGGCCAAGCCCGGCCGCCCGAAAGGCGGCGACGCACTTGGCCTGCGCGCGGCATGGGCGGTCCTGAAAACGCGTTACGGCTAGAAAGCTCGGTACTCCGGCTGCTTCCCGTCAAGGCTTGCGATCTGTTTGCACCACCCTGATCCGTTGGTGCCGAGCTTGTCGAAGCACCGCCCTTCTTGCCGCCAGTTCATTGCTTGCGGATCAAAGAACGGTGCTTCGACAAGCTCAGCACGAACGGATATGAATTAGGCAACAGCGTAGCTTTTCGACACTAAAGCCCCGCACCAGCCTCCACGATCGGCACGAACTTCGCCGCCGTCAGGCTCGCGCCGCCGACCAGCGCGCCGTCCACGTCGCCGGCCCCCAGCAGCTCAGCCGCATTGTCGCCGGTCACCGACCCGCCATAGAGCAACCGCACCGCATCCGCTTCCGTGCCGATCAACGCGCGCAGCTTGGCCCGGATTGCGCCGTGCATCGCCGCCACGTCGGCAACCGTCGGTGTCCGACCCGTACCGATCGCCCAGACCGGCTCGTAGGCGATCGACAGCCATTTCGCCGCGGCGCCATCCGGCAGGCTCGCCGCCAACTGCCCGGTCACCACCGCCTCGGCCTGCCCGGCATCGCGCTCGGCCAGCGTCTCGCCCACGCACAGGATCGCCTCCAGTCCGCCGGCCAGCAGCGCCTCGGCCTTGGCCTTCACCTGCCCGTCGGTCTCGCCATTGTCGGCCCGCCGCTCGCTATGTCCGACGATCGAGAAGCCAGCCCCGGCCTCGGCGATCATGCCGACCGAGATGCATCCGGTATGCGCGCCCTTGGCCGACCAGTGCACGTCCTGCGCGCCGATGCTCAGGCCCGGCGCGGCAGCCACCGCCGGCGCGATCAGCGTCGCCGGTACGGCGATCGCGACGTCGATCCCCGGCGCGCATTGCGCGGCGATGGCGATTCCACCCAGTTCGCTCAGCGCCGCGCGGTCGCCGTTCATCTTCCAATTGCCCGCTATCAGCCTGCGTCGTGTCATCCCCGCCCCCGAAACCGTTTTTGTCGCTGCCCGACCGATAGAGCGCCCGCGCCGATTCACACAAGCTTGAAGCCGCATCGTCCTGCCCGTAAAGCGACTGCAACTTCTGCCCGGCACGGGCCAACACGATCGGTTCTCCATGCTCAGCGTCATTCGCGGTATCATCCATTCGAAGGTCGGCCTCGTCATCGCCTTCGCGCTTCTGGCGATGCTGGTCCTGTCCTTCGCCGGCGGCGACCTCGCCAATCTGACGAAGGGTACCGGCGATCCGAAGTCCACAACGCTGGCCAAGGTCGGCAAGGGGGAAGTGACCGTCCCGGCGCTGACCCAGGAAATCCAGAGCCAGGTGCAGAATTACGCCCAGCAGCAGCCGGGCCTCGACGTCGTCAAGTTCGTCGCCGGCGGCGGGTTCGAGCCGACGCTCGATCGCAGCATCGTCGAACTGGCGTTGCAGGAGTTCGGGCAAAAGCAAGGCATGGTCATCAGCAAGAAGCTGATCGACGGCCAGATCGCGGGTGTGCCCTCGCTGCAAGGCCCGGATGGCAAGTTCAGCCAGGCGGCCTACGAACAGTTGCTGTCGCAACAGGGGCTGACGGATCGCGGTGTACGCGAAGGCCTCGTCAAGCAGCTTATCGGCCGGCAGCTGATCTTCCCAATCCTGCCCGCAGCGCAGGTGGCGCAGAAGGTCGCCCTGCCCTACGCCTCGCTGCTGCTCGAGAAGCGCCAGGGCGAGATGGGCTTCATTCCCACCAAGGCGATGGGCGACGGCGCGCCCGCCACGGATGCGGAGGTCGCGTCCTGGTATGCCCGCAACCTCGCGCGCTACACGATCCCGGAGCGCCGCGTGATCCGCTACGCGATGGTCACCAACGACCAGATCAAGGCGCAGACCACGCCGACCGAGGCCGAACTCGCCGCCGCCTACAAGGCGCAGGCCCGCACCTTCACCGCGACCGAAAAGCGCGATCTGGTGCAGGTGATCGTCGCCGATCAGGCCGCCGCCAACGCGCTGATCGCCAAGGTCAAGGCGGGCACGCCGCTCGATGCCGCGGCGCGCGCCGCCGGACTCGAACCCACCAAGCTCACCGCGCTCGACAAGGTCGGGTATGCCGCACAGAGTTCGCCGGCGGCCGCCGATGCCGTGTTCGCCGCCGCCAAGGGCGCGCTGGTCGGCCCGGTGCGCTCCGCGATCGGCTTCGCTCTGGTCCGTGTGGACAAGGTCGAACAGGTTCCGGGCAAGACGCTCGAACAGGCGAAGCCGGAACTGATCGCGAGCGTGACAAAGACCAAGACGCTGGAAGTGCTCGGCCGCATTCATGACGCGATCGACGATTCGGTCAGCAACAATCACGCCACCTTCGACGATATCATGACGCAGCAGAAGCTGTCGCCGCAGGCGACCCCGCCGCTGCTCGCCGATGGCCGGGATCCGAACGATCCGACTAAGAAGGCCGCGCCCGATTTCATGCCGATCGTCACCGCCGCCTTCGCCGCCAATCCCAGCGATGCGCCGCAGATGGTGCAGGTCGATCCGACCGGCGGCTTCGCGGTCGTCGCGTTGGGCCGCGTCGTCGCTCCCGGTGCGCCGCCGGTGGCGCAGATCCGCGCCGTCGTCGCCCGCGACTTCCAGATCGATCGCGCCCGCCGCGCCGCGCGCACGATCGCCAACGACATCGTCGCCAAGGCCAATAAGGGCCAGCCGTTCGCGTCGCTGTTCGCGGCCAGCGGCGTGAAGACCCCGCCGGTCCAGCCGCTCAACACCTCGCGCGCGCAGATGGCCGCCAACCCGCGCGGTGCCCCGCCGCCGCTCGTTTTGATGTTCAGCATGGCCGAGAACAGCGCCAAGCTGCTCGAAGCGCCGGACAATCAGGGCTGGTACGTCATCAAGCTCGACAAGATCGACCGCGGCAACGCGACCGGCAACGCCGCGGTGATCCGCGCCACGCAGGGCGATCTCGGCAAGCTGGTCGGCCGCGAATATACCGAGCAGTTCACCAATGCGGTCCGCGACATCGTCGGCGTCAAGAAGAACGCCGCGGCGATCGCCGCGCTGAAGGCGCAATTGCTCGGCCAGACGGCCGCGAACTGACGGATGTGAGCGCGACGCAAGGTATCATCGACCCGCTGGCGGCGCTCGCCGCCGGCCAGCCGGCACTCGTGTGGCGGCGTCAGATCGCCGATACCGAGACGCCGGTCGCCGCCGCGCTCAAGCTGATCGAGCCGGGCCGGGGCGACTTCCTGCTCGAATCGGTCGAGGGCGGCGCGATCCGTGGGCGGCACAGCCTGATCGGCCTTGCCCCCGATCTCGTTTTCCGCGCGCAGGGCAATTCCGCCGAGATCAACCGCAACTGGCTCACCGATCGCGACGCCTTCTCGTCCTGCGAGGCGCCGACGCTCGAGGCCCTGCGCGCTCTGGTCGCCGATTGTCGGATGGCCGTGCCGTCCGAACTGCCGCGCGCGCTCGCCTGCCTGGTGGGCTATTTCGGTTACGAGACGATCGGTCTGGTGGAGACCCTGCCGCAGCCGGAGGCCAATCCGCTCGACCTGCCCGACATGATCTTCGTCCGCCCGACGATCGTGCTGATCTTCGATCGCCTCGCCGACGCGCTGTTCCTCGTCGCCCCGGTCTGGCCCGATGCCACGCGCGATCCCGCCGCGATCGTCGCCGAGGGCGAAGAGCGGATCGACGCCGTCGCCGCGCGCCTCGCCAGCGCCGGCCTGCCCGCGCCCGCGCGTCTGCCCGACGCCCCGCAGGTCGCGCTAACGCCAGTCCTGCCGGAGGGCCGCTACGGCGAGATGGTCGCTCGCGCCAAGGAGTATATCGTCGCCGGGGACATCTTCCAGGTCGTTCTCGCGCAGCGCTTCACCGTGCCGTTCACGCTCCCGCCGATCGAACTGTACCGCGCGCTGCGCCGCATCAACCCGTCGCCCTTCCTCTACCATCTCGATCTGCCCGGCTTCACGCTGACCGGCTCGTCGCCCGAAATCCTCGTCCGCGTCCGCGACGGGGAGGTCACGATCCGGCCGATCGCCGGCACCCGTCCGCGCGGTAGGACCCCGGCCGAAGACGAGGCCAACCGCACCAGCCTCCTCGCCGATCCCAAGGAACGCGCCGAGCATCTGATGCTGCTCGATCTCGGCCGCAACGATGTCGGCCGCATCGCCTCCGCCGGCACCGTCACCGTCACGGACAGCTACACGGTCGAATTCTACAGCCATGTCATGCACATCGTATCGAACGTGGTCGGGCGACTGGACGAACCGCACGACGCGGTCGATGCTTTGCTCGCCGGCTTCCCCGCCGGCACGGTCAGCGGCGCGCCCAAGGTCCGTGCCTGCGGGATCATCGCCGAACTCGAATGCGAGACACGGGGTGCCTATGCCGGCGGCGTAGGCTATTTCTCGCCCGACGGATCGATGGATTCCTGCATCGTGTTGCGGACGGCGGTGGTGAAGGACGGTGTGATGCACGTCCAGGCCGGTGCCGGCATCGTCGCCGACAGCGATCCGGTCTACGAACAGCGCGAGTGCGAGGCCAAGGCCGGAGCGCTGCTCGCCGCCGCACGCGAAGCGATCGCGCGCGCGGGCGAGGCCGGCTTCGGGCAGTGACCGATCAGGGAACCGAACTCGCCTTCCGGCGCTCGTCGACCTTCTCGGCGGTGTAATCGCGCAATAGCTTGGTGGTGCATCCGGTCTGGCCGCCGCTGCCGACCGGCGAACAGGTGTTCGGCAGCCCGCCCGCCTCGCGGCCGACATCGTCGAGCGTGGCCGCGCGGTTCACCCAGCTCTGAGTCGCAGCGCTCGGCTTGGTCTCGCGCAGGTTTTTCGGGATGCGATACGGGTCCTCCAGCGTGCCGCACACGATGATCTCGTCCGCCGCGCCCTTCGGGCAGGGATCACCCGGCTTCAACTGCACATTGCGGATGCGTTGCACCGGCACGGTCCCCGCGGTGGCGGACTGATCGGCCTGCGCCGTCTGCGCCAACGCGGGCGCCCCGATCGAAAGCAGCACTGAAGCGGCGATAAGGCGGATCATCGGGAGAACTCCTGGGGGTGACGCCAAACCAACGTCCGACATGCGCGATTGCTCCATCCTGAATGAAGCGGAATGAGGGCGAAAGCGCGGCGCTGTTGCGCTGCATCACGCATCGGCTATGGCGCGCACATGATATTGGTGATCGACAATTACGACAGCTTCACCTGGAACCTGGTCCACTATCTGATGGAATTGGGTGCCGAGGTGAAGGTGGTGCGAAACGATGCGCTCACCGCGCGCGAGGCGATCGAGAGCAATGCCCAGGCGTTTCTGATCTCGCCCGGCCCGTGCACGCCCACGCAGGCTGGCATCAGCCTCGATCTCGTCGCCGCCTGCGCGGATGCAGGCAAGCCGTTGCTCGGCGTGTGCCTCGGCCATCAGGCGATCGGCCAGCATTTCGGCGGCAATGTCGTGCGCGGCGGGCTGATGCACGGCAAGACCTCGCCGGTCGAGCATGACGGCACCGGCCTGTTCGAAGGCCTGCCCAGCCCGTTCACCGCCACCCGCTACCACTCGCTGATCGTCGAGGACATTCCCGCCGACCTGATCGTCAACGCACGCAGCACCGATGGCTCGGTGATGGGCTTCCGCCACGCGCACCTGCCGATCCACGGCGTGCAGTTCCACCCCGAAAGCATCGCGACCGAACACGGCCACGCGATGCTGGCGAACTTCCTGCGCATCGCCGGAATGCCAGTCGGGGCATTGGCGTGAGTTTTCAAAAGCATCGTCATCCCGGACTTGATCCGGGATCCAACGTGCCGCGTGATCAACGCGCGGTTGGTTTGCGGCGCGTTGGATCCCGGATCGAGTCCGGAATGACGGTTGAGGGTAAGGCATGACGACCCTCATTTCTCTACCCAACCCCACCTCCCCGCTATCCCGCGAATCCGCTGCCCAGGCCTTCGCCGACATCCTCGACGCGCGCACCTCGGAAGAGGCCATCGCCGACTTCCTCATCGCGCTCACCGATCGCGGCGAGACCAGTATCGAGATCGCGGAAGCCGCGCGTGCGCTTCGTGCCCGTCTGATCCCGATCGATGCGCCGGTCGGCGCGATCGACGTCTGCGGCACGGGCGGCGACGGATACCATACGCTCAACGTCTCCACCGCCGTCAGTCTCGTCGTCGCCGCCTGCGGCGTGCCCGTCGCCAAGCACGGCAACCGCGCCGCCTCCTCCAAGGCCGGTGCCGCCGATACGCTTGAGGCGCTCGGCCTCGACATGGAACGCGCCGGCACGCTCGCCCAGGCGACGCTCAACGATCTCGGCATCTGCTTCCTGTTCGCGGCCAATCACCACCCGGTGATGAAGCGCATCACCCCGATCCGCCGCCACATCGGCAGGCGCACGATCTTCAACCTGATGGGTCCGCTCGCCAATCCCGCGCGCGTCACCCGGCAGTTGATCGGCATCGCCCGGCCCGATTACACGTCGCTCTACGCCGAGGCGTTGGAACAGCTCGGCACCGAGGCGGCGATCGTCGTCTCGGGCGAAGAGGGTTTGGACGAACTGTCCGGTGCCGGCCCGAGCGTGATCGTCAATGTCGGCACCGCAGCGCTCCCCGGCCGGCTCGCGCCCGAGGATGCCGGCCTACCCCGCCACCCGATAGCCGCGATCCATGGCGGCGATCCGGCGTACAACGCCCGCGCGCTGCGCCGTCTGCTCGAGGGCGAAACCGGCGGCTATCGCGATGCCGTCCTGCTCAACGCCGCCGCCGCTCTTGTCGTCGCCGGGCATAGCCCCACCCTCACCGATGGAGCCGCCGCCGCCGCCGAAGCGCTCGATGCCGGCCACGCCAACGCGTTGCTGGACTGCTGGATCGCATATTCATGACCGACATTCTCGATCGCATCCTCGAAACCAAGCGCGCCGATATCGCCGCACGCAAGGCGACCACCCCGCTCTCCGCGCTCGACGCCCGCATCGCCGCGCAATCCAAGCCCCGCGGTTTCCGCGCAGCGCTCGATGCCAAGGCGCTGACCGGCCACGCCCTGATCGCCGAGATCAAGAAGGCAAGCCCGTCCAAGGGCCTGATCCGCGAGGACTTCGATCCCCCCGCGCACGCCCGTGCCTATCAGGCCGGCGGTGCCGCCTGCCTGTCGGTGTTGACCGACGAACGCTGGTTCCAAGGTGCCGACCAATATTTGATCGATGCGCGCGCCGCCTGCGACCTGCCCGTCCTGCGCAAGGATTTCATGGTCGATCCATGGCAGGTGCCCGAATCGCGCAGCATCGGGGCCGACGCGATCCTGCTGATCATGTCCGCGCTGGACGATCACCTGCTCGCCGAGATCGAGGCGAGCGCGATCGAGTGCGGCATGGACGTGCTGGTGGAAGTGCACGACCAGAAGGAACTCGATCGCGCGATGAAGCTCAAATCGCGCCTCATCGGCGTCAACAACCGCAATCTGCGCGACTTCACCGTCGATTTCGCCCGCACGTACGAGTTGGTGTCCAGGGCCCCCAAGGGCTGCACCTTCGTCGCCGAAAGCGGCCTGACGGTGCGCGCCGATCTCGAGGCGATGGCCGAACATGGCGTCAAATGCTTCCTGATCGGCGAGGCTCTGATGCGGCAGGACGATGTCGAGGCGGCAACCCGGGCTTTGGTTGGGTAAGCCGCGCTCCCCCTTCGTTTCGAGCGAAGTCGAGAAACAAGCGCCACGCACAGGCTTCTCGACTTCGCTAGAAACGAACGGATAGGGTGCAGATATGACCAACCTCACCCACCTCGATTCCGCCGGCGCGGCGCACATGGTCGACGTCTCCGCCAAGCAGAGCACCGCGCGCGAGGCGATCGCCGAGGGTCGCATCACGATGAGCGCGCAAGCCGCCGCCGCGATCCGATCCGGTGCAGCGGCCAAGGGTGATGTCCTCGCCGTCGCCCGCATCGCCGGCATCATGGCTGCCAAGCGCACGAGCGACCTGATCCCGCTCTGCCATCCGTTGCCGCTGACTCGTGTCGCAATCGACCTCGTCACCGACGACACCGGCGTCACCGCCACCGCCACCGCGCGCACCGACGGCAAGACCGGCGTCGAGATGGAGGCGCTCACCGCCGTCTCAGTCACGTTGCTGACGATCTACGACATGGCCAAGGCGATCGACAAGGCCATGACGATCGACGGAATCCGCCTGCTCGCCAAAACCGGCGGCAAATCCGGCGAGTATCGCGCCTGAGTCTCACCCGGTGCTGCGGTGCGATTCCCAACCCCAATTCCCGTCATCCTGAACTCGTTTCAGGATCCATCGTGCCGCACACACGACCGCCCGAGAGACGAAATGGATCCTGAACCAAGTTCAAGATGACAGCAGCATTCGTTAGCCGCCTCGCACCCAAAAAAAGGGCGGCGCGCCCTAAGCGCACCGCCCTCCCGGATCACGATCCGAAAGACCGCCCGATCAGAACTTGCCGCTCAGCGACACGCCGATGATCCGCGGTTCGTTGAAGATCGCGGCATTGTAGTTCTCGATCACACCCTTGAGGTTCTTCTCGTTGGTGATGTTGCGGGCGAACGCCGCGACCTCGTACTTGTTGTCTGCCGTGGTGTAGCCGACCTTCAGGCCACCTTCGAAATTGCCGTTCGAATAGAATTCCGCCGTCTTGTAGAGCACAAAGTTGGTGTAGCCCTGCACGTTCCAGTCGGTCGAAACGAACATCTTGCCGCCGGTCCACAGCGGAATGTCGTACCGCACGGCGGCGTCGAGCTGCCACTTCGGCGCGTTCGGCAGCGGGTTGCCGTCGATCTGTGCCAGCGTGGCTGGCGCACCGAAGATGATCGCGATCTTGGTCGGGTCCTGCACCGTGCAGGTTACCGCGCCGTTCAGCGCACACACCTGGGCATAGACGTTCTTGTCCTTGATCTCGGTGTGCAGCGCGCTGCCACCCAGCGAGATGCTGATGTTGCGGATCGGCTTCCATTCCAGCTCGGCTTCGAAGCCGTAGGCGTTGGCATGATCGGCGTTGAACAGCACGCCGTTGCCGTTGGCATCGTTGCCGTTCAGCTGGATGTCCTTCACCTTGTAGGTGAAGCCCGTGACGTTGAAGGTCATGTTGTTGAACGGACGGGTCTTCAGGCCCGCCTCATACGACATGATCGTTTCCGAATTGGCCGTGGTGAAGGGCGAGTTGAACACCGCCGAACGCCCCTGGATGGTCGGGCCACGGAAACCACGGGCGACCTTGGCATAGGCGCTGACGTCGGGCGTGAATTCGTAGCGCGCGGAGACATCCCAGCTCGGCTGCGTGTCCTTCAACTGGACATAACGGGGTGCCGTAGCCGGGAACGAATCCACCGTGCCCGCCGCGTTCTTCACACTGCGCACCAGCTCCGTCGACTTCTTGTCCTCGGTCACGCGCCCGCCGGCGGTGATCGTCAGCGCCGGGGTCAGCTGGTAGCTGGCCTGGCCGAACACCGACCACGACGTGTTGATGTCATGCAGCCGCACGAAGTTGTTCGGGTTCGGCAGCGCGCCGTTCAGGTCCGGGCCGGTCAGGAAATAGGTCCGCTGGTAGAATTCGGTATCGTCGCGGCTGTCAAAATACAGGCCGCCGACCTGCCACTTCAGCGCACCGTCGCTGTTGCTGGCGAGGCGCACTTCCTGCGTCCACTGGTCGAGGTTGCGCAGATTACCGCGGCTCTGGCCATAGGACGGGCGACCGGCATAATTCTGTGCCACGCCGCCATCGGTGTCGCCACGGCTCGAACCATGGCTCGTTTCATAGGCGGTGATCGAGGTCAGCGTGACCGGGCCGAAATCCCATGCCGCATTCACCGATGCGCCGTACGTCTTGTACGCCTGCGGGTTGTTGTCGCCCTCGTCCTGCGCAAAGCTGGTGCGCGGCTCGGCCTGAACGTTGTTCGAACCCTTCTTGAGCGCGCCGCGATGGAAGATCGACGCCGTGCCGTCATAATCGCGCGCATGGCCCGAAACGTTGATCGACAGGTCGCTGGTCGGCGTGAACAGCAACTGCAGGCGGACGTCCTTCTCGTCGAAGCCGCCCATCACGTCCTTGCCGCCCTTGGTGCCGTCCGCGCCGGTGCCGGTGAAGGTGTTGCTCACCCAATCGTCACGGTGCTGGTACAGGCCCGAAATGCGGAAGGCGAGCTTGTCGGCGATGATCGGGCCGCCAACGCCGACGTCCGCCGTCACCGTGTTGTAGGTGCCGTACGACGCCGAAGCCCGGCCCTGGAAGACTTGGCTCGGGCGGATCGTGTCGAACTTGATGATGCCGGCCGTCGTGTTGCGACCGAACAGCGACCCCTGCGGACCGCGCAGCACTTCCACCTGGTTGACGTCGAACACCGGATTCGACTTCAGCACGACATGCTCGAGCACGACATCGTCCTGGATGATCGACACCGGCTGCGACGCGCCGAGATAGAAATCCACGTTGCCCAGGCCACGAATGTAAAAGCGCGGGAAGATGCGGCCGGTGGTCGTCTCGGCATACAGGCCGGGCACGCGGCCAGAGAGCGACAGGATGTCTTCGCCGCCGGTCTGGATCGTGCGCAGCGCATCGCCGCTCACGACGGCAACCGACACCGGCACCTTCTGCAAATTTTCGCTGCGGCGCTCGGCCGTCACCACGATCTCGCCGATCTCGCCGTCGCTGGATGCGTCCGCGACCGGCGCTGCGGCGGGAACGTCCTGCGCGGCGGCCAGGGTCGGGATCATCATCGCACCGAAGGCCGTGCCGATCAGCAAGGCGGATTTGGCGAAAGTCTTGTTCAACATCATTCTGTCCCTGAACTCTAAACTATTGGTTTGATTGAATTCGCGCGCAGAAAGGCACGCCGCTCGCCACGCAGGCGACCACCGCTTCCCCTCGCTAAAATTTGGCTCGTCCCCGCCTTGCCGGAAGCATTAAGTAACGATTGAGACCGAATCGTGACACAGTTCTCATCCTCGTCGAAATGTGACGAATGTGGTTTTTTCGCCACGTTGCGATGACACACGAGAAAGGTCGACAACGTGGTGCCTCGATGACGGTTTGTTAACTAAGTCAGGATAACGTCAGCCCCTGTGCTACTATCATCACTCTGCAAAGTCCGGCGCAGGACCTTGTCGCCATCTGCCGAGAAATATCATGAAAACGCTGTTCGCCGACGCCTTGGCCTATGCCGTGATCTTCTTGATTCTGAGTAAGACGTCCGGCCTTTTCTGACACTGCAACCGTCGGCTCCTTTAAATGCCGCGCGGGCACCGGGCGTCGCGCAGGGGATTTAGCGGCCGCACCAGTTGGAAGGCATCGAAATGGCCCGGCAGCTCCAGCCGCCGGTAGTTCTGAATCAGGCGCATGAAATCGGGATCGTGGTTGAAATATCCCAGCGGATTGTCCGATGCGCTGATGACCCCCCTCGCTGCTTTGCCTGGCGAAAAGATGATCCGCTTGGGTGGCAGGCAGCGATAATCCCGCACCGCCTCAGCTACCACATTGCGACCGAGCGCGGCGATCCGCGGATCCTTCTTCCCCTGCATGTTCGCGTCGACCGCCGCAAATATCCAGAAGGATCCGCGCCGCCCGGCAAAGCGCAAGCCGCGTCCCACTGTTGACGGCCAGGCGGTGCGCCCTTCGTTTGAAATGATCGCGATTGCATCACCGGATTTCAAGTCGGCCAGAGCAGCTGCGATGTCGCTATCCGACACCGGCACCCATTGGGTGGGTGCCAGAAACAGCGAGACGGCCCCAATCAGCGCCACGACAGCAATCAGGCGCGGGCGCGCACCGGGCCGGCCCAGAAGGTCGGCCAGCGCAGTTGCCATCGCAATCGCCAGCGTTCCGGTCGTCGCGATGCTCTGATACGGCCAGCCTTTATGCTGGATCGCCCAGCCGATGAAAAAACCGGCCGCTGCGGTCAACAGCGCCATCGTGATCGGCGGCAAAGGGCGTCGCGCAACGCCACGCTCAGCCGCCATGCCGCACAGGATCAGCAACCACACCGGTTGTGCTGGACGGATCATGTATTGCAAGCCGGGTGCCCCGACGGCGCCATAAGCCAGCGCAAGTTCAGGCACCGAAACCCGCAGATAGCCAGGCGTCACGATCAGGATCGCCCCGAAATATCCCAACCCTGCGGACATCAGCACCAGCAACTCGATGCGAAAGGGTCGCCATTTGCGGCGCAAGCTGAACAAGAGCCAAACTTCCAGTAGCAGCGGCACGCCGACGAAATAATGCTTGAGCGCAAATCCGATCGCCGCCCCGAAACCCACGATCCCGGCCAACCAGGCCGAAACGGGCAATCCCTGGCGTCGCGCAGCGATCAACGCGGCATAAGGCACCGCGCCGATCAGGGCCATCTGCTCGCGCTGGCCCAGATCGCGCAACGGCATGATTAGCAGGATACATGCGGCGTATAACAAGATCGGGGTGCGCAGGGCCGGAGTATATCCGATCAGCAGCCGATCCGTCGCGAGCAGGCTGGCCAGCGCCGCGCCGCCCATCACCGTGATCAGACCGTCCTCCGCTCGGATGCCCATCAAATCGGCCAGCAAGTCTATCGGCATCGCCAGCCAAAACCATAACGGCGGATTGATCTCGCTGATGTCGATATAAAGACGCGCACCATGGCGCAGGCGGTCGGCGATCCAGAGCTGACCCGAAATATCCGGACTGAGCGGCCGCGGCAACGCAACCAACAGGATCGCGGTGATCGCACAGATGAACAAGGTTATTGCCAAAGCCGGGCGCGATGCAATGGCGGAAATGGATCGCGCGATGTAGGTCGGCTCCGGCGACGCGCGCATCTTTTTCGTCATGTATGACGCCCCCACGCCACCAGCCATCGCATCGAAGACACCCTCGATATCCTCGAACCTTACGGGATCCGTGGCGAACGGCCAGTAAATTGTGGTCGGAGTCTGCGTGAGGCAGCTGCGCCCTTAACCATCTTTTGAGACCGAACCGATATCCCGGCCCGGTGAGCGCCGATCATGATATCTAATGCCGTCGCTGCGGCGAAGGGCACGCGCGATGTCGCCACGCCGACAATGCTGGTTGCGATCCTGTGTTTCGCGCTGGGTCTCGACCAATTGCTGCTCTGGCTGTTTCTCGGCCTCGTGCCGCTGTGGGGCCTTCCCGTCATTGCTTTAATGGCAGCGCCGGCTTTCCTCCTGGCCCGGCATGCTGGCATCGACGCCGAATACCGGCCGGGTGCCAAGACCGTGCTGGTCTGCGGCTCCGTCGCGGCGATCATATTCCTGCTCGGTGGCGAAGGACGCCTGTTCTACGCGCACACCGATTGGCAGGTGCGCGCCGCGGTTCTGCGCGATCTCACCATCTATCCCTGGCCTTTCGTCTACGATGTCCGGTCGACGCCAGATCTGTTGCGCGCGCCGCTCGGCATGTATTTGGCACCCGCCTTGATCGGCAAAGAGTCGGGCTATCACGCCGCAGAATGGGCATTGTTCGTCCAGAATAGCGCGTTGCTTGCCGTGCTGTTCCTGCTCGGCAGTCACCTGTTTGAGGACGCCCGGTCCCGCAAGATTGCGCTCGCGATCTTTCTCGGCTTCAGCGGAATGGACATCGTCGGTCAGTTGATGGCCGGACAATCGCTTCTGGCGACGTCCGAACGGTGGAACGTCGCCATCTTCACCGCGCATCTGACCCAGGCTTTCGCCGTGCCTCAACATGGACTGGCCGGCTGGGTCGGCGCATTGCTCTTTCTGCTGTGGAGGACCGGCAAAATTTCCCTGGCGGCGTTCCTGGCCCCAATCCCGCTGCTCGCTCTTTGGTCGCCGTTCGCTGTGATGGGCATTGCGCCGTTCGCAGCGTTCGGCGCCATCGCAGCGCTGATGCGCGGGCAGGTTCGCCCGCGCGACATCGGGCCGCCCGCGCTCACGCTGGCACTCTCGACGCCTAGCCTGCTGTATCTTGCATCGGGCAGCGGCGCGGTGGGCGGCGGAAGTGCGGCCATCGACCTGTCCCAATATCTCATCTTCGAACTGATCGAGGTCGGCCCCTATCTGGTCGGGCTCTGGTTCATCGGACGGCACGGTCGATTTGGCGGCACTACGATTGCTGTCACTGCAATCGTCCTGCTCGTTGCGCCATTCATTCAAGTCGGCACCTCGAACGATTTCGTCATGCGCGCCTCGATTCCCGCGCTAGCCATCCTTTCATTGTCGGTCGCCGATGTGCTGGTGAAGCCAGCCGTACCCGGCCGTGAATTGTGGCGCAACATCATGATCGGCGCGTTGCTGCTCGGCGCGGCGACTCCGGCGTTCGATGTCGTCCGCGCTGTCATCTATCCACGCGCGCCGGAAGTCGTCTGCAGCTATTTCGGCGTCGTACCCGGCGGCTTCGATACCTATGTCACGCCTTGGTCGCACGCCAATCGCCTGATCGCACCCCAGACACCGGCGAAGATCAAGCCATACGATCCGGCGAGATGCTGGACCGGCAAATGGCCTAATCCTCTTTATAGGGACTTCCCGGAACGCGTCGCGCCAGAGGACTGGGACGACCGGATATAGCCGTCGGTGCACAGCCGGAATCTCCATCAAATCGAACCGCAGAGAACGCTATTCTCGATCACCACGACAATCCCGCTGTCTTCCGGCGCGCGATCGTGACACTGAGCCGCCATGCCCCCCGCTCTCCTCGCCGTCGTGGACGCCCAGACCCGACTCTTCGCGCTCGCTCCCGCCATCCCGTCGGAGACCGTCCCGCTCGCGCACGCCATCGGCCGCTGGACGACCGATGCCATCCCGGCCCGCCGCACCCAGCCCGAAGCCGATCTATCGGCGATGGACGGCTATGCGATCCGGTACGAAGACCTCCCCGGCCCGTTCGCGCTGGTCGGCGAAAGCGCTGCCGGCCACGCCTTTTCCGGCGCGGTCGGCGCGGGCGAAACGGTGCGCATCTTTACCGGCGCAGCCCTGCCGCCAGGCACCGACACGATCCTCGTCCAGGAAGAGGCTACGCGCGACGGCGACACGATCCACCTCACCGGCGAAGGCCCCGCCCGCCACGCGAGCAGCGTCCGCCCGCGCGGACTGGACTTCTCCACCGGCGACATACTGATCGCGAAAGGCGAGCGCCTGACCCCGGCGGCGCTCGCGCTTGGCGCGCTCGGTGGCCACGCCACGCTCCCGGTCGCGCGCCGCCTAACCGTCGCGATCGCCGCCACCGGCGACGAACTCGCCCGCCCCGGCAGCGGCGATCCGGCCAAGCTTCCCGAAACCAACGGCCTGATGCTCGCCGCGCTGCTGCGCGATCTGCCGGTCGACATCATCGATCTCGGCATCATCCCCGACGATCTCGCCGTCATGACCGCCGCCTTCGCGGCTGTCCGCGCCGACATCCTCGTCACCACCGGCGGAGCGTCGGTCGGCGATCACGATCTCGTCCGGCCCGCGCTCGAGGCCGCCGGCGGCACGATCGATTTCTGGAAGATCGCGCTCCGCCCCGGCAAGCCGATGATGGCCGGGCGACTGGGCGACGCCGTCGTGCTCGGCCTGCCTGGCAATCCGGTATCCGCGTTCGTCACCGCGACGATCTTTCTTCGGCCGCTAGTCGCCGCCATGTCCGGCGCGGCCGATCCCCTGCCCCGCACGTTTGCCGCCCCGCTCGGCGAACCGCTGCGCGCCAACGATCACCGCACCGATTACCTGCGCGCCGAATTGCGTGACGGGCGCGTCCATGCCTCGACCATCCAGGACAGCTCGATGCTCCGAACGCTCGCCCGCGCCGACTGCCTCGTGCTGCGTCCGGCGCACGCGCCGGCAGCGGAAATCGGCGAGTTGGTGGACATCCTCCCTCTCGCTTGACACCCCCCGAAGCGTTCCGTAAAGGTTCCTCGTCTGTTCTGACGGAGGAACGCTATGCTTACGCGCAAGCAGCACGAGCTTATCTGCTTCATCAACGATCGCCTGGAGGAATCGGGCGTATCCCCCTCGTTCGAGGAGATGAAGGAGGCGCTCGACCTCAAGTCGAAGTCGGGTGTCCACCGTCTGATCAGCGCGCTGGAGGAACGCAAGTTCATCCGCCGCCTGCCCAACCGCGCCCGCGCGCTCGAAGTTTTGAAGATGCCGGAACGCGGCGAAACGAAGCCGATCGTCAAGGCACCCCCCAGCAATATCCGCACTCTGCCGGAACCGGCCAACGACGTGATCGAGATTCCGCTGCACGGCCGGATCGCCGCCGGTGTGCCGATCGAGGCGTTCGAGGGTAGCGCGATGCTCGCCGTCCCGGCCGCCTTGCTCGGTAGCGGCGAACATTATGCGCTGGAAGTGTCGGGCGATTCGATGGTCGAGGCCGGTATTCTCGACGGCGACTACGCCCTCATCCGCCGTGCCGATACCGCCCGCGACGGCGAGATCGTGGTGGCACTGATCGAGGATAGCGAAGCGACGCTCAAATACTTCCGCCGCGAAGGTGCCATGGTCCGGCTCGATCCCGCCAACCGCGCCTACGATCCACAGCGTTATGCCCCTCAGCAGGTTCGCGTGCAGGGCAAACTTGCCGGCCTGCTCCGCCGCTACGATTGACGTCCGGTCCTTCGGACTGAAAGCCGTCTTGCATCGCCCTCCAACGAAGGCTGGCAGGTCCGCTCATCGTTGTAGGATGCCGTTCTAACCAAACCGTCGTCTTAGGGTTATCTGGAATCCATCGCGCGGTTCTCGACAGGTCCGTTATTCCGGGCGGCGGCATATGGCATTGGGCGACAACGCCTCCGCCAAACATACATCGTCATGCTGAACTTGTTTCAGCATCCATGCGCGGTCAGCCGGTCCACAGACACCGTCTTTTTGACAGATGACCGCGCCTGGATCCTGAAACAAGTTCAGGATGACGGGCATACATATAGCAACGGCCTGAGCACCGTTTCATTCCGCATCCCTGCGAACCGTACGTCGATGCCAGCGCCCGCCCGAAAAGCGCACCTTCCCGAACGAACCGGACGGCCTGCCATCCGCAACCGCCACCCGCCACGGATGCCGATCCCCGGGCCGCACGACGCTGTCGACATCCTGCCGCGACAAGGTGATCGCCACGCCACCGGTTCGCGCGAGCATATTCCTGTCGAGCCGCAACCAGCGCGGCCGGCACGCTCTGGGCAGCCGCCGCTCGCTCACGACGATGTCCGCCGCCCCGCACGCCGCGATCAATTCCTGTATCGGCACCAGATACAGGCTGCGCGTCGCCAGAATCCGCCACGTCCGCCCGCCCGCCTGACGCTCGATCAGGCACAGATCACGACTGCACCGCGCCTCCGGTCGTTCGGACAGCAACATCGGCACGCCGTCCACGCCGCCATTCTCGGCGAGCGTATCGGAAATGTAATCGCCCGCCCGATCGCGCAGCATCGCCACGCCACCATCCGCCGTCCGTACCGCCAAATGCCGCCCGTCGCCCGTCACCAGCAGGTCCGGTGCCGGCGTCATCATGGCCCAGACGATCCCGAACCCCAGCGGCGCGAGGCCCAGCCGCCGCCACCGCGTCCGCCACAGGGCGATCCACAATCCGCCGACCACCATCGCCGCGAACGCCCCCGCCGGCATCGCGGGCAGCGCGGCGACCGATCCCGGTGCCTGCGCCGTCGTCCGTGCGATCCACAGCAGTATCGTCAGCGCCTTGCCCGTCAGCCACCAGAAGGGCGCGCCCAGACCGAAGAAATCGAGTGCCAGCGCCAGCGCTTCCAAGGGCATGATGACGAACGTCGTCAGCGGGATCGCGACGATGTTCGCCGCCACGCCGTAAAGCCCGGCCTTGTGGAAATGGTACAGCCCGATCGGCAGCAGCGCGATCTCCACGGCCAGCCCGGTCAGCACCAGTGCCCCGATCGCCCGCCCGAAGCGTTTCACCCGCGGTTCGTCGCGCGCCATCACCAACGTCTTGATCCCGGGATGCTCGTTCAACGCCACGATCGCGGTGATCGCCGCGAACGATAGCTGGAAGCTCGGCCCGGCCAGCGCCTCCGGCCATAGCAGCAACACGATCACCGCCCCCGCCGCGACCAGCCGGAGCGTCATCGCCTCGCGCCCCAGCGCCAGCGCGACCAGCACGAGCAACGCCGCAACGCAGGACCGGATCGTCGGTACCTGGCTGCCGGTCAGCAGCGTGTAGCCGATCGCCGCCGCCGCGCCCGCGCCCGCCGCGATCAACGGCAACCGGAAGCGCAGCGCCAGCCACGGGCTCAGTGCCAGCAGCCGCACCACCACCAGCATCGTCGCCGCGACAACGGCGGTGATGTGCAAACCGCTGACCGACAGCAGATGCGCCAGCCCCGATCGCCGCATCGCATCCGCATCCTCTTCGGATATCGCGCCCTCGTCGCCGGTCGCCAGAGCGCTGGCGATGCCGCCCGCACTGCCCCCCAGGCTATTCTCGATATGCGTCGACAATCGCTGCCTGAGCGCCGCCCCCTCGGCTTCACCCGCCGCGACGATCTTCACCGGCGCGAACCCGCGTCCCGTCCCGCCGATCCGGTCGAACCACGCCACCCGCGCATAATCGTACGCGCCCGGCACCGCGGGCTGGGGTGGCGGCATCAGCCTCGCCCTGAGCGCGATCACCGCCCCGCGCGTGAGCCCCTTCGGCACATCCGCCTCGGCCAGATTGACCCGAACGAAGGCGGGGAGTGCCGTTGCCTTCCGCCCCGTTCCGACATCCAGAACCCGCGTCGGCGCCAACCGCAACCGCACCAGCTCCCGCGCCGGCAGCGGCTGGATACTCTCCACCCGCGCCTCGAACGTCGCGATCGTCGCCCGGGTCAGCACCACCCCGCCAGCGTGCTCGGCCCGCCACCACACGGACGCCAGCCCCAAAGCCGCCGCCAGGCCGGCAATCAAGATCGCCCGCGCCGCCCGTCCGCCGCGCCCGATCCCCGCCGCCCCGAACGCCGCCGCGCCGAACAGCAGCAAGGCCAGCACCCAGCTCCGCTCGTTCGGCAGCACGAACCATGCGGCAATCCCCGCCCCCAGCATCACCGGCAGCCACAGCGCGATCTGGTCGCGCTCCGCCTCCAGCCACCGTTCCACCCCGTCCCGCGCCCGCACGAACGCCCCGCGCCCGCCGATTTGAAGCGGCTCGGCACGCGTGCTAGGGGGCTCGGCGGCGGAACTGGCCATCATCATCAAGTTTGGGAGCAAGCGCGGTTGGGCGCAACTAACGAAGCAGGGGCGGCCGATCAGGCGACGCCCCCGGCCACCAAGGTCGTCACCCGGTTCGCGCCATCGCCGACCGGGTTCCTGCACATCGGCGGCGCGCGCACCGCGCTGTTCAACTGGCTCTACGCCCGCCATCACGGCGGCGATTTCCTGCTGCGCATCGAGGATACCGATCGCGCGCGCTCGACCCAGCCGGCGATCGACGCGATCCTCGATTCGATGATGTGGCTCGGGCTCGATTGGGACGGCGACGCCGTGTATCAGTTCGCCCGCGCGGCGCGTCATGCCGAGGTCGCCAAGCAGCTGCTCGCCAGCGGCAATGCGTACAAATGCTATGCCACGCCCGAAGAACTGACCGTTTTGCGCGAGTCCCAGAAGGCCGCCAAACAGCCGATGCGCTATGACGGTCGCTGGCGCGACCGCCCGGATAGCGACGCCCCGCAAGGCGCGCCGTTCGTCGTCCGCATCAAGGCACCGAAAAACGGCGCGACCACGATCGACGACAAGGTTCAGGGCGCGGTCACCGTGCAGAATGCCGAGCTCGACGATTTCGTCTTGCTCCGGTCGGATGGCACGCCGACCTATATGCTCGCGGTCGTCGTCGACGATCACGACATGGGCGTTACCCACGTCATCCGCGGCGACGATCACCTCAACAACGCCTTCCGCCAACTGGCCGTGATCCGCGGCATGGGCTGGCCCGAGCCGATCTACGCCCACATCCCGCTGATCCACGGCACCGACGGCGCCAAGCTCAGCAAGCGCCACGGCGCGGTTGGGGTCGATTCGTATCGCGACGGACTCGGCATCCTGCCCGAGGCATTGGACAACTACCTGCTCAGGCTCGGTTGGGGGCACGGCGACGACGAGGTCATCAGCCGCGAACAGGCGATTGCGTGGTTCGACCTTTCCGGCGTCGGCAAATCGCCGTCGCGCTTCGATCTCAAGAAGCTCGAAAACCTCAACGGCCATTACATGCGGGAGTCGGATGACGCCCGTCTCGCGGCGCTCGTCGCGGGCAAGTTGGGCTTCGTGCCTTCGCAGGCGCAGCACGATCTGATCGTCCGTGCGATGCCGTCGCTGAAACCCCGCGCGGCCAATCTCAACGAGCTGACCGCCGCCACCGCCTTCCTGTTTGCGGTACGGCCGCTTGAAATCGACCCCGCCGCCGCCGATCTGCTGAAGGGTGAGGCTTCCGTCATTCTCGCAACCGCACACAGCGCGCTTGACGCGCTGGACGGCTGGGATACGGAGAAACTCGAAGACGCGGTTCGGCAGGTCGCCGAGCAATCCGGGGTCAAGCTCGGCCAGGTCGCACAGCCCCTCCGGGCTGCGCTGACGGGCAAGAAGACCTCGCCGGGGATTTTCGACGTGCTCGTATTGCTCGGGCGTGAGGAAAGCCTCGGCCGGATCGCCGATCACATGAACGCCTGAACGGGCTACGAGAAAAGGACGTAGTATGAGCGAGACCGCAAAGCTGAGCGTCGGCGGCAAGGAAATCGAAAGCGCCGTCCTGTCGGGCACCGTCGGGCCGGACGTGATCGACATCCGCAAACTCTATGCCCAGACCGGCAAGTTCACCTACGATCCGGGCTTCACGTCCACCGCTTCGTGCGATTCGGCGATCACCTATATCGACGGTGACGAAGGCGTGCTGCTGCATCGCGGCTATCCGATCGGCCAGCTCGCCGAGGATTCCAGCTTCATGGAGGTCAGCTACCTCCTTTTGAACGGCGAACTGCCGTCGAAGGACGAGCTGGACACGTTCAGCCACACGATCAGCCGCCACACGATGCTGCACGAACAACTCGCGACCTTCTATCGCGGCTTCCGGCGCGATGCGCATCCGATGGCGATCATGTGCGGCGTCGTCGGCGCGCTGTCGGCCTTCTACCACGATTCGACCGACATCACCGATCCGCAGCAGCGCATGATCGCCAGCCACCGCCTGATCGCCAAGATGCCGACGATCGCGGCGATGGCGTATAAATATTCGACCGGTCAGCCGTTCCTCTATCCGGACAATTCGCTCAGCTACACCGGCAACTTCCTGCGCATGACCTTCGGCGTCCCGGCCGAGCCCTATGTGGTGAACCCGATCGTCGAGAAGGCGATGGACCGCATCTTCATCCTGCACGCCGATCACGAACAGAACGCCTCGACCTCGACCGTGCGTCTCGCCGGTTCGTCAGGCGCGAATCCGTTCGCCTGCATCGCGGCGGGTATCGCCTGTCTGTGGGGTCCGGCGCATGGCGGCGCCAACGAAGCCGCGCTCAACATGCTGCGCGAGATCGGCACGGTCGACCGGATTCCGGAATTCATCGCCCGCGCCAAGGACAAGAACGATCCGTTCCGCCTGATGGGCTTCGGCCACCGCGTCTATAAGAATTACGATCCCCGCGCGACCGTGATGCAGCAAACCGTGCGCGAGGTGCTCGGCGAACTCGGTGTCACCGATCCCGTGTTCGACGTCGCGCTGAAGCTCGAGGAAATGGCGCTCAGCGATCCCTATTTCATTGAAAAGAAGCTGTTTCCCAACGTCGATTTCTACTCCGGCGTAATCCTCTCGGCGATCGGATTCCCGACCACCATGTTCACGGCCCTGTTCGCACTCGCCCGCACCGTTGGCTGGGTCGCTCAGTGGAACGAGATGATCGCCGATCCGGAGCAGAAGATCGGTCGTCCGCGCCAGCTCTACACCGGCCCGACGCAGCGGGATTACGTCCCCGTGGACAAGCGCTGACATGCCCTTCACCCGCATCCTCGTCCTGGTTGTCGGCGTCGTCGCGGTGGCGATGGGACTGTTGTGGGTCGGACAAGGCCTTGGCTATGTGCACTGGCCGGCCAAGGGCAATTTCATGCTCGATCAGCGCGAATGGGCCGTCAAGGGCGCCCTGCTCGCGTTGCTCGGCGTGATCGCGATCTGGTGGTCGCGCCGGCGCTGAGATAGACTAAGGTCCAAACGGTCGCTGCCTGCCCGGCCCGCTCCGGGCCGGCAGGTCCTTGCGCGCCAACCATATTTAGTGCGCTACAGGTTACAATCTGCCAATATCCGCACCGGAAGGCGGCTACCTGATCATGTCCAATCCCCGATCCAACGGCGTTCACCAGCGGCAGATCGTGCTGACCATTGCGATCGTTTTGCTCGCCTTGTGGATGGCGCTCGAATTCCTCACCCCGATCGCCTGGGCCGCGGTCCTCGCGATCGCCGAATGGCCGCTATATCGCCGCGCCATCAAGCGCTTTCCTCGACATCCCGGCACGATCGCGCTCGGCTTCACCCTGGCCACCGCATTGCTGGTCGTCCTGCCGCTCTCGCTCGCCGCAGTCACGCTGGCACAGGAAAGCGACGGCGCGATCGCCTGGCTGAAACACGCGCAACAGTTCGGCATCGCCGCTCCCTCATGGCTGCCCGGCATACCGCTGATCGGCGCGCGCGTGGCCACCTATTGGCAGGAGCATGTCGCCAACCCGCAGGCGGCCAATGCCCTGCTCGGCACGCTCAGCGCGGGATCGATCCTGGGCTGGACCCGCTCGATCGGCGGCGAGGTGGCACGCGAATCGGCACTGTTCCTGGTGACTTTGCTCGCCTTGGTTTCGCTGCTCGCCAGCGGCCGGACGATCGCCGTGAAGGCGCGCACGATCTTCATCGGCATGTTCGGCGCTTTCGGGGGAGAATTCCTGTCCCGAATGACCGGCGCGGTCCGGGCCACCGTCAATGGCACCATTCTCGTCTCCGTGGTCGAGGGCGGCATCATCGGCATCGGCTACGCCGTCGCCGGCGTGCCCCAGCCTCTGCTGTTCGCCACCTTCACGGTCATTCTCGCGCTGATCCCGTTCGGCGCGTGGCTGATCTTCGGCCTCGCCAGCCTGATCCTGCTCTCGACCGGGCATGTCCTCGCGGGCGCCGTGCTCTTCGCGTTCGGGGCGACGGTCATGACGATCGGCGACAATGTCGTGCAGCCTTCGGTGATCGGCAGCGCGGTCGAATTACCGTTCCTGCTGGCGATGATCGGCGCGTTCGGCGGGCTGGCCGAGTTGGGATTGGTCGGGCTGTTCGTCGGCCCGGTGATCATGGCCGCCCTGCTGCTGGTCCTGCAGGAATGGCTCGAACCGGCTAAGCCCGAGCAGGCGCCCCGTACGGCAGCGTGAACACGAACCGCGCGCCCTGCCCCGGCGCGCTGTCTAGGGTAATGTCCCCGCCCATCGCCCGCGCCAAGCGCCGGGCGATGTACAGGCCCAGCCCGTTGCCGCCCGGCTCGCGTGCATCGACGCGCTCGAACTTCTCGAAGATCCGTTCCTGATCCTCGATCGCGATGCCCTTGCCCTGATCGGCGACGATCACCGCCGCCACCTCGCCCTCGCGTTCGGTGCGGATCCACACCATTCCGCCCTCGGGCGAATAGCGCACCGCGTTGCCGATCAGGTTGACCAGCACCTGCAACGCGCGACGGAATTCGCCGGTCGCAAGCAATGCATCCTCCGGTGCCGGCTTGTCGATCCGCACGCTGGCCTCGCCCGCGCGCAACCCCAGAAGGCCGGCGGCGCGGCGCGACACGTCGGCCAGGTCGATCGCTTCGGAAGCGACGGTGAAATCGGGTCGCTCGATCGCCTGCAGATCGACCAGATCATCGACCAGCCCCATCAGATGCCGGCCGGCACTGGCGATGTCGGCAGCGTAATCGGCATAGTCCTGCCGTAGCGGGCCTTCCGACTGCGCATTGATGCTGTCGGCATTGGCGATGATCCGCCCGAGTGGAAAGCGCAGGGCCGCATCGAGCCGTGCGGCGAAATCGCCCGACAGTGCCTCGACGATCCCGGCCGCCGGTTCGGACCGGGTCGGTTGCGGTGCGATCATATGCACCGCGCCGACAAAGCCGGCGAATACGCCCATTCGGTCGGTGCGCGGCGTCGCCGCGAGCCGCACGGCCTGCCCGGTCGGCCGCAGCGTCGCGCGCTGGTCGTCGAACCGCTGTCGCATCGCGAGCCCGCCGAGGATCGGGAACGCTCCTTCCTTGTCCTCGCCGAGCGCGAAGAGGCCGGTCAGCGGCTTGCCGAGCATCTCGTCGACGTCGAAACCATGACGCGCGCCCGCGCCCGCCGACAGGAACGTCAGACGCAACGATGCGTCCGATTCCCACAGCCAATCCGCGCCGCTGCGCAGGAAATCCGTGTCGCGTTCATCGTCCGACGCGCCTGGCCGCCAGGCCGCTCGCAGCCGCCAGCCGGTGATCTCCAGCCGCACGCCCTGTGCCGTCGGATCGGCCTTCACCCACAGGTCCACATCGCCGTCGCCGTCTCCGGCCACCACGGCGCGCGAGATAAGGATGCCCAGCCGCTGCGCCAGCCGTGAGAGCGTCGCGATCTGTGGGATCGCGACCGCCTGGCCGATCGCTCCGCCGGCGCGTGCGTTCAATTCGTTCAGGCGTTGCTCCGCTTCAACCAACCGCCCCTGCGGGTCGATCAGTCCACGCACCGGCGGCAGGCCGGGATCGACCACGTTCACCCGCGCCGACCCCGCGCCGTAGCGCGGCCGCGAGTCAGCGCCGACAGCGCGGCGCGATAATCCGGATGCAGTTTCAACGGGGCCAACGCCGCCCGCGCACGATCGGCGGGTATTGCGGCGATATCGTCGAGCGCATCGGCAAAGTCCTCCAGGTCACGACGTGGATCGGCCTCGCACAAGGCCAGTCCGATCCGCGCGATCGCCTGACGATCGATCTCCAGCGCGCGCAGTACCAGCCACAAACGTCCGGCATCCGCATCGCTGACGATATCGCGCCCCTGTTCGTAATCCAGACCCACCGCATGCGACAACACGCCAATGAACAAAGCGATCCGCCGATCGCCGAGCGCCTCGACCAATACGGCCGGCAACTCCTGCGGGCTGGCCTCATAGGCGACCGCAAGCCGCATCGCCG
This sequence comes from Sphingomonas sp. Leaf357, assembly GCF_001423845.1. Lineage (NCBI taxonomy): Bacteria > Pseudomonadati > Pseudomonadota > Alphaproteobacteria > Sphingomonadales > Sphingomonadaceae > Sphingomonas > Sphingomonas sp. Leaf357. The sequence goes on along the minus strand of NZ_LMPM01000001.1, from coordinate 2,222,138 downwards.
CCGCCTCCAGTCGATCGCCTTCGTCGTGCGCCGCCAGGCTGCGGACCGCGGCTTCGGCCAGCGCCCGGTCTAGGATCGTCGGGTCGGCCTGGGCAAGATCCTCGCCCCGCGTCTCGCACCGCTCTCGCAGCGCCGCCGCCACCCACCAGACGAGCCGGTGGTGCAGCTCGGCCGGCAGATCGGTCTGCATCGCGCCTTCGATCGAGCCACGCCGGCGACTTTCCGCCGCGAACAACGCGGTCGCCGCACCGGCGACCACCGAATCGCCGTGATTGGCGAGGCGGGTCAATAGGCTGGGGGCATCCAGTTCGGCCGGGCTGGCGGCGGGCAAGGCGTCGCCGATCACGTCCTGACGCACCCGCGCGATCAACTCGCGCATCATCTCGCTATCGCGCAACAGCCCGGCGGCGACCAGCCGGTCGAGCACCGAGACCGGATTGCCGGTCAGCCGAAGCGCCAGTTCGGGTTCGGCGCGCGCGACGAGCAGTCGCCCGGCATGCTGGGTCAGCGCACCTTCGACGCCCGCAACCAGAGCCGTCAGCGCCGCCGCGATACCGCCACGCATCCGATCGTCGAGCCGAGCATCGTCGGGCAGGAAGAAATCGTCGATCGCTGCCGCCAGCCGCAGATGCGCGCGCTCGTCCGCCGCCGCCGCGCGCGCGATCAGCAGGTCGGCCCGCTTCAGGGGTCCATCATCCGGGTCGCGAACTTCTGTCGACATGACGCCCGGTCTAGGCGGTTGTCGTTAAAACCAGACTAAGGCTTTTCGCGAATGCTCTCGATCGCGGCTGATAGCGTGACGGTGGCGTATAGCGCTGCCGCCGCCAAGGCGATCAGTGGCAGGCCGGTCGCAACGAACGGCAGGATCGTCAGCAGGTACGCGACCGGACTGCCCCACCAGCGTCGCCGCACACCCGCGCCCGCCGCCCGTTCGATCAGCATAGCCGCCACGACCAGCGCGATCGCCAGGGTCCAGCCGGTCGCCGTGCCTTGCGCGACACTCGTGACGTGCCCGATCAGTAAGGCCGACAATGCTGCCACTCCGGGAATCGCGGCCGTCTGGAACCGCGCCAGCGGTTCCTCGTCGCGCAGCCACGCCAGCGCGGAGCCGATCGTGAACGCCAGGCTCGCCACGATCGCCAGGAGCACGCCGCCCCAGCTCAGCCCGAACAGGATTGCCGCCAGCGCCGCCAGCCCCAGGACAACGCCCGCCGCGCACACCGCCCAACTCGGCACGACCCGCGCCATCAATAGCGGCAGCGCCAGCCGCGCCAGCGGAGCGAGGATATAGCGGTCCGCCCACACCAGGGGCTTCGAGACCAGAGCGGCGAGAATGACGTTGCCGCGCTCGGCCAGGGTGCGCGAGTCGCGCTCGATGCCATGCGCCCCGCCCGCCGTGCCGGGCAGCAATGCGATATGCCGTGCCCGCGCCTGCGCCGCAACCCGCAACAGGGTCGACTGGAAATCGTAATCCTTCGGCATCGCCGCCACTTCGGCGATCCGCTTCGCCTCCAGCCGCGCCAGCCCCGCCCACGCGGTTTCCGAACCGACCCGCTCGAACCCGGGAGACGCATCGCGATCGGACACGGTGAGCAGCGCATCGCCGCCATCCTCGGCCATCACCGCCATCACGTCGCTGGTCGTGACCAACCCGTCCGCCACCACCAGAACGCGCGCAAGCGGATGCAACTTCTCCGCCGCCTCGGTCGCCGTTCGCACGACATCCACCGACGCTCCACGCCGCCCGATCCGCGCGATCGCGCCGAGAAGTTCGGGCGTCAGCCGCGCGACCACCACGATCACCTGGCTTACGCCTGCCGATACCAACAGCCGCGCCTGAAACTCGATCAGCGTCAGCCCGCCGAACGGCAGCGTCGCCGCCAGCATGCCCGGCCGGTCATCGGCATCGTCGGTCGCGAAAATCAGTCCAGCCAGCATGGCGGCGGGTGTTAGGCGGTCGTGCGGCGATTGGCAAAGGCCGGGTTGATCGCCCCGGACGGAGGCTAGAGCCGCTCCACCGCGCGCTTCAGTCTCTTCAGCACGCCGACATCCTGCGCCGGCGCATTCGCGGCCTCGGTCGCCAGCGCCATCAGCCGGACCGCGCCGAAACTCGCCGCAAGCCCCTTCAGCCGCGCGGCGGCGGCCTGCCAGTGATCGTCACCCTGCGCGGCCTCCAGGCCTTCGAGCCCACGCCGCACGCTCTCAAGAAACGCGCCGCGCAGTTCCGCGATCAGCGCGGGTTCGTCGCCCACCGCCGCCGCCAGGGCCGCATCGATTGCACCGGGATCATAAGCCATCCAACATTCCTCACGGCCGATCTCTTAATGCCCCATCCCTTAATTCGAAGTTTCGCTATTCGCTTCCTTGTCCGACGATTCATGGTAAACGGTGGGGATGAACGGGGGTTCTCGCATCGTCGATTTCAGATCCGACCGGTCGGATGCTTTGCCGGAGGACGACGAACTGCTGCTGGAACATCTTGGCGAGCCTGAAGACGCCGCACCCTCGCCCGCCCCCGCCAGATACGATGTCGAGATGATTGATCACTACGAATCCTCCAGCTGGACCGGTTTGATCCTGCCGATCCTGGGCGGCTTGGTCTCGTTTGGCTGGATCGGTGGCGCGCTGTATTTTGCCTGGCCGACGCTCGACAACAGCACGCCGATCGCGTTGGCCGGCTTCATCGCCACCTTATGCGTCCCGCCGGCACTGATCGGCATCCTGCTGCTGCTCTCGCTCCGAACCAGCACGGCGGAAGCGCGCCGGTTCGGCAGGACCGCCCAGGCGATGCGCGCGGAGGCTGCCAGCCTAGAGCGTACCGTGGCGATGCTTTCGGAAACCATCGACGCGAACCGCGCACGGCTCGCCGAGCAGGTCACGACACTGCTGGCGCTGGGGGATGGCGCTGCTGGCCGACTCGCCACGATCGGTACCGGTCTGGCCGATCAGGTCACGGCCACCGACGCCCATGCCCGCACGCTGGCGGAAGCCGCCGCCGCCGCACACGCCAAGCTCGAAGTGCTTACCGCCATACTGCCGCGCGCGCACAAGGAAACCGGCGACCTCGCCCAGTCGCTGGAGGCGACCGGCCTGTCCGCCGCCTCCCACGCCGCCGCGCTGGACGCACAATTGTCCGCACTTGCCGAACGTGGTCGCGAGGCGGACAATCTCGCCAGCGGAGCGGCGCAGCGCCTTGCCGCTCACATCACGCGCATGGAGGCGACCGGCGAGACGGCCGGTGCACGTCTCGAACAGGTCACCGGCCAGATGTCGGATGCGGTCGACGGTCTGCTCGGCCGCACCGCCGATGCCGTGGACGAAGCGCGCAAGGGCATCGCCGCGCAGGGCGAGGCGATGCTGGCGATGCTCGGCACCAATCAGGCCGCCCTGGACCGGGTCGGCCATGACAGCGCCGAGGCGCTGTCCACGCGCATCGCCGCGATCGAATCGCTGATCGACCGCATCGCCGACCGGTTAAGCGACCAGCGCACCGCCAGCGACGCGATCATCCACGAGCTCGACAGCGGCATCACCCGGGTCTCGGGCCGCCTCGACGCGCTGCACGGCCAGGGCATCGATCGCACGCAGACGCTTGCCGCGTCGATCAGCGCGCTCGGCGGCTCGGCCGATGCGATGACCGAGGCGCTGAAGACCGGCGATGACATGGCGCGCAACACGATCAACACGACCGAACATCTGCTCGTCGCGCTCGATGCGGCCGCGCGCGAGATCGACGAGACCCTGCCCGATGCGCTCGCCCGCCTCGACGACCGCATCGCCGGCAGCCGTCGCGTGGTCAGCGACGCCAAACCCGAACTGCTCGCACTCGTCACCGCGGCGGAAAGCACGCACGACGCGATCGAGGCGATCGCACAGGTCATTTCCGGCCAGCGCGACGTACTCGACAAGCTTTCCGGCACGATGATCGCCACGCTCAACAACGGCCGGATCAAGGCCGACGAGATCGGCCAGATGGTCGACGAGACGATCGGACGTACCAATCTGTTCGCCGAGGAAGCCGCGCCGCGTCTCGTCGAGGCCTTGCTCCGCGTTCGCGACACCGCCAGCGCCGCTGCCGATCGCGCCCGCGAAACCATGGCCAGCGTCATTCCCGAAGCGGCGGATGCATTGGAAGCGGCCAGCGCCGCCGCGATGCGCCGCGCGACCGAAGGCGCCGTCGATCAGCAGATCACCGCGATCGCCCGCGCCGCCGACGATGCCGTCCTTGCCGCCGCGCGTGCGTCGGATCGCCTTACCCAGCAGATGCTGGCGATCGCCGATTCGACCGCGTTGGTCGAAAGTCGTTTCGAGGAGGAGCGCGCCGAACGCGAGAATTCAGACAAGGATTCGCTCGCCAAGCGCGTGTCGCTCCTGATCGAGGCGCTCAATTCGGCCTCGATCGACATCACCAAATCCTTCTCCGCCGAAGTCACCGACAGCGCGTGGGCCGCCTATCTAAAGGGCGATCGCGGCGTCTTCACGCGCCGCGCGGTGCGCCTAATCGACACTGGCGAGGCCCGTGACATCGTCCGCCTCTACGATGACGACATGGCCTTCCGCGAGCAGGTCAATCGCTACATCCACGATTTCGAAGCGATGCTCCGCACGATCCTCGCCCAGCGTGACGGCTCCCCGCTTGGCGTGACGTTGCTGTCGTCGGACATGGGCAAGCTCTACGTCGCCCTCGCGCAAGCGATCGAGCGCCTGCGAACGTAACCCCTACGAACTGCCGTCATCTTGATGCAGGTCAGGATCCATCGTGCGGCAAGGCCAAGACCACCGGTTCAACTACCAGGATCACCGCTCGCCTGCCTACCTCACCTCGAAACGACGGAATGTGCGGCACGATAGATGCTGAAACAAGTTCAGCATGACGGCAGCTTTGTTATTCCGAAGAGTACGTGAAACGCCCAATCACTCCGCCGGCAAGATCCGGTCGATGATCTGCGGCGTGATCCAACCATAGATATAATTAAGCTGGAACAGCACGAACAACACCGTCGCCACCACCGTCACACGCAACGCGATGCGTCCGGCGCGAAACTCGTGCGGCGCGCTTTCGGCTTGCCCCGGCACGCGCGCCGCCCCGGCCTCGTCCGCCGTTCGAACTCCGAACGGCAGGACGAGGAACACGGAGAGCGACCAGAACAGGAAGTAGATCGCCAGCGCGGAGGTCCACTTCATCATGTCCGTCAGGCCTCAATCAGCAGCACGTCGACGATCGGCTTCTTGCCGGTCCAGCGCGTCGCGACACGACGCACCGCGAGCCGCAGCGATTCACGCAGCTTGGCGCGGTCACGCCCGCCCTGCCGCACCGCCTGGATCAGCGCATCGGTCGCTTCGTCGATAAACGGATCGCGGTCTTCCTCGACCGGTATGCCCTGCAACCGCACCTGCGGCTCGCCGATCAGGCGACCACCCTTGTCGATCGCCACCGCGACGGAAATCTGTCCGTTCACCGCCAGCTTGCGCCGTTCGTTGATCGTCTGGCCGTCGCCCGGCAAGATCACGTCGCCATCGAGCACCAGCCGCCCGAACTGCGCGTTGCCGATCTTGACCGGGTCGCCCGGTGCCAGTCGCACGATATCGCCGTTGGTCTGCACCAGCGCGCGCGGCACGCCCTCGGACAGGCCATAACGCGCCTGCTCCATCAGGTGCCGCATCTCGCCATGCACCGGGATCAGCACTTGCGGCCGCATCCAGCGATACATCTGCGCCAGTTCCGGCCGCCCCGGATGGCCCGACACGTGGACATGCGCCTGACGATCGGTGACCATCACCACGCCCTTCGCCGCCAGCTTGTTCTGGATCAGGCCGATCGCGACCTCGTTGCCCGGAATCTGCTTCGACGAGAAGATCACCGTGTCGCCCGCATCGAGCGAGATCGGATGCGATCCGGCCGCGACCCGACCGAGCGCCGCGCGCTCCTCGCCCTGCCCGCCCGTCGCGATCACCAGCAGCTTGTTTGCCGGCAGCCGCATTGCCGCCTCGGGATCGATCGTCTCGGGGAAATCCTTCAGATACCCGGTCGCCTTCGCAACCTTCAGGATGCGATCGAGCGAGCGCCCCGCGACGCACAATTTGCGCCCCGTCTCGCGCGCCACTTCGCCCAGCGTGTGCAGCCGTGCGGCATTCGATGCGAACGACGTCACCAGCACGCGGCCACGCGCCTTCGCCACCGTCTCCATCAATCCGATCCGGACGTCCGCTTCGGACCCCGAAGCCTCGGTGTTGAACACGTTGGTCGAATCGCACACCAGCGCCAAAATGCCGCTATCGCCGATCGCACTGAGCCGCGCCGGCGTGGCCGGGCTGCCGACCTGCGGCGAGTCGTCCAGCTTCCAGTCGCCGGTGTGGAAGATGCGGCCATACGGCGTATCGATCAGCAGCGCGCTCGGCTCCGGAATCGAATGCGCCATCGGCACGAAGGTGAAGTGGAACGGCCCCAGGTCGAAGCTCTCGCCCACCGGAATGGTCTTCAGCTTGACGCGAGCGGCATTGCCTTCCTCGTCCAGCTTCCCACGGATCAGCCCAGCGGTGAACGGCGTGGCATAGAGCGGCACGCCGAGATCCTCGGCGAGATACGGCAGCGCGCCGATATGATCCTCATGCCCGTGCGTCAGCACGATACCGACCAGATCGTCGAGCCGCTCTTCGATGAAGGACAGATCGGGCAGGATCAGATCTATACCGGGATATTGCGGATCGGCGAACGTCACGCCGCAATCCACCATCACCCACTTGCCGTCGCACCCGTACAGGTTGACGTTCATGCCGATTTCGCCGGAGCCGCCGAGCGCGACGTAAAGGAGTTCTTTCTTTGGATTAGTCACTATTGTCTTTCTTATTCAGCCGTTTGATCGCATCTTGGCGGACGGCGGGTGGTGCGCGGTAAGGCGCGATTGATCTCGTTGAGGAAGAGCGGGGCGCCGCAACCAAGGGCGCGCACTCGAAACTCTTAAGCGTCTATATGGGCGCGATCCCACAGCATCGCCAGCCCCTGAATGGTCAGGTCGCTTTCGATGACGTCGAAAACATCGGTCTGCTTCTCGAACAAGGTGGCGAGCCCGCCGGTCGCGATCACCTTCACCGGGCGGCCGACCTCGGCCTTCATCCGCGCGACCAGCCCCTCGATCATCGCGACATAGCCCCAATAGATGCCGATATGCATCTGGCTCACCGTGTCCCGCCCGATCACGCTGGTGCCGGCCGGCGCCTCGATCGCGATGCGCGGCAGCTTGGCGGCGGCGGTGACCAGCGCGTCGAGCGACAGGTTGATGCCGGGTGCGATAATACCGCCTTTATAAGCGCCGGAATAATCGACCACGTCGAACGTCGTCGCGGTGCCGAAATCGATCACGATCAGGTCGCCGGGATGCAGCGCGTGCGCCGCGATCATCGTGACGGCGCGATCCGCCCCGACCGACCGCGGTTCGTCGACGTCCAGTGCCATGCCCCATTCGACCGGTGGCTCTCCGGCGATCAGCGGTTCGCCCCCGAAATACTTGCGTGCGAGCACCTGCAGATTGTGGAGCGCGCGCGGCACCACCGTGGCGATGATCACGCCGGTGACGTCGTTGCGATCATAGCCTTCCAGGCTGAGCAACTGGCTCAACCAGACGGCATATTCGTCGGCCGTCCGGCGCGGATCGGTCGCGATGCGCCAGCGCGCCTTGATCGTCCCCATTTCCAGCAGGGCGAACACGACATTGGTATTTCCGGCATCGATCGCGAGAAGCATCGGGACTAGTTCCTCACCGTTCGTGTCGAGCGCAGTCGGGACACGGAAGTTGGGCGCTCCGGAACAGTTTCTCGACTACGTTCCAAACGGACGGAGGCGGGAGTCATATCAGGAACACATCGGCGGCGTGAATGACACGCGCAGTGCCATCCGCCAAGCGCAGGATCAGCGCTCCGTCCGCGTCGAGGCCTTGGAAGAGCCCTTCCACCGCGCTGCCATCGGGCAGATGCGCGGTCAACGCGGTCCCCAGGGGGTGCGCCCGCTCCAGCCAGCGGCCGCGCACCGGGGCGATCCCCTCGCCCCGCCAACGCGCCAGCCACCGCGCGAAGCTTTCGGCCAGCGTTTCCAGAAACTCGGCGGCTTCCGGCGTCACGCCCTGCGCCGCCAGGTTCGTCGTCCGACGCTCTAGTCCTGCGGGATGATGCGCCAGATTGACGCCGATGCCGATCACCACCGCGTCATCGGCGCGTTCCAGCAGGATACCGGAGACTTTCGCGCCATCGATCAGCAGATCGTTCGGCCATTTGAGCGCCGCCCGCGCGGGCAGATAGACCGACACCGTCTCCTCAACCGCCACCGCCGCGACCAGCGCAAGCGTCGCCGCCTGTGGATCGGTCACCCGCAGCCGCACCAATGTGCTGGCGCTCAAGTTTCCGACCGGCGAAACCCACGTCCGCCCCTGTCGCCCACGCCCGCTCGACTGCCGCTCGGCACGCAGCCACAGGCCTTCGGCCACCCCGCTACGCGCGAGCGCCAGCATGTCGGCATTGGTCGATCCCGTCTCCGCGACGGTGCGAATATTGCTCAGAACAGCGACTGTGCCGCGCTCAGCGTCAACACGCCCAGCGGCGCGAGCAGCACCCACCCGATCGGCGACACGAACACCGCCGCCGCCGCGATCAGGCCGCCCTCGACCACGCTGCCACCGCGCTCGAATTCCGGTGCCGGATCGTCGAAATACATCACCTTCACGATGCGCAGGTAATAATAGGCCCCGATCACCGACGCGACGAAGCCCGCCACCGCCAGCGGATACAGCCCGCCATCGACGGCCGCCTTGAACACCGCCAGCTTCGCGTTGAACCCGAGCAGCGGCGGAATTCCGGCGAGCGAGAACATGAAGATCGCCAGCGCCGCCGCCAGACCGGGACGCGTCTGCGACAGGCCGGACAGGCTCGCGATCGTCTCGACCGGTTGCCCGCTGGCATCGCGCATCTGCAACACCACCAGGAAACTGCCCAAAGTCACCACGACATAAACGGTGAGATAGAACAGCACCGAGGCAACCCCGGCTTCCGTGCCCGCGGCAAGGCCGACCAGCAGGAAGCCGACATTGTTGATCGACGAATAGGCCAGCAGGCGCTTGATATTGCTCTGTCCGATCGCTGCGACCGCACCCAGGATGATCGAGGCCAGAGCGGCGAAGATCACGATCTGCCGCCAGGCATCGGTCGCCGGGCCCATTGCCTCGATCGCCACGCGCACCGCCATCGCCATCGCCGCGACCTTGGGCGCGCTGGCGAAGAACGCCGTCACCGGCGTCGGCGCGCCCTCATAGACGTCGGGCGTCCACATATGGAACGGCACGGCGCTGATCTTGAACGCCAGACCGGCGAACACGAACACCAGCCCGAACGTCAGGCCGAGCGACTTGCTGCCGGCATAGGCCGCCGAGATCTGGTCGAAGATCGTCGAACCGCTGAACCCATAGATCAGCGAGATGCCGTAGAGCAGGATGCCGCTCGCCAGCGCACCGAGTACGAAATATTTAAGGCCGGCTTCGGCCGAGCGCGTATCGCGCCGCATGAAGCTCGCCAGCACGTACGCCGCGAGGCTCTGCAGTTCGAGGCCGACATACAAGGTCAGCAGGTCGCCCGCCGACACCATCATGCCCATGCCTGCGGCCGAGAGCAGGATCAGCACCGGATATTCTGGTCGCAGATCGTCGCCCGCGGTACGTTCGAAGAAGCGTGGCGCCATGATGATCGCGACCGCGGCCGCGATGTAGATCAGCACCTTAGCGAACGCGCCGAACGCATCGGCATGATACAGTCCGTCGAACGCCAGGCCGCCATGCGAGCTGGGGCCGACAAGCGCGATCCCCGCCCCCGCCAGCACCGCGACGGCAGTCCATGAAACGGCCTTGGTCGACGCCTGGCCACCCCAGGCGGAAACCAGCATCAGTGCCAGCGCGCCGAGCGCCAGCACGACCTCCGGCAGGGTCAACAACAGGTTGGCGGACGTGCTCATTGATGATCCCCGGCATGTTCCCCGGCATGCGCGGGCATGACCGCCGGTGCCTTTCCAATCGTCGGCTTGCTGTCCCCGGCCGGCGCGGCCCGCGCCACGCGAGCGACCAAGGCCGAAACGTCCCCGCGCATCGGTGCCATGAAGCTCTCCGGATAGACGCCCATCCACAGGATCACCGCGGCGATCGGTGCCAGCAACGCGATCTCGCGCAACGACAGGTCCGGCATCGCCTTCACGTCGTCCTTCACCAGATCGCCGAACACCACGCGGCGGTACAGATAGAGCATGTACGCCGCACCCAGGATGATGCCGGTCGTGCACAGCAACGCCGCCCAGGTCGATACCTTGTAAGTGCCCATCAGCGACAGGAACTCACCGACGAACCCGCTCGTCCCCGGCAGGCCGATCGACGCCATCGTGAACAGCAGGAAGAACAGGGCATAGCGCGGCATGTTGATCGCCAGCCCGCCGTAGCGATCGATCTCGCGCGTGTGCAGCCGGTCGTAGATCACGCCGACACACAGGAACAGGGCGCCCGACGCCAGACCATGCGACAGCATGACCATCATCGCGCCCTCGATGCCCTGCTGGTTGAACGCGAACAGCCCGATCGTCACGATCGCCATGTGCGCGACGGACGAATAGGCGATCAGCTTCTTCATGTCCGACTGCACCAGCGCGACGAGCGAGGTGTAGATCACCGCCACCGCCGACAGCGTCAGCACCAGCCACGTCAGCTCCGCGCTCGCCTCCGGAAACATCGGCAGCGAGAAACGCAGGAAACCGTATCCGCCGAGCTTCAGCAGCACGCCGGCCAGGATCACCGACCCCGCCGTCGGTGCCTGAACGTGCGCGTCGGGGAGCCAGGTGTGGACGGGCCACATCGGCATCTTCACCGCGAACGAGGCGAAGAAGGCGAGCCACAGCCAGACTTGCGCATGCGCCGGGAAATCGGTGTTCATCAGCGTCGGGATGTCGCTCGTGCCCGCCGCATTCACCATCCACAGCATTGCGACCAGCATCAGCACCGATCCGAGCAGCGTGTAGAGGAAGAATTTGTAGCTCGCGTAGATCCGGTTCGCCCCGCCCCAGATGCCGATGATCAGATACATCGGGATCAGGCCGGCTTCGAAGAAGATGTAGAACAGGAACAGATCCTGCGCCGCGAACGTGCCGATCATCAGCACTTCGGTCAGCAGGAACGCCGCCATATATTCCGGCACGCGCTTGGTGATCGCGACCCAGCTGGCCCCGATGCAGATCGGCATCAGGAACACGCTGAGCATGATCAGCAGCAGCGCGAAGCCGTCGATGCCGAGCTTCCAGTCGAACACGCCGAGCGACCCCGCATGTTCGACGAACTGCCATTGCGGGCCGCCGATATCGAACTGCGTCCACAGTCCGATGCCGAGCACGAAATCCACCAACGTCGCCGCCAGCGCCAGCCACCGCGCGGTGTTCGCCGACACGAACAGGCACGCCACCGCCGCGACCGCGGGGATTGCCAGCATCACGCTCAGGATGGGAAAGCCGCTCACAATCCCACCGCTCATTGGGAAATCGCCCAGGTAATCGCGGCGGTCAGGCCGATCAGCATGACGAACGCATAGCTATAGAGATACCCCGTTTGCACCCTGGCGGTGACGCGCGTGCCCTGTTGCACCAGCCACGCCGAGCCGTTCGGCCCGAAGCGATCGATCGTCTTCTCGTCGCCACGGTGCCAGAAGAACCGTCCGATCGCGAACGCCGGGCGCACGAAGATCAGGTGATACAGCTCGTCGAAATACCATTTGTGCAGCAGGAAATCGTAGATCACGCTGAACTGCGCGGCGAGCTTCGCCGGGAAGCCCGGGTTGCGGATATACGCCATCCACGCGGTCCACAGGCCGAGCAGCATCGCGATCGTCGCGCTCAGCTTGATCGCCGTCGGCACGCCATGCATTTCGTGCATCAGATGCTCGCGGAACGCGATGGCGTTATGCCAGAACCGCTCGCCCGCTTCGGGTTCGATGAAGAAGCCGTGGAACGCGAAGCCGGCCGCGATCGCACCGATCGACAGGACGACCAGCGGGATCAGCATCGGCAGCGGGCTTTCGTGCGGATGATAGCCCCCCGTCCCTTCCGGCATGTCATGCGCGTCGGCATCGTGCGTGTGGGGATGCGCGGTCGTATCCTCGATCGACTGGTCGTCGTGATCGTCATGATGATGGCCGTGACCATGCGCATCGTGGATCGCATGCTGGATATGCTCCGACTGCGCCCAGCGCGGCGCGCCGTAGAAGGTCAGGAACATCACACGCCACGAATAGAAGCTCGTCAGCAACGCGACCAGCACGCCGACAAACCAAACGCCAGGCTGGCCCGCCGCCCAGGCACCCTCGATGATCGCGTCCTTCGAATGGAAGCCGGCGAAGCCGATCGCCAGATGGTTGCCGAACACCGCCGGCAGGCCGACGCCGGTGATCGCCAGCGTCCCCGCCATCATCGCCCAGAACGTCACCGGAATGCTTTTCCGCAGGCCGCCATAATAGCGCATGTCCTGTTCGTGATGCATCGCATGGATCACCGATCCGGCACCGAGGAACAGCAGCGCCTTGAAGAAAGCGTGCGTGAACAGGTGGAACATCGCCGCACCGTACGCGCCGACGCCCGCCGCGAAGAACATGTAGCCGAGCTGCGAGCAGGTCGAATAGGCGATCACGCGCTTGATATCGGTCTGCACCAGGCCGCAGGTCGCGGCGAACAGGCACGTCGCCGCACCCACCGTCGTCACCACGCCCAAGGCGACCGGGCTCGTTTCGAACATCGGCGACAGGCGGCAGACCATGAAGACGCCCGCCGTGACCATCGTCGCGGCGTGGATCAGCGCCGACACCGGCGTCGGGCCTTCCATCGCGTCCGGCAACCATGTGTGCAGGCCAAGCTGTGCCGATTTGCCCATCGCACCGACGAACAGCAGCAGGCACAGCACCGTCATCGTATCGAAGCGGTGCCCGAGGAATCCGATCGTCGATCCGGCCATGCCTGGCGCGGCGGCCAGGATCTCGGGGATCGAAACGGTGCCGAACACCAGGAACGTGCCGAAGATGCCGAGCATGAAACCCAGATCGCCGACGCGGTTGACGACGAACGCCTTGATCGCCGCGGCATTGGCGCTCGGCTTCTTGAACCAGAACCCGATCAGCAGATAGCTGGCGAGGCCGACGCCTTCCCAGCCGAAGAACATCTGCACGAGGTTGTTGGCCGTCACCAGCATCAGCATCGCGAAGGTGAACAGCGACAGATACGCGAAGAAGCGCGGCTGGCTGTCGTCCTCCGACATATAGCCCCAGCTGTAGAGGTGGACGAGCGCCGAGACGCTGGTCACCACGACCAGCATCACCGCGGTCAGCGAATCCACCTTCAGCGCCCAGGACACGTTCATGTCGCCGGAATGGATGAAGTGCAGCACCGGCACGACATAGGCCTCGGCGCTACCGCCGATGAACGAGAGGAAGATCGGCCAGCTGAGCGCGCACGACGCGAACAGCGCGCCGGTGGTGATCACCTTGGACGGCACCAGCCCGATCACGTTGCGGCCCAGGCCCGCGACGATCGCGGCCAGCAGCGGCAGGAAGACGACGAAGAGGATCGCGTTCACTACTCGATCACCCCTTCATCCGGTTGACGTCGTCGACCGAGATGGTCCCGCGCCCACGGAAATAGATCACCAGGATGGCGAGGCCGATCGCCGCCTCGCCCGCCGCGACGGTCAGCACGAACATCGCGAACACCTGTCCGACCAGATCGTGCAGATAGCTGGAGAAAGCGACGAAGTTCAGGTTCACGCTGAGCAGGATCAGCTCGACCGCCATCAGCATGACGATCAGGTTCTTGCGGTTGGCGATGATGCCCACCACGCCCAGCGCGAACAGGATCGCCGCGACGACCAGATAGTGCGTCAAACCGATCACGTGCGAAGCACTCCGCTGAACCGTACGTCCTGAGCCTGTCGAAGGATCACAATTCCACCCCCTGGCCGACGCCCGGCTGCGTGTTGCGGGTCGCATCCTGCGGACGGCGCGCGACCTGACGCGCGATATTCTGACCGCGCACCCCGCCGCGCTCGCGGTGCGTCAGCACGATCGCCCCGATCATCGCCACCAGCAAAACGAGCCCCGCGCCCTCGAACACGAACAGATAGCGCGTGTAGAGCAACTGCCCGATCGCCTCGATATTCGGCACCGCGTTGTCGATCACCGCCGCGCGCCGCGACAGTTGCAACCCGCCCGCGCTCCACGCGCCGAACGCGATCATGATCTCCGCCGCCAGCGCGATCGCCAGCACCAGGCCGATCGCCGCATAGCGCGCGAAGCCCTGCCGCAATTCGGCGAAATCGATGTTCAGCATCATCACGACGAACAGGAACAGCACCGCGACCGCACCGACATAGACGATCACCAGCAGCATCGCGATGAACTCGGCGCCGACCAGCACCATGAGTCCGGCGGCGTTGAAGAAGGCCAGGATCAGCCACAGCACGGCATGCACCGGGTTGCGCGCCGTAATGGTCAGCGCACCCGACACGATCACCATCGCGGCGAAGAGGTAGAAGGCTATGGCTTGGATCACGGAATCTGTGTGCCCCTCGGAATTGTCGCGCGCTTAACGGTACGGTGCGTCGGCGGCAAGGTTCGCCGCGATCGCGCGCTCCCACCGGTCGCCATTGGCGAGCAGTTTCGCCTTGTCGTAGATCAGTTCCTCGCGCGTTTCCGTCGCATATTCGAAGTTCGGACCCTCGACCACGGCATCGACCGGGCAGGCTTCCTGGCACAGGCCGCAGAAGATGCACTTGGTCATGTCGATATCGTAGCGTGTCGTGCGGCGCGAACCGTCATCACGCGGCTCGGCCTCGATCGTGATCGCCTGCGCCGGGCACACCGCCTCGCACAGCTTGCACGCGATGCAACGCTCCTCGCCGTTGGGATACCGGCGCAACACATGTTCGCCCCGGAAGCGCGGACTGATCGGGTTCTTCTCGAACGGATAGTTGATCGTCGCCTTCGCCTTGAAGAAGTATCTCAACGTCAGGGCATGTGCCTTGACGAACTCCCACAATGTGAATGCCTTGACGTACTGACCGATGCTCACGAGCTGGCCTCCGATTTGGTGACGACCTTGTCACGGCACACGCCGTCGGTCGGGTATTGCGGACGCTGGGCATCGTAGAAGCCGCTCGGCGTCGCATATTGCTTCAGGTACACGCGCTCCGCCGGGCTGCACTCGGTGCCGACGCGGGTCAGCATCAGGAAGCCGGAAACCAGGAATACCCAGAACAGCGACAGCGGCAGGAACACCTTCCAGCCCAGACGCATCAACTGATCGTAACGATAGCGCGGCACCGTCGCCTTCACCCAGCTGAACGCGAAGAAGAAGAACAGGATCTTGGCGAACAGCCAGATGATCCCCGGCACCAGATAGAGCGGCGCCCAGTCGAACGGCGGCAGATACCCGCCCCAGAACAGGGTCGCGTTGAGCGTGCACATCAGGATGACGTTGGCATATTCGCCAAGCCAGTAGAGCGCGAACGACATCGACGAATATTCGGTCTGGTATCCGGCGACGAGTTCGCTCTCCGCCTCGGTCAGATCGAACGGCGCACGCTGGGTCTCGGCCAAAGACGAGATGAAGAACACGATCGCCATCGGAAACAGCAGCGGATTGAACACATAGCCGTTGACGAAGCCATACAGCCCCTTCTGCCCCTCGACGATCGCCGTCAGGTTGAAGCTGCCGGTCCACAAAACGATAGAGATCAGCACGAAACCGATCGCGACTTCGTAGGACACCATCTGCGCCGCGGCACGGATCGCCGAGAAGAACGGGTATTTCGAGTTGGACGACCAGCCCGCCAGGATGATCCCGTACACGCCGAGCGAGGAGGCCGCGAGCACGTAGAGCAGGCCGACATTGATGTTGGCCAGCACCACGCCGACCTGGAACGGCACGACCGCCCATACGATCAACGCGACCGTGAAGGTGATGATCGGCGCGAGCAGGAACAGCACTTTGTTCGCCGCCGTCGGCACGATCGTTTCCTGCAGGAACACCTTCAGGCCATCGGCGAACGATTGCAGCAGGCCGAATGGTCCGACCACGTTCGGCCCGCGCCGGAGTGCCATCGCCGCCCAGATCTTGCGATCGGCATAGATGATCATCGCCACCGCCAGCATCAGCGGCAACGCGATCACGAGGATGCCGATGATCGTGGAGAGGAACCACGCCCAGCCATAATCCATGCCGAAGGATTGGAAGAACGCGGTCATTCCGCTGCCTCCGCATAGTCCTGGCCATGGACCAGTTCGGCCGAGCAGCGCTGCATCGTCGGGCTTGCGCGGCAGATCGCATTGGTCAGGTAGAAATCCTTGATCGGATATGCGACCTCGCCCGATCCGGCGGCGTCGAGCGCCGGCGGGTTCCATGCGAAGGTCTTGAGGCCCAGGGTCGCGAGATCGGGCGTATCGCCGCTCATCGCCGCCCGCAGTTCGTCGAGCGTATCGAACGGCAGCGTCTTGCCCAGCACCGCCGACAGCGCGCGCAGGATCGTCCAGTCTTCACGCGCATCGCCCGGCGGGAACACCGCCCGCTCGCCACGCTGCACGCGCCCTTCGAGATTGACCCACGTGCCGGACTTCTCGGCGTAGCTCGCGCCCGGCAGGATCACGTCGGCATGCGCCGCGCCCTTGTCGCCGTGATGGCCGACATAGACCTTGAAGCTGTCGGCGAAGGCGCTGAAATCCACCTCGTCGGCGCCCAGGAAGAATGTCAGCTTCGGCTTGGCCGCGACGATATCCGCGATCCCGCCTTTCTGTGCCCAGCCGAGCATCAGCCCGCCGTTCCGTGCGGCCGAGAAGTGGAGCACGTTGAAGCCGTTCCAGCCGTCCCGCACCAGATTCAGCGTGCTTGCCAGCGCCAAGGCCGCGCCATGACCGCCCTTGAGCGCCGCACCACCGACGATCATCATCGGCTTGGCCGCATCCTTGAACGCCTCCGTCACCGCATCGGGCAGCTTGCCGAGCAGCGACAGATCGTTGCCGAGCCATTCGACCTTGTAGGTCAGTTCGGTTTCCGGCCCGATCGCAAAGACTTTCGCGCCCTTCTTGATCGCCTTGCGGATTCGCGTGTTCACCAGCGGCGCTTCCCAGCGCACGTTGGTCCCGACCAGCAGGATCACGTCCGCGTCTTCCGCGCCCGCGATCGTGGTGTTGAAATTCACCGCCGCCATCGACGACGTTTCATAGGCCATGCCCGTCTGGCGGCCTTCGAGCAGCGTGGATCCCATCGATGCGAGCAGCGCCTTGGCCGCATACATCGTTTCGCAATCGAGCAGATCGCCATGGATCGCCGCGACGCTGTCGCCCGCGTCTACCGCCTTGATCGCCGCGAACGCCTCGTCCCACGTCGCCGTCGCCAGCTTGCCGTTCACCCGCACATAGGGCGTGTCGAGCCGCCCGCGCACCAGACCGTCCACCGCGTGCCGCGTCTTGTCCGACGCCCATTCCTCGTTGACGTCCTCGTTGATCACCGGAAGCGCGCGCAGCACCTGACGACCACGGCTGTCGAGCCGGATGTTCGTCCCCACCGCGTCCATCACGTCGATGGTCAGCGTCTTCTTGAGTTCCCACGGCCGCGCCTCGAACGCGTACGGCTTGCTGGTCAGCGCGCCCACCGGGCACAGATCGACCACGTTGCCCGAAAGCTCGCTCTTCACGGCATTCTCGAGATAGGACGTGATCTGCATGTCCTCGCCGCGATAGATCGCGCCGATCTCCTCAACGCCGGACACTTCCTCGGCAAAGCGGATGCAGCGCGTGCACTGGATGCACCGCGTCATCACCGTCTTGACGATCGGCCCCATATATTTCTCGGTCACCGCGCGCTTGTTCTCGCCGTAACGCGACTGGCCCCGACCGTAAGCGACCGACTGGTCCTGCAGATCGCACTCGCCGCCCTGATCGCAGATCGGGCAATCGAGCGGATGGTTGATCAGCAGGAATTCCATGATGCCCTCACGGGCATTCTTCACCATCGGCGTGTTGGTGAAGATCTCCTGATTGTCCGCCGCCGGCAGCGCGCACGACGCCTGCGGCTTGGGCGGCCCCGGCTTCACCTCGACCAGACACATGCGGCAATTGCCCGCGATGCTGAGACGCTCGTGATAGCAGAAACGCGGGATTTCCTTGCCGGCAAGCTCGCACGCCTGCAGCACCGTGGCACCCGCAGGAACTTCGATCTCGACGCCGTCGACTTTGAGCTTAGGCACCAGTCGCTCCCAGCATAGAAGATGCGCGGAACAGCGCGTACGAGACGACCGCTCGCAAATTTATCGAATTCAACTTCATTTCAGTTCCGCCAGTCACGCATGGTCCTAAATCCGGCGTGATCGCTTTGAAGGCTACCTTTGCTTCCGAAGTACCCATCTTGCTTTCTACAAAACCACGAGCACGATCCGGATCGCGACGAACAATACAAAGCCCCAGATCTTCCAATGCAGTTCGTGGCCGAAAGGAAGTTTTCTCGAGGGCCTCGTCCGACATTCCCTTTAACGAACTCAGATCGACGTTCTTGAATTCGGTCCGAACGAACCATTCGGCAGCGCCCCCCGCCTGCAACACCTGGCCGAGGACCAATTGATCAAACTCGCTGGCATTACCCAGGCACTCTTCGAACTGGGTACGCAATCTTGCGATTGCCTTGCTCTGCTCGGGCGACACGAATGGGAACGCAAGCGCGTTCCTCATGCTCTTACCTTCACGTCGTGCCAAACACTGAGCGAAAGCATTAGCCGCAACAGCCGCAGTCTCAGCATCAAGGCGGCTGACCGAACCGACCGCACCAGCATTATGATCAATGCGCGTCCCCGTCTTTTGCGCGTGCGCAGGAAGCGCACCCACTGCGGCAACGCCTAAAATTCCAACTAAGAGCGAAACGTGAAGGCTCACTCCGCCGCCTCCAGCATCGCCGAGTCACCGCCGCCGTTCTTGGCGATGATCCGCCGCTCCATCTCGGGGCGGAAATGCTTGATCAGGCCCTGGATCGGCCATGCCGCGGCATCGCCCAGCGCGCAGATCGAATGGCCTTCGACCTGCTTGGTGACCTGCTGCAACATATCGATCTCGGAGATGTCCGCGTCGCCGGTGCGCATGCGCTCCATCACGCGCCACATCCAGCCGGTGCCTTCGCGGCACGGCGTGCACTGGCCGCAGCTCTCATGCTTGTAGAAATACGAGATGCGGCTGATCGCGCGGACGATGTCGGTCGATTTATCCATCACGATCACCGCCGCCGTGCCGAGGCCGGAACCAACCGCCTTCAGCCCGTCGAAATCCATCGGCACGTCCATGATCTCGGCCGCCGGAACCAGCGGCACGGAGGATCCGCCCGGAATCACCGCGAGCAGATTGTCCCACCCGCCGCGAATGCCGCCGCAATGCGTCTCGATCAGTTCGCGGAAGGTGATGCTCATCGCCTCTTCCACGACGCACGGCGTGTTCACATGGCCGCTGATCTGGAACAGCTTGGTGCCCTCGTTCTTCTCGCGCCCGAAGCTGGCGAACCATTCCGGCGACCGGCGCAGGATCGTCGGCACCACCGCGATCGACTCGACATTATTCACCGTCGTCGGGCAGCCATACAGGCCCGCGCCGGCCGGGAACGGCGGCTTCAGGCGCGGCTGGCCCTTCTTGCCCTCCAGGCTTTCGAGCATCGCGGTCTCTTCGCCGCAGATGTACGCGCCGGCACCCCGGTGCACGAAGACGTCGAAATCATAGCCCGACTTGCAGGCATTCTTGCCGATCAGGCCGGCGGCATACGCCTCCGCCACGGCCGCGAACAACGTCTCAGCCTCGCGGATATATTCGCCGCGGATATAGATGTACGCCGCCCGCGCCCGCATCGCGAAGCCAGCGATCAGCGCGCCCTCGATCAGCTTGTGCGGATCGTGACGGATGATCTCGCGATCCTTGCACGAACCCGGTTCGGACTCGTCGGCGTTGATCACCAGAAAGTTCGGCCGGTCGGGCTTCGGTTCCTTGGGCATGAAGCTCCACTTCATGCCGGTCGGGAACCCCGCCCCGCCGCGCCCGCGCAGGCCCGACGCCTTGACCTTGTCGATCAGCCCATCCTGCCCGATCTTCATAAGATCGGCGGTCTTGTCCCAATCGCCCCGCGCCATCGCCGCCTTCAGGTTCCACGGCTGGAACCCGTATACGTTGGTGAAGATGCGGTCCTTGTCGGCGAGCATTATGCCCACTCCCCCCGATAATCGTGGTTCTCGTCCACCATCGCGGCAAGCGACGTCACGCCGCCGGCGGGCTCGCTGGATTTGCGGCCCGTCGTGGAGCCGGGCTTCGGCGTCTGACCATTGGCCAGCGCTTCCAACACTGCAGTGGTGCGATCGTAATCCAGGTCTTCGTAATTATCGTCGTTGATCTGCACCATCGGCGCATTGGCGCAGGTGCCGAGGCATTCGACCTCGGTGAGCGTGAACAGGCCGTCAGGAGTGGTCCGACCCTTGATCAGACCCTTGTTCTTGCACGCCGCCAGCACGTCATCCGATCCGGCCAGCATGCACGGCGTCGTGCCGCACACCTGCACGTGATAGCGGCCGACCGGTGCCAGATTGAACATCGTGTAGAAGGTCACGACCTCGTATACGCGCATGTACGGCACACCGATCTGGCGCGCGACGAACTCGATCACCGGCACCGGCAACCAGCCCTGCGTCTGCGTTTCCGCACCGACCTGCCGCTGCGCGAGATCGAGGAACGGGATCGACGCCGATTGCTCGCGGCCCTTGGGATAGCGACCGAGGATCTCGTTCGCCTTCTTCTGGTTTTCCTCGGTCCACGCAAACGCGCCCCAGCGCGCGCGGGTCTCGGCCTCGTCGGGGATTTGGGATGCTTCAGCCATTTACAATAATCTCGCCAGCCCGGGCAGCGTTATTCTTGCCCGCGCAATAGGACAGCAGGAGAATCAGGGAAATTCCGAAACCAACCCTGATCGGCCATTTCACGGTGCCGACCAAACCACGCTTCTTCGCCAGACGATCTCCGACGAAATATCCAATGATGATCGGGAAGGCGACCATCATCACGAGCCCCAAGATTGCCCCAACCAGACGACCCATCTCATGTGCGGAACCGTCGCTCACCGGTCGCACTCCCCGAACACGATATCCATCGCGCCCAGAATAGCCGTGGTGTCCGCCAGCATGTGCCCCTTGGCCATGAAGTCCATCGCCTGCAGATGGCTGAACGCGGTCGGGCGGATCTTGCAGCGGTACGGCTTGTTGCTGCCATCGGCTACCAGATACACGCCGAACTCGCCTTTGGGGCTTTCGGTCGCGACGTATACGTCACCAGCCGGCACATGGAAGCCTTCGGTGTAGAGCTTGAAGTGGTGGATCAGCGCTTCCATCGACCGCTTCATCTCGCCACGCTTCGGCGGCACGACCTTGCGATCGAGGCTCGCGATCGGCCCATCCGGCATCTCGTTCAGGCACTGCTTCATGATCCGGGCCGACTGGCGGACCTCCTCGACACGCACCATGAAGCGGTCGTAGCAATCGCCACGCGTCCCCACCGGCACGTCGAAGTCCATCTTCGCGTAGACATCGTAAGGCTGCGACTTGCGCAGGTCCCACGGAATGCCCGATCCCCGGATCATCGGGCCGGAGAAGCCCCATTTCACCGCGTCGTCACGGCTGACCGTGGCGATATCCACATTGCGCTGCTTGAAGATGCGGTTGTCCGCGACCAGCGAGATCGCATCCTCGAACAGGCGCGGCAGGCGCGTGTCGAGCCAGTCGGCGATATCGGTCAGCAGTTTCAGTGGCGTATCCTGATGCACGCCGCCCGGCCGGAAATAGGCGGAATGCATGCGTGCGCCGGACACGCGCTCGAAGAAGTTCATGCAGTCTTCGCGGATCTCGAACAGCCACAGGTTCGGCGTCATCGCGCCGACGTCCATGACGTGCGATCCGAGGTTCAGCATGTGGTTCGAGATGCGCGTCAGCTCGGCGAAGAACACGCGCAGATATTGCGCGCGGATCGGCACTTCCAGGTCGAGCAACTTTTCGATCGCCAGTACGAAGCTGTGCTCCATGCACAAGGGCGAACAATAATCGAGCCGGTCGAAATACGGCAACGCCTGGATGTAGGTCTTATGCTCGATCAGCTTCTCGGTCCCGCGGTGCAGCAGTCCGACATGCGGATCGACGCGCTCGACGATCTCGCCGTCCAGCTCCATGACCAGCCGCAACACGCCATGCGCGGCGGGATGCTGGGGTCCGAAATTGATCGTATAGTTCTGGATTTCCACATCGCCCGGCGTCGGGTCCGCGGCATCCATGCGGTGTTCGACCGCTTCGAGATGGTCAGCCATTACTTCTCAGCCTTCGGCTTGCGCGGCGCGCGCGGCTTTGCGGCCGGGGTTTCGTCGGTCGCATCGGGCTTCTGGGCTGCACGCGTCGTCTTGCGCTTGGGCACGACATCCGGATCGGCCGGCTTGGGTTCCGCCTCCGGGGAAGCCTTGCCCGCGCCCGTCTGCGCCGGCGCCTCGGTCGTCTTCACTTCCGGCGGAGGTGCCTTGGCCTCGCTCTTGGCGGCATCGGCCTTGACGATCTCGTCGGCCTTCAGCGGCGTCGGCGCACCCTTGGCCTCGGGCAGTTTCGCCTTCTCGTCACCCGGCAGCACATATTCCGCGCCCTCCCACGGGGAGGTGAAATCGAACGTGCGGAAATCCTGCGCCAGCTTCACCGGCTCGTACACCACGCGCTTCGCCTCTTCCGAATAGCGCAGCTCGACGAAGCCCGAGAGCGGGAAATCCTTGCGTTGCGGATGTCCACGGAACCCGTAGTCGGTCAGGATGCGGCGCAGGTCCGGATTGCCCGAGAACAGCACCCCGTACATGTCGTACACCTCGCGCTCCAGCCAGCCCGCGACCGGCCAGATGCCGGTCACCGACGGCACCGGTTTCTCCTCGTCGGTCTGCACGTGCACGCGGATGCGGTGGTTGCGCGTCAGCGACAACAGGCAATAGACGACTTCGAACCGGTCCGCCCGCTCCGGATAATCGACGCCGGCGATCTCCATCAGCTGCTGGTATTCGAGCCCCGGCGTATCGCGCAGCAGGATCATCGTCTCGACCAGGCTCGCGCGATCGACGGTGAACGAAACCTCGTTCACGGCTTCGAGCGACGACAACACCTTGCCGCCGAGAGCCTTCTCGGCGACGTCGATCACGCCGTCGTTGGAGGTATAAGCGGGTGCGGGCGACCTCACCGTTCGATCGTCCCGACGCGGCGGATCTTACGTTGCAGCTGCATGATGCCGTACAGCAAGGCCTCGGCGGTCGGCGGGCAGCCCGGCACATAGATGTCGACCGGCACGATCCGGTCGCACCCGCGCACGACGCTGTAGCTGTAATGATAATAGCCGCCGCCATTGGCGCACGACCCCATCGAGATGACGTATTTGGGCTCCGACATCTGGTCGTAGACCTTGCGCAGCGCCGGGGCCATCTTGTTGCACAACGTACCCGCCACGATCATCACGTCCGACTGGCGCGGCGAGGCGCGCGGCGCGGCGCCGAAGCGCTCGAGGTCGTAACGCGGCATGTTCACATGGATCATCTCGACCGCGCAGCACGCCAGGCCGAAGGTCATCCACCACAGCGAACCCGTGCGCGCCCACTGGAACAGCTCCTCGGTCGAGGTGACCAGGAAGCCCTTGTCGCCCAACTCGCTGTTGATGTCGTTCAGGAACGCGACGTCGGGCAAGGTGCCGGCCGCCGGTGCTGGCGTAAGCTCTACTCCCATTCCAGCGCTCCCTTCTTCCAGGCATAGATCAGGCCGAGCGCCAGTTCGGCGATGAACACCATCATCGAACCCCAGGCGAGCCAGCCCAGCTTGAACACGCTCACCGCCCATGGATAGAGGAACGCGGCCTCCAGATCGAAGATGATGAACAGGATCGCGACGAGGTAGAACCGCACGTCAAACTGGCTGCGACTGTCCTCGAACGCCGGGAAGCCGCATTCATATTCGGTGAGCTTCTCCGCCGTCGGCTTGTGCGCGCCGGTGAAGCGCGCCGCGATCATCGGCAGGAACACGAACGCGCTCGACAGGACGATGGCAACGCCCAGGAAAAGCAGGATCGGAAGATATTGCGACAGGTCGACCAAGGGTTTCTCGCATGTGCGAAGTGGATGGTCCGGGCTTTAGGACGATGGTCCGAACCGGGCAAGGGCGAGAGACGTGAGAATGACTCGCAAATGGCTCGCCGAGCGGATCAGTAACGGCAGATCCGCGTTGCGCGGCGAGCCCGGCCAGCCTTGCGCAGCAACGACTGACGGCATGGCTGCGCCATGCCGCGCCTCGCCTAGCGCAGTGCGCCGGCCACCAGCTTGTGCAGCTTCGATTGCAGCACGTCGTTCGCCGCCAGGATTTCCTTGCGCGCCAGCATCTGATCGCCGCCGCGATAATCGGTGACGAAGCCGCCCGCTTCCTTGATCAGCAACATGCCCGCCGCGACGTCCCATGGCTGCAGGTCCGATTCCCAGAACCCGTCATACCGCCCCGCCGCGACCCACGCCAAATCCAGAGCCGCCGATCCGAAGCGCCGGATGCCCGCCACTTCCGGAGCGATCGCCCCGAAGATGCGGCTCCATTGCGCGAAATTGCCGTGGCCCAGGAACGGGATGCCGGTCGCGATCAGCGCATCCGCCATGTCGCGGCGTGCCGATACCCGCAGTCGCTCGGACTGGACCCAGGCGCCCTTGCCCTTCTCCGCCCAGAAACTCTCGTCGGTCAGCGGTTGATAGACCAGCCCGGCCGTGATCTCGCGCTTGCCGTTGGCCAGCGTCTCCTCGACCGCGATCGAGATCGCGAAGTGCGGAATCCCGTGCAGGAAGTTCGACGTGCCATCCAGCGGATCGACGATGAAGCGCGGCTTGTTGGGGTCGCCGGCGATCTCGCCGCGCTCTTCCATCAGGAAGCCCCAATCGGGGCGGGCGTGGCTCAGTTCCTCGAACAGCGTCTGTTCGGCGCGCTGGTCGGCCATCGTCACGAAATCGGCCGGCCCCTTGCGGCTGACCTGCAATTGCTGGACCTCGTTGAAGTCGCGCCGAAGCCGCGGCCCCGCCTTGCGCGCGGCGCGGTCCATGATCGTCATCAGGCCGGAATGGGAAACCATAATTTATCCTTAAAGCCCCTCTCCTTCAGGGGAGGGGTTGGGGTGGGGCCGTGCCGCAAGCGCGCGCCACGGGCAAAGCCCGTGTCGTCGGTCGAGCTGCGCTCGCCGGCCGGGCCGGCGGATCGGACAAATAGCATCGCTATTTGGCTCGTCCGCTCGGCCCTATTCCGCCCGCCGGACGTACGTCTGCTCGTAGACATCGACCACGATCCGCGTGCCCGCGCCGATATGCGGCGGCACCATCACGCGCACGCCGTTCTCGAGGATCGCCGGTTTGTAGGAAGACGACGCCGTCTGCCCCTTCACCACCGCATCCGCCTCGACGATCATCGCCTCGATCGTATCGGGCAACTGCACCGAGATCGGGCGCTCGTCCCACAGCTCCATCACCACGTCCATGCCGTCCTGCAGGAACGCGGCGGCATCCCCCAGGATGCCCGCGTCCAGCGAGACCTGTTCGTAGTTGATCTTGTCCATGAAGGTCAGCGTATCGCCTTCGCGGAACAGGAACTGGAAATCGACGGTATCGAGCCGCACGCGCTCGACGCTCTCGGCGGAACGGAAGCGGACGTTGGTCTTACGGCCGTCGATCAGGTTCTTCATCTCGACCTGCATGTATGCCCCGCCCTTGCCCGGCTGGGTATGCTGGATCTTGACGGTCTTCCAGATGCCGCCTTCGTATTCGAGGATGTTGCCGGGACGAATCTCGACCGCGTTGATCTTCATGGGATACCTGTGACTGGAAAGAGCGAGAGGCGCGGCCTTTAGCGGGCGGCGGGCTTTCCGGCAAGGTATGGGAACGGGTCTACATCCCGCCCTTCGTACCAATGCTGCTCCGGCGTGGTGCGGGTCAGCCCGAAATGCAGATGGTAATTGCCCGTCCCGGCATTGCCGGTATCCCCCACGAACCCAAGCGGATCGCCGGTCTTCACCACCTGACCCTCATGCACGCCCGGCGCGTACCCGCTCAGATGCGCGTAATAATATAGCCAGGTGCGCTTCGGCGATCGCACGTAGAGCGTTATTCCCCCGGCTGCGCTGGTCCACAATTTCTCGATCCGCCCCGGTGCCGCCGCGATCACCGGCGTACCCGCCGCGGCGATGATGTCGGTCCCGTGATGCTCGCGCAGCCCGTTCTCGCGCGGATCGCCCCAGCTATCGCTTACCGAACCGCTTGCAATGCCGGCAACCGGTATCGCCAGCGGCCCGTCATGCGCCGAGATCACCGCTTGCGGCGATGGCGAAGGCGGCGCAACGGGATCGCCCAACGGCACCGGAGCATCAGGCAGCAACTTCAGCGCCGCCACCCAAAGGCCGATCGCCGCCAGTAGAGCCGCGATCAGCCCGATGCCCAGTTTGCGGAGCAGTCCCAGAACTACCTCACTTCTGGAAGATCGCCGGCGTCCCCGGCTTGATCATCAGCGACAGCCGCGCCGCATCCCAGTTGGTCAACCGGATGCAGCCATGGCTTTCCGCGCGCCCGATCGTGCTCGGCTCGGGCGTGCCGTGGATGCCGTAATGCGGCTTCGACAGGTCCAGCCAGATCACGCCCACCGGCCCGTTCGGACCGGCCGGCAGCTTCGCCGCCTTGGCACTCGCCTTGGCATCCCAGAACAGGTCCGGATTGTAATGGAAGGTCGGATTGTATGACGCGCCCTTCACGGTCCACTTGCCGATCGGCAGCGGATCATGGCTGCTCCCCATCGTCGCCATGAATTGCGCGACCAGCTTGCCGTCCTTGTCGAGGACCCGCAGCACCTCATCGGACTTGTCGACCACGATCCGCGCGCCCTTCGGCTGGTCGGAACTCACGTTGAGATCGGACAAGGTCTGTCGCCAAGCCGCCGGCAACTTCGCGTCGTAGTCCCGCGTCGTAGCGACCGCGTTGGGCACGATGATCTTGGTGCCGGCAGCAAGCTTCGTTCCCGCCCCGTTGAGTTCGACCAACACTTCGGGCTTGGTGTGGAACATCTCGCCCAGTTTCTCCAGCGCGTTGCGATACCCGAGCGCCGGCAGCTTGGCCTGAAGTTGCGGATCCTTGGGCATCGGATCGACATAAGGCCCGGCCAGTATCGCCTCGGTGAGTGTCACCGTTTGGGTTGGCCGCCAGTCGCGATACTGATGCAACGCGTACAGCGTCGCGGGATCCATTTCGCCGGTGATCTTCACACCGCGCGCCTCCTGAAACCCCTTCAGCGCCGCAGTCAGCGATTTTCCGGATCGCCCGTCGAGCACCCCCGGCGAAAAGCCGAGATGGTCGAGGATCACCTGAACATGCAAGGTCGATCGATCCAAGCCCGGCGTGGCCACGGCGGATTTGGTTCCCTGGGCATTCACAGATATCGGACCAAGCGAGGCAATCGCCAGACAGGCTGCGCCAAAAGCGGTTTTCCTCACGAATTCAAACTCCTACATATCCGGACATGCAGACAACGTTGGATGAGCGGCTTGTTTCCCAGCCGTCACGATTGCCCGATCTTTCCAGGCGCCGGCTGATCGGTGGCGCAGCTATCGGTGGCATGGCCGCGCTCTTCCCGTTTAAGGCGATGGCCTGGGGCGGCGAGATGCGCTTGGCGATCCGCAATGTGCACAACAACGAAAGCGTCGACGCCGTATTTGCGCGCGGCGGCCAGTTCGTCCCCGATGGCCTGGCCGAACTCAATCATGGCCTCCGCGACTGGCGCACCGGCGAGACGACCATGATGGACCGCCGCCTGCTCGCCTTGCTGGTCCAGCTTCGTGAAAAACTCGAATTGACGGGACGCAGCAAGATCGACCTGATCTCCGGCTACCGCTCGCCCCATACCAACGCAGCCCTGCGCGCCCGGGGCGGCGCCCATACCGGCGTCGCCAGCCAGAGCCAGCACATGCTCGGCAAGGCCACCGACATCACGGTGCCGGGTGTCAGCCTGGAAAGGCTCCACGGCGCGGCGATGGCGCTAGGCGGCGGTGGCGTCGGCTATTATCCGCGCGACGGCTTCGTCCATGTGGACACCGGGCGCGTACGGCATTGGTGACGCTTTAAGGGTATTGTTGGCGGGCGTGGAGTATCGATAGTACCCACACGATGTCGTCCCTTACGCGACAAACCATGATATAGTTCGGGTGAACTACCGCCTAGCGCGTTCCGCCAACGCGGCCAGGACGATG
The DNA here is from genome assembly GCF_001423845.1 of Sphingomonas sp. Leaf357. NCBI lineage: Bacteria > Pseudomonadati > Pseudomonadota > Alphaproteobacteria > Sphingomonadales > Sphingomonadaceae > Sphingomonas > Sphingomonas sp. Leaf357. The sequence continues at coordinate 2,193,764 of NZ_LMPM01000001.1, read as the reverse complement.
TATATGCGGCGCATTTCGCAGCATTTCGGCTGAGTAATCGATCCGCTGCTCCAACCGATCTGCCGCATCGACATTACGCTCGGAAATATACTGGATAATGTGTCGAAGCTCGCGTCGCGCTTCAGGAAGCCAGATTAGCTGCACGGGCTCTGGCGTCATCAATTATCTGGCGCATCTCCGCCATAACTTCTTCGTGCGGGATGCCCGGTTCGTCGCTATCCAGCGCCGCCTGCACCTTGGCGCGGAACCAAGCGTCGTACGCCTCGGCCTCTTCGGTCGATGCGAACTCGGATTCGATCGGTGACAGTTTCGCCATGCCCCGATCCTACTCAGAATCGCAACCGTCGCAAGGATCAGCCGAAGACCGCCATCAGTCGCGCCATCCGGTCTTCGCCCAGGTCGACGCCGACGCCATCGTCCGGCAACGTCTCGAATTGCGCCACGCCTTCGGGCACCGTCACCCAGGAATGCTTTGACCGCGTAAAATAATGCGCGTCCGGCGGCAGCGCCTCGCCGCCATCCAGCGTCCCCACGCGCACGAAGCGCGTCTTGTCACCGAACATCGGGTGGTCCGCCCATAGCAAGGTGTCGCAGCGCTCGCAGCGCCACGCACGCGTATCGCCCCGGTCGCCGCGCTCCAGACTACGCTCTACCACTGTGCCACTCGTCACTTTCACCCGATCGGTCTCGATCATCGCGTTCAGTGCAAAGGCTGATCCGGTGATCGTCTGGCAATCGCGGCAATGACAGCAATTGGTGACGATCGGATCGCTGGCCAGTTGGAATTGCACGTCGCCGCACTCGCACGCTCCGTCGTACGTCATCCCAACACCTCGCCGAATGCCCGAATTGCCGCCGCCTCGTCCCCGCCCCACACCGCGTTCGACACGGCGAGGAAATCCGCGCCTGCCGCAACCAGAGGTGCCGCATTGGCCGGCGTGATCCCGCCGATCGCCACGCAGGGAATCTCGAACACGGTCGACCACCAGCTCAGCAACACCGGGTCCGCGTGATGGCTGACCGTCTTGGTCGTCGTCGGATAGAAGGCACCGAACGCGACATAGTCCGCGCCGCCCTCGCCCGCTTCCATCGCCAGGTGCCGGCTGTCGTGACACGTCACGCCGATCTGCGCCGTCGGGCCGAGTTGCTCGCGCGCCTCGCGCGGATCGCCGTCATCCTGTCCCAGATGCACGCCGTCCGCGCCCAGCCGCTTGGCCAGCGCGATGCTGTCGTTGACGATGAACGCCACGTCGGCATCGGAACAGATGCGCTGCAGCGGTTCGGCCAGCGCCGCCGCCGCGTGCTGATCCACATCCTTGATCCGGAACTGGAACGCCGCGACCGGCCCGGCGTCCAGCGCGCGCTTCAGCCGATCGGCGAACGCCCCGGTCACATCCAGCGGCGAGATCAAATAGAGCTGGCAGGGCGGCCGCCGCATGTCGCGAACGAACCTCGCCGCGAAATCGGGGTCGAGCGGGCCTAGAGGGTCTTCCCCGAACTGGTCTTCAATGTCCATGCTCGCGCGATAGCGCTGCGATGGCGGCATGGAAAGCCGCCGGATCGTCGAGCTTGTGGGCGATCGCCCGCACCGCCCGACCGCGCCGCATCACGATCGGCGCGCGCAGATCGACCACGACGCTCGGCCAGCTCGCCAGTGCGAGGTTCAGAACGGCGCGATCCTTGATCACCGCCGCATCCCAACTCGCCCGCAGTCGGGCGATTTGCCCGACCGGCACCGCGATCGACCGGAGCGACCCCGCCCGCATCGTCAGCACGCCATCCGCGATCGTCACCGGCAATCGCCGGAACGAGCGCAATAGCGCGATCAGCCACACCACCAGCGACAGATCGATCAGGCCCACGATGACCGCGGCCACCAAGCCCCACAGCGCCACGACGACGAGATGCACGACGCACATCTCGACGATCGCGATGCCCAGAAGAACGCCGATCATCGGGCCGAGGCTGCGATGATAGGCGAACTCCATGACGCTGGATTATTCCTCGTTCTTGTAGATTCGCACCAGTTTGTCGAGCATCGCCAGCGCCTCGTCGCGCGGGCGCTGGAAGGTGTTGCGACCGATGATCGATCCGTTGCCGCCGCCATCGCGAATGTCGCGCGCGTCCTGATACACCGCATCGGCACCCTTGGCCGCACCGCCCGAGAACACCACGATACGCCGCCCGGCAAAGCTCGATTGCACGACATGGCGGACGCGGTCGGACTGCTTCGACCAGTCGGTGCCCTCGTACATCGGCTTGGCCTCGGCCTGCTCGATATGATCGCTCGGCAGCTTCACCTTGATGATGTGCGCGCCCAGCAGGGCCGCCATGTGCGCTGCATAGGCACCGACGTCCAACGCCAGCTCGCCGGACTTGGGCAGCGCGCCGCCGCGCGGATACGACCAGATCACCGTCGCGATGCCGAGCGCCTTGGCCTCGGCCGACATCTCCCGAATCTGGCCGATCATGTCGAACAGATCGTCCGATCCAGGATAGATCGTGAAGCCGATCGCCGCGCAGCCGAGCCGCACCGCATCCTCGACCGACCCGGTCACCGCCTGATTCGCACCCTGCGCCCAGCTGTTCGAGCTGTTGACCTTCAGGATCGTCGGCACCTGGCCGGCGAAGGTCGTCGCGCCGGCCTCGATCATGCCGAGCGGTGCCGCAAACGCCGAAAGGCCGGCATCGATCGCCAGTTGCCAATGGTAATGCGGGTCGTAGGCCGGCGGATTGATCGCGAAGCTGCGCGCTGGCCCATGTTCGAAACCCTGATCCACCGGCAGAATGATCAGCTTGCCGGTGCCGCCAAGCTTGCCCTGCATCAGGATGCGGCCCAGATTCGCCTTGGTCGCGGGATTGTCGGACTCGTATTTGTCGAGAATGGCCTTCACGATCGGCGTCATCTTTGATTCCCTGCAAGTAGCGTTTCTGAACAGATATGTGTTGGCCGGGTTGTTAGCGGGCGGGTCGCGGCTCGGCAACCTGCACCGAGACTATTGCGATAGTGCCATTTTTGGCCAATCGAAACGAACCACCGATCCGCGCCGGAACACCGATTGACCGCTGCGGATCGAGCCGCCAGCCTGAGCGTCGATGGTCTGGATGCGCTCCCGAATCGTGCTGATCAGTGTCGCCATGATCGGCGGCGTCGGCGCCGCCGCGCCAGCGCCCCTGCAAAACGGCATGCCGCGCGATTTTCTGTTCGCGGATGGTGCGCGAGTGAAGTTGGAGGACCTTCGCGGCAAGGTCGTGATCGTCAACATCTGGGCGACATGGTGCCTGCCCTGCCGCGCCGAACTTCCGCTGCTCAACGCCTATTACCGCCGCCATCGCTCCGAGGGGCTGGTCGTGATCGGCATCGCGGTCGACCCGGGCAAGGCGAAAGGCGACCAGATGGTCTCGCCCGGCATCGGCTATCCGCAAGCCCGCCACGTTTTCGGCCGCGATCTGACGGTGGCATCGGTGCCGACCAACTACGTCTTCGCGCGCAACGGCCGGCTGGAATCTATCGCGGCGCAGTCGTTCGATGCACGCTCGATCGAACGACTGGTCGGACCGCTGCTCAAGGCGAAGTGAGCCGGCAATGTGACCACCATCTGCCGTCACCCCGGACTTGTTCCGGGGTCCACCGGGCCGCTACGCCTGCACTTGACAGGTAAGTGAAACCGAGCCGCGTGGTGGACCCCGGAACAAGTCCGGGATGACGAAAGCTAAAGTATTTCGATCCGCAGTGAAGTCTTACCGCGAAAGCGCCGCCACGCCGGGCAGATCCTTGCCCTCCATCCACTCCAGAAACGCCCCGCCGGCGGTGGACACGAACGTGAAGTCCTCCCCCGCCCCTGCCTGATTCAGCGCCGCGACCGTATCGCCGCCGCCGGCCACCGACACCAAAGATCTATCGCGCGTCAGCGCCGCCGCCGTGCGCGCCAGTGCCACCGTCGCCGCATCGAACGGCGGCGTCTCGAATGCGCCCAGCGGCCCGTTCCACACCAAGGTCCGACAATTCTTCAGCACGTCGGCCAACGCCTCGACCGCCGCCGGCCCGACATCCAGGATCATCTCGTCCGCCGCCACCTCATGCACGTTGCAGGTGCGCACGCTCGGCGGGTTCGCGGCGAACTCCTTCGCCACCACCACATCGTACGGCAGATGGATCGTGCAGTTCGCCCGCTCCGCCGCGTCGAAGATCTCGTCCGCCGTGCCGGTCAGATCATGTTCGCACAGCGACTTGCCGACATCCACGCCCCGCGCCGCGAGGAAGGTGTTGGCCATCCCGCCGCCGATGATCAGATGATCGACCTTCGTCACCAGATGCTTCAGCACGTCGAGCTTCGAAGACACCTTGGCGCCGCCCACCACCGCCGCGACCGGATGCTCGGGGTTGCCCAACGCCTTGTCGAGCGCGTCGAGTTCCGCCTCCATCGCCCGCCCCGCGAACGCCGGCAAGACGTGCGCCAACCCTTCGGTCGAAACATGCGCGCGGTGCGCGGCCGAAAAGGCGTCGTTGACGTACAGGTCGCCGAGCTTCGCGATCCGCGCGGTCAGTTCGGGATCGTTCTTCTCTTCCCCGGCGAAGAACCGCGTATTTTCCAGCACCGCGACATCGCCCGGCTGCAACGTGGAGATCGCGTCCTCCGCCCCGTCCCAATCGACGAAGCGCACCGGACGCCCCAGCACGGCCTCGTACGGCTTCGTCACCAGCGCCAGCGACATGGCCGGGTTACGCTCGCCCTTGGGCCGACCGAAATGCGCCAGGATCAGCACGATCGCGCCCTTGTCGGCGAGTTCACCGACCGTCGCGAGCGTCGCGCGCAACCGCGTATCGTCGGTCACCGCGCCATCGGCCATCGGTACGTTCAGGTCTTCGCGCACCAACACGCGCTTGCCCGAGACATCGCCCATATCGTCCAGCGTTCTGAAGGCTCTGCTCATGCTTGTTCCACCCTGATCTTATCGCCGATGCGGATCTCGCCACCGGCCAGCACCATCGTACACACGCCGCCGCGCCAGTCCGGCGTCAGCGCCGCGCGCAGCCCCACGGCCAGTTTTTCCATCCGCTCGCACGGATCGGTCTCGACCATCACCTGCAACAGCACATCCTCACCGATGCGCAGCCGCACGCCCTTGGTCTGCGGCAGGTCCAACCCGTCGACCAGCAGGTTCGCGCGCCGTTCCTGCCACGGAATCGAATGCCCCACCTCGGCCATCGCCAGATCCCAGTCGCCGCGTTCGATCAGCGACACCTGTCGCTTGTGCGCCCGGCCCTTCATGCCGCCGCGGAAGTCGCCGGCGATGCCGCCTTCGATCGTGACGGCGACATGATCGATCGTTTCCATCGGGCCCTTGGGGCGACCGTGGCGGGCGATTCCGGCGAGCGTGCCGATCTGCCCGTCACCCCGGAGGTCGGGGTCTCCCTGCGGCGAGCGTTCCGGCTGCCCCAGGGAGACCCCGGCCTGCGCCGGGGTAACGCCGTGTTCCATCAGAGGAACTTGCCCATCGCACCCGCGGTGTCGATCATGCGGTTCGAGAAGCCCCATTCATTGTCGTACCAGCTGACCACCCGGACGAGCTTGCCGTCGAGCACCGCCGTCTCGAGACTGTCGATCGTCGAAGAGGCCGGCGTATGCACGATATCGATCGAGACCAACGGCTCGTCGGAATAGACCAGGATGCCGACCATCGGGCCGCTCTCGCTTGCCGCCTTCAGGATCGCATTCACTTCCTCGACGGTCGTGTCGCGCTTGGGCGTGAAGGTCAGGTCGATCAGGCTGCCATCCGGCACCGGAACGCGGATCGCCGATCCGTCCAGCTTGCCCTTCAACTCGGGCAGGACCTCGCCCACCGCGCGAGCGGCACCGGTCGTGGTCGGGATCATCGACATCGCGGCGGCGCGGGCACGGCGCAGGTCGGGATGGATCTGATCGAGGATCTTCTGGTCGTTGGTATAGGCGTGCACGGTCGTCATCAGCCCGCGCTCGATGCCGATCGCATCGTTCAGCACCTTGGCGACCGGCGCCAGGCAGTTGGTGGTGCACGATGCGTTGGAAACGATGTTGTGGCCCGCCTCCAGCTTGTCGTTGTTCACGCCGTACACCACGGTCAGGTCGACACCCTTGGCCGGAGCGGAGATCAGCACCTTCTTGGCACCCGCATCGATATGCTTCTGCGCGCTCTCGCGATCGGTGAAGAAGCCGGTGCATTCCAGCACGATGTCGACGCCCAATTCCTTGTGCGGCAGGTTCGCCGGATCGCGCTCGGCGGTCACGCGGATACGCTTGCCGTCCACGACCAGGTCGTTGCCCTCGGCCGAGACGCTGCCCGGATATTTGCCATGCACGCTGTCACGGCTGAACAGCCACGCATTCGATTTGGCATCGGCCAGGTCGTTGATCGCGACCAGTTCGAGGCCCCCAAGGTCCTCGGCGCCGCCACGCTCCAGAATCGCACGCGCGACGAGGCGGCCGATGCGCCCGAAACCGTTGATCGCTACCTTGACCGTCATATCCTGTCTCCTGTCCTATCCACGCCCAAGCGGGCCGAAATCCATCGCGTCGCCGCCGCAGCATCGATCCGGCCGCGCGACTCGCGGGGGTCGGGATCGAGGTCGGTGACGCCGCTTGCGCGCGCAATCCTTCACAGGTGCCGGGCGACACGCCCCCCGGCCGTCGATAATTCGCGCGGTCTTTGCGGTGGCTTGTTCGCCGCGTCAACCGCATGAAGGGCAAATCCATGTTGTCGCGGAGACGAGCCGTGCTATCTGCACGCGATGGCCGTTCCTCCCATCGACCGCATCCACGCCGCCATCGCGCGGATCGAAGCGGCGAGCGCCAGGCGCGAGCGCGCCGGCGAAGCCCTTGCCCAGCGTCACGCCGCCCTGCGCACCCGCATGGCCGACGCCGTGATGGCCTTGGACGATGTCATCGCACGCGGCAACGCCGACTGATGGCACCGCGATAATGGCAGACGTCACGCTCACCATCGGCGGCCATCGCCACATCGTCGCCTGCCGCGATGGCGAGGAGGATCAGCTGTTCCGCATCGGTGCGCTGCTGGATGCGCGCTGGCCTGCCGCGACGCGCGCCTCCGGCGGAGTCGGTGGCGAACGGGCCATGCTGTTCGTGGCGCTCATGCTGGCCGATGCCTTGAACGATGCCCAGAACCGACCGGTCGATCGGTCTCCGGAAGTCCCAGGCGTGGAAATGCTCGAATCCCTCGCCGACCGGCTCGAAGCGCTCGCCGCGAGCCTTGAGAATTGACCGCTCGCACGCTATATATCGGGACGGCGGGCACTGCCCGGTACGAGCCTTACCGATTATCCCTGAGGCGATTCTTCTTCCTAGGGGGTTGTCCCTGCGCAGATCCTGGTCTGTCGTACATGATCCCCACCTGATGCTTTTGGCGTCAGAGGATATTCAGGCAAACGGCCACGGTGGTCCCGCCACTCCATCCGGCCGGGTTATGTAGGAAATCGGCGTGGCCATGTTGTGGCCGACACCTTACCCGCGAAACCGTCACCCCGGACTTGTTCCGGGGTCCACCGGGCGGCAGGGTCATCGATAGAGGCTCGAATTTTTCGAGTGCGGCACGGTGGACCCCGGACCAAGTCCGGGGTGACGAACGGTAGCGAGGGCGATCCGGATTGGACAAAAATTCTATTCGCGCCAAAATGCGCACCGATCGCGACCTGTTCGTCTCGCGCACTCGGCGCGAGATCGCCGTGCCGCAAGCTTTTCTCGATCGCCTCGAACACGGCCTGACGGTCGCCTCCTACGTGCCGATGGGCGGCGAGGCGGACCCTTCCCCCCTCGCTCGCGCCGCGGTCGAAGCAGGATGCGAGATCGTCCTGCCCCATGTCGCCGGTGCGAAGCCGCCGTTGCGCTTCCTCGCCTGGGATACCGAAGCCGCCCTGGTCGCCGGCCCGTTCGGCCTGCACCAGCCGGCCGAGACGGCCGGCGAGCGCGCGCCCGACATCATCCTCACCCCGCTCGTCGCCTTCGACGCAGCGCTCAACCGCCTGGGCCAGGGCGCCGGCCATTACGACCGCGCTTTCGTCGCATTCCCCCAGGCCTGGCGCATCGGCGTCGCCTGGAGCATGCAGCAGGTCGATTCGCTTCCCGCCGACTCGTGGGACGTGCCACTGCACGCCATCGCCACCGAACAGCACTGGATTACCCGATGACGCCAAGCTGGCGCAAACCCGCAGGCATGTTGTTCATCCTGTTGCTGATCGCGATCTGGGTGATCGGGGTCGCGAGCCTGTCCAACGTCGTCGCCGAATGGCACTGGCTGCTTCAGCTCGTATTCTACGTCTTCACCGGCATCGTCTGGCTCTGGGTGCTGCCGATGCGCCGCCTGCTGCAATGGATGGAAACCGGGCGCTGGCGGTAGGCCGGCCAAGAAAGATGCCGTCATCCTGAACTCGTTTCAGGATCCATGCGCGGTCACCCGCCAAACCGACACCGTCTTTGAAATCCACTGATCGCGCCTCGATGCTGAAACAAGTTCAGCATGACGTCTTACGTGTGGAAAACCACCTCCAACCATGCCCCTACAGGGCAATGGCGCGAGTGACGGGGCTCGAACCCGCGACCTCCGGCGTGACAGGCCGGCGCTCTAACCAACTGAGCTACACCCGCTTGTAAAGCGTGGAGGCGGCTCACTATGCGTGGGCGAGCACCCTGTCAACGCGGTTTCTGCCCACCCCGCGCACAAATATTCTCAGACGTCGACGCTCGGATCGATCTCCCGCCCACGCCGCTTTCTCTGCTGCGTCAGCGTGCCGTGTTCGAACAGGAAGCCGGCGATATCCGGCTTGCCCGCCGCGCCGATCACGGTCTGCAGGATGATCAGCAGCGGCACCGCGAGCAGCGCCCCCGTCGTGCCCCACACCCAGCCCCAGAAGCTGATCGAGATGAGGATCATGATCGGATTGATCGTCAGCCGGTGCCCGACGATCAGCGGCGTCACCACGTTCGCCTCGATCAGGTGTAGCCCGTACATGATCGCCGGCGGTGCCAGCGCGACCCAGATGTCCGAGAAGGTCATCAGCCCGCCCACCGCCAGCAGCAGCGCCGCCACCACCGGCCCGAAATACGGCACATAGTTCAGCAGCACGACGATGCCGCCCCACATCAATGGAAACGGCATGCCCAGCGCGTACAGTGCCCCCGCGATGCACAGCCCCAGTGCGATGTTGATCGCGGTGATCGTGCCCAGATAGGACGACACGTCGTCGACCACGTCCTGGATCACCCGCGCCGTCGCCATCGCCCCGCCGAAGCTGGTCCGGCTGGTGATCGTGCGCTTGCGCATCCGCGTCCACCCGGCGAGGAAGAAATACGCGGTCAGGATGCCGAAGAACAACTGGATCAGCACCGCCGGCGCGGACGTCGCGGCGAGTTCCAGGATCGAGCTCGGCGGCGCGACACCGGCGGTCGGCGCGGGCTTGATCGGCGTGGAGGCGATCTGGCGCAGCGTGCGGTTCACGTATTTTTCGAGGCTCGAATACAGATCGAGCAACGGCGCCAGGTTGCTCTGGATGCGATCGATGCGCGTGGGCAGCAGGCGGAAGAATTCCGTCGCCGGCACGACGATCGCCGCCAGCGCGATGTTCGCGACGATCAGGAACATCAGCACGCAGAACAAGGCCGCCAGCGGCGACGGCACGCGCCTGCGCTCCAGCCATTCGAGCAAGGGGATCAGCGCGATCGCGATCACCAGCGCGGTCGTCGTCGGCAGGAAGAATTCCGCCCCCGCCTTCAGCGCGAACGGTGTCGCGAGCGCGAGGCCGATCCCCGAGATCAGCGTCAGCGCGGCAAGCAGCCGGTCGCGCCGCTGCGCGATCCGCGCATCCTCCCCGCCATCGTCTCGTCCGTCCGGGCCGCCGGCAAGCGGCAGGCCGAACGCCCCCGACGTGGGCACGGCGGGCGGCAAGGGGGGCGTCGTATCGTCGCTTACCGGGGTCATCGTTCACCTTCTCCGCGCACGACCCTAGCGGCATTCCCCCGGCTTGTAATCCCGGCTAGCGTGAAGCGTATGAGCAAACTCATCTTGGTCATCGACGAAGGCACCACATCGACCCGTGCCATGCTGTTCCAGCCCGACGGCACCTGCACCGCCGTCCAGTCCGAGGAACTCACGCAGCATTATCCCGAACCGGGCCGGGTCGAACACGACGCCGCCGAAATCTGGGACAAGACGCTCGCCGTCACCCGCAAGGTGATCGAAAAGGCCGGCGGCGCGGACCGCATCGCCGCGATCGGTATCACCAACCAGCGCGAGACGATCGTGTTCTGGGACCGCGATACGGGCGAACCGCTCGCCCCCGCGATCGTCTGGCAGGACCGCCGTACCGCAGCGCGCTGTCGGGAATTGAAGGAGGCCGGCAACGAGCCCGCCGTGCAGGCCAAGACCGGCCTGCTGCTCGATCCCTATTTCTCCGGCAGCAAAATCGGCTGGGCGATGGAGAACTGGCCGCAACTGAAGGAGGCGGGCGATCGGCTCGCGGTCGGCACGATCGAATCGTGGCTGATCTGGAAACTGACCGCCACCGAAAAGCGCGGCGGCGTCCATGTCACTGACGCGACCAACGCCAGCCGCACCGCCTTGATGGCGATCGGCAGCGGCCATTGGGACGACGGCCTGATCGAATTGTTCGGCACGCCGCGCAAGGCGCTGCCCGAAATCGTCGATTGCGCCGGCCGATTCGGCGAGACCAGCCTGTTCGGCGCCGCGATCCCGATCTGCGGCATCGCCGGCGACCAGCAGGCCGCGACGATCGGCCAGTCCTGCCTCGAGATCGGCGAGACCAAGGCGACTTTCGGCACCGGTGCCTTCGTCCTGACGCAGGCCGGCCCCACCCCTCCGACCTCGCGCAACCGCCTGCTCTCGACCATCGCATGGCAGATCGATGGCCGCCGCGCCTATGCGCTGGAGGGCTCGGTGTTCGTCGCCGGCAGCCTGGTCAAATGGCTCCGCGACTCGCTCGGCCTGATCGGCAACGCCGCCGAGACCGAGGCGCTCGCGCGCAGCGTGCCCGACAATGGCGGCACCTATCTGGTCCCCGCTCTATCCGGCCTCGGCGCGCCGTGGTGGGAGCCGGAGGCCCGCGGCACGATCTCCGGCCTCAGTTTCTCTACGGCCAGGGCTCATATCGTCCGCGCCGCTTTGGAGGCGATGGCGCATCAGGCGCATGACCTGAAGACCGCCTTCGCCGCCGACGGCATCGACTGGAAATGCGTCCGCATCGACGGCGGCATGGTCTCCAATGACTGGATGGCGCAGGACATGGCGGACATCCTCGACGTGGACGTCGAACGCCCCGAATTCGCCGAAACCACCGCCTTGGGCGCGGCGATGCTGGCCGGCATCGGCTGCGGCCTGTTCAAGGATCTGGCGGCCGCGAGCGTGCTGCGCGCCAAGGTGGAGACGTTCAGGCCGGCGATGAGCGCCGATGTCCGACAGGATCGCCTCGATGGTTGGGAGCGAGCGGTGAAGAGCGTCGTCGCACTGGCCGCATCCCGATAAGGGGGCCAAGCCACTTTCGGACTTAGGGCGATGCCCGAAGATGCTCAGATGACGGACGCATCGGCCGCTTCAGCCGGCAAGACCGTCACGCCGCCACGCCCACCCGGTCCTCGAACAACACCTTCAGATCCTTCTTCAGGATCTTGCCGTTCGCATTCCTCGGCAACGTCTCGTGCACGAAGCGGATCGCCACCGGCGTCTTGAACACCGCGAGCCGCGCCTTCACCCACGCCTGCAGTTCCGCCTCGCTCGCCTCCATGCCCGGCGCCAGATGCACGACCGCCGCCGGCTCCTCGCCCAAAGTGCGGTGCGGGATACCGATCAGCGCGCAGTCGGTGACGGCGGGGTGTTCGTACAGCACGTTCTCCACCTCGCTCGAATAGATGTTCTCGCCGCCGCGGATGATCATGTCCTTCGCCCGGTCCACGACGTAGAGGAATCCCTCCTCGTCCAGCCGCGCGAGATCGCCGGTGCGCACCCACCCGTCGACGAACGTCTCCGCGCTCGCCTCGGGCTTGTTCCAATAGCCCTTCACGATCATCGGCCCGCGCGCCCAGAGTTCGCCGACCTCGCCGGTCGCCAGTTCGGTCGTGCCGTCGTCGGCCATGATCTTCAGGTCGGCGACCGCCACCGGTGGCCCGGCGCTGGTCGGGCGGTTGAGGTAATCCTCGGCCGCATGGCTCGTCACCGTCGCCATCGTCTCGGTCATGCCCCAGCCATTACCGGGCAGCGCGCCGAATTCCTCATGGATGCGCCGCACCAGCTCGGGTGCGGACGGCGCGCCCCCGTAAGCGATCGCCTCGATCGAGGAGAGATCGTATTTGTGCCGGTCGGGATGCTCGATCAGCTGCCAGGCGATCGTCGGCACGCCGCCGGTGATGTTCACCTTTTCGCGCTCGATGATCTCCATCGCGCGCACGACGTCCCATTTGCGCATGAAGATCATCTTGGATCCGGTGGCGATCACGCCCATCAGGCTCGCGCTGCACGCCGTGACATGGAACAAGGGAATTACCGTCAGCATCGTGCGCGGCGTCGGCTCGGGGATCGCCTCGCCCCGCCGCAGCGAGGACCGCGCGCCGGCATAGCCGCCCGACAGGATGTTGGTCATCAGATTGCGATGCGTGCCCAGCGCGCCCTTCGGATGCCCGGTCGTCCCGCTGGTATAGAAGATCGTCGCATCGTCGTCCGGCGCGATCTCGATTTGCGGGAAATCAATATCCGGCAACGCGGCGTAATCGTGCGGCGTGCCTATCAGATCCTCCAGCCGCGATGCCCGCCCGTCCAGCGCCCCCGACGCACGCGACACGATCACCTGCTCCACCGCCGGCAGGGCCAGCCCGGCCTCGACCAGCCGCTGATGCCGTTCGTCATCGACGAACAGCAGCCGCGCACCTGAATCGTCGATGCCATATTCAAGTTCGCCCGCCGTCCACCACGCATTCAACGGCACGACGATCGCGCCGATGCTCGCGGCCGCGAAGAAGATCACCGGCCATTCCGGCAGGTTGCGCATCGCGATGGCGACGCGGTCGCCGCGCCCGATCCCCATGCCCAGCATTTTCGCCGCCAGCGTCGCCACCGCGCGGTAATTCGCTTCGAACGTGACGCGCTCGTCCTCATACACGGTGAACACGTTCTGGCCGTAGGCGCGCGCGGCCTGGATCAGCCAGGACAGGTTCGGCGGCGCGTTCTTCCACACGCGCGTCGGCACGCCGCGAATTGCGATCGTCTCGATCTCGAACTTGCCGCCGGCCACGGTCAGCATCTCCTGCGCCTGCGATAGGGTGACCGCTGGCCAGGACGGATCGAGGGCGAGCGAGAGGGCGGTCGGGGATTCGGTCTGCAAGGCACATCTCTCCAAATCTGAACTTCGGGTTTGGCTTATCTGCCGCTTTGCGCCCGTTTAGTGTTGATTCACGCCGCACTCAAGGCAATAGGGCTGAAGGCAGTAGGATGCGCGCCGGTTCGTTGCCGGTTTCGAATTAGAGGTATGGGCGACCGCATGAAAATCGCAAAGCCGGACAAGCTGGGTTTCGACGGTAGCCGCCTGGCCCGCATCGATGCGTTGCTGAAGGAACGCTATATCGATTCCGGCAAGCTCGCGAACACCCAGATCCTGCTCGCCCGCGACGGCGAGATCGTCCATTTCGGCAGCCAGGGCCCGGCACGAGAGGGCGGCAAACCGGTCGACGAAGGTTCGCTGTTCCGCGTCGCCAGCATGACCAAGCCGATCACCTCGATCGCGTTCATGATGCTGGTCGAGGAAGGCAAGGTCGCGATCGACACGCCGGTCCACCATGTGCTGCCCGAATTCAAGGACATCGGGGTGTTCAACGGCGGCGGCGGCGACGTGCCCTTCGGCACGCTTCCCACCGCCGAGCCGATGCGCATGGTCGATCTGCTGCGCCACACGTCGGGCCTGACCTACGGCTTCCAGTATCGCTCCAACGTCGATGCCGCCTACCGCGCCGGCAAGATCGACAATTGGCACGGCAACCACGATCTCGATGGTTTCGTCGGCGCGCTTGCCAGGCTGCCGCTCGAATTCTCGCCCGGCACGTCGTGGAATTATTCCGTCTCCACCGATGTGCTGGGCGCGGTCGTGCAGCGCGTGTCGGGCCTGCCGCTGGCGGACTTCTTCGCCACCCGCATCTTCGCACCGCTCAAGATGCACGACACCTTCTTCGCCGTCCCCGCCGACAAGATCGATCGGCTGACCGATTGCTACGCCTTCGTGCCCGGCGCCAATGGTTCCAAGGGGGGCCGGGTGATGTACGATCGCGGCGCGGAGAGCCTGTGGGCCAATATGCCCAAGCTCGTCTCGGGTGGCGGCGGTCTCGTATCGTCGGCGCTCGATTATCACAGGTTCAACACGATGCTGCTGAACGGCGGAGAGCTGGACGGCGCGCGCCTGGTCGGGCGCAAGACGATCGACCTGATGACGATGAACCATCTCCCCGGCGGATCGGACCTCTCCAGAATGTCCAAATCGCTGTTCAGCGAAGCGGCCAATGCCGGCACCGGCTTCGGCCTGGGCTTCGCCGTCAACATCGACGTCGCGCGGTCGATGATCCCCGGCTCGGTCGGCGAATATTATTGGGGCGGCATGTTCTCGACCGCCTTCTTCGTCGATCCGGTCGAACGCCTGACGATGGTGTTCATGACGCAGATGTCGCCCAGTTCCACCTACCCCATCCGCCGCGAGTTGAAGACGTTGATCTACAGCGCGCTGACCTAGCCGTCACCCCGGCGAAGGCCGGGGCCGCCGTGTTTTACGCGGAACGTTTGCCTCAAACCAGCGATCCCGGCCTCCGCCGGGATGACGCGAAATTCCAGGAGATCCATCATGACCAGCCCGATCACCACCGAACGCCATGACGACGTGCTCGTCATCATCAGCAACAACCCGCCGGTGAACGCGCTCGGAGCTGCCGTCCGTCAGGGCCTCGAGGCCGGGCTGAAGGAGGCCGCCGCCGATGCCGCGATCAAGGCCGTGGTCATCCGCTGCGACGGGCGCACCTTCTTCGCCGGTGCCGACATCACCGAATTCGGCAAACCGATGGTTGGCCCCGGCCTTGGCGAAGTGATCGAGCAGATCGAGGCCTCGGACAAGCCGGTGATCGCCGCGATCCACGGCACCGCGCTCGGCGGCGGCTGCGAAGTCACGCTTGGTTGCCATTACCGCATCGCCGTGCCCAGCGCGAAGATCGGCACGCCGGAGGTGAAGCTCGGCCTGCTCCCCGGCGCCGGCGGCACGCAGCGTATTCCGCGCATCGCCGGCGTGCCGCTCGCGCTCGAAATGACCGCGAAGGGCGACCCGATCAGCGCCAAGAAGGCGCTCGACGCCGGCCTGATCGATCGCCTCGCGGGTGAAGACAGCCTCATCGCCGACGCCATCGCCTTCGCCCGCGAGGTCGCCGACGTTAAGCCGCTGCCGATCGCCAGCCAGAAGACCGCCAAGGCCGATCCCGAAGCGGTCGCCGCGTTCAAGAAGGAGAACGCCCGCAAGTTCCGCGGCTTCGACGCGCCCGCCGCCAACATCGCCTGCGTCGAAAAGGCCGCCGACGGCTCGTCGTTCGAGGACGGCATCGCGTTCGAGCGCCAGGAATTCATGAAGCTGATGATGGGCACGCAGTCCGCCGCGCAGCGCCACATCTTCTTCGCCGAGCGCCAGGCCGCCAAGATCGACGGCATCGCCGCCGATATCGCGCTCCGCCCGATCAATAAGGTCGGCGTGATCGGCGCCGGCACGATGGGCGGCGGGATCAGCATGAACTTCCTGTCCGCCGGCATCCCCGTCACGATCGTCGAGATGGCGCAGGAGGCACTGGATCGCGGTACTGGCGTGATCCGCAAGAATTACGAGGCCAGCGCCGCCAAGGGCCGCCTCAAGCCCGAACAGGTCGAAGCCGCGATGGGCGCGCTGACCCCGACGCTCGATTTCTCCGCACTCGCCGATTGCGACCTGATCATCGAGGCGGTGTACGAGAATATGGACGTGAAGAAGGAGATCTTTGCCAAGCTCGACGGCATCTGCAAGCCCGGCGCGATCCTCGCCTCGAACACCTCCTATCTCGACGTGAACGAGATCGCCGCCGCCACCAGCCGTCCGCAGGACGTGGTCGGCATGCACTTCTTCTCGCCCGCCAACGTCATGAAGCTGCTCGAGGTCGTGCGCGGCGCGAAGACGGCGGATGACGTGCTCGCCACCGTCATGGCGCTGTCCAAGAAGATCAGGAAGGTCGCGGTCGTCGCCGGCGTATGCGACGGCTTCATCGGCAACCGCATGCTCAAACCGCGTCAGGTCGAGGCGATGAAGTTGCTGATGGAAGGCGCGACGCCGGAACAGATCGACAAGGTGCATGTCGCGTTCGGCATGCCGATGGGGCCGTTCCAGATGAGCGATCTCGCCGGCGTCGATATCGGCTGGCATCGCGATCCCAACCGCATCGAAAGCATCCGCGACGCGCTCGCCGCCGAAGGCCGCTGGGGCCAGAAGACCCAGAAGGGCTTCTACGATTACGACGAGAAGCGGAACCCGACCCCGTCCCCGCGCGTGGCCGAGATCATCGAGGATTTCCGCAGCAAGTCCAACCTGCGGAAGCGCGAGATCAGCGACGAGGAGATCATCGAGAAGACGCTCTACACGATGGTCAACGAAGGCGCCCTGATCCTTGAGGAAAAGATGGCGCAGCGCGCCTCGGACATCGATGTCGTGTGGATCTACGGCTACGGCTGGCCGGTCTATCGCGGCGGCCCGATGTTCTGGGCCGACACCGAAGGCCTGCCCAAGATCGTCGCCGGCCTGGAGAAGCACGGTTTCACGGTCGCCGAACTGCTGAAGAGCAAGGCGGAGTCCGGCGGCAAGTTCAACTGATTTTCCCTCTCCCCGTTTGCGGGGAGAGGGCAAGCGAGGCGAAGCCGAAGCGAGGGAGAGGGGCAGTGCGGCAGCGGTGTCGCCCGAGACTGCCCCTCTCCCCTACCCTCCCCGCCAGCGGGTAGAGGGGGACAGAAGAAGGAAGAAGCCATGACCGATACGAATCTCGACCAGTTCCGCACCGAAACCCGCGCCTGGCTCGCCGAGAACTGCCCTCCCGAAATGCGCGAACCGGTCCGCTCCGAAAAGGACGCCGTCTGGGGCGGCCGCGATCAGTCCATGCTCACGCCCGCCCAGAAATCCTGGATGGACGCGATGGCATCCAAGGGCTGGACCGTGCCCGACTGGCCTAAGGCGTACGGCGGCGGTGGCCTCACCCCGGCCGAAACCAAGGTCCTGCGCGAGGAAATGGCCGCGATCCGCGCCCGCAACCCGCTGAACAGTTTCGGCATCTCGATGCTCGGGCCGGCACTGCTGAAATACGGCACCGAAGAACAGAAGCTCACGCACCTCACCAAGATCGCGCGTGGCGAAATCCGCTGGTGCCAGGGCTATAGCGAGCCGAACGCCGGGTCCGATCTCGCCAGCCTCGCCACCTCGGCCGAAAGCGACGGCGACGATTATATCGTCAACGGCCAGAAGGTCTGGACGAGCTATGCCGACAAGGCCGACTGGATCTTCTGTCTGGTGCGCACCGACAAGACCAACAAGCAGGGCGGCATCAGCTTCGTGCTGTTCGACATGGCCAGCGAAGGCGTCTCGACCAAACCGATCCTGCTGATCTCGGGCTATTCGCCGTTCTGCGAAACCTTCTTCGACAATGTCCGCGTGCCCAAGGCCAACCGCGTCTACGAAGAGAATAAGGGCTGGGACGTCGCCAAATATCTGCTCGGCCACGAGCGCGAGATGATCTCCGGCATGGGCCTCGCCTCGACCGGCGGCAATCCGCTGATCGACGGTGCGATCGCCACCGTCGGCCTCGATCACGACGGCAAGCTCGCCGATCCGCTGCTGCGCGCCAACATCGCCATGTTCGAGGTGCGCGCCAGGGCGTTCGGCATGATGAGCGAGCGCTTCATCGACGAGCTGAAGGCCGGTCGCGCGCATCCCGCCCAGCCCTCGATGATGAAATATTACGGCACCGAGCTGAACAAGAGCCGCTACGAACTGATGATGTCGGCGGGTGGCTCCGACGCGCTCGAATGGGAATCCGATCGCTCCTCCGGCGGCGGCACCCCCCGCGCCTGGCTGCGCACCAAGGCGAACTCGATCGAGGGCGGCACCAGCGAGGTGCAGCTCAACATCATCGCCAAGCGGATCCTGGAACTGCCTTCGACCTGATCGTCGTCCCGGCGCAGGCCGGGACCGCTGCGTGATGAAACGCGGCGACTGCCCAAACCCAGCGGCCCCGGCCTTCGCCGGGGCGACGGAGTAGCAAATGCCCCTCTATCTCAACGACGAACAACAAATGCTCCGCGACACCACCAAGGATTTCGTCGCCGAAAACGCCCCCGTCTCGCACATGCGCGCACTCCGCGACGCCAGGGACGAGGCCGGCTTCTCGCGCGACCTGTGGAAGTCCTTCGCCGAAATGGGCTTCACCGGCATCCTGATCGGCGAGGAGGATGGCGGCCTCGGCCTCGGCCATGTCGAGGCGGGCATCGTGCTGGAGGAGATCGGCCGCAATCTCAGCCCCTCGCCGTTCCTCTCCACCGCCGTCGCCGCGGTCGAGGCGCTGAAGAACACCCCCCACGCTGCGCGCTATTTCCCCGGCATCCTCGCCGGCGAAACCGTCGCCGCGCTCGCGATCGACGAGGGTGCGAAGCATCGCGAACAGGTCGCCCTGAAGGCCGAACGCTCGGGCAACGGCTTCAGGCTTTCAGGCAGGAAGCAGTTCGTCACCCACGGCCATGTCGCCGACCTGATCATCGTCGCCGCCCGCACCTCCGGGTCGGCGAGCGACGTTGACGGCATTACTTTGTTCGCCGTCGATCCAACATTGCCCGGAATTCAACGTGATGCCGAAAGGTTGGCCGATTCCAGCCTCGCCGCGCGCGTAACCTTCGACAACTTCCAGATCGACGCCGACGCCGTCATCGGCGAAGTCGATGCCGGTGCCCATCCGCTCGGCCGCCTGCTCCGCGCCGGCCGCACTGGCGCCTCGGCCGAACTGCTCGGCGTCGGCGGCGGCGCGATGGACATGACCGTCGGTTACCTCAAGGAGCGCAAGCAGTTCGGCGTGACGATCGGGAGCTTCCAGGCGCTGCAGCACCGCGCCGCACACCTCTACAGCGAGATGGAAGTCGCCCGCGCCGCCGTCCTCAAGGCCGCGCAATTGCTCGACGAAGGTAGCGACAAGGCGGATCACGCCGTCTCCGTCGCCAAGGCGATGACCGCGCTCGCCACCACGCTATCGGTGCAGGAGGGCGTGCAGATGCACGGCGGCATCGGCATGACCGACGAATACGATATCGGCTTCTACATGAAGCGCGCCCGCGTCCTCGCCGAGATGTTCGGCGATGCGAACTTCCACGCCGATCGCCTGGCGACGCTATCGGGCTATTGACCCACTAGGCTCCTCCCCGGCACGGGGAGGGGAACCGTTCGCGTTCTTCACGCGAATGGTGGAGGGGGGCTTCCCCAAGCGCTACGCTGCCGGCACACCCCCTCCACCGCTTCGCGGTCCCCCTCCCCGTGCCGGGGAGGATATCAGGAGTGCCGATGACCAACCCCTCCCCCGCCGCGCTCACCGCCAATCTCTGCGATCTTCTCGATGTCGAGGAACTCGACACCGATCTCTATCGCGGCAAGCGCATCGCCAACGGCCACGGCCACGGACGCGTGTTCGGCGGTCAGGTCATCGCCCAGGCGCTTCAGGCCGCGCAGCGCTCCACCGACGCGCCCAAGATCGCCCATTCGCTCCACGCCTATTTCATGCGGCCGGGCAATGACGATTATCCGATCCTGTTCCGCGTCGTGCGCGATTTCGACGGCAAGAGCTTCGCCACGCGCCGGGTCATCGCGATGCAGAAGGGCCAGCCGATCCTCAACATGGCCTGTTCGCTGCAAGTCCCAGAAGACGGCCTGCATCATCAGGACGCGATGCCAGACGTGCCCCCGCCGGAGGATCTGAAATCGGACGTCGAGGTCCGCGCCGCGATGGTGGATTCGATCCCCGAACGTTTCCGCGCGCACTTCACCCGCCCCCGCCCGATCGAGATCCGCCCGGTCGTCCCGCGCGATTTCCTCAACCCCGGCAGGACCGAGCCACGCCAGGACAGCTGGTTCCGCATCTGCGCGCCGATCGGCGACGACGCGGCGATGCATCGCGCGATCCTGGCCTATGCTTCGGACATGGCGTTGCTCGGCACCGGCACGTTGCCGCACGGCGTGAACTGGATGACCCGCAACCTGCAGAGCGCCAGCCTCGATCATTCGCTCTGGCTGCACGAGGATTTCCGCGTCGACGACTGGCTGCTCTACGCCTGCGAAAGCCCGTGGGCCGGCCATGCCCGCAGCTTCAACCGCGGCAAGATCTACAGTCGCGACGGTCGACTCGTTGCCAGCGTCGCGCAGGAAGGATTGATGCGGCTGCGCGACTAGCCCTTCATCATCCCTCGCGCGGCGGTGGTCGCCGCGCGCGTATCCGCCGCCAGCTTCTTCACCTCCGACGCGACGACGCCGAATCCCCGCCCGGCGTCCCCGGCGCGCGCCGCTTCGATCGTGGCGTTCAGCGCCAGCAGGTTGGTCTGCGCGGCGATCCCGGCGATCGTTTCGACCACTTCGGCCATGCGCGACAAGATGGTCTCGACCTCGGAGCGCCGCGCTTCGGCTTCCTCCCGGAACGCCTGGCTCTCGGCGAGGCGCACGCGCACCTCCTCGGCCAGCATCACCTCGCCCGTCACGTCGCTGGCGAATTTCACCACCTTTACCGGCAGTCCGGCGGCATCGAGCACCGGCGTATAGCTCGCCTGCAGCCACACCACCCGGCCGTCCCGCGCGATCCGCGCATACCGCCCGACATCGAACTGCCCTTGGCGCAGTTTTTCCCAGAAGGCGCGATAGTCGAGCGACCCGACATGATTGGGATGGCAGAACATGCGATGATGCTTGCCGGTCACTTCGCCGAGGCGATAGCCGAACAGCCGGACGAAATTGTCGTTCGCGCTCAGCACCCGCCCGGCCATGTCGAACTCGACCACGGCGTTGGACAGGTCGATCGCCTGCCGTCGGGCCAGCGATTCGCTCGTGGTCTGCGCCTCGGCGGTCACATCGCTGGCGATCTTCAGGACCTTCTGCGGCCGGCCCTCGTCGTCGGTGATCGGGTTGTAGCTCGCGCGCAACCACACCACGGAGCCATCGCGAGCCACACGCCGGTACTCGCCGGTATCGAATTCCCCGCGTCCCAGTTTTTCCCAGAAACGCCGATAATCCGTCGATCGTGCGAACGCTTCCTCGCAGAACATCCGGTGATGCTGCCCGACCACCTCGTCGAAGCGATAGCCCATCGCATCGAGGAACCGCTGGTTCGCCCAGGATATCGTCCCGTCCAGCTCGAACTCGATCACCAACTGCGAACGATCGATCGCCGTCCAAAGCGAACCCTGTCGGAGCGCGAAGCTCGGCGTCGGGACAGGAACGGGGTCGCGTATCGTCATGATCGTGCGCTAGTCGCTCATATTTAATTTAATCTAAATCAATCTGCGATTTCATACCGCCGTCTTGCCATATTCCTGGCGCGTCACCGGATGGCTGGACGACAGCCCGCCATCCACAGCGATCGCCTGTCCGTTGACGTAGCTCGCATCGTCGGAGGCCAGGAACGCCGCGACCTTGGCCAGCTCCTCCGGCTGCGCGCCACGCCGCAGCGGGTTGAGCCGCCCGACCTTCTCCATCTTGCCCGCCTCGCGCGCATAATCGAACGTCGGCTTGGTCATGCCCGTCTCCGTCAGCCCGGGGCAGATCGCGTTGACGCGCACGTTCGAACCCGAAAGCTGCTGCGCCGAGACCATCGCGAGGTTGATCACCCCGGCCTTGGATGCGGAGTATGCCGGCGATCCGGCACCCGATCGGATGCCCGCGACGCTCGCGGTCAGGACGATCGCCCCGCCACCCCGCTCGGCGATCTTCGGCGCGGCGTGCTTGATCGCCAGATAGGGACCGATCAGGTTCACCCGCAGCACCTCGGTGATCAGCGCCACGTCGGTGTCGAAGATGTTGGCCATCCCGCCCGAAATACCGGCATTGGCGAACATCACGTCCAGCCCGTCATAATATTCGCACGCCACCGCCACGGCGCGGATCACGTCCTCTTCCTTGCCAGCGTCGATCCTGATGCCGTGCGCGGTGCCACCGGCTTTCGTGATCATTTCCGCGGTTTCCTCCGCCGCATCGGAAATATCGGCGCACAGCACCTGCCCGCCCTCATGCGCGAACAGCAGAGACGCCGCCCGCCCGATGCCCGACCCCGCGCCGGTGACGATGATCGATTTGCCGGTGAAACGCTGTGTCATGTCCATCTCCGTCGCGCCGGCGGAGGCCGGGGCCGCTATGTTTCAGGCACCCGCCGCGCATCACACGCGGCGGTCCCGGCCTCCGCCGGGACGACATGCCGGGGCTAGATCGTCACGCCGCCGTCGATCACGATCGACTGCCCGGTCATGAAGGCGCTCGCCGGGCTGCTCAGGAACACGACCGCCCCGGCGATCTCGTCCGGCACGCCGATGCGGCGCAGCGGCACGCGCGTGTTCGCCGCCTCGATCCGCTCCGGATCCTCCCACAAAGCGCGCGCGAAATCGGTCTTGATCAGGCCCGGCGCGATGCAGTTGATGCGCACATTGTCCGGCCCGAATTCGTGCGCCAGGTTGCGCGCCAATTGCATGTCCGCCGCCTTGGAGATCGCGTACGCGCCGATCGTCGTCGTCCCCCGGATCCCGCCGATAGACGAGACGATCACGATCGCGCCCGATTTCCGCGCCCGCATCTCCGGCGCGACCATCCCGATCAGCCAGTGGTTGGAGATGATGTTGTTGTCGAGGATCTTGCGGAACTGCTCGTCGGTAATCCCGCTCTGCGGGCCGTAATATGGGTTGGATGCCGCGTTGCAGACCAGCACGTCGATCTGCCCGAACGCCGCGCGGGTCTCGTCCACCAGATGCTGCAAGCCGGCCTTGTCGGAAATGTTCGCCGCCACCGCGATCGCGGTCCCCTCGCCATATTTCGCGTTGATCTCGGCTGCGACTGCATCGCACGCATCCTGCTTGCGGCTGGAGATCACGACCTTCGCGCCATGCTCGGCCAGCTCGAACGCGCTCGCCTTCCCGATCCCCTTGGTGGAGCCGGTGATGATGGCGACCTTGTCGGTCAGATCGAACAGCGACATCTCTACTCCCTCTTTTTCTGCTCCCCTCCCGCTTGCGGGAGGGGCTGGGGGAGGGCCTGTTCGGGTAAGCCACCGTTCGTGGCTCGCCCTCCCCGAACCCCTCCCGCAAGCGGGAGGGGAATTGAGTTACGCCCCCGCCTTCACCGCGAAATCCCAAGCCGCATCCGCCAGCCGATACACCCCCGCCGCGGATTTCTCCGCCTGCGCGCTCGATGCCGTGCCCTCCACGATGCGCTTCTTGATCCCCTGTACGATACCCGTCAGCCGGAACAGATTGTACGAGAAATACCAGTTCAGGTCCGGCACTCCGTCCCGCCCGGTTGCCACGCAATAGCGCGCGACCATCTCTTCGATGGTCGGGATGCCCGTTTCCGGCCCGGTATGCCCCAAGACACCGGAGCGCCCCTCCGGTGCCGTCACCCAGCTCATCAGAAAGTACGAGAAATCCGCCAGCGGATCGCCGAGCGTCGACAATTCCCAGTCCAGCAACGCGATCACGCGCGGCTCGGTCTTGTGGAAGATCATGTTGTCGATGCGGTAATCGCCATGCACCACCGAGGTCCGCGTCTGCTCCGGCACGGTGCGGCCGAGATAGTCGATCAGCCGCTCGACCTTCTCCATCCGCTCGGTTTCGGACGCGCGATATTGCTTGGTCCAGCGCGCGACCTGGCGCTCGAAATAATTGCCCGGCCGGCCGTAATCGCCCAGCCCCGCCGACTCGACATCGGTGTTGTGCAAGTCCGCCAGCGTATCGCACATCGCATTGTAGATGCCGGTCCGCTCGGCCGGCGAATAATCCGGCAGCGTCCCGTCCCACAGGTTCCGCCCATCGGCGAAGCTCATCACGTAGAAATCGGTGCCGACCACCTCGGGATCGGTGCACAGCCCGTAAGGTCGCGCCACCGGGAAGCCGGTCGGATACAGCCCGGCGATCACCCGATATTCCCGGTCCACCGCGTGCGCCGATGGCAGCAGATGCCCGAACGGCTTTCGCCTCAGCACATAGGCGCCCGAAGGGGCCTCGATCTTGAACGTCGGATTGGATTGCCCGCCGGAGAATTTCGAATAGCGCAGCGGCCCTTCGAACCCCTCGACATTCGCCTGCATCCACGCGGTCAGCTTCGTCTCGTCCAGCCGATCCTTCTCGGGCACGTCCATCGTCTGCGGGGATTCATCCATCACGAGAACTCGATCACCGAACGCACGGTATCACCGGTGCGAAGCTTCGCCATCGCCGCGTTCACGCCGTCCAGCGTGATCCGTTCGGCCACCATCGTGTCGAGATCGAGCTTCCCGTCGAGATACATCTGCACCAGCCGCGGCATGTCGATCGGGAATTGCGTCGATCCCAGCAGCGATCCCTGCAGCTTCTTCCCGGTCAGGAAGGTCGGTCCCGGAATCTTCACCTCGCCCCCCGGCGCGATCATGCCCAGGATCGTCGCCGTCCCGCCGCGCCGCAGGATATTCCACGCCAGCTCCGCGGTATTGGGCCGTCCGACCGCCTCGATCGCATAGTTCACGCCGCCGTCGGTCATCGCGATCACCTTCTTGGTGAGGTCGGGATCCATCGCGTCCAGCCCGTGCGTCGCGCCCAGCGTCTTGGCCAATTCCAGCTTGTCCGCCACCGGGTCGATCGCGATGATCGACCCCGCGCCGGCGATCTTCGCCGCGTTGATCGCCGCCAGCCCGATCCCGCCACAGCCGATCACCGCCACCGTTTCGCCCGGGCGCAGGCGACTGTCGTTGAAGATCGCGCCCGCCCCGGTGATCACCGCGCACCCCAGCAGCGCCGCACGGTCGAGCGGCATCTCCTTCGAGATCGCGACACAGGCATTCTCGTGCACCAGCATCATCTCGGCATAGGCCGACAGGTTGAGGAACGGTGCCAGCGGCGTGCCGTCCTTCAGGCTCAGGCGTGGCGGCGCGCCCTTGGGCCGCCGCGTCGACGGGTCGATGCACAGGCTCGGCCGTCCGCTGATGCACATCTCGCACGATCCGCAGAACACCGTGAAGAAGGTGATGACATGATCGCCGACCTTCAGATGCGCGACGTCCGATCCCACCGCCTCGACGATCCCCGCCGCCTCGTGCCCCGGCACGGTCGGCACCGGATGCGGGAACGCGCCATCGATGAAGTGCAGGTCGCTGCGACACACCCCGCACGCGACGGTGCGGATCAGCACCTCGCGCGGACCCGGATCGGAGACGGCCACGTCCTCGATGCTGAGCGGCGTCTTCGCCTCGAACAGGACTGCGGCTTTCATCTTATCTCCCTCTCCCCGCCTGCGGGGAGAGGGCTGGGGAGAGGGGCAGTGTGTCCCACCGTCCTCACCGCACCGCCCCTCTCCCGACTTCGGCTTCGCCTCGTCTGCCCTCTCCCCGCCAGCGGGGAGAGCGCGCACCTTACCGCCGCACGGCATCCTTCGCCGCCACCGCCGCCGGCAATTCGGCATATTTCCCGAACTCGTTGCGCGCGATCGCCCGGTTGTGCACCTCGTCGGGACCGTCGGCGAAGCGCAACGTGCGCATCGCCGCCCAATCGTGCGCCAGGCGGAAATCCTGGCTCACGCCGCCGCCGCCATGCGCCTGGATCGCGTCGTCGATGATCTTCAGCGCCATCGTCGGTGCCTGCACCTTGATCATCGCGATTTCCTGCTGCGCGCTCTTGTTGCCGGCGCGATCCATCATGTCCGCCGCCTTCAGGCACAGCAGACGCGTCATCTCGATATCGATCCGCGCGCGCGCGATCCGCTCCTCCCACACCGAGTGGTCCGCGATCCGCTTGCCGAACACCACGCGCGTCAGCAGGCGCTTGGCCATCGCCTCGATCGCCTCTTCCGCTACGCCGATGGTGCGCATGCAGTGATGGATCCGGCCCGGCCCGAGCCGCCCCTGCGCGATCTCGAACCCGCGCCCCTCGCCGAGCAGCACGTTCTCCACCGGTACGCGGACGTTCTCCAGCACCACTTCGCCATGCCCGTGCGGCGCGTGATCATACCCGTAAACCGAAAGCATGCGCTTGATCGTCACGCCCGGCGCGTCCATCGGCACCAGGATCTGGCTCTGCTGGCTGTGGCGCGACGCCCCCGGATTGGTCTTGCCCATCAGGATGCCGATCTTGCAGCGCGGATCGCCCACGCCCGATGACCACCATTTCGTGCCGTTGATCACGTATTCGTCGCCGTCGCGCACGATGCTCGTCTCGATGTTGGTCGCGTCGGACGACGCCACCGCCGGCTCGGTCATCAGGAAGACCGAGCGGATCTCGCCGTTCATCAGCGGCCGCAGCCACTTTTCCTTCTGCTCCAGCGTGCCGTAGCGGTGGAACACCTCCATGTTGCCCGTGTCCGGCGCGGAGCAGTTGAACACCTCCGATGCCCAGCCGACCCGGCCCATCTCCTCGGCGCACAGCGCATATTCGAGGTTGGTGAGTTGCGTGCCCTCGAACTCGAAGCTGTCGTCGACATGCGTCTGGCCGGAATGCGGCGGCATGAAGAAATTCCACAGGCCGGCGTCCTTGGCCTTGGCCTTCATGTCCTCGATCACCTGGATCACCTTCCAGCGCTCGCCGGTGTGCGACTGCTCGTCGTAGATATGCTGGCGCGGGCGGATGTTCTGATCGATGAAATCGCGCACCCGATCCCGGAAATACGTCTCGCGCTCGCTTAGCGTGAAGTCCATGTTCGCTCTCCATCCGTCGGTTTGGAATGGTCGTTAGACCGTACCGCATTTTCGGTAAAGCTTGCAGGTCACATATTTTGTGCCTCTGCCACGCTTCGGAAAAAAGACTGTTTCTTCTAAAGGAACTTGATAGATTGCCGGATGATGGAGGCGATCAAAGCGACCCTGCTGGAGGAAGAAAGCGGCACGAAGCGATTCCGCGCCAAGCGCGATGCGATCCTCGCCGCGGCCGCGCAAGCGATCAACGAACAAAGCGCGAAAGGCATGACCTTCGCCGACGTCGCCCGCCGCGTCGGTCTCAATACCACCAGCGTAACTTATTATTTCAAGCGCAAGGAAGACCTCGCCACCGCGTGCTTCGAGAATACGCTCGAGCGGCTTCAGGCGATGCTCGACGAGGCGCTGAAGGAAGCGACCCCGCAGGCCCGCGTCGCGAAATACCTCTCGATCAACATGGCGCGCCTTGCCGACATCGAACGCGGCGTCGAAACGCCGTTCGCCGTCTTGTCGGATCTGCGCGCGATGGAGGAGCCGGCGCTGGGCCAGTTGATGGCCGGCTGGCGCGACGTGTTCCGCAAGACCCGCACGCTCTGGGGTCCGGCGAAGACTCGCGCCGAAACCGATCTGCGTGGTGCCCGCGCGCACGTGCTGCTCGAAAACACCTTCTGGCTACCGGTCTGGCTCACCCGCTACGATGCGGATGAATTCGGCCGGATCGAGGAACGGCTGATGCATGTGTTCGAACATGGCATCGCCGCGCCCGGGCAGAGCTGGGCGCCCGAACTGATCGATCTCGATCATGGCACGTCCGAACCCGGCCGCGCCGCCTTCCTGCTCGCCGCCACCCGCCTGATCAATCAGCTCGGCTATCGCGGCGCATCGGTGCAGAAGATCGCGTCCGAACTGAACGTCACCAAGGGCAGCTTCTACCACCATCTCGATGCCAAGGACGATCTCGTCATCGCCTGCTACAAGCGCAGCTTCGATACGATCGCCGATGCGCAGCACCTTGCAGACGATGCCGGCGGCAGTTACTGGCAGCGTCTGTCCAGCACCATCGCCACCCTGCTCGACGTGCAATTCTCCGAACGCGGCCCGCTGCTGCGCACCACCGCGCTCAGCGGCCTGCCGCATGGCGTGCGCAACACGATGATCGATCGCTCCAATCGCATCGCCCGCCGCTTCGCCGGCACGATGATGGACGGCATCGCCGAAGGCTCGATCCGCCCGGTCGATGCTTTGGTCGCCGCGCAGGCGCTGATGGCATTGCAGAACGCCGCGTTCGACATGCGCAAATGGGCCGGCACCATGCCCCGAAATCGCGCCATCGCTTTCTATGCATCCACATTGGCGTTCGGTTTGTTCGACGATCGGGTGCTGAGCCTTTGAAAACGCAATCTCTCCCCGTCCCCGTTCGTCTCGAGTAGCGATCGAGCGAAGTCGAGAGCGCGGATCGAGAGGCATTGCCCCGGGTGGAAGTGTCTCGATACGGTGTCTCGACAAGCTCGACATCTACTCGACACGAACGGTATTTTCAGGGCGATCGCGCCCGATAATGTTCTGGAGCTTACCAAATGACCGGCATGGGCCAATTCGACTGGGCAGACCCCTTCCTCTTCGACGATCAGCTCGAAGACGACGAACGCATGATCCGCGATACCGCGCGCGCCTATGCCCAGGAAAAGCTTGCTCCGCGTATCATCGATGCGTTCGCCAACGAGACGACCGACGTGTCGATCTTCCGCGAAATGGGTGAACTCGGCCTGCTCGGCCCCACGGTGCCCGAACAATATGGCGGCGTCGGCGCGTCCTATGTCGCCTACGGCCTCGTCGCGCGCGAGGTCGAGCGGATCGACTCCGGTTACCGCTCGATGATGAGCGTCCAGTCCAGCCTCGTGAT
The DNA here is from genome assembly GCF_001423845.1 of Sphingomonas sp. Leaf357. Classification (NCBI taxonomy): domain Bacteria; kingdom Pseudomonadati; phylum Pseudomonadota; class Alphaproteobacteria; order Sphingomonadales; family Sphingomonadaceae; genus Sphingomonas; species Sphingomonas sp. Leaf357. The sequence goes on along the minus strand of NZ_LMPM01000001.1, from coordinate 2,164,892 downwards.
GTACCCGATCTACGCCTACGGATCGGAAGAGCAGAAGATGAAATATTTGCCGAAGCTCGCCAGCGGCGAGTTTATCGGCTGCTTCGGCCTGACCGAGCCGGACGCCGGTTCCGACCCCGGCGGCATGACGACGCGGGCGAAGAAGACCGCTGACGGCTATGTCATCTCCGGTGCCAAGACCTGGATCAGCAACGCGCCGATCGCCGACGTGTTCGTCGTCTGGGCCAAGAGCGATGCGCATGGCGGCGGCATCCGCGGCTTCATCCTGGACAAGGGCATGAAGGGCCTCGCCACGCCCAAGATCGAAGGCAAGCTGTCGTTGCGCGCCTCGATCACCGGCATGATCATGATGGACGAGGTCGAGGTCGGCGAGGACGCGCTTCTGCCCGACGTGCAGGGTCTGAAGGGTCCGTTCGGCTGTCTCAATCGCGCACGCTACGGCATCAGCTGGGGCAGCCTCGGCGCGGCGGAATTCTGCATGCACGCCGCCCGCCAATACGGCCTCGATCGCCACCAGTTCGGCAAGCCGCTCGCCGCCAACCAACTGTTTCAGAAGAAGCTCGCCGACATGCAGACCGAGATCGCGCTCGGCCTGCAGGCGTCGCTGCGCGTCGGCCGCCTGATGGACGAGGGCCGCTTCGCCCCGGAAATGATCTCGATCGTGAAGCGAAACAATGTCGGCAAGGCGCTCGACATCGCGCGCATGGCCCGCGACATGCACGGCGGCAATGGCATCAGCGGCGAATATCAGGTCATGCGCCACATGATGAACCTCGAAACCGTCAACACCTACGAAGGCGCGCACGACGTCCACGCGCTGATTCTGGGACGCGCGATCACGGGGATCGCCGCGTTCTGATGCGCCATCCCCGCCAGCGCCACCGGGTGGAAAGAGCAGAAGACGTTTGCTCGCACGAAGACACGAAGACACGAAGAAAGAAATTTTTGTTGCCTTCGGCGGGAGTGAACGTGCGGTGTTGCAGGTCACTCCTTCGTGTCTTCGTGCCTTCGTGCGAGCCCATTCTTCTTGTTCTGTCACGTCCGCTTTCGCGGGGATGACAGTGGCGCACAAACCCCTTGCCGGCATAAAGGTCCTCGAACTCGCCCGCATCCTCGCCGGCCCATGGTGCGGCCAGCTCCTCGCCGATCTCGGGGCCCAGGTAACGAAGATCGAACGCCCAGGCGCGGGTGATGATACGCGCCACTGGGGCCCGCCTTTCATGACCGGCCCGGACGGCGAGAACCTCGACGCGGCCTATTATCACTCCACCAATCGCGGCAAGACGAGCCGTGCCGTCGATATCGCCACCCCGGAAGGCCAGGCCGAGATCCGCGCCCTCGCTGCCGAAGCGGACGTCGTGATCGAAAACTACAAGGTCGGCGGCCTCGTTAAATACGGCCTCGATCACGCCTCGCTCGCCGCACTCAACCCGCGTTTGATCACCTGCTCGATCACCGGTTTCGGCCAGACTGGACCCTATGCCCATCGCGCTGGGTACGACTTCATTATCCAGGGCATGGGCGGCATCATGTCGCTCACGGGTGAACCCGACGGGCCACCACAGAAATCCGGCATCGCCTATGCCGACATCTTCACCGGCGTATATTCCGCCGTCGCGATCCTCGCCGCGCTGCGCACCCGCGACCGCGACGGGAGCGGAGCCCATATCGACATGGCGCTGCTCGACACGCAGGTCGCCGTGCTCGCCAATCAGGCGCTCAACTGGATGGCCAGCGGCAAGGTGCCGCACCGTATGGGCAACGGCCATGCCAATCTTGCGCCCTACCAATCCTTCGCGGCATCGGACGGCGACCTGATCATCGCGGTCGGCAACGATAGCCAGTTCCGCAAGCTCTGCACCGTCCTGAAGCTACCGCTGGCCGACGACGTACGCTTCGCCACCAACCCCGCGCGCGTGCAGAATCGCGCGGAGATGATCCCGCTGCTGAGCGATGCCATCGCCATCTGGCGCAAGGCCGACCTCGCCTGGGCGCTTGAGGAAACCGGCGTCCCGGTCGGCCCGATCAACCGCGTCGACGAAGTCTTCGCCAATGCTCAGGTCGTCGCGCGCGGCCTCGCGATCGAACGCCACGGCATCCCCGGAATCGCTTCCCCGATCGTCATAGACGGCAAGCGCATGGTCTCCGACGCCGCCAGCCCGCCCCGACCGTAAGCTTTCCCGTCACCCCGGACTTGTTCCGGGGTCCACGGTGCCGCACAATCGATCGCCTGAGAATGCGGCGCGCGGTGGATGCCGGAACAAGTTCGGCAGGACGGTAACAAGAACGACTTTGGAGAGCTCCTTATGACCACCCCGCCGCTCCACGGCATCCGCATCGTCGAGATCGCCGGCATCGGCCCGGGCCCGTTCTGCGGCATGATGCTGGCGGACCACGGCGCGGAGGTGATCCGCATCGAACGCCTTGGTGACGCCACCGTGACCGCCCTCGCCAAGGATCCGCTGCTTCGCTCCCGCCGCACGATCGCGCTGAATCTCAAGAACCCGGCGGCGATCGCCGCGGTCCAGCGCATCGTTGCCACCGCCGACGGCCTGATCGAGGGCTTCCGCCCCGGCGTGATGGAACGCCTGGGCCTCGGCCCGGACGTCTTGCTCGAAACCAATCCCAGGCTCGTCTATGGCCGCATGACCGGCTGGGGGCAGACCGGCCCGATGGCGCCGCAACCCGGTCACGACATCAACTACATCGCGCAATCCGGCGCGCTCCACGCGTTCGGCACGGCGGGCGGCAAGCCGCAATTCCCGATCAACATGGTCGGCGATTTCGGCGGTGGCGGCATGATGCTCGCGTTCGGCATGCTCGCCGCCATCCTTCACGCACAGAAGACCGGCCAGGGCCAGGTGGTCGATTGCGCCATGACCGAAGGTTCGGCCGTGCTGATGAGCATGATCTGGGGCTTTCGCGGCTCCGGCCGGTGGAACGACGCGCGCGGCACCAACCTGCTCGACGGCGGAGCGCACTTCTACGACACGTACGAGACCTCGGACGGCAGATGGGTTTCGATCGGCGCGATCGAACCGCAATTCTACGCCGCGTTGCGTCGCGTCATGGCGCTGGATGGCGACCACTGGACCGCGCAGTTCGATCCCCGCCAATGGCCCGCGTTGAAGGCCCGCCTCACCGACCAGTTCAAAACCAAGACCCGCGACGAATGGTGTGCCGCCTTCGAGGGCCACGAAGTCTGCTTTGCCCCCGTCCTGTCGTTCGACGAAGCCGTTACCGATCCCCACAACGCCGCGCGCGGTGCCTTCGTGGAGGCCGGCGGCCTGACCCAGCCCGCCCCCGCCCCGCGCTATTCCGCCAGCCCGACCGTCGCCCCCGTCATGCCCGCCGGCCACGACGAGACCTTGCTTGCCGAACTTGGGTTCGGCAAGGACGAGATCGTCGCCCTGTCGTCCTCCCCGGCCTGACCGGTTTGCAGACCGCGCCCCGCCGTGCGATAATCATACCCACAGTTCAGAATTGGAGAGCATCATGGCCACCGCAATCATCCGCAACAGCCAGATGAGCGAATCCGAACGGGCCGCGCGTCAGGAACTCGCCGCCTGCTACCGCATCTTCGACATGCTCGGCTGGTCGGAGATGATCTACAACCACATCACCGTGAAGCTCGACGAAGAAGGCGCGTTCCTGATCAATCCGTTCGGCCTGCATTTCAGCGAAGTGACGGCCAGCAGCCTCGTCAAGATCGACATCGACGGCAACAAGCTCGACGATTCGCCCTATCCCGTGAACCGCGCCGGCTTCGTCCAGCACGCGCTGTTCCACCGCCACCTGCCCGACGCGCATTGCATCATGCACACCCACACCACCGCTGGCATGGCGGTCAGCTCGGTCGAAGGCGGGTTGCAGCCGATCAATTTCTACGCCTGCAACTTCGCCGGCCAGATCGCATACCATGATTTCGAGGGCGTCACCGTCCGGGACGAGGAAGGCGAACGCCTGCTCGAACATCTCGGCAGCAAGCGTGTCATGCTGCTCAGGAATCACGGCATCCTCGTGATGGGCAAGACCCTGCCCGAGGCATTCATCAAGCACTGGTCGCTGCAACGTGCGTGCGAGATCCAGCTTGCAACGATGAGCATGGGCAAGCCGCTCCTCGTCGACGAGGACGTCATCAAGGTCCACCAGCGCGATCTCTACATGGCCCAGGCCAGCGCCAAGCCCGGCGAAGCCGATTTCGCCGCGATGGTCCGCAAGGTCGACAAGATCGACAGGAGCTGGCGGGATTGAGGCAAGTACTGATTAGTAAAATTTCGGCTCGATCGAATCACTTTATTGATTGGTAATGATAGATAAATTGCGAAATGAGAATTTAACACGCGCGGCGCTGGCGTGATGATTTCGTAGGATTCAGAAACGTGACGAGAACGGATATAGCCTCTAGCCATTTCTGGCTCGATCGGGCCAATTTATGTAAATTGGAAAATGACATCACTGGTGAGGAGGCTGCTCTTGATCGCTTGCTGGACGGCTATCCGCGGTCGGTGGTCGGTCATTTTAGAAAGGCCGATTGCCGAGCAAATGCCGGTGACGAGGCCGCCGCATGTCTTCTGTATACAAAAGGGTTGAGCCTTGCTGATGGACTGGACTTGCCCACCGAGATTGCGGTTGAGCTCCGGCGTGCTGAGCTTTCACTCGCCCGGTTACAAGGCAAAGCGCATGAAAAGCGTGAAAGGCGATTGATGGCGCGAGGTTTTCCACTGAAAAGGTGGAGCGAGCGCTTTCGGCAATCGATGGAAATCGCGGCCGGCAAACGAAAACTATATTTGCAGAATCCAACGGCCTATACTTATCCTGGTCTGCCGCATATCCAGTTTTTCGATCCAGACCAGTTCGACTGGGTTTCCGATATCGAGGCAGCAGCGCCGGTAATTCGCGACGAACTCATAGCGCTTCTCAAACAAGACCAGAGTCGTTTTCGCGCCTATATTCAATCCGAAGGCTCTGGACCACTGGGCGGCAACAAGGCGCTGCTCAACAACAAGAATTGGAGCGTTTTGAGCCTGTGCGAGAACGGTTGGCTCACGCCCGATGTCGTGCAGAATTGCCCCAAAACCTGGGAAGCAATCTTAAAAGCACCATTGCCACGTATTGCGGGTTGGGGCCCTACAATCGTCTTTTCCATGTTAAAAGCGGGTGCACGTATCACCGCGCATACCGGCATGATAAACACCCGATTGATTTGCCACCTGCCTCTCGTTGTTCCACCCGGCTGCGGCTTCCGTGTCGGAAACGAAGTGCGCGAATGGGAAGAAGGCAAGCTGCTCATATTCGACGACACGATCGAACATGAGGCATGGAATGAGGGATCCGAAGACAGGATCGTGCTAATCTTCGACATCTGGCGGCCTGAGTTGACAGAACAGGAACGTTTCGAATTGACGGCTCTTTTTTCCGACTAATGTGTCGCGTCCGATAGGCGCTACGCTGACACTTTACCGAAGCGATACCCGCTCACCGCCCAGCCCAACACGACATCGCGATAATCGCACACCGCCGCATCCTCCCCGCCAGCGCCCAGCGCCACCATCAGCGGCAACAGATGCTCCGCCTCGGGATGCGCGAACCGCGCGTGCGGCAGTTCTTCCCACGCCGCCACCCGCTCCGCCCGCAACGCCGGATCGGGCTCGGTGACGGCGGCCGTCAGCGCCGCATCCCATTCCTCCGCCACCGGCGTCACCTGCGCCCCGCGCGCGCGCAGATTGTGGAAACTCATGCCCGATCCGACGATCAGCACGCCCTCGTCACGCAACGGCGCCAGCGCCCGCCCGATCGCGATATGCGCCGCCGGGTCGAGATCCTTGCGCAAGGACATCTGCACCAGCGGAATGTCCGCCCCCGGCACCGCGACCATCATTGGAATGAACACGCCGTGATCCCATCCCCGCGTGGCTTCCTCGGCGGTCGCGAACCCGGCCGAGTTCAGCAATGCGGCCGCCCGCCGTGCCACGCCGGCATCACCATGCGAGGGCCATTGCAAGTGATAGGTATGTTCGGGGAAACCGAAATAATCGTAGGTCAGCGGCTGCCCGTCGCCGACATGGACCGTCACCGCGTCCGTCTCCCAATGGCCGGATACCATCAGGATCGCCCTGGGACGCTCGCGCAGCGATTCGATCAGCCCGGCGAGATACGCCTGCATCTTGCGCCACATCGGATCGGGCTGTCCTCCGGCCGGATCCATGAAGAAGCAGGGGCCGCCGCCATGCGGAATGAAGAGTGTGGGAAGGGTCATGGCCGGAATATCGCCACGGCACGGCCCGGCAACAATCTCCAGTCAGGAAACGCGTCGTTTCGCTTGGCCGATCCGCCCGCCTTCGCCTAAGCTGGCCGCCGATGACCCGCTTCACCGTCAACAATCAGCCGGTCCAGTATCGCATGGATCCGAACACGCCATTGCTCTGGGCGTTGCGCGATGCGTCCAACCTCACCGGCACCAAATATGGCTGCGGCAACGGGCAATGCGGTGCCTGCACCGTCGATATCGATGGCGAAGCCGTGCACGCCTGCCAGACGACGATCGGCGCGATCGAGGGCAGCTTCGTCACCACGATCGAGGGGCTGTCGCGCGAACGCGATCACCCCGTGCAGCTCGCCTGGATCGCGCACAACGTGCCGCAATGCGGCTTCTGCATCCCCGGCATGATCATGGCGGCGTCGGTGCTGCTGAAGAAGAACCGCAATCCGTCCGAGGACGACGTCCGCACCGGCATCACCAATCTGTGCCGCTGCGGCACCTATCCGCGCATCGTCGAGGCGGTGCTGGCGGCGGCGCGCGTGCAGCGCGGCGACGAGACGATCGCCGCCGGTGCACCGCCCGGCATCGATCCCGCCGACGCGGCCCGGCGCGTCCCCGCACTCACGCCGCTGCAAGATAAGCCCAAGTAATCAATCCTTTCTGATCGCTGACAGGACAGTTCAGAATCGGCTCATCGCCAATGGCGCACATCACGTCCATCGACCGGACAACTCTTTGTTCCGGCGCTTTCGAGGAAACGTGAATGCGTATTTCCATCTTGGCGGCGTTGATGGCCGCTACGGCCTTCGTTCCCGGTGCCGCACTTGCGCAGCGCATGGACCGTGGGGACAATGATCGCGGCGATCGTCAGGCGCGCGTCGAGGCCCGTGCCGACGCGCGCGCGGAGCGCCCGGAGCGCCCCGTCGCGGAACAGCCTCGCGCGGAGCAGCCTCGCCCGGATCAACCACGCTTCGATCGCGGCAATGGCGGCGGCGGCTGGAATCGCGGCAACCGCCCCGATCGCGGCCAGCCGGACGCCCAGCCGCCCCGTCCCCAGCCCCAGGCCGATCAACCGCGCCCGCAACCCCAGGCGCAGTTCAGCCCCGATCGAAATCGCGGCGGCCGCCCGGATGTTCGTGGCGGAAACGGTCAGGGTGGCGGCCAATGGCGTGGCGATCGCGGCGATCGTGGCCCCAATCCCAATGCCCAAGGTGGTCCGGGATACCGTGGCGACCGTGGCGACCGCGTCGCCACCCCCGAGCGTCGCAACGATTGGCGCGGCAACGACAATCGTGGCGGAGATTGGCGCGGCACCGCCGATCGCGGCAACGACTGGCGCGGGAACGCCGGGCGCAACGACAATCGTTTCGCCGGTCGCGGCGGCAACGATCGTGGTGCCTGGAACCGCAACTGGCGCGGCGACACCCGCTACGACTGGAGCCGGCGCCGGCAATATGATCGCAACGCCTTCCATCTGCCGCGCTATTACGCCCCGCGCGGCTGGAATTACGGCTATCGGCGCTTCAGCATCGGCCTCACGCTGAATGCCGGCCTGTTCGCCAACAATTACTGGATCGACGATCCCTACGGTTACGGCCTGCCCGAGGCATATGGCCCGTATCGCTGGGTGCGCTATTACAACGATGCGCTGCTCGTCGACATCTATTCCGGCGAGGTGGTCGATACGGTGTACGACATCTTCTGGTAAGACGCGTTTCGTCAGGGTCGGGCCCGTCGGAGAATATCCGGCGGGTCTTGCCTTTTGGGGTCGCGGCGGCACAGTGCCCGGCGTCATGACCGCAGCGCAAAAAGCCGGGGCAGCCTCGCCCGTCCGCCGCCTCTCGGGCGAGTTCACCTCCCGCCGCCTCGAAGCCAATCCGGCGATCAAGCGCGCCAAGGTCGATGTCGCGCAGATCTATCAGCATCCGGATTTTCTCGATGCCGCGCAATGCGCCGCGCTGGTCAAGATGATCGACGCCAACCGCCGCCCGTCCACGCTGCTCAGCACCAATCCCGACGCCGCCTTCCGCACCTCGGAAAGCTGCGACATGGATCGCTGGTCGCCCGACGTGCGCCCGACCGACGAAGCGATCGCCTCTCTGCTCGGCATCGATCCCAGTCACGGCGAGACGATGCAGGGCCAGCGCTACGCCCCGGGCCAACAATTCCGCGCCCATCACGATTATTTCCACGCCGGCGAAAGCTATTACGACAAGGTGGTCGAGGCCGGCGGGCAACGCACCTGGACCGCGATGATCTATCTCAACGACGTGCCCGAGGGCGGCGCGACCTGGTTCCCGCAAGCCGGCATCCGCGTCGCCCCGAAACGCGGCCTGCTGCTCGCCTGGAACAACATGAACCCCGATGGCAGCCCCAACGTCGCGACGCTCCACGAAGGCATGCCGGTGGTGAAGGGCACGAAGTATATCGTCACGAAGTGGTTCCGCGAGGGAAGCTGGCTGCGGGGGTGAGGGCCCAAGTATGACACCACCTCCGTTCGCCCTGAGCCTGTCGAAGGGCAAGCGCAGCGCTGGGGCTTCGACAGGCTCAGCCCGAACGGATGTCGGAACCGGGTCGCGCCCACGCCAAAACCCCCGGCACATAGGTCCGCGCCACCGCCCGATCGTCCCCCAGCACCTGCAGCGCGAACAGCCGGTCGTGCAGCGACGCCCCCGCCCTCCCCATTCCCGTTCGTGCTGAGCCTGTCGAAGCACCGTTCTTCTTCTCCACGCCACACAAGAAGGACAGCCCCTCGACAGGCTCAGGACGAACGAAATGCGCTAGGTTCGTCGCGCCCACGCCAAAACCCCCGCCACATACGTCCGCGCCACCGCCCGATCATCCCCCAGCACCTGCAGCGCGAACAGCCGGTCGTGCAGCGAAGCCCCCGCCGTCCGCCGCGCCATCAGTGGGGTCGCCGAGGTGTCGAGCACGATGAAGTCCGCCTCCTGCCCCGGCTGCAATCCGCCGATCCGGTCGCCCAGTCCCAGCACCTGCGCGCCGCCAGCGGTCGCCAGATACAGCGCATGGAACGGATCGAGGCGGTCGCCGCACAACTGGGACACTTTGTACGCCTCGCCCAGCGTGGACAGCAGCGAGAAGCTTGTCCCCGCGCCGACATCCGTGCCGATCCCGGTCTTCACCCCGCACGCGTGCGCCCGCGCCAGATCAAACAGCCCGGACCCCAGGAAGAAATTGCTCGTCGGGCAGAATGCGATCCCCGCCCCGGCCCCGGCCATCCGCGCCATCGCCGGATCGTCCATATGGATGCAATGCGCGAACACTGATCGCGGACCGACCAGCCCGAAGCGATCGTACACGTCGAGATAATCCCGCGCCGACGTGAACCGCGCCGCCACCGCCGCCACCTCGCCCATATTCTCGGCCAGATGCGTGTGCATCAATATGTCCGGGTGCGCCGCCACCAGATCGCCGGCGCCCGCAAGTTGCGCATCCGACGAGGTCAAGGCGAAGCGCGGCGTCACCGCATAGCCAAGCCGTCCGCGCCCGCGCCAGCGCGCGATCAGCGCTTCCGTATCCGCCCGCCCGCTCGCCACGTCGTCGCGCAGCGTATCCGGCCCGAGATCCATCAGCACCTTGCCCGAAACGATCCGCATGTTCCGGGCGAGCGCGGCCTCGAACAAAGCATCCACCGACTGCGCATGCACCGTCGCGAACACCAGGGCGCTCGTCGTCCCGTTGCGCAACAATTCGTCCAGGAAGAACGCCGCCACTCCGTCCGCATGCGTCCGATCGGCAAACGCCGCCTCGGCCGGAAAGATGTGCCGCTCCAGCCACTCCAGCAATTGCGCGCCATGCGCCGCGATCCGGTCGGTCTGCGGATAATGGACATGGCAATCGACGAATCCCGGCACGATCAACCCGTCGATCCGCTCGACTGCCACATCGGCAAAGCGCGGTGCCAGATCGGCATGGTCGCCGAACGCCACGACCAGCCCGTCCTCGACCACCAGCAACCCGTCGGGATGATGCCGCACGCCTCCGCCCTGCGCCGGATCCTCCGGCACGCTCAGCAATTCCGCGCGAAACCCGTGCAAACTCATGCCGCCATCACACCGCAAAGCCACCCTGCGCGCAATGGGGCCTCGATCCGGCGACGGCATTCCGCCTCGCGGACGATTGAAAAACCATCGTGGCCGACGCTATTCGAGCATCGCAGGTAACGGGTCAGCCGTCCCGCGCGAGGAACGAAGTTTCGTATGCCCAAGCCGATCGCACTCAGGAACCATGCTTTTCGGACCGTCGTTTCGGCACTGGTGTTTTGCGCAAGCCCGGCGGCCGCCGCGCCGAACCACCCTTTTACCGGGCGATGGCGCATGGATACGACTTCGCTCAAAGGCAACATCAAGCCGACGATCATCGAACTCGCCGCCGAAGGTTTCAGGAAGGATGGCAGCGAAGTCCTCAAGACAGACGGCCAGTTTCATCCGGTTTCCGGTGGAGGCTATATCGACGAGCAATCGATATCCGTCGAAAGCGATCACGTCGTGAAGGAAATCGACAAGGTCCGCGGCAAGCTCGCTTACACCGTCGAATATGTCATCTCCGACGACGGCGACACCTTGACGTGGCACATCGCGAATTACACGAATCCGAACGGTACAGCCGTTATGAGCGAGACGGTGCAACGCCGTGTCGGCGCGGCGACCAAAGGGGCCCATCTGATCTCGGGAACATGGGAACGGGTCAGCGTTAAAGTCGATTCCAAGAGCGACTGGATACTGAAATTGGACGGGAGCCGCTTCAGCTGGCGAACGGAGGAGGGGACCGGTTATGACGCGATCATCGGGGGCAAATCCGTCAAGATCGACGGGGATAATTCCGGTGCCCGTGCGTCGATTACGAGACCGCGAGCCGATACCATCGTGGAAACCGACGTATCGGCGAAGGGCCGGTACGACGCCAGTCTCTCCATGCAGCTGTTGCCGGATAACATGACAATTCGCGGCGTTGCGCACAGCCGCAAACAGAAAGGCCCGACGACGTTCTTCCTGAAACGAATTTCGGAATGAGATTTCGCCAGTAAACGACTGTTTTCTAAGACATAATATGCGAACGCTGCTAAACCGGAAATTTGCTCCCCGAGGCTCCACCCACGCCAACTTCGCCAACTTCCACCCCGACACTCGATCTGTCTGATCGCCACCGCCTGAACTGGACCGACGCGCCATGCCCCAATACGAAATCGATGGAAGACGCCCCGCCCTCGCCCCCGGCGCATGGATCGCGCCCAGCGCGGATCTGATCGGCGACGTGCACCTCGCCGAGGACGCGAACGTGTGGTTCGGCGCGGTGATCCGGGGCGACAACACCCCGATCCTGATCGGCGCGCGCACCAACATCCAGGAAGGCGCGATGTGCCATAGCGACCCCGGCGCGCCGCTGACGGTGGGGGAGGATTGCACGATCGGTCATCACGCGATCCTGCACGGCTGCACGATCGGCAACCGCGTGCTGATCGGCATGGGCGCGATCATCCTCAATCGCGCGACGATCGGCGACAATTGCATCGTCGGCGCGGGCGCGCTTGTCACCGAAGACAAGATCTTCCCGCCGAACAGCCTGATCGTCGGCAGCCCGGCCCGCGCGATCCGCGAACTGGACGCAAATACCGAGACCATGCTCCGCATCTCCGCCCGGCATTATGTCGAGAAGGCCCACGCCTGCGCCACGGGGCTCAAGCGCGTCGATTAAGGCCTATCCCGATCACCTTTTCCGTCCGTTCATGCTGAGCCTGTCGAAGCACATGCCCCGAACTCGCCCTTCGACAGGCTCAGGGCGAACGGTAGGAATCAGCGTGCCGCCCAGGCGGTGACCGCCGGGCGCAACCGTTCGGTGGTCTCACGTCGCGCCGCCATGCCGGCGACGACCCGCGCCGCGCCGTCCTGCGCCCCCGCCGGCAGGTTCTGCCTGGCGAAGGCGATGATCTTCGCCGGCATCGCCGGATCGTTCGATCCCCCGCCCAGCCCCGGCACGTAGTTCGACCGCGCACTCGCCTCGGTGAAGCTATCGACCAGGGCGAAGTTGGCCACCGCGAAATCGAACGCCATGTCGGGATGGCGCGCTGCGACCCCACGCAGCAGCCCCGCTTTCTGCGGAGCGCTGATCTGGTCGGTCTTGATCAGATCGAGCGCGCGCTGCGCCAGCGCAGCGCTTCGCGTACCGCCGAGCGTCCGGATATAGCCGTTGCGGGCCACCGGGTTCTTCTCGGCCAGTGCGATCTTCAGCAGCGCATCCCATTCCGCCGGCGTGGCGTTCAGAGCGTAGGTTGTCAGGATCGGCGTACGGATCGCCGGCGGAATCGCGTTGGAGTTCGTCGCCAGCGCCGCGACATATTTGCGCGCCATCGCCATGATCTCGGGATCACCGGTCGCCCCGAGCCCGCGGATCAGCGTCTCGCGCAGGTTGGTCACCAGCGGCGACTCCCCCGCCACGGCCTGATAGCCGACCCGCCGCATCAAGGGCGCGAGCAGCTTGGCGTTGCGCCGGTCGAGCGTGTCGCCCAGCGGCGTGTTCGCGAACCGCTCGGCGATCCGCCCGACCTGGCCTGCCACCATCGCCCATTCGATCGGATCGGCCTCGACCGACACCTGATCGAGCAGCGCCAGATAACCGGCCAGATCCTGGTCGCCGCTCATCGCCAGCGCGAAATCGTCACCGAGCGTCCCAAGCTGATCGGTCAGCGGCAGTTTGGTGAAATCGCGTACGATAGCGGCATGGCCGGCCGCATCGTATTTGGCCCGCAGATAGCTGCCTTTGCCCTGATTGAGCACGACCGTGCCGCACCCTTTCAGCGTTACCGGCGTCGGCGTCGCGCCGCGCACGATCACATCCGTATCCGCCTGCCCGAGCACGCCGATCCGCAACGGCACACGCCACGTCAGCGGTCGCTTCGATGCCGTATCCAGGCCGAAGCGTCCCTGTGTAAGAGTCGCCGTCGTCATCCCGCCACCGCACGTCGCACTGGTCAGCGTGATCAACGGCACGCCGGGCTGCAGCGTGAAATCATGCGCGATATCGGCCACCGGCTTGCCGGCCGCGGCCGAGAGTTCGGTCCACAACTGGTCGGTGACGGTGTTGCCGTATTTGTATTTCGCCATGTAGCGGCGGATGCCGGCGCGGAACACGTCCGGACCCAGAGTGGACTCGAGCATGCCGATCACCGCCTGCCCCTTCTGGTAGGTGATGCCGTCGAACGCACCGCCGATCTGGTCGACCGACTCGATCTTGCGGATGATCGGGTGCGTCGCGGCCGTCGCATCCGCGCCCAGCGCCGTCTCGCGATCGGACGACACGGCGGTCGCCTGCGCGTTCCATTTGGGGTTCAGGTCGGCGGTCGCCTTGTTCTCCATCCACGAGGCGAAACCCTCGTTCAGCCACAGATCGTCCCACCATTTCATGGTGACGAGATCGCCGAACCATTGATGCGCCATTTCATGCGCGACCACGGTGTAGATGCGCTGCCGGTTGCTCTCGGTCGCGCGCGCCGGATCGAACAGCAATTCGTTCTCGAAATAGAAGATCGCGCCCCAATTCTCCATCGCGCCGAACGTCTGGCTGGAGCCCGGCCCGGCGATCATGTCGAGCTTGGGCAGAGGATACGGCACGCCGAAATATTCGTTGTAATAGCTGAGCAGGCGCTTGGCCGCGTTCAGCGAATACTCGCCCTGCGCACCGACGCCGCGACGGCTGATGATGCCGATCTCGGTCTTGCCGGCCATCACCGTATGGCGCTCGACGTCCCCCATGCCTAGGAACATCAGATAGCTCGACATCCTGGGCGTCACCGCGAAACTGTAGAGTTGGGTGCCGTCGGCCTGTTTCGTCACGCTGGCGGCCGGCATGTTCGAGAAGGCCAACTGCCCCGCCGGCGCCACCGCGCTCACCTTGAACGTGGCCTTGAACGACGGTTCGTCCCACAGGGGCGCAAACCGCCGCGCGTCGGGCGCCTCGAACTGAGTCGCCAGCATCCGCGCCGCGCTGCCGTCGGCATTCTTGTAATCGATCGCGAACAGCCCGAGCGGCGACTGGTTGATCTTGCCGGTCCAGGTGAACCGCAGGTCGTGCAGGCCCTTCGCCGCCGCCTTGGGCAGCTTGACGGTCAATTCCTGCGACTGCTTATCCAGCGTCACCGGTATGTTCGCGCCGTCGAACGTCGCGGTGGCGATCGCCAGATCGGCGGCGTTGAGCGTGATCGTCGCGGTCGACACGCGCACATCGACCTTGATCGTCTCGCTGCCGGCAAAGGTCATCGCCGCCGCATCGGGCGTGATGCGGATATCGTAGGATACCGGCGCCACGGTCGCGGGCAATTGCCCGGCGGCGAAAGCGGGCGTGGAAATGCCGAGCAAAAGGAAAGGGATGACGCGCTTCATTGGGACGACCTTATCGTTGTGTGTTGCCGCCGTAATACGATCGCCGCGCTTGGCAACCCCGCGACACCACCGATGCGCTGGACAGTCATTTCAGTTGCGCTATGAAACGCACCCATGAGTCTGCCCCCCATCCTGCAACGCCTGCGCCTGCCCATCATCGGGTCGCCGCTGTTCATCATCTCCGGTCCGGATCTTGTCATCGCCCAGTGCAAGGCGGGCATCGTCGGCTCCTTCCCCGCGCTGAACGCCCGTCCTCAGGCGCTGCTCGACGAATGGCTGCACCGCATCACCGAGGAACTCTCGGTCTGGAACCGCGATAATCCGGATCGCCCGGCGGCGCCCTTCGCGGTCAACCAGATCGTGCACAAGTCGAACGGGCGGCTCGAAGCCGATCTCGCGACCTGCGCCAAGTGGCAGGTGCCGATCGTCATCACGTCCCTGGGCGCACGTGAGGATCTCAACACCGCCGTCCACGCCTGGGGCGGCATCACGCTGCACGACATCATCGACGATCGTTTCGCGCGCAAGGCGATCGAAAAAGGCGCGGATGGCCTGATCGCGGTCGCCGCCGGCGCGGGCGGCCATGCCGGCCGGCTGTCGCCCTTCGCGCTGATCCAGGAAATCCGGCAGTGGTTCGATGGTCCGCTGGCACTGTCCGGATCAATCGCCACCGGCGACGCGGTGCTCGCGGCGCAGGCGATGGGCGCGGATCTCGGCTATATCGGTTCGCCCTTCATCGCGACCGAGGAAGCCAACGCCGATCCGGCGTACAAGGACGGCATCGTCGCGGGCAAGGCTTCAGACATCGTCTATTCCAACCTGTTCACCGGCGTGCACGGCAATTATCTGCGCCAGTCGATCGAGGCCGCCGGCATGGATCCGGACAATCTGCCCGAGGGCGATCTGAAGACGATGAATTTCGGTTCCGGCGGCAATGATGGTGGCGGATCGAAGCCCAAGGCCTGGAAAGACATCTGGGGATCGGGCCAGGGCATCGGCGCGGTCACGGCGGTCGAGTCCGTTGCTGTGCGCGTCGATCGGCTGGAGCGCGAATATAAAGCGGCGCGGGCACGGCTGGGGGTTTGAATGGGTGATGGGGTCTCGCGCGCTCCAAACACACCGCCTGTCCTGAGCCTGTCGAAGGACCGTACTTTTCTACGGCCGAAAAGAAGTGCAGTGCTTCGACAAGCTCAGCACGGTCGGGCTTTTCAAGGCACCTGCGCCTCGTTCTTGAATCAGAACGCCATCGCCAGCCGGGCATACAAAGACTGCACCGGGCTCGCCGCCACGATCTCCGCCTGCGAGTCATCCAGCCTCGCCACGCGACGATAGAGTTCGGCGCTCGCCGCGATCAGCGCACGCGCCTGGGGCGGCATGCTCGCCACCGCGCCGGGTTCGCTGACCGGTGCAGGGCCCAGCCGCCGCGACGGATCGAGCGCATCCGCCGCGCGCAACTCGCCTGCCTCCACCGCGCGCTGCGTCAACAGCCAGGCGATCACATGCATCAGCCGCGTCGTGACCTTCAGCGATTCGCAGCTGAACGACACCCGTGCCATCGGATCGAGCGCCTCGCGCTCCACCCGTCCGGCCTCGTCGAAATAGCTTCGTGCCTCGTCGGCAAGCACCATCGCATCGACGTACAGCGTGTCGATCAGGCGGCAGTGCATGCGCGGGTCGGTCAATATGCCCTTCATCGGTAACGGAGTGACAGAAAGCCCGCGTGAGCGACATGGGTGCCAGGCGATATTTGTAAAATTCGACTGTCCCAAAGCGGAGCATCACGACTCACCGCTTGATCTTCCCGCACACCGCTAGGCGATGATGTCCGGCACCAACTGATCCTCCAGCATGCCGATCTCGTCGCGCAGCCGCAGCTTGCGCTTCTTCAGCCGCGCCAATTGCAACTGATCGGTCGAGCGGGATTCGATCAGGGCGAGAATCGCCGAATCAAGATCGCGATGTTCGGTCCGCAGAACGTCCAGTCGCTTGGCAATCTGCGTTTCGTCCATGCATCCCCCGTTGCCGGGCACCCTAGCAAATTGCGCTGCGTTGCGTGAACGACAAAACGGTCTGGCGCATAAATCTGCTCCGCCTGTCGAAATGCGACGAATCGGATGAAGACAATTGACCGTTGGCGTGTTTCTATCAGTCCCCAGCCCAAGCACTGAAGGAGGATTGCTTCCATGCAGACCGCACATTTCTCAGCACTTGAAGCCAAGCATGCCGGCCTCGACAAGAAGATCGCAGCCGAGTCGCAGCGCCCCCTCCCAGACGCGGCCACGCTCGCGGCGCTGAAAAAACAGAAACTCCGCATCAAGGAAGAAATGACCGCACAATAGCGGCCCGACGTTCCGCCTCGCGTCCGGGCCTATCCGGACCGCGAGGCCTGGACGACACAGCCTTGACTGGCCAGTGCCGAAATTATTTGCATTCAGTTTTAGCACTCGTGCGCCGCGCCATCCTCGCGACAGGAGGCTGCTCAATCCTCGCGCGAGACCTTCTCGTTACGTTCGTGCTTTTCCTGCGCCTCGACCGTCATGGTCGCGATCGGCCGGGCTTCCAGTCGCGCCAAGCTGATCGGCTCGCCCGTCACTTCGCAATAGCCATATTCGCCGTCGTCGATCCTGCGCATCGCCGCGTCGATCTTGGAAATCAGTTTGCGTTGGCGATCACGCGTGCGCAGTTCGATCGACCAGTCGGTTTCGCTCGATGCGCGATCGGTGAGATCCGCCTCGCGTAACGAATCAACCTGAAGCTGCGACAGCGTGCCTGCGGCCTCCTTCAGGATCGCATCTTTCCAGGCCTGCAGCTTGCCGCGGAAATAATCCTGCTGCTTTGGGTTCATGAAGTCTTCGTCGGCGCTTGGCCGATAGCCCGCGTCATTGGCCGGAGCCAAAGGTTTTCCGGAGTCGTCCAATCGATTCAAGACCGTTGCCATCCCAACTCTCCCCGTGGTCGCCCGACGCTTTCTGCGCCCGTATCGCCCATGTTGCCCACACCCCTAATGGCGCGCCTATACAAGCGCCGATGCCGCTCGACAAGCAATCCGCTGCCACCAGTTCGCGACAAGGTCACGAACACAGCGCCCTAAGCAGCCTATCGTGGCAGTTTCGTGAATCATGGACACTGCCGCTCGATCCCAAGACGCGCCGAACTAACGCCAAAGATTAACGCAATACTAGTAATGAACGGTGATTTCGTACCGCAATGATACGTTAACCGTAGTGCGCCGCAGACCTGCGTAAGAAAACAATCTCCCGCCACACAAAGCTTGGTTAACGACCTTGAACTTAATTCTTTGTTCGGCACTTTGGAGTGATAGCGGCTCATCAGCTGCTGTTGGACGGGGTCTGACTGGAAGGCCGGTAACAGGGCCAGAAGGCCGGTAACAAGAGAGTGACATCATGTCGGTGCGGATGGCTTTGGCTAAATTGTGCGCTTGCACCTGCGGCGGCGCCCTGATCGGCGGCGGTGCGGTGCACGTCGCGGATGGCGCGAAGGCGCGTCAGGTATATGCCCAGAAGCAGACCAAGCGCGTGGTGCGTCGCGTCACCACCACGAAAGTGGCAAGCGCCGGCGTTCATGCCGGCAGCCGGGTGCGCCGAATCGTTACGCAGACCCGAACGGCCTGCCCCCCGGCCGTCGTGACGCTGACCAGCCAGGGCGCGCCGATTCCCCTGCCCCCACCCTCCTTCGCCGGATCGAGCGGCGGCGGTGGTGGCGGCCTGACCGTGATCGGCGGCAGTGGCGGCTTCGGCGGCGGCGGCGGGTTCTTCGGCGGCGGCTCGTTCGGTGGCGGCGGCGGTGGATCGAGCGGCAGTGGCGGGATCGTCATCTCCTCCACCAGCAGTTCGAGCGGCGGATCGACCAGCAGCAGCGGCGGATCGACCTCCTCGGCCAGCGGTGGCTCCAGTGGCGATATCTCGTCGGGCGGCAGCGGCGGTTCCTCCACCAGCAGCAGCACGGGTGGCGCGGAAATCTCCAGCACATCGTCTTCGGCGAGCGGCGGATCGAGCGGCAACGTGTCGTCCGCGTCGGGCGGCAGCAGCGGCAATGTGTCCTCCGCCTCCAGCGGCGACGTTTCGTCCTCCTCGAGCGGCAATGTGTCCTCCTCGACCTCATCGTCGTCCAGCGGGAATGTGTCATCTTCGTCCGCGTCGAGCGGCAACGTGTCCTCCTCTTCGGCAAGTTCGTCCAACGGCAGTTCGACCAGCACGTCGTCCGCCAGCTCCTCGAACGGCAGCGGTGGGACCAGTAGCTCGACCAGTTCGAGCAGTTACGGATCGAGCAGCCACGGCTGGGGCAGCAGCGGTGGCTGGAGTTCGAACGGCGGCTGGAGCAGCAATGGCGGCCACGGCGGATCCAACGGCGGCAGCACCGGATCTAACGGCGGCACCCCGGCTCCGGTGCCCGCCCCGCCGATGGTCCTGCTGTTCGGCGCGGCGGCGGCTGCATTGGTGGCACGCAAGCGTTTTGCGAAGCGGGATGCGGCCGCAGCCTGAACCGTCAACCGCTTCCATCAAATAAAAAGGGCTCCCGCGGCGAGGCGAGAGCGCTTTTTCACGTCAGGGGAGATCAGGCGGCGAGCAAAGCCTTCTCGATCTGGTCGATCGGATGCCCGGTGAGATCCTTGTCGATCTCGCCGGTCAGCCGGCTGCTCACTTCCTTGTGATAATGCTTGCGCAGTTCGCCCAGCGTCTTGGGCGGCGCGACGATGATCAGCGATTCGAAATCGTTCTTCAATGCGCGGCGCTTGAGCAGGTCGGCGGTCTCCGCGGCGAAGCGATCCTCTTCCAATTGGTGGAAATCGACCTCCTGAATCGAATTTTGCCCGCCGCCCACGCTGGATGACGAGCGTCCGGCATGATCGCTCTTCTGGTCGCCGTCGCTGGGATTGTCCTGCTCGACCGCGCGCTCCACGATCAGGTTCGGATGCACGGCGTCACCCTCGTTACGCAGGAACAGCATCTTGCGGCCATCGGCGACGACGACGACGGAATTGTGCGGGACCTGCATACGGAATATCCTTTTTTGGTTGTTCGTAGGACGGGTAACGCCCCGCAACGGCTGCGGGTTGCGCGCGGGCGGACGCGGCGGCATAGCCCGGGCCATGCATGACATCCGCCTGATCCGCGAAAACCCGCAAGCTTTCGACGCCGCTCTGGCCAAGCGCGGCGTATCGCCCGTCGCATCGGAATTGGTGGGCTTGGACGAGCGACGCCGGGCGCTGATCACCGAAGCCCAGACCGGGCAGGCGCGCCGCAACGAGGCGAGCAAGGCGATCGGCGCCGCCAAGGCGCAAAAGGACGAAGCGGCGGCAGCGGCACTCATGGCGGAAGTCGGCGCGCTCAAGGACCGACTGCCGACGATCGAGGCCGAGGAGAGGGCACTCGGCGAGCGGCTCAGTGGCCAGCTCGCCGCCATTCCAAACATCCCCCTCGCCGACGTGCCCGAGGGCGCGGACGAGGACGACAACCAGCTCGTCCACACTCACGGCACCCCGACGATCCTGTCCTTCCCCGCGAAGGAGCATCACGATATCGGCCCGGCGCTCGGCCTCGATTTCGAAACCGGCGCGGCGATGTCCGGCGCGCGATTCACGCTGGTGCGTGGCAGCGCCGCCAAGCTGCACCGCGCGCTCGGCCAGTTCATGCTCGATACGCTGACCGAGCAGCACGGCTACGAACTCTGCGCACCGCCGTTGCTGGTCCGCGACGAGGCGGTGTTCGGCACCGGCCAATTGCCAAAGTTCGCCGACGACCTGTTCCGCACCACCGACGGCCGCTGGCTCATCCCCACCGCCGAGGTCAGCCTGACCAACATCGTCGCCGAAAAGATCCTGCCCGAGGGAGAGTTGCCGCTCCGCTTCACCGCGCTCACCCCCTGCTTCCGCTCCGAGGCCGGATCGGCGGGCCGCGATACGCGCGGCTTCATCCGCCAGCACCAGTTCGAGAAAGTCGAGATGGTCTCTATCGTCACCCCCGACGCGTCCGAGGCCGAGCATGAGCGCATGACCGCGTGCGCCGAAGGCCTGCTCGACGCACTCGGCCTGCCCTTCCGCCGGATGAAGCTGTGCACCGGCGACATGGGCTTCACCGCCGCGCGCACCTACGATCTCGAAGTCTGGCTGCCCGGCCAGAATCAGTATCGCGAGATTTCCAGCTGCTCGACCTGTACCGATTTCCAGGCCCGCCGCATGAACGCCCGCTATCGCCCCGAAGGCGAGAAAGCGACCCGCTTCGTCCATACGCTGAACGGCTCCGGCTTGGCCGTCGGGCGAACGTTGGTCGCGGTGGTCGAGAATTATCAGCAGCAGGATGGGTCGGTCGCGATCCCCGATGTGTTGCAGCCGTATCTCAAGGGGCTGAACCGGCTGGAGCCGGCGTGATCGGCACCGCCCCCCATCCCGTCCGTGCTGAGCCTGCCGAAGCACTGCCCTTCTTCTCGACATTCGAAAAGAAAGCAGTCCTCCGACAAGCTCAGGACGGGCGGCTTCTAGATTGATCGCGGATCCCGAAATTCATGCGCATCCTGATCACCAATGACGACGGCTATCATGCCCCCGGCCTCAAGGTACTGGAGGAGATCGCCGCGCACTTCTCCGACGATATCTGGGTCGTCGCGCCGGCCGAGGAGCAATCCGGCGCGGGCCATTCGCTCACCCTCAGCCGCCCGATCCGCATCCGCCGCCACGCCGACAAGCGCTATGCCGTCGCCGGCACGCCGACCGATGCGGTGATGATGGCACTGGCCCGCATCATGCGGGATTCGCCGCCCGACCTGATCCTGTCGGGCGTCAATCGCGGTGCCAATCTCGCCGAGGACGTGACCTATTCGGGCACCGTCTCCGCCGCGATGGAGGGCGCGCTGGCCGGCGTTCGCTCGATCGCGCTGAGCCAGGCCTATGCCCGCGAAGGCATGGGCGACACCGTCCCGTTCGAGGCCGCCACTGCCTGGGGCCGGCGCATGCTGGCACCGCTGATCGACGCACCGCTCGCCCCGCGTACGCTCGTCAACATCAACTTCCCCGCCGTGCCGGCGTCGCAGGTGAAGGGCATCCGCGTCGCGCATCAGGGCCTGCGCGATTACGGGCGCCTGCAGGTCGACACCCGCCGCGATCCGCGCGGCTACGAATATCACTGGTTCTCGTTGGGGCCGGTGATCCAGACCCCGGCACACGCCACCGATCTCGAGGCGGTCGCCGACGGCTATGTCGCGGTCACCCCGTTGCATCTCGACCTGACACATTACGAATCGGTCGATATGCTGAACGCGGCGTATCGATAGCGGGAGCGAAACCATGGGCGGACGGATCGCGGCACTGATCGCCACCGCCACACTCGGTGTCGCGCTCGGGGGCTGCATCCCCAGCAGTGAGCGCCCGGCCTCATACGATCGCCATGCGCCGCCGGGCCCTGGGCCCCGCGCCGAGAGCGATCCTCAGGTCGATCGTTATGAACCGCGCCGCGCCGATCCCTTCGATGCCGGCAAAAGCGTACGGCAATTGCCCAGCCCTCCGCCAGCCTGGCAATCCCGCCCCGTCACCCCCGATGCGCAGACGATCCCAAGCGGCAGCTATACCGTCCGCCCCGGCGACACGCTGCGCGCCATCGCGGACCGCAGCGGCGCGGGATCGGAGGCGATCGCCCGCGCCAACGCGCTGCCGCCCCCTTATGCGATCCGCGCCGGCCAGCGGCTGACGATCCCGGGCGGCCGCTATCACCTTGTCCGCCAGGGTCAGACCGGCATCGCCATCTCCCGCGCCTACGGCATCGATTGGTCGCGCATCGTCACCGCCAACGAACTTGCCCCGCCGTTCGTGCTGCGCGTCGGGTCGCGCATCGTCATTCCGGGCAATGCGCCTGGCCGCAGCAGCATCGAGGAGCGCGCCGCCGCCTTTAGGCTCGACGTCGACGATCTCGTCACTGGCAGCAGCCCGGCCATCGCCGCGACCGAGCGCCCCGCCGCACCGACCAAATCGCCCGCCCGCGTGCTCGCACCGACCACGCCGTTCAAGGAGCCGGAGCGGCTGCGCGGTGCCTTCATCTGGCCGGTACAGGGGCGCGTCGTCGGCAAGTTCGGCCCCGGTGCCAGCGGCGAAAAGAACAACGGTATCAAGATCGCCACCGCGATCGGCACGCCGATTAAGGCCGCCGCCGATGGCGTGGTCGCCTATGCCGGCGACGAGATCGCGGCGCTCGGCGGGCTGGTGATCGTCAAGCACGGCGACGGCTGGACCACCGTCTACGGCCATGCCAGCCGCCTGCTCGTCCAGCGCGGCCAGGCGGTGAAGCGCGGCCAGACGATCGCGCTGTCGGGGGATTCGGGCTTCGCGGATCGCCCCGAAGTGCATTTCGAGATGCGCAAGGGACGGACGCCGGTAAACCCGGTCGCGCAATTGCCGACACTATAGTTTCGATCGCGGCAAAAACCCGCTAAGCGCCACCGCATCATGACCGAGCACACCTCCCCCCTCCTGCGCACCCTCGCCGAGCGCGGCTATATCCACCAGACCACCGACGCGGCGGCGCTCGACAAGCTTGCCAACACTCAGGTCGTGCCCGGCTATATCGGCTTCGATCCCACCGCCCCCTCGCTCCACGTCGGCAGCCTGGTGCAGATCATGCTTCTGCGCCGCCTGCAGCAGACAGGGCACAAGCCAATCGTCCTGATGGGCGGCGGCACCGGCAAGATCGGCGATCCTAGCTTCAAGGACGAAGCGCGCAAACTCCTCGCGCACGATGGCATTCAGGCCAATGTCACCTCGATCAAGCGTATCTTCGAACGGTTCCTCACCTTCGGCGACGGCCCGACCGACGCGGTGCTGCTCGACAATGCCGAATGGCTCGACGCGCTCGAATATATCCCGTTCCTGCGCGATGTCGGGCAGCATTTCAGCGTCAATCGTATGCTCAGCTTCGACAGCGTGAAGCTGCGGCTCGATCGCGAGCAATCGCTCAGCTTCCTAGAATTCAACTACATGATCCTCCAGGCCTATGATTTCCTGGAATTGTCGCGCCGTGCGGGATGCCGCCTGCAGATGGGCGGCAGCGATCAATGGGGCAACATCGTCAACGGCATCGAATTGTCGCGGCGCATGGACGGCACCGAAGTCTACGGCATCACCACGCCGCTGATTACCACCGCGGACGGCGGCAAGATGGGCAAGACGATGTCGGGCGCGGTATGGCTGCACGAAGACCAGTTGCCGCATTTCGATTACTGGCAATTCTGGCGCAACACCGATGATCGCGACGTCGGCCGCTTCCTGCGCCTGTTCACCGATCTGCCGCTCGACGAGATCGCGCAGTTGGAGGCGCTCGAGGGCGCGGGCATCAACGAGGCCAAGAAAATCCTCGCCAATGCCGCCACCGCGATGTGCCGCGGCCAAGACGCGGCGGACGAGGCCGCCGAGACCGCGCGGCGCACGTTCGAGGAAGGCTCGGTCGGCGGTTCGCTGCCCAGCTTCGTGGTCTCGGGCAGCATCGGCGTGGTCGATGCGCTGGTCGGCCTCGGTTTCGCCAAGTCCAAGGGCGAGGCGCGCCGGCTGATCCAGGGCGGTGGCGCGCGCGTAGCGGGCGAGAAGGTCACCGACGAGGCGATGACAATCGCGGTCGGCACGGATCCCGTGGCGATCGCGGCGGGCAAGAAGAATCACGGCCTGCTCGTCACCGGCTGATCCGCTATCGCACCCAGAACGGGTCGATCTGCCTCATTTTACGCAATTTTCTGCGTGGTCGAAATCGTTAAGCAGGTTCATTTCGATCTGCTTTACGCCCCGGACCATAGCGTTGGTCCCACGATCATTTGGGGGATCAAAGACCATGGCCATGGGCAATGCCGCCTACGCCGACAGCCGCGTCGCACCACGCGACGAAGTCCATTATCGCGCCCGCGCCTTCGGTCCGGATGCGCGCGCTCTGTCGCTGCTCGTGGTCAACATCTCCGCGCAGGGACTGATGGCGCGCTACGATCACGATCTGCCGGTCGGCGCCCGCCTGCGCGTCACCCTGCCGGTGGTGGGCGTGGTCGTCGCGGAAGTGCGCTGGTCGCATCTCGGCCGGATCGGCTGCGAACTGGACAGCGCGATCGGCGTGGCGGAATATTACGAATTGCTCTCTGTGCTGGTGAAGGGTCGCTAGTCCTTAATCCTCCCCGGAACGGAGAGGGTCGAATCAGCCAGAGCGCAGCAACGCCACCCCGGCATCGCGCTCGAACAGATACAAGGCCGTCCGCGCCGCCTGCCCCCGTTCGCCGCTCAGGCCACCGTCGCGATCGATCAGCAGGCGCGCATCGTCGGTGGCGATCGGCAGCAGGTCGCTCAGCATCTCGGGCGTCGCGATGCGAAACGCCGCCTCGCCCGATTGCTTCGTCCCGAGCAATTCGCCCGCGCCGCGCAGTCGCAGATCCTCCTCGGCGATGCGGAACCCGTCGTTCGTCTCGCGCATCAGGGCCAGCCGCGCGCGAGACGTCTCCCCCAGCGCGTTGCCGCGAATCAGCAGGCAGTTCGACTTCCCCCCGCCCCGCCCGACGCGCCCACGCAACTGGTGCAACTGCGCGAGGCCGAAGCGGTCCGCCGCCTCGATCACGATCAACGTCGCATTCGGCACGTCAACGCCGACCTCGATCACCGTCGTCGCCACCAGCACGCCGGTGCGGGCCCCGGAAAAGTCGGCCATTACCGCATCCTTTTCCGGCCCCTTCATCCGTCCATGGACCAGTCCCACGCGATCGCCGAACCGCGCCCGGAGTGTCTCCGCCCGCGCCTCGGCCGCCGCGAGATCGCTCTTGGCGCTTTCCTCCACCAGCGGGCACACCCAATAGGCTTGCCCACCATCCGACAGATGCCGTGCCAGCGCATCGACCACATCGGCCAGACGGTCCTCGGAAATCACCCGGGTCTCGATCGGCTGACGACCCGGCGGCATCTCGTCCAGCTGGCTGACGTCCATCTCGCCGTAATTGGCCAGCGTGAGCGTGCGCGGGATCGGCGTCGCGGTCATCGCCAGCAGGTGCGGCACCGCCTTCGCCTTCGCCTGCAGCATCATCCGCTGCGCCACGCCGAAACGGTGCTGCTCGTCCACCACGACCAGCCCGAGGTCTTTGTACGACACCGCCTCCTGGAAGATCGCATGCGTGCCGATCAGGATATCGATCGTCCCCGCCGCCAGGCCCATCAACGTCGCCTCTCGCACCTTGCCCTTGTCGCGACCGGTGAGGATCGCGACCTCGACGCCCAGCCCCGCCAGTTGCCGCCGCAACGTCTCGTAATGCTGCCGCGCGAGGATTTCGGTCGGTGCCAGCAACGCGCCCTGTGCGCCTGCCTCGACCGCGATCAGCAACGCCATCGCCGCGACCAAGGTCTTGCCCGACCCGACATCGCCCTGCAGCAAGCGGAGCATCGGCTGCTGCTGCGCGAGATCGCCCTCGATCTCGCGCACCGTCCGCGCCTGCGCGCCGGTCAATTCGTACGGCAGTTTCAGCGCATCGCGCAGCCGCCCGTCGCCCTGCAGCGCCCGCCCCCGCCGCGCCCGCGACGATTGCCGCACCAGGCTCAGCGCCAGCTGGTTGGCGAACACCTCGTCATAGGCCAGCCGCTCCTTGGCCTTGCCATCGGAGGGATCGGCATGAACCCGCGCCAGCGCCTCGCGCCACGCCGGCCAGTCGCGTTTCGCCAGCAGGCCCGGCTCGATCCACTCCGGCAGTTCCGGCGCACGCTCGATCGCCTGCGCGGTCAGCTGCCCCATGCGCCGCGACGTGATCCCCTCCGACAGCGGGTAGATCGCCTCGCGCTCCCCGGCATCCGGCGCTTCTTCCAGCGGCAGGCAGTAATCGGGATGCACGATCTGCAATTCCTGCCCGTACATCTCCAGCCGCCCCGAGACGCGCCGCGCCTCCCCCAAGGGCGCCAACTTCTTCGCCCAGCCGGGATGCCCGCCGAAATAGACGAGGCTGACATGATTGCCCGCCGCATCCGTCGCCTGCACCCGCGTCGGCCCGCGCCCGTTGCCGGAACGATAGCTTTGCGCGGTCAGCGTGATTGCGATCGTGCGCCCGGCATCGGCCATGTCGAGCGTCAGCCGCGGCACCCGATCGATCCACCCGGTCGGCAGATGGAACGCGACATCGACGATCCGTTCCAGCCCGAGCCGCTCCAGCGGCTTGGCGAGACCGGGACCGATGCCCTTAAGTGCCGTGACTTCGGCGAACAATGGATTGAGGATATCGGGTCGCATGACTATCTGACATCTCTACAGTCCCCCGACGTGCGCCGCCAGCGCCCGCCGGGCAATTGCCGTTGGGAAGAGAATGGACCGCGAGATACGCCTGAAACGCCTGCACTTCCGCGCTCATCATCGCGGCGTGAAGGAAGCGGACCTGCTGATCGGTGGCTTCTTCGATGCGCACGGCCGTTCGTGGGACGAAGCCGAGATGCAGGTGTTCGAGGATCTGCTGGAGGAACAGGATGTGGATATCATGGCCTGGGCGATCGGGATCGAGGCTTGCCCCGCGCGGTACGAGGGATCGATCATGGCGGCGCTGAAGCTGCTGAATTACGTGAAGGTGCCCGAGTAGCGCGGGCCGTCACCCCGGACGTGTTCCGCGGTCCACTCATCCTCTCGCACCGCGTTCGTTGTTGCACGGTGGACCCCGGAACAAGTCCGGGGTGACGAATACGGAAACCTGATGCCCGACCTCAAAAAAATCCTCGCCGCCAAATCCCCCCTCACCCTGTCCGGCGTGCCGACGGGGTTCGAGCCATGGCTGCTCGCCGATCTCGCCCGCGCCGCGCCGACCCGCGCGGTGTTCATCGCGCCGGACGAGGCCGCGATGCGGGCGATCGCGGCGACCGCGCAGGTCTTCGCGCCCGAACTCGAGGTGCTCACCTTCCCGGCCTGGGATTGCCTGCCCTACGATCGTGCCAGCCCGACCTTGGGCGTCATGGCCGAACGCATGGCGACGCTCCACCGCCTGCAGCAGCCGACCAAGGGCCCGCAGCTCCTCGTCACCACCGCCAACGCCGCCGCGCAGCGTACGCTGACGCCGTTCCGCATCCGCCAGCTCGTCACCACGCTCGCCCCGAAGACGCGGATCGATCGCGACCGGCTGGCGTCGATGCTGCAAGCGAACGGCTATGTCCGCGTCGAGACGGTCACCGATTCCGGCGAGTTCGCCGTGCGCGGCGGGCTGGTCGATCTGTTCCCGAGTGGGCGCGACCAGGCGTTGCGGCTCGATTTTTTCGGCGACGAGATCGAATCCGTCCGCACCTTCGATCCACAGGACCAGCGCACGACCGGCCGGGTCGAGGGCTTCACCTTGCTCCCGGCGTCCGAAACGCTGCTCGATGAGGACAGCATCAAGCGCTTCCGCAGCCGCTACCGCGAACGCTTCGGCGCGACCGCGACGGGCGATCCGCTGTATCAGGCGATCAGCGAAGGCCGGCGTCTCGCCGGCATGGAACATTGGCTGCCGCTGTTCGAAGAGAAGATGGCGACGCTGTTCGATCATCTGGGCGACGGCGCGGTCGTGTTGCGCGAGGACGGGGTGATTGCGGCGGCCGAGCAGCGCTTCGAGGCGATCACCGATTATCACGGCAACCGGGTCGCCGCGCAACGCAGCGATCCGGGCAGCTACCGCCCGCTCCCCGCCGACGCTCTGTACCTCACCGCCAAGGAATTCGCCGAGCGCGCCAATGCCTGCCCGGCGCACCAGACCGCCCAGTTCCACGAACCGGAATCGGCGACCGTCCTCGACTTCAACGTCGACGGCCCGCGCGATTTCGGTGCCGAGCGCTCATCCGGCGTCAACGTCTACGAGGCGGTGGTCGAGCATATCGCGGCGCTGCGGAAAGGCGGCCGGAAGGTCATCCTCGCCAGCTATTCGGTCGGCGCGCGCGAGCGGCTTTCGTCGCTTCTGGCCGATCACGGCCTCAAGAGCGCGAACAAGGTCGATACGTGGCAGGAAGCCCAAGGCATCGCCGCCAGCAGTGTCGCCCTCCTCGTACTGCAGCTCGATCATGGCTTCACCGCGCCCGACGTCGCGCTGCTCACCGAGCAGGACATGCTCGGCGACCGGCTCGTCCGCCGCAAGAAGCGCAAGAAATCCGCCGACGCCTTTCTTGCCGAACTGGCGATGCTCACGCCGGGCGACCTCGTCGTCCATGTCGATCACGGCATCGGTCGGTACGAAGGGCTGACCTCGATCCCCGTCGGCCAGAGCCCGCACGATTGCGTCGCGCTAAGCTATGCCGGCGGCGACAAATTGTTCGTCCCGGTCGAGAATCTCGAAGTCCTGTCGCGCTATGGCTCCGACAGCGAGGGCGCGTCGCTCGACAAGCTCGGCGGCGAGGCGTGGCAGCGTCGCAAGTCGAAGATGAAGGAGCGCATCCGCGAAATCGCGGGCGAGCTCATCGCCACCGCCGCCGAACGCGCGCTTCGCCCCGCCGACGTGATCGAGATCGACCACGGCTACACCCAGTTCGTCGATCGCTTTCCCTATCAGGAAACCGACGATCAGGATCGCGCGATCAACGACGTTCTCGGAGACCTGTCGAAGGGTACGCCGATGGACCGGCTCGTCGTCGGGGACGTCGGCTTCGGCAAGACCGAGGTCGCGCTGCGCGCCGCGTTCGCCGCGGCGATGGCCGGCATGCAGGTCGCCGTCGTCTGCCCGACCACGCTGCTCGCGCGCCAACATTTCAACAATTTTGCCGCGCGTTTCGAAGGCTTCCCGATCAATGTCGGCCGCCTTTCGCGTTTGGTGGGCACAACGGAAACCAAGGCGACCAAGGAAGGCCTGGCCGCAGGCACGATCGACGTCGTCATCGGCACGCACGCGATCCTCGCCAAGGGCATCGAGTTCAAGCGCCTCGGCCTCGTGGTGGTCGATGAGGAACAGCGCTTCGGCGTGACTCATAAGGAACGGCTGAAGGCGCTCAAGACCGACGTCCATGTTCTCACGCTCACCGCAACGCCGATTCCGCGCACGCTGCAAATGGCGATGTCGGGTCTGCGCGAACTTTCGGTCATCCAGACCCCGCCGGTCGATCGCCTTGCGGTCCGCACCTACATCATGCCGTGGGATCCTGTCGTCCTGCGCGAGGCGTTGCTGCGCGAACATTATCGTGGCGGGCAGAGCTTCTTCGTCACCCCGCGCGTCGCCGACATTCCCGAGATCGAGCAGTTCATGCGCGATCACGTGCCGGAGGTCCGCGCCGTCGTCGCGCACGGCCAGATGTCCGCCACCGAGGTCGAGGAGCGCATGTCCGCCTTCTACGACAAGAAGTTCGAGGTGCTGGTCTCCACCACCATCGTCGAATCCGGCCTCGACATTCCCAGCGCCAACACGATGATCATTCACCGCGCCGACCGCTTCGGGCTGGCGCAACTCTATCAGCTGCGTGGCCGCGTCGGCCGCGCCAAGACGCGCGCCTACGCCTATATGACCACCCCGCCCAACCGCATCGTCACCGAGACGGCGGAAAAGCGGCTGAAGGTGCTCTCCGATCTCGACAGCCTCGGCGCGGGGTTCCAGCTCGCCAGCCACGATCTCGACATTCGCGGTGCCGGCAACCTGCTCGGCGACGAGCAGTCCGGTCATATCAAGGAAGTCGGCTACGAACTCTACCAGTCGATGCTGGAGGAGGCGATCATGGACGCCAAGGCCGGCGGCCAGAAGCTGCGTCCGAAGGATTTCAGCCCGCAGATCACCGTCGACGCGCCGATCCTCATCCCGGAAGACT
This sequence comes from Sphingomonas sp. Leaf357, assembly GCF_001423845.1. Classification (NCBI taxonomy): domain Bacteria; kingdom Pseudomonadati; phylum Pseudomonadota; class Alphaproteobacteria; order Sphingomonadales; family Sphingomonadaceae; genus Sphingomonas; species Sphingomonas sp. Leaf357. The sequence continues at coordinate 2,134,492 of NZ_LMPM01000001.1, read as the reverse complement.
ATGTTCCCGATCTCGATCTGCGCATGGGTCTGTACCGTCGCCTCAACGACGTGGACGACCAGGACGGCCTGGAGGCGTTCGCCGCCGAGATGATCGACCGCTTCGGCCCGCTGCCCGACGCGACCGAGAACCTCGTCCGCGTCATCGAGATCAAGCTGAACGCGAAGAAAGCGTGCGTCGCGAAGATCGACATCGGTCCTAAAGGCGCGCTCGTCACCTTCCACGACGATACGCCACCCAACATTCCGGGGCTGCTCGCCTGGGTCGATAAGCTGAACGGCGTGGCGAAGCTGCGTCCCGACAGCAAGTTGGTCGTCAACCGCATCTGGGGCGACCCCAAATCGCGGCTCAACGGCGCGCTGCAACTGTCGAAGGGGCTGGCCAAGGCCGCGGCCTGATTGCGGACGACCGCGTGTTCATGCAACATCGGCGCAGCGCCCGATTCCGGGCTGCGTACATCTTCCCCCGGAGAGTCGCCTGTGATCAAGACGTTAGCATTCGCCGCATCCATCATCGCGCTCGGCGCGGCGATGCCCGCTCTGGCGCAGGACCAGCACGCCTGCCTCGATGACGGCTGCACGATCCAGTCGATCGTGCCGCAAGATTCGGGTGCTCGTGCGGGCGCCGATGCCGCCGCCAGCTACGGCCCCTGGGGTTTCGACCTCGCCGGCATGGACAAGAGCGTCAAGCCCGGCGACGACTGGTTCGAATATGTCAACGGCACCTGGGCGAAGAACACCAAGATCCCTGCCGATCGCTCGTCCTACGGTGCCTTCGCGGTGCTGCGCGATGTGTCGGAAGCGCGGCTGCGCAAGCTGATCGAGGGCTATCGGCCCGGCGACACGAGCCAGCCCGACCGTACGAAGATCGCCATGCTCTATCGCGGTTTCATGGACGAAGCCGCGATCGAGAAAGCCGATGCCACGCCGCTCACTCAGCGCCTCGCCGCGGTCAAGGCCGCCGCCTCGAGGGACGACATCGCCAGACTGATGGGCCAGTCGATGGGCGGCTTCGGTGCCAGCTTCTTCGGCTCCGGCGTCAGCGATGACGCCAAGAACCCGGACGTCTATGCATTGTATCTGCGCCAGTCGGGCCTCGGCCTGGGCGACCGCGATCTTTATCTCGACGCTAAGTTCAAGCCGCAGGTCGAGCGCTACCAACAATATGTCGCGCAATTGCTCGGCATGTCCGGTTGGGCCGACCCCCAGGCGGCCGCCGCGAAGATCATCGCGATGGAAACGAAGATCGCGCAGGCCCATTGGACCCGCGCGCAGAGCCGTGACCGGGACAAGACCTACAACCTCATGACGCTCGCCGAATTGCAGGCCCAGGCTCCCGGCTTCCCCTGGGCGACGTTCTGGACCGCGACCGGCCTCAGCAATGCGGAAAAGGTGATCGTGGCGCAGAACACCGCCATTCCCAAGATCGCCGAGATCTTCGCCACCACCGATCTCGATACGCTGAAGGCGTGGGAAGCATTCCGCACTGCCGACGACATCGCGCCGATGCTGTCGAAGCGCTTCGTCGATGCGAATTTCGACTTCCGCTCGAAATTTCTTAACGGCCAGCCGCAGCAGCGCGAACGCTGGAAGCGCGGGGTCGCCTTTTCGGAGCGCGCGCTGGGCGAGGCGATCGGGCGCGATTACGTAGCCCTGTACTTCCCGCCAGCCTCCAAGGCGAAGATGGACGCCCTTGTCGGCAATCTGCGCGTCGCGTTGGGCGGGCGGATCAAGAACCTGCCGTGGATGGGGGCCGCGACCAAGCAGGAAGCGCTGGCCAAGCTCGCCAACTTCAACGTCAAGATCGGCTACCCCGACACGTGGCGCGATTACACCGCGCTGGAGATCCGGCCCGGTGATGTGGTCGGCAATGCCGAGCGCTCCGGCCGGTTCGAATATGAATATCGCCGGGTCCGCCTGGGCAAGCCGGTCGACAAGGCCGAATGGGGCATGACCCCGCAGACGGTGAACGCGTATTACAACTCGGTGAAGAACGAGATCGTCTTTCCCGCGGCGATCCTGCAACCGCCCTTCTTCGATCCGAAGGCGGACGACGCGGTCAATTACGGCGGCATCGGCGGCGTGATCGGGCACGAGATCAGCCACGGCTTCGACGATCAGGGCCGCAAGTCCGACGGCAAGGGCGTGCTGCGCGACTGGTGGACGGCGGAGGATGCCGCCAAATTCGAGGTTCAGGCCGTGAAGCTGGGCGCGCAATATGAAGCGTACAGCTTCGATGGCCTGCCCGGCGTCCACATCAACGGCCGCGCCTCGATGGGCGAGAATATCGGCGACCTTGGCGGCGTGCTGATCTCGCTCGACGCGTATCACAATTCGCTCGGTGGCAAGAAGGCGCCGGTGATCGACGGCTATACCGGCGACCAGCGCTTCTTCCTCGGCTGGGGCCAGGTCTGGCGCACTTTGTTCCGCAACGAGGCGCTGCGCCAGCAGCTGGTCAGCGATCCGCACTCCCCCGGCCAGATCCGGGCGATCAACCCGCTGCGCAACGCCGATGCCTGGTACAAGGCGTTCGACGTGAAGCCGGGCGACAAGCAGTATCTGGCCCCGGCGGATCGCGTGCGAATTTGGTGAAGCCCACTCCCCCGTTCGTGCTGAGCCTGTCGAAGCACCGTTCTTCTTGCTTCGCGGGGAGAAGACGGCCCTTCGACAAGCTCAGGGCGAACGGTGGGTGAGTGACCGAAACTTAAGAACTATGGTCGGCCGAGATTCGCCACCCGCCGCGCTCCTTCACGAACAGCAACGTCGTCGGCCCCGTCTGGTCCGCTGCACCCGCGATTTTCAGCCGATAGCGCGCCACCAGCAGCGCATGCCGCGCATCGATCAGCGTGAAGCGCAACGTCTCGAACGATAGAACACCCCGCTTCGCCGCGCCTTCCGGCGTGAAGCGCGGGGCATAGCGCTTCGCGATCGCCGGCTTGCCCGTGATCACCCCATCCTTGGCCACGAAACTGGTATCCGGCGCGTCCGAATACACGCGCATGAATCGGTCGAGGTCGCCCGAATTCCAACCCGCCGCGCTGTCCTGCATCGCCGCCAGAACCTGCACCTGCGCGGTGGTGGCCGGCGTCGCCGCAGCCGCCGCCATCGAGATAGCGATTCCCATCATGCCCGCGTCTCCATCATCGCCGCCAGCGCGACGCTGGACACCGCCTCCGAACACAGGAAGCCCTGATAATATTGGCACCCTTCCTTCGCCAGCAGTTCCAGCTGCTCCTCGGTCTCCACCCCTTCCGCGATCACCGACAGGCCGAGCGAACGCGCCATGTCGATCACGCCGCGCACCACCACGCGGTCGCGCGCCGTCCCGGTGATGTCCTGCGCCAGCTTCTTGTCGATCTTGAGATAGTCGAGCGGCAATGATTTGAGATAGGCGAGGCTCGAATAGCCCGTCCCGAAATCGTCGATCGCGATGCGGCATCCCGCCTGGCGGAATACCGTCAGCAGCGCGGAGGCGACGCTCAGATCCTCGATCAGCCCGCTCTCGGTGATCTCGAGCGTCAGCCGCCCGCGCGGGAAGCCGCTCTGGTCGATCCGGTCGAGGAACAGGTCGGCAAAGCCGGGCCGGGCGATATCCCCCGCCGTCAGGTTGAGCGACAAGCGCAGCCTGGAGAGCACCGCCGGCCATGCCGCCGCCCGGTCCAGTACGATCCGCTGGATATGGTCGGACAACGCGATTTCCAGATCGGCCCGCGCCGCGGCGGCGAACAGCAGGTCGGCGCCGATCGTGCCCAGCACCGCATGTTCCCAGCGCGCCAGCGCCTCGACCCCGACGATCACGCCATCGGCCATCGACACCTGCGGCTGGAACACGATATCGATCTCGCCATGATCGATCGCCGGCCCGAGTTCGCCGGCCAGCCGATCGACCGGTGCATCCTCCTCGCCTGCATCGGCCACGCGCAGCGTCGCGCTGTCGGAGGCCTTGGCATCGGCCAGGGCTTCGCTCGCGCGGCGCAGCAAAGTCGCAGCATTTTCCGCGTCGCCGCGTTCCGCCATGCCGATCCGGCATCCGAGGACGGCGATCGAATCCCCCACCACGAACGGCTTGGCCAGCGCGCCGGCGATCCGCTCCACCGCAAGGTCGATCCGCGCCCGCGCTGCATCGGTGGCGATCAGGAATTCGGACCCGCCCATCCGCGCGATCAGCGCGCCTTTCTCCAGCGTCTCGCGCACCGCCTCCTCGATCCGCCGGTGCGCGCCGCGCAGCAGGGCATCGCCCGCCGCGCGACCATAGGCGGTGTTGACCACCTCGAACCGGTTCAGCGCCACCAGCACCACCGCCAGCGGCCCGCCCGCCGCCAGACGCCGCTCGACCCAGCGCCGTGCGCCCCCGGCATCGCGCGCGCCGGCCAGCGCCTCGCGCATCGCCGCGCTCGAATCCGGCGCGCTGCCCAACGGCTCGACCAGCGCGTCGATGCGCTGCGCCTTCCGATCGTGCTGCAGATGCTGCACGACGCGCCCGATCCCGCCGATGTCGTGCGCGAAGGCGGTCGCCGCGCGTTCGTCCGCCAGCCGCCGGAGCGCGAGAAACGCGGCCCGCCGCTCGGACCGGTCGAGCGTGCGGAGCATCACGCGCGGCGGCGCATCCTCCGCCACCTCCAGCAATCGCGCGAAGCCCGGGGTCAACTGCATCGTGCCGCCGCGCAGATCGAAGCGCCAGCCGAGCGGATCGGCCGGCGCGCTAGCCCGCCATTCGCCCGCCATGCGTTCGGCATGGCGCGCGGCGAAACGCAGCGCCTGGACGAATTCCGTCTCGCTGAACGGGCTGGCCAGGAAGTGCGTCGCGCCGGCATCGTGGAAGCGCGCGATCGCCTCGATGTCGCCGCGCGACACCAGCGCCAGCATCGCGCCGCCATTGGATCCGATCGCGCCGTTCAGCGCCTCGGCCGCCGCCAGCCCTTCGTGCAACGCGCCGCGCGCATCGATCACCGCGACCGCCGATCCGCTGTGCAGAAAACGCCGCTCCGCGCCTTCCGCGCGGCGTGCGGCAACCACCTGCCAACCGGCATTCGCGGCGAGCGCGGCGAGTTCGTCGCGCTGGCGGAACGACAGGATATAGAGTGGGGTCGGATGTGTGTCGGTCAACCCTGTCCCTTCCGCCCCAAAAAAGCCTCGGCCCCTTCTTTCACTCTCCGACGTTTACAAAGGAAGAACAAGCCGTCCCGCGGCCCTCTGCGTCTTCCGCCCCCCGTTCGTCATCCAACTCTTGTCCCACCCCCACCAAAGGCTTAGCTCTCGCTCATGACCTGCGCGCCCAACCTGATCGACACTTATGGTCGCACCATCAGCTACCTGCGCATTTCGGTGACCGATCGCTGCGATCTGCGCTGCCGGTATTGCATGGCGGAACACATGACGTTCCTGCCTCGCGCGCAGGTGCTCAGCCTCGACGAGATGGCGATCATCGCCGAACGCTTCATCGCTCGCGGGATCACGAAGATCCGTCTCACAGGTGGGGAGCCGCTCGTACGTCGCGATGTCGATCAGCTCGTTCAGCGCCTGGGCCGGCACATCGGCGCCGGCCTGAACGAACTGACGATGACGACCAACGGCAACCATCTCGTCGAACATGCGCAGGGTCTGGTGGATGCCGGCATGCGTCGCATCAATGTGAGCCTCGACACCCGCGATCCCGACCTGTTCCGTCACATCACCCGCCACGGCGACGTCGCGCGCGTGATCCAGGGCATCTTCGCCGCTCGCGACGCCGGCCTGCGCGTCAAGATCAACATGGTCGCCCTGAAGGGCCAGAATGATCGCGAGATCGCGCCGATGCTGGCTTGGTGCCGCGACGAGGGACTGGACCTGACGCTGATCGAAACGATGCCGCTCGGCGCGATCGACGAGGATCGTACCGATCGCTTCCTGCCGCTCACCGCCGTGATGGACGACCTAAAAAGCGAATTTCCGCTGGTCCGCGACACGCACAACAGCGGCGGGCCGGCACGCTATTGGCGGATCAACGGTACGGATACTCGGCTCGGCCTAATCTCGCCGCTGACCGCCAATTTCTGCAGCACCTGCAATCGCGTGCGGCTGACGACCGAGGGCCTGCTCTACACCTGCCTCGGTCATGACGATCAGGTCGATCTTAAGACCGTCCTGCGCGAACACGGCGTGGCCGGACTCGATGCGGCGCTCGACGACGCGATGCACACCAAGCCCGAGCGCCACGATTTCGACATCGAAGCCGCCGCCCCCGCCGTCGCCCGCCATATGAGCGTGACCGGCGGATGAGCGAACAACGCCGTGCGCTCGTCGCCTCGCCCACCCCGCCGGCCCAGGCGGCCGCGCAGGAGCTGGCCGACGCGCACGATTGGGTGCCGGTCGAGCAGGCCGATCTGATCGTCGCGTTGGGTGGCGACGGTTTCATGCTTCAGACGCTCCATGCAATGCTGGAACGCCGCAAGCCGCCGGTACCGGTCTATGGCATGAATCTCGGCACCGTGGGGTTCCTGATGAACGAATGGCGCCGCCACGGCCTCGACGACCGGCTGGCCCGCACGAAGCCGTTCAAGGTCGTCCCGCTGGCGATGACGGCCGAGACGATGGACGGCGAAATCGTCACCCTGCCGGC